>JBLRWW010000015.1:0-32847 GCA_047921055.1 Acholeplasmataceae bacterium
ATGAAGATGGCAACTTCTACGATGAAAACAAAGAAAAACTGACCTTCTTATGGAAGAACAAGAAGGGGAATGATGTATTTGAAGTGCCTAGTACAAAGCGTAGGGTAGAGATCAACGAAGAACTCTGGGCACTTCAAAAAGAAGCAAGAGACAACCTTCAATCAGAACTTGGTATAGAACTTAGAGTAGAGCGTTCAATACAAGTTGAAGGTGCGTTTGGCATCATTAAGGATCAAATGAGATTTAGAAGATTTAAACGTCGAGGTATTCAAAATGTGAAATTTGAGTTCATGCTCATCGCGATTGGTTATAATTTGGCGAAACTTCACAATAGAAAGTGCCGAATCGTACAATAATTATCCACTGGGAAACTACGGATTCACTAGGAATCCCTTTTAAACATGCCCAAAAACACCTTATTTCAGTACTTTATCCACAAAAAAGGGTTTAGATAAAGAAAAAAGGACTGCTAAGTCCATGAAGAAAATTAAATCTTCATTTCGTTACAGCCCCTTCATTAATTTTTTAGTTATACGCCAAGCATATCGAATTCATCAACAGGCACATATTCATCTAAATCATTAGGTCTTGCTGGTAACTCTAATCCGAAATCAATGAATAATTTCATATCAATGTCTAAAAACATGTCTTCATCGTCAATGAGTGCATTCACTTCAATGGCAATTTGTCTTAATTCTGTTCCTTGAATTGTAATGGAATATCTAAATGCCAATTCTTCTACAACTGAATTAATTTGTTCGTGGAATTCTTGAACCATGTCATCAAGTTGTTCTTGAGGTGGTAATTCTTCACCAACCATTTCTGAAAGCGCAATGATGAAATCAAGGGTACTATCAATAATATCTTGTTTGGTCACTTCAAAAATAATCGTTGTCATGGTACCATTTTGATAAACTTTTAGATTAGGAATCGCATCAAGTAATTCATCAAGTTGCTCTTGATCGATTTCTTCTTCTAAGTCTTCAACATCAACAAATGGGTTTTCTTGAAGTTCGCTAAAGACACCTTCAAACATTTCATCAAACATTTCTTGTGTAATCATTTCTGTCAGTTTTTGTTTGAAATCATAGGTTTCTTCAACGCCATCTTGGGTCACTGTCATATTAGGACTGAGGTAAAAATATTGTTCAATCATATACATGCTCAGTGTCCCAGCTGCTGCAAATGTGTATGTTTCTGGTTCATTATACCAATTGCTTGAATCAAGTGTGTCAATATCAAAGGTTGCGTCTAACATCAATACTGCTTCTTCAACTAGTTCTGATAACTGTAAAAACATGGTTGCATCAATCGTCAAGTTTTGTTCATTTGTGCTTGAATAAAGATACTCTACATATTCTTGTGTGTCATAGTCATAATAAAAATCTTCGTAGCTGCTGGTATTTCTTGATTCCAAGCTGCCTTCGATATGTATACGTACTGTATCATTCATAGCAGCTTCCATATCGACTGCTTGTAATAATTGTGAAATTTGTTGCGGACTCATCTCAACCATTTGATCTTCATCAAATGTTGGGAACTCGTCTAAATTTAATGTGCCATCCTCGTTACACGCCACAAGCGCGAATCCGAGCAATAAAACAAATAATATACTCAATAATTTTTTCATTTTGACCCTCCTTACTATTCATTTTATACTTAATTACGTGAATTGTAAACCAAATTGAAATAAAGTAAGCATTTCATATATAATAGACTTAACAATAAACGAGGTGATAATGTGTTTCAACTAAACCATATATCAAAGACGTATCAGACAACTGATGAGACCGTTTGGGGTCTTAAAGATATAACGTTAACATTTCCTAATCGAGGCCTAGTAAGTATTGTTGGCCCTTCTGGTTGTGGAAAGACGACTTTGTTAAATATTATAGGTGGACTTGACCGGCAAACAAACGGAGATTTTTTTATTGATGGTCGAAACACACAATCCTTTAATGATACCGATTGGAATCTTTATCGCAATCAACATATAGGCTTTGTATTTCAACATTATTACTTAATGCCTCATTTAACGGTGTATCAAAATATTGAGTTGCCCTTACTCATTGGGCAATCATATGATGATCATACGCGTGATCAAATGATTAAAGAAGCGCTTCAAACCGTTGGTCTAGAAGATAAAGCGAGAAAGTTTCCCAATCAATTATCTGGTGGACAGCAACAAAAAATAGCGATTGCGCGGGCGTTGGTTAAAAAGCCAACGTGTTTGATTGCTGATGAACCTACAGGTTCACTCGATCCAAAAGCAAGCCAAGATGTTTTATCCTTGTTAAAAAAAATCTCTGAAAACCAGTTGGTTATTATCGTTACACATCAACGTGATCTTGCTGAATCGTTTAGCGATCAAATGATTTTTCTTGAACACGGCTTGGTCTCTAAAGTTGATGTGATAAAAAAAGAAAAGGTTTTAAATACCCCTGAAACCTCGTTATCTGGCCGTTTTAAAGGACTATCATTTGTAACGCTTTTTAGTTTGGTTATGGCAAACCTGAGCGCACGAAAGCTAAAGACCTTGTTGATTGCTTTTATTGCTAGTATCGGGATGATTGGCATAGCTTTAGTCATTGCTGTTGCTTCTGGATTTAATCAACATATTGAAACACAAAAACAAGAAACGCTCAATAGTCTTCCAATTCGTGTTGAAAGTTTCAGTTTGGTGGTGCCGCTTGTCAATGAGCGCTATCAGCCCAATATGCCTACCTTACCCAATACAAGTGTTGCTTATCCAAGAAATATCCAATATGAATTTCAGACGTTTAACCGAATTACAGAGCCTTATTATACCCATGTAAAAGCCATGGATCCTAGCATTTATCAGCATATCCATTATAACTTTAATATTAGACCCTCTCTATTTTATCAATCGGGTGATAATTATCTCGATTTACGTGATGATATTTTTGGTGATAGTGTTAAAGCACTTGATATGAGTTTGGATTATATCAACGAGCATTACGATGTTTTAACTGGACGCATGATAACCGAGACACCTTATGAACTCATTGTTGTCCTTGATAAGTTTAATCGTTTGGATAAAAAAATAGTGATGGAACTAGGGTTTACCGGTGATGACCCGCTTGATTTTGAAACGCTTATGGATATTGAACTTCGCTATATCCCAAATGACATTTATTATACCCATAATGGATTCACCTATGATATCAATCCGATTGCTGATGTATATCACAATGATCAAGCGATTCCAATGCGTGTTGTTGGTATCATCCGTTTGAATAATGATGATATGTTTGATATTATCCAACCTGGCGTTTACTATCATGAATCAACCACAAACGCTATATTGGATCTGTCATTATCATCTGAAATAGTGGTTAGTCAATTAGAGTCATCCACACATGTGATGACAAGCCAAACCTTAAGCAGCAATCAAAAAGATACAGCTTTACGTGCGTTTGGTTATGCGACATACCCGCTATCATATACCATTATTCCAAATTCGTTTGATGATAAAGATGCCATTATGTCTTATTTGTTATCTTATAACGATACCGTTGATTCACTTGGTGCCATAGAACCTCTAGACTTAGCTGGCATCGCTTTAGCGACCATTAGGCAGTCGGTTGATGCAACAACATTCATTCTACTTGTGTTTGCCGTGATATCCTTAATTGTTTCAAACGTGATGATTGCCATGGTCACATACACACAAGTCTTAAGACGTATGAGGGAAATTGGTGTCTTAAGAAGTATGGGTACGAGAAAACTTGATGTTGGCTTATTATTTTATATTGAAACACTTATGATTGGTCTTATCTCTGGCGTTATTGCGATTATTATATCTTATGCGCTCTTACCAGTCATTAATCTTTTAATTAAATCTGCAACAACAATTGAGCATATTGCAAGACTGACATTGCCTATGGTTTTAGTGATTTTATTCATTAACTTAGTATTTACCGGTATAGCGGCTTTTATACCAGCAATGATTGCAGCAAAAAAAGATCCTGCAGAATGCTTAAGAACAGAATCTTAAACATAAGGACGCTTTTGGAAAAGCGTCCTTTTTTTATGCTGATTGATAGACTTGAAGTGCTTGTTGTAAGGAGAGTTTAAAAATCTTTTGCTGAGCAACAAACATTGAAAGATAATAAATACCTGCCATAAGTATGCCACCAATGATGACATGCCCAAGAGATAACGCCATTGGAAATATCATTTGATATTGTGTGGCGAGATACCACATCATCACTTCAAAGCTGATGAGCGCCATTGGAATAGCTAGGATGTAAATCATAATGACATATATTAAATAACTATCAACGAAAACAGATTTTATCTCGTTTTTGGAATACCCAATCACTTTAAATAGACTGATGTCGTAAAAATAGTTTTCAATGGCTAAAACTAAGATAAGCATTAATACAATCACACCAATACCAAATGAGATAGCAATCATGATATAACTCATGATAAGGACCATTTGAGATAGTTCTTCTGCTTGAAGCATCAATTGGTCAACATCAATGATAGACATATATGTTTGATTGAGGGGTTGATTGGCATAAACGGTATTATAAAGTGTATCTGTCTGTCCTTCTGAAAGATAAAGCGAAAGTGCCTCTCGATTGACGTAAAACTTTAATCCACCATACTCATCTTGAACACCTAATATGTCAACAGTCATATTGAATTGACCATAGGTCAGTTCAACTGTGTCACCGACCTTTAACCCTTGTTCTAGGGCCAAAGATTTGGTGATGATGATACCCTCTTCATCAAGTTTGTGGGTAATCTCATTGCCTTTTTCAAAAAGTGGATGAAACTGTGTCTCTGAATCAAGACCAATCGCGGTGACACTTGCTTGATTTAACAACACATAGGGCACTTCTAATACACGATCGACCTCAATAAGCTCTGGTGAGCACCCTATACTCATATCACAGTAACCAATATATTTTACATCAATTTGATCGTAGTAGTCTTTACTCATTCGATCAAACATATTAATCATAGAAAATGAAAGTAATATTAAATATGCTGCAAAAAATACACCGGAAAACATAACTACTAGTCTACCTTTGTGCCGCCAAATATAGGCATGCTTGATGCGTGTTATGAATTTAAACACATGTAGGTGTTTTTTAAATATTGGTTTGATGCGACTTACTTTTTGCATCGGTGGTTGCATCAGTTCTAATGGCTTTTTATTTAACAACTTTAAGACAACACCGTATCCTAATCCCATAAAAAAGATGAGTGGTATAAAGATGCTTACCGCAAACACCATAAAGGTTGGCGTTACGGGTTGAACAGGTAGTAAATAAATTGTAACATACAGTTGCTTTAAAGGTTCTGCCGCATAAAGGCCTAGAATATAACCTAATAATAGTCCGGGCAATGCGAGTAAACACACAAATGCTACATATGGTTTTGCAATCTCTTGATTCTTATAGCCGAGCGCCTTTAAAATGCCAATCGCTCCGCGTTGTTCAGCAAGCATGCGACCAATCATAATGGCGACGATAATGATGGCTATGGATGCGATCAATAAACTCATCATAAATCCCATGGCCTCACCACCCGCGAGTTCATCATAGATAGCACCACTGCGCATGGTATTTTCAGTTAATGAAACAACGATCACAAAGTCTAGCGTGCTTGTTTGAAAATATGTGTTTGTATTGGATACGTCTTCTAGAAACACTCCAGATAGGCGCGTGTTTAATTCCCCTGGTAAATTGATAAAAGTCTCATCTGAAACCAAGCCTAACGTGCGTGTTCCATTATTGAGGATGAAGTCTTGACCAAAAACCGGTAGTGAATAATCTGGAAAAAGCACATGTCCTGTGATGGTATATGTGACGCCATCAAATACCATGATATCGCCGATTGCGATACCATTGATTTCTGCGTAATTTCTTGTTAACGCCATCTGGTTTTCAAGCAAGGGTTTTTGCCCTTCTGGGATAAAAGATTGGTTGATGATTTGATTATCTTTTAATATCCGCATAAAGTGTTGTGTTTCATCAAACAGACTGTATATGTCTTTATAGAGCCTTTTTTCAACTTTAGTTTCCGGATATGATTCTTCAAATTGATTAATTCTACGTTGCACAACTTCATCATATAAATTGATGTCATATCGATACAGTTGCGCAAGTGTTACAACATCTTGAGTTATAGATGACCCAAGAAAAAGTTGTTCTTCTTGTGTCAATTGTTCAACCAATGTTACATGAAATTCCTCTTGGTTATACGTCTCAAAATAAGCCTCCGTAGGATCTTTTAAGGCCTGTATTGAATAAGTCATGACGACATAAATAAATGCACTCATCATCATAATTAAGGTGATTAGAAATATCTGAAGTCGTCTTTTACTAAATTGTCTAAACACACTTTTATATAACATCATTAACTCCAGTTGAGTGCATCTGCACTCATTTTTTCTTTTTGTTTGATGATATCTATAATGCGTCCAGAATTCATTTTAATAACAACATCAGCCAATTTGCCAATAGCTTCATTGTGTGTTATGAGAAGGATTGTTGTTTGTGTTTTTGTATTGAGTGTTTGTAGTAGTTTTAAGATGCTTTTACCTGTTTTCTCATCAAGTGCACCTGTTGGTTCATCACAAAATAAAATCAAGGGTTCCTTGATTAATGCTCTAGCAATTGAAACGCGTTGTTGTTCGCCACCGGATAACTGATATGGATATTTATCTTTATGATCTAATAACCCAACATCTTTAAGCATATCTTCTATTGGTTTACTTTTTGGTCCAATTTCAAAACCTAATGCAACATTTTCATAAACTGTAAGGGTTGGTAATAAGTTATATTGTTGAAAAACAAAACCCAAATGATGTCTTCTAAATGTGGTTAATCCTTTATCATCGAGTTGACTGATGATGTCATCGTTGATTTGAATGGAACCAGCTGTTGGTCGATCAAGTCCGCTTAAAACATTTAAAAGCGTAGATTTCCCACTGCCTGATGGTCCTAATACAACAACAAAATGACCCTTTTCAATGGATAAGTCAAGATCGTTTAGTGCGGTTGTCTTGATATCACCGTTTTGATAAATCTTAGATACTTCTGTAAGATTAATCATTTTATGACCTCCATAGGTATTGCTTTAAGTAATGTCATCAACTTATGAGTCACAGACTGTTCATAAGCTTCATAGGTTTTTTGGGGATCGTATAAGTAAAATAAGTAATCCCCAGCAACTGTTGTATAAATCATCTCAGCCAAGGCGTTTGAATCAACCAAGACGTCTGATAAATCATAATACTGCTCAATTTTTTCTTTAAGTGACGCAATCATCGCCATATCAAGTGCAATGAGTTTTTGCATAAGTTTTGGCTTTTTTCGACCCAATCGAAGGGATACAAGAATTAAATCAATGAATAAATTTTTAGATATGATATTCATTTTTTTAGTATAGTTTAAAACAAACGAAATAAGAATATCGTTTGGATGAGGTAGTGCTTTGATTTCGGTATGCTTAGCTTGTTCTGCTAAATGTTGGAATACAGCAACCAATAATTCATCTTTGGTAGCAAAATAATTAAAAAGCGTGCCTTCTGCAATACCACATGCTTTAGCGATCGTCTTGGTTTTGGTTTGATCGAACCCAATGGTTGCAAAAGACTGTGTCGCAACCTCAATAATGTGTGCCTGAGTTTCAGCCTTGTGTGTTTGTGTAATGCGTGCCATATATGTACCTCGATTAATGTGAGTATACTCATATTATATAAAGACCTTATCGTTTTGTCAATAAAAAAAAGAACGCTTATGCGCTCTTTTCGACTATAATATGCCTAATTCATCTGCGATATCTAAGAAGATATCGTCTATTGGATAATATTCTATATCCAACTTTTTAAATATAATATAGGTCTGTTGATCAAGTTTTTTGAAAAATGTTTCATCGATTTCTTCTTTGTTTTCTAATTTCTTTAATATTTCTTTTTCGAAATCAGCTAGAAAATCTAAATCACTTTGATCAAACTGTTCAACACTTAAAAGTTCGTTTTGAAAATCGATGGTTGATAACAATAAGTTAACTTCCTTTGAACGTTCTTCTAGTGCCTTAATATCATTTTTATATGCTTTTTTTAACAATTTATCGATTTCATCGATTTGATCAGCAATATAGTAGAAGCCTGTTTGAAAAATATGGTCTTCTTCTTCTGTATATGTTTGATCATCAATGAGTCGATCGTATAAGTAATCAATCACATCAATCACATGCTTAAAACGAATAATTAAATCCGATTTATTTTCTAACAAATAATTAAGCAATTCATGATACTCAATCTTAAAATTGGCATATTCGTGATACACACGCTCGTCACGCATATCATCACATCCTTTACGTGTTATGCTTTATTAACTGATCCGAAAAGTGTTAATTTTTCTTCTACTGTTTTTTTAATGGCTTCAGAGCCAGGTGCTAATAATTTTCTTGGGTCAAATCCTTTACCTTTTAAATCTTTACCTGCTTCGATGTATTCACGTGTTGCTTTCGCAAACGCTAATTGAAGTTCTGTATTTACATTAATTTTAGCAACACCCATTGAAATGGCACGTTTCACCATATCATCAGGAATACCTGTGCCACCATGTAATACAAGTGGAATACCACCAGTAACATCTGAAACTTCTTGTAATACTTCGAAGTTTAAACCTTTCCAAGTTGGTGGATAGGTGCCGTGAATGTTACCAATACCTGCTGCAAACATATCGACACCGGTTGCTGCGATGATTGCGCATTCTTTTGGATCAGCGACTTCGCCGCCACCAATAACACCATCTTCTTCGCCACCAATTGAGCCAACTTCTGCTTCAACTGATACGCCTTTAGCGTGACACATTGCAACAATTTCTTTTGTTTTTTCTAAATTTTCTTCAAATGGATAATGAGATCCGTCAAACATAATTGAGGTAAATCCAGCAGCAAGTGCTTGTTGTGCCCCTTCATATGAACCATGATCTAAGTGGACTGCAACAGGTACAGTGACCTTAAAATGTTTATCAAGCGCATGAACCATGCCCATGACATTTTCATATCCACCCATATATTTCGCTGCCCCTTCAGAGACACCCAAAATAACTGGTGATTTTAATTTTTCTACTGTTTCTAAAACAGCTTTAATCCATTCTAAATTGTTGATATTGATTTGTGCAATACCATAACCTTCTTTTCTAGCTTTTAATAACATTTCTTTTGCTGATACGACTGACATTGATACGTCCTCCTAACGTCTTTTTTAACAGTATCATTATATACCAAACCCTTGAATATAGCAATTATTCTAAGGTAAGTAAACGTTTTTCTTTTGGTTATGTGAGATTATGTTTGATTGAAGCATTTAAGAAATCTTTGAATAGCGGATGCGGTCTTAATGGACGCGATAAGAACTCTGGATGAAATTGTACCGCGACAAACCAAGGGTGATCTTTAAGTTCAATCATTTCAACCAATTGGTATTCACTATTAAATCCTGAAATCATCATTTGTGAAGATTCAAACAATTCTAAGTATTTATTGTTAAACTCGTAGCGATGACGATGTCTTTCGTGAATCAGATTGGTTTGATATGCTTGATGTGCTTTCGTGCCTTCTTTAATTTCACAACTATATAATCCCAATCTCAATGTGCCACCGAGCGCTTCATCCATCATTCTGCCACGTTGTAATGAAATGACAGGATGTTTTGTGTCAGGATCAATTTCTGTTGAATTTGCTCCTTTGATGTTTAACACATTTTGAGCAAATTCAATGGCTGCTAACTGCATCCCATAGCACAACCCAAGAAAAGGTAAGTTATGTGTTCTTGCATAGTGAATAGCAGCTATTTTTCCTTCTGTTGCACGTTTTCCGAATCCTCCTGGGACGATTAAACCAGCACAGCCCTCTAAATCTTTTTCAATGGTTTCACTGGAGGTTGATTCTGCATTAATCCATTTGATTTCCACATCAACATGATGTGCATACCCTGCGTGTTTTAGTGCTTCACTCACAGATAAATATGCATCATGCAAAGAGACATATTTACCAACCAGACCGATGGTGATTTTTGATTCTAAATGTTTGATGCGATTGACAAGATCAATCCATGGTGTAATATCTGCTGGTGCTTTATCAAATTTGAAGTGGCTTAAAATAAAGTCATCAGCGTGTTGTTTGTGCATGTTAATGATCGTTTCATATAAAACCTCAACATCGAGTGCTTCAAAAACTGCTTTTTGATCAACGTCACAAAACAAAGCAATCTTTTCTTTAACAGCACCAGAAATTGGGACTTCACTTCTTAAAACAATCATGTCTGGATGAATCCCTAAACTCATTAACTCTTTAACGCTATGTTGTGTTGGTTTTGTTTTAATTTCTTTGGCTGCTTTAAGATAAGGCAGTAATGTGTTATGAATATAAAGTGTGTTTTCAAATCCAAATTCGCGACGTGCTTGACGAATCGCTTCTAAAAATGGTAGGGATTCGATATCACCAACCGTGCCACCAATTTCTGTCACAACAACATCGGGGTTGGTGTGCTTAGCAACATCTTTAAGTTTTTTCTTGATTTGGTCGGTAATGTGTGGAATCACTTGGACCGTGGCGCCTAAATAATCGCCTCGTCGTTCTCTTTTTAAGACAGATTGATATATTTTTCCTGTCGTAATGCTTGAGTGTTTATTTAAGTTCTCATCAATGAAACGCTCATAATGACCTAGATCAAGATCAGTTTCAGCACCATCATCGGTCACAAAAACCTCACCGTGTTGATAAGGGCTCATGGTACCTGGATCAATATTAATATATGGATCGAATTTTTGCATAAACACCTTTAGGCCTCTACTTTTCAGTAGTTGAGCGATTGCAGATGCTGTAATACCTTTTCCAATACTCGAGACAACGCCTCCGGTAACAAAGATATATTTGGTCATATTAACCTCCATTTGATTAAATAAAAAAGTCCCCTTACATAAGGAGACTTGTTTTTGAGAGTGCCCTTTATAATTATATCAAAAGCGCATTTTATTCACAAGACGAAAATGAAAAAAGGCACAAGGCCTTTTATTCATCATCATACATATCTTCGTAATCATCCATGATTTCGTTATAATCATCTTCGTCGTCGAATTCGATTTCTAGCTCATCTTCGTCGTCATCATCATCTGTCGATGTGATGGGTAATTCAACTTCGATATACTCAGATTCTTCTTTAATTTCTTCTTCCTCTTCAGGTTTAACTTTTTTAGCTACAGCGTCTTCTTCGTCATCTTCATCATCTTCAACTGCTTCAGTTTCCTCTTCTTCTTCAAGTTGATATTCAGTAAAGTCTAGATCCTCTTCAGTATCTTCTTCAATTTCTTCAGCTTGAACAAAAGCATAGCCGTCTTTATCCCAGAGTTCTAGATTTCTTTCTTTTAAGTCCCATTGGTCTTCGCCACAGTAAACAAATTTTGCACTTTGTGTGATATCCATATAAAGTTGTGTGATGCGATCAGCATCTTCTGGATCAACACTTTTGATCTGTGCAACTTTTTCGAGCAATGTATCAATAGTCATTGGCTCTTTGTTTTCCTTTAATAGGGCTTCAGCAACATCAAGCATTGCTAAATCTTTAAGTTTATCGTTCATTATTGCCTCCTAAAAACCGTATATATTGTATATCATTAGACATGATTTTGCAAGTAATATTTTTACGTTAATTGTGTAATGAGTACTACAATTGCTAAAATGACAGCTAAAACGACAAACAATTTCAACATTTTTTTAACAAAGCTTAAAACACCCAACACAATAATGATGCCTGTAAAGACAATACCGACAATTTTGATTAATTCTGGTAGTGGTACAACGAACTCTTGATAAAGCGCAATTAAGCGTCCGTCGATGTCTAGTGTCGCTTGTAAGAAATCATTAAAGCGCTCATAGAGTGAAAAGAAAAATCCTTTGACTGTTTCCCATAAGTTCATAAGGTTACCTCCTAGTAATCTTTACGATGCTCCACTGCTTGCGCGAGTGTGAGCTCATCAGCATATTTTAAATCGCCGCCAACAGGTAATCCAGACGCCAAGCGTGTGAGTTTAATCGGTTGGTCTTTAAGTAAAGACTTTAAGTATTTGGCTGTTGTTTCGCCTTCAACTGTTTGGTTGGTTGCGATAATAAGCTCTTTCGTGTGTGGCAATCTTTTCATAAGTGCATCAATAGAAAGTGCTTCATCCGTAATGCCTCTTGAAAAATCAATTAATCCGCCTAACACATGATAAAGACCTTGGTATGAGCGCATTTTTTCTAGTATGAAAACATCTTTTGGATCGCCCACAACCATCAACGTTTCACGATCTCTATGCGTTGATTGACAGATGGCGCAAATATCTTGATCTGTCAGCATATGACATGTTTGGCATGGTTTGATTTGATCTTTGATATCTAAAATATGTTTAGAAAAACCAACTAAGTCCTCTTGATCAATTTGTGTGGCTAAAAACAACGCCAAACGTTCAGCTGTCTTTTCACCAATACCTGGTAATCGCTCAAAATCTTCAATCAGTTTTAAAAGCGCGTGTGGATACATTAAAAGCCGAACCCACCCATGCCGCCTGAAAATTGACCCATGGTTTCTTCAGTTTCTTTTTCGATTTGTTTTAAAGCATCATTAACTGCTAATAAAACTGCATCTTGAACAACTTCAAGATCTTCTAATATTTCTGGATTGATTTCTACATCAATCACTTGACGTGTGCCTTGCATAATGACTGTGACACCGCTTGCTTTACCAAAAAACTCTTTGCGTTCTAGGGCTTCTTGCGCTTCAAGCATTTGTTTTTGAATTTTTTTAAGTTTGTTAATCATATTTGGATTCATAGTTTTACTCCTTTATTTTAACCTTATCATCACCAAAGTAATCTTTAGCAATTTTAACTATTTGTGGATCGACTTTCTTTTTTTCTTCAGTTGATTCATAAAGTTTTAAATCGTATGGTGGCAATTGTGGTTTCTTAGATCCTTTTTTCCATTGTTCTAAATAAACCGATTTTAAGTTGAGCCAATCTGTATTTAGGATGGCAACATAACCGTCAATTAAATGCTTTTTATTGTTAATGATTGCGATGACTTGTTCCTTAACTTCTTTATCTAAGAGTTGTTCGCACATTGCTAGACTTTCACATGTTAATAACATTTGTTTAGACACTGCTTCTAAGTTGGTTTGTGAAAGTAAATATGCACTCATTTTAAGCTCTGGCATCGGATAATCTTTTAAGTGATCCCACCCTTTTTGAAGTAGGGCTTTTTTATCTTTATCGCTCTCATTTAATATCTCTTCAACATCTTTAACTGTCACAAGCGGTTTTCTAACATCGAGTACTGTTTTTGTGTGTGGTTGTTGTGTTGACTGTTGTTGAAGCTCAATCACTGATTGTCTTAAGTCCATCAAGGATGCTTCATAATCAATGCTTTGTAGTGTTTGATGTTCCATCATTTTAATTAAAGCGAGTTCGATAAATGCTCTTTTTTGTTGTGTGAAGCGCATATCTTGTTGACATTGATTTAAGATATCAATGTAGAAATATATTTTGTCATAACTTAATTGATCGAGTAATGATTCATAAATCGATGTTTTTGGTTTTAATTTCTTATCTAGAATAATATCTCTTAAAGCTAGAATCAAGTCATTGACAATGCGAGGTATTTCTTTACCGTCTTTAATGAGGGTTTTTAAGAGTTGCATTGAATGAATGATATCTTTTTTAATGATGGCAGAAAGGATGTCATGTAGTGCCCGTTTTGAGACGCTGCCTGAGACTTGGTGCACATCTTCGTCGGTGATTTCTCCGTTTGAGAAGGATACGGCTTGATCGAGTAAACTAATCGCGTCTCTTAATCCACCCTCAGCGTTTTCACTAATCGCTTCGATGGCTTCTGCTGTAATATCAATCTCCTCTTTTTTAATGATTTCTATAAGTTTTGTTTTAATGTCATCGATTTCAATGTTTTTAAAATCAAAACGTTGGCATCTAGAAAGAATGGTCGGTGGTATTTTATGGACTTCTGTGGTTGCTAAAATAAAGATGACATGTTTTGGTGGTTCTTCAAGTGTTTTTAATAACGCATTGAATGCACCTGTGGTGAGCATGTGGACTTCATCAACAATGTAGACTTTATAACGACCCACACTTGGCATGTATTTGACTTTGTCTCTCAGTTCTCTAATTTCATCAACGCCATTATTGGATGCCGCATCGATTTCAATCACATCAGGGATATCCCCTTTATCAATGCCTAAACATACATCACACTTATTACAAGGTTCATTTCTATTTGGTTCTAAGCAGTTCACTGCTTTTGCAAATATTTTAGCAATACTTGTTTTGCCGGTCCCTCTGGGTCCGCTAAACAAATAGGCGTGAGCAATCTTCTCATACAATAGCGCATTTTGTAGCGTTTGAATGATGACGCGTTGTCCCGCAACTTCACTAAATGATTTAGGGCGATATGCTCGATATAGTGCTACGTATCCCATAGGAAGACCTCACTTTCTTTCTTAACGATTATAACACAAAAAATGATAAATCTTAAGGGGTGATTGTCGGTTTTACATTATTTACCTAAACAAAATTTAGAAAACAATTCATCAAGTAATTCGTCTTGATAACGTTCACCTAATATATCGCCTAGTGATTGCCATGCATCGGTTAAATCAATGGCATATAAATCAACAGGTAGCCCTTGATTGATTGCCTTGATGACATCTTCTAGCGATGCCTTGGCTTCTTTGACTTTTGCGATGTGTCTCACGTTGGATAAATAGTTGAAATCACGGTTTTCAATATCTTCTAAAGATAGTACCTTTAAGATGGCTTTTTCTAATTCTTTAATGCCGGATTTATTCAGTGTTGAAATAGGTAGCACGTTATCTAGAGATAGTGCTTTGGGTAGATCTGATTTATTGGCAATAATGATACGTGTTTTATCTTTTGATAATGCCAGTAAATCCTTATCTTCTTTGGTGAGTTCTGCGCTTTGATCAAGAACCAATAAAACCAGAGAAGCTTCTTCTAAAGCCTTTTTAGAGCGTTTAACGCCTATTTTTTCGACAACATCTTCTGTGTCTCTAATCCCTGCAGTATCAATTAAGTTAAGTGTCACACCACCCATATTAATATAGGCTTCAATGGTGTCTCTAGTCGTGCCTGCAATCTCAGTAACAATCGCTTTTTCTTCATCTAAAAGGGTATTTAATAAACTACTTTTACCGACGTTTGGACGTCCAATAATCGCTGTTTTAATGCCTTCTTTAATGAGTTGATTTTTTTGTGATTCTTTTAATAAGACTTCAAGTTCTTCTAACAACGCTGTGGCTTGTGGGTAGATGATGTCGTTGCTCATGACAATGGCATCATCATATTCTGGATAATCGATATTAACTTCGATTTGTGCAATCATTGTTAATAGTTTTGATCGAAGGGTTTTAATCATCTGTGAAATATCTTTATTAATCCCTAGAGTGGCTATTTTCATCGCTTTTTCGTTTTTTGCGTGAATTAAATCCATAATCGATTCTGCTTCAATTAAATCGATGCGCCCGTTTAAGTATGCCCGTTGAGAAAATTCGCCAGGTTCTGCAAGTCTAATCCCTAAGGATAAAATGCGCTCTAACACTTTTTGCGTAATTAAAATACCACCATGTGTCGAAATTTCAATGGTGTCTTCTGCTGTAAAGGTTTTTGGTGCTCTAAGGACACTGACCATCACCTCATCAAGGATGTCATTTGTTTCATCAATGATGTGTCCATAATGAATGGTATGTGATGGTGCTTTCGTTAAATCTGAACCTTTAAATATGCGATTGATTTTAATCATGGCATCTGGTCCACTCACACGTATGACTGATATGCCGGCCGTGCCAAAAGGGGTTGCGATGGCACATATGGTATCAAATGTCATTAATGGTGATCCTCAACATGTTCACGTGCATGATACTCCCTAAAGGGGTTGATACCTCTGGATAAATCTCTAAAGATGATAAAGCCGACAATAAACAGACCTAGCGCTGTACCGACAAGGATATAGCCACTCCCTAGGATAAGACCCACCATAGCGGTTGACCAAATGGTTGCTGCTGTTGTAATGCCTTTAATGACGTTTGTTGGATCTTTAATAATCACACCAGCGCCTACGAAACCAATCCCTGTAATGACCTGTGCAATAACGCGTTGACCCTCTGGATCCACTGCGAGCCCTGCTCTTAGTAAATCCAATTGATACTCAAACATGAGTCGTTGCATGACGGCAATCCCAGCTGCACCCATGGCGACCAAGATGTGTGAAGATATACCAGCTGCTTTCCCAATATTTTGTCTTTCTAAGCCGATAAATCCTGCAATAAAGAAGGTCAATGTCAGTGGAAGTAGGACTTTGAGTAATATTTCCATGATGGTTAAATTTAA
This sequence comes from Acholeplasmataceae bacterium, assembly GCA_047921055.1. GTDB lineage: Bacteria > Bacillota_I > Bacilli_A > Acholeplasmatales > Acholeplasmataceae > JBLRWW01. The sequence continues at coordinate 16,449 of JBLRWW010000015.1, forward strand.
ATCTAAGATCATTTGGTTTCATTCCTTTCTTTATATAGTTGATTGAAATCTTTTTTGTTTTCGCCTTGATAGTATCCTAAAATTTGATCCAAATTAACATTGGTTGCTGCTGTAAAAATAGATTGATCAATATCTGGATTCATTTTTTTAAGTGTTTCTATGAGTGCTTTCATTTCTCTGCGTTTTGATGATGTTTTTTTAGCGGTTACGGTGCAACCACAGTTCATGGATTGAATGCCACTGTAATTAAGCCAACGAATGATATCTTTTTCTTTCACATGGACCAGAGGTCTAATGAGTTCGATATCTTCAAAATTATCCGCTTTAATTTTAGGAACCATCGTCTTAAACTGCCCACCATAAAACATATTCAATAAGGTTGTTTCAATGACATCATCGAAATGATGACCCAATGCCAGTTTGTTACACCCTAGGGTTTTGGCCATGTTGTATAAAAAACCTCGACGCATGCGTGCACATAAGTAACAAGGGTTATCACTTGCAATTTTACCGACCACTTTAAAAATCTCTGAATGTTCAACTTCTAAAGGGATGTCTAAGTACGCACAATTTGATTTTAAAAGATCAAAATTGACTGCGTTAAACCCAGGGTTCATTGAGATAAACACGACATCAAATTGCATTTGTTGGTGTTTTTTTAATTCTTGGAATAATTTGGCTAAAATAAGACTGTCTTTTCCCCCGGAAATGCCGACAGCGATTTTATCGCCGTCTTCGATTAATTCATACGCTTTTATAGCTTTAACAAAAGGGATGAATATATCTTTTCGATAGGTTTTGATTAAACTTTTTTCAATGTCTTTTAAAGGTTTTTTAGGGGTTGTGACTGTAATGACTTCACAGGATTGATTCATAAGATTATGCTGCCTCTGCTATGAGTTTTTCAACATCTTTAATGAATTGATCAAGTTGATCCCATGATTCAAGTTTAGCACCAGCAGCTTTTGCGTGACCGCCGCCTTGGTATTTATTGGCTAAAAGATTGACATCAGGTCCTGATGAACGCAGGCGCATCCGAATCTCACCATTTTGTTCGATTAATAACGCCCATACAGGATAGCCATCAATGCCACCCAATAAACCAACCGTTGATGATGCTTGTTCGAATGATATCTGATGTTTTTGGACAACATCTTCTTTAATGATGATATATACAAAGCCACCTGGTGTTGTTACAAAATTACTGTAAACATACCCCTTAAACGCAATCATTTCAAGTGTATCCTTACTTAATTTTGAATCGATATATTCAACTTCTACACCTTTTGAAAGCATTAAGCCGGCAAGTTGGTGTGTTGTTTGTGTGACACCTCTAAAGCGGAAGCGTCCTGTATCTGTGACCATGCCTGTATAAAGTGCATTGGCACCAGCCAATGTGAGTTTAAGCTCATCTTGGAATTTATAGTAAAAATACGCGATCATTTGTGAACATGAAGGAAAAGTTGTTTGAACCCAAATTAAGTCTCCATATTGATCCACAGGGATATGGTGATCAATTTTAATGATTTCTTTAGCCAAGTCAACTCTAGCATCGCTAATGCGGTCTTTGGTTGCTGTATCAACAACAATCGCTAGCGCATCCTTGTATTGATCATCTGAGATGGTATCAATTTGTCCTAAAAAATCAACAAAGTCACTTTTTTCACCAACGACGTAAACCTTTTTTTGTGGAAAAGAGGCTGTGATGATATCTTTTAAGCCAAATTGCGATCCATAACAATCACCATCTGGACGTTTATGGCCGTGAATAATGATGGTTTGATATTGTTTGATTTTATTTAATATTTGATTCATAGTTGTTTTGCCCTTTCATCAAGATCTTTTAAGATAAGGTCGACTTCATCCCAATCCTTAAGGCTTGCACCACAGGCTTGGTTGTGTCCGCCACCGCCATACTTTTTAGCGATGTCTACGATGGTAATACCACGTGATCTAAACTCGCCAACAATGACGTTGTTTTCGATATCTTCTGTGAAATTAGCCCATATAGGGATTTCTTTAATCCCTGCCATTTGATTGACCATGCCACGACTGACTGTTTGAAATTCTAATTCGCTTTCGACGATTAAGGCGTGATCATTTTTACGGTAAGCAACGCCGTTCGGTGTGATTTCAAAGTTTGAAAATAAGTTCTTTGTCTGTCTTTTTTTAAGTGTTTCGGTATATAAAAAATCATAAAATGGTTGAACATCTGGATTAAACTGACTGATGAATGCTGCCAATTTAAAGGTTTGTACCGGGTTGTTTAAGTAAAGGAATCGACCGGTATCTGTTACCATGCCTGCAAATAAGTAGGTTGCTGCTTCTTGAGTGATTTTTAAGGAGTTTGTTTTAGCAAAATCAATAATCATTTCAGCTGCTGATGAAAACGATGGATCTTTATAGAATATGTCTGTTTTTTCAATGTCTGTATCATTTTGATGATGATCAATAATAATGAGTTTATCAACCAACTGATAGCGTTGGTCTGAAACCATATGAGAGACAGAAACATCACAAATAATGCCTAAAGCCCCTTTAAAGTCTTCATCTTTTAACTCGTGCATTTGGGCATGATAGGTTAGCCCGTTCATATCACCAACAACATATACTTCTTTGTCTTGGAAATTTTCTTTTAAGGTTAAATATAATCCGTATTGGCTGCCAATGGCATCCATATCTGGTCTTAAATGTCTAAAGATAATAATTTTATGATAGTCTTTAATCGTCTTAATAATGCGTTGTTTAATCTTCATGATTTCACTCCTTTATGCGTATTATAGTAGTATATCATATGTTGGTAAAAAAAGCGATAGTTATCGCCTTTCTTCGTCTTTATGATACAGTTTTTCAACATCTTTTTGAAGGCCTTCAGTGGCCTTTTTTCTGCCCATATGTTTCTTTTGGACAACAAACAATAAAACAGTAATAATGGCAATGATAAATACATAGATGATGGCGTTTCTAATCACCAATGCTGAAGAATCAATATCAATGACTGCTGAGTAACCAACCTCATCAAATGTTTCGGTCGGTACATCGTTATGTGTGTTGATGTATGATTCTAGTAATGGTTTTAGTTGATAATCTGTTTCTTCAATCAGTAGTGTGTAGCTGCCTAATACCGTATCGCCTTGAACGATATCAAGCGATTGTGGTATGTGATATGTTGACTCTGTCATAAATAGTGAAGCGTTAAAAAATGTGGCTCTTGGTATACCTGTAACAAATGTATAGGCGGGTAAATCACTTATTTTAAGCCCAATATATTCAATGACAGTGTCGTTATCATCTGTGATGATTCGACCTGCAAATGGAGGTTCAAGTGTTGGTCCATCGGTTTGATGGAGTATAATTTGAAACCCTTCAACAACTTCAAAACCATCCGTGGTTTCTATGATATTCGCAACATTATATATTTTAATTAAAAAGCTATAAGCATCAAATTCAAATGTATCATCATAAAGCGGTGTTTGGTGATAATAACGTGCAGAAACGAAAAAGTCATAATCACTGTTTTCTAGCGCTTCAGTTCCTACCTCATTGATATAATCTTTGACAACACGCTCATTGGATAGATCCATCACAAGATAGAGTCCCATGGCCGCGACCAAAGCGAATAGAATACGGTTAAATATTTTCATGAGCCATTAGCTCCAAATGCCACGATTATTGTCTTTAGCTTCTTGTTCAGCGCGTCTAAACCATTCGTTTAATGAAACACCATTAAAGATGAGTCTTTGTTGTTCGTCATTATACATACCAGCACTAAAGCCCATCCGTACCATTTCATAATTAACTAAAATGCCGTCTGCCCATACCAATGCGAGTGTTCTGCCATATGTTTCTGTGATACCTGAATCTGGGTCGTGCATTAAATAAATTTCATCAGCATTTTCTAGTATGGATCTTAAAAGCGCGGTTGCTTCTGGCGCCCATGGTTGTACGGGTGCTGTCATTTCAGGTGTGTCAATGCCAACAAAACGCACACGTTTACCACCAGTGAAATCAGCAAAGTTTTCATCTAGTGAGTAAAACTCTGAGGTATCGCCATCATTAGCATAACCATATGATACTAAAACCATACCTCCGGGTAAGTTGAACGGTGTGTCTAGGTTTTCTTGATTAAATGTAAACCCTGATGGGAAAATTGTAGGATGTGATCCAACCATTGAATAGTTATTGTTAGCATAACGATCCCATTCAGTTAAATCAAATACCGGATTATTGGTATTAATGCCTGCTTTTCTCACATAGGTTTCATCATGAATGTAGAAAAATCCCCACCCCATGACGCCGATAACATCAACGATTGCGCCATTGCGATAAGTAATCGCGACGACATCGTTGCCATCAAAGGTTAACTCAGATGTTGTCACATCAGCAAGAGCAAGTAAGCCTGCCTCTGCATTGCTGTGTGTAATCACAAGCACGCTTAAAGGATCGATGGTTCCTGTTAATGGAATCACTATACTAACCTCTTCTGAACCGTTTAAGTAAAGTGATAAGAAATACTCATCTGTTAGTGTAATCGCCTCGGTTGTACGATTAGCAATTTCAATGGCTTTATTATCGCCTGTGCCTTCAACATACTTACTAATAATCAAACCTTCGCTAATAAATACTTGTTCAATGGCTAAGTAAACTGTAACCGTCGTTCCGTAGTTTACAACCATACCTGGTTGATAGTTATTGGCATAGCCAACAGCTAAACCTACATCAACGTTATTGGTTGGATAATCTTCAAAACGTAAAATGATATCTTCTTCAAAAAGTAAATCTAGAACACCATCACGATTAAGACCTGTTAAATCAGGTAATAAAACACCGTTAATGATTTGATGGATCACAAAATAAACAGTGACCTCTGTATTAGGTTCGACAACTGTCCCTGCGGAAAGATTATCACCATAATTTGAAAAAATACCTTCTGTGGCATTGTTATTCACCACATCATCAAATGTGATTTGGATGTTTAATCCTGATAATGCGTTAATAGCTTCTGTTTTTGTCATCCCTGTTAAATCAGGTAATACTATCTCTTTTGGCGCCTCTTCTTGACATGCGTAAATGAAGATAAGACCAAAGATTATAAATGACATACTTAATATTTTTTTTATCATATGTGGCAACTCCTTGTATTTTGTATGATTATTATAACATATAATGTTATATTTATTTGTATTCTTGAACATCAAAATGAATATATGAAAAAAGCCACATGCGATGTCGCATATGGCTTTTCAATAAGACTAGTGGAACTAGTTTTGAATATATGTTATCTCTATGCTTAAAATATAAATTTGTGCATTAGAACCAGACCCACCTGTGTTTTGTGTGTTAAAGAGTGAGAATGACGAAATGCTTAAATCTGTGTACGTTTGCGTGATATTGGTTAGGTCTGCTGCTACCAAACTTGTGGTTGCATCACCTAAAACAAGATTAGCTGTTGGGCTATTTGTAGAAGCCCCAAACTCAAACTTAACACCAGTGATTGTATAACCTTCAGCTATACTGATTTCTAGTGTATTACCTGAGCCTGTTGTACGATTTGCGTATATTCTGATTTGGCCAGATGAATTTAATCCAACTTCAACAGATGCGTCACCTTTAATGCTAACAACAGTAAATAGCGTTTCATCAAGAGCGATGAGTGTTGCATTATTGGCTGGGCTTGCTGCCATATTGGTTGTTCCGCCTACGTATGCAGCAGTTACAACTACAGGTTCAGCTGTCGCAGCTAACTCATAAGTAATCTTAATGCTTAAAATATAAATTTGTGCATTTGATGATCCTGAGTCTTGTGTATTTTTTAGCGAGAATGAATTAATAGCTAAATCTGCATATGTTTGTGTTGTATTTGTCAAATCTAAAGCTACAAGATTGCTCTCAGTGGTGCCAAGTGTCAACACCGCTAATGGACTATTAGTAGATGCTCCAAACTCAAATTCAACTCCTGTAATAACATAACCTTCATCAAGTTCAATTGTTAGCAAGTTTCCGTTTCCGGTTGTACGGTTAGCATATATTCTTATTTGTCCTGCGTTATTTAAACCTACGTGAACGCTTGCGTCATTTAGAACAGAGCTTACCGTAAACAATGTAGGATCTAATCCAATAAGGGCTGCGTTATTGCTATCTCCACTCATGTTGGTTGTTCCTGATCCAGCAAGGTATGCTGCTGTAACTTCAACTGGTGCATCTGCTGGTACTTCTGGATTCATTTCACCATTAACAATAAGTTCGGTTGCAACAAATGTATCAACAACTAACTCTTCAATCAACGCGTTATCTAAGACAAAGTATTGAGGAGCTGTTTGACCAGCAAAGAGCGAGCCCATTTCAAGTTTAAATTGTGCGAGTGTTGTGAAATCGCCTTCTGCTGGAAGTGTAAATTCAGAGGTGAATGTTTGCATTTCAGTTGTTACAGCTAATCCAGCTGCTACATGATATGGAGTCCATCCGCCACCAGCATGACCAATAGCAAGTGTAATATTACCAGCTACAGAAGCTTTCGCATCAAACGTAACCTTATATGTTTTACCTGCTTCTAGTTGCATATGTCCAACATTATCAGCACCTGTACCTAAAGCAAAGGCATCTTGAATGACTTGAACTTTCCAGTTTTCATTTAAAGCATTAATGTTTGTTAACGTCATAACGAGTTCGCCATTAACGCCTTCAAGTGTTGCAGCTGTGCCTTCCCAATCATTGACAAATGCACGCCACTCATTGAGTGGATAAACAACGTCGTCTTCAGCCAATACTGTATATTCTACAACACCAGTCTTATAGACGGTTGTACCAATCTTAAGTTCATATGTTAAGTTTGCAATGGCATCTTCACTACCCGGTAGAGGACGTACAACAGTACCATCATTTGCTATAACTAATGGTGCATCTGATACCCACTCAACAACAGAACCAAATAGACCGGTTGTTGGTAATGTAATATCTGCAACGACTTCATTATCACCTTCTGGAGCAACGAAGTGTGCTGCAGCAACTGCGCCAAGTTCAGCTTCTGAACCAAGAGCACCGATGGTAATTTGGTCTGCATTAAATAACATGACTTGTGCGTTTGCTCTAAAGCGTCCAGCACCAGCAACAACAGTGACTTCCGTACCAGCAGCTACGCCAACAAGCTTATTAATAATTAATGTTCTTTCAGCTTGAGGAATATCATTACTGCTTGCTAATCTTAATGCGAATGTACCCATTGTTGTTACCAAGTGGTAATCAGATGGTGTGCCCGCATAAACTTGTCTTAAATATCCTGTAACTGAAACCAATTGACCTTGTGTATTAAATAACTCAGCAGGGTCAGTGACGACTGTAGGTGTTACAGCAACGCCAGTTGCGATGACTTCAACACTTACGAAATTGTTTAATTGTACCAAATCATTAAAGACTGCGCGGTTTGCACGAATCTTTAAGGTATTACCTACAACTAAGTGTGCTTTATATTCAGCTGGTACTTTGTATAAGTAGATACCTGCAGTTGCATCTTCAACGAAGACAACTGCTTGATCAAGATAAGCTTCTCTTTCATCAAATTGAACCACAGTAATGGTTGCTTCAATAGTGACGACTGTGCCAGGAGCTGCATCATTTGCATAAGCAACAGTTCTAATAATTTCACCAACAACGATGGTTTCAACTCTTTCAAACTCAGTTGTGCCAACTGTTACTGTTGCAGTTAAAGTCACTGTGACGTTACCTGTTGCAGGTAGTGTAACAACGCCAGTTTCAGAATTAATGACTGCTTCATCGCTTGATGCGTAAGTAATTGTTGAACTATGCGCACCTGTTGCAGGTAATGTTAAGGTAACGGCTTCTTCGATTTCATTAGGGATAACCAATAAGCCAGCAACTTGTTCTGCTTTTTCTAAATCATTTAATTCGACATAGCCACCAACAACGATATCCGCTGCTGTATAAACTGTAATTCTTGGACCGTTGTTCCATCCTAATGGTCCAAATACTGATACAGTATCGCCTACATCTAAACCTTCAAGTAATGCAATAAGTGCATTTCTTACAGCGACATCCGCATAATCACCAGGATGATTAATTGAAATTACTACTTCTTTAGCGCCAACTAAGACAACAGTTGAATTATCAGCACCTGATGTAGAAATTGATGGTTTCGCTTTTAGCGTACCTGTGACATAAACATATTGACTTTGAGAATCAATAAATTCATCTGCTTCAACAAGCTCTTCTGCGATAAACGCATTGTCGCTTGATAAAATTTCATAAGTAGAGCCAGCGCCAAGTTGTTCTAATCCGTTAAATACAGCGCGTGTACCAACAACTCTGATTAAGTCGCCAACTTCAACGTCTGCGCCGCCAGCCATTCTAAATAAGAACATACCGCCGGTAGCATCTTGTAAGAAGACGCCTGCGTTGTTAAAGCTTGAACTATAAGAGATACCTGTAACGATACCTTCAATTTGAACTTTAACACCGATTGCTGCTGCGCGTGCATCTGCAATAGATATCGTAACCATTTCACCAACATTGATGGTAAATACTACTTCTTTTTCGACATCGCCTTTAACGATCACTGCTGTTAGAGTCACTGTTTCTTGACCTTCAGCTGGTAATGTTAATTCGCCAGTTTCAGCATCAATTAATGCTGTGTTAGAAGATGTCCAAGTAATGGTTGTACCTAAGAGTGATGTTGGTAAGTCGAGTGTTGTGTTTTCAGAATATTCTGGTAACAAACCATTTGAAATTGTTTGTTCAGCAACATCAACAAGACCTTGATCATCTAAGGTTGTTTCAATATCATTAACTGTTTCAATGAATAACGTTGAGAAGATACTTCTGTCTGAACGATATCCGTAAAATAATACATTAAATGTTACAACTAAACCATCAAATGCATCAAATGCTGCTTTATTTGAATGGTAATAAACAATGACTCCATCTTCTGTATGAGGAGAATTTGCTGATGTTGGAACATCGCCGCCTGCGTAATCAGGATCGACAAAGACTGTACCGTAGTTATCGGCAGCATTTTGGATTCTAATCTTAGCAGTTAAACGATAATATACATAATTAATATCTGGATCAGTTGGTTCAGGTACATGATGGTTTTCTAACATTTCAGTAACAGAACCTACTTCAACTGGTGTTAAGACTGTGACATCGCCATCTGATTCAGTAAATACTAGTGGTTCTGTTGCGTTACCAGCCACTTGCCATGAACCAAAGAATCTTGCTGTGACACCTCTAACATCGTAGACGCCGCCAACAACGACATCGCTTCTACGCATACCAGCATAAGCAAATAAGATACCTGAGTCATCAGCAAAGACAACACCGTCACCGGTAATACCGATCACTGTAACATCTTTAATTCTGACATATAAACCACTCACACCAAGATTGTCTTCACCACTTCTACTGATGCTAATCGCTTCAGCGATGTTTGCAACGTCTGTGAAATTAGCTGCTGCTAAAACAACAACTTCAAATTCTTTGGTGATGCTTTGTCCTGATAAGCTTAATGTTGCAGTTAAAACAACTGTAACGTTATCATCATCTGGTCTAACAACGACACCTGTATTTGAAACGATTGCTGGATCACTTGATGACCAAGTAACAGTCACGCCTTGTGTACCAACTGACATTGGTAAATTAATATTTTGACCAACACCATCGCTAATACCAGGAATCAATAATGCGTCACTTGCTTCTTGTAAGATTAATGAAACTGGTTTGTCAGCAATTGCTGGAACCAATACATCAAATTCTCTTTCTTCATTATTAATTGAAGCAATCAGTGTGACATTCGCGTCTGGTTGTCCATAAGCTGGTCTAACAACAACACCTGCATTTGATAAAACTGCAGGAATGGTTGATTCCCAAGTGATGGTCAATCCATTGACTGTTGCAGGTAATGTAATATTACCAATCACGGTGTAGCGGTCATTGCTAGCGTTATATGTGATGTTATCACCCGCTAAAACAATGGCTTCTAGAGCAGCATCAACATCATGACCAATAACAACTAAAGAGAAATCTTTTGTTGCTGTTGCCTCATTTAACGTTGCTGTTGCTGTTAAAGTTACTGTAACATTTGAAAACTGTCTTGTTACAGTCCCGTTATTTGCAATGACGCTTGTGTTATTTGAACTCCAAGAGATGGTTGCTTCACCTAATGTTGTAGGTAAACTTAAATCTCTTGTTACTGAAGTCGCAGAATCGCCACTTGCAAAAACAACACTAAGACCATCAATAGCTTCGTCAAGAACTTCTTGATCGTTATCGCCGCCACACGCAATTAACGTAAATGTTAATAACAATGCAACAAGGATGCTAAATAAGCCTTTAGTAAAACTAAATCTTTTTGTACCCATGTGTTTCCTCCATTTTATTTTTTTTTACTTATTAAAAACAATTTTATCATGCGGCTTTTGGCACCAACCCCTAAGATGATGCCAAACGCCTTTAAACCCCTAAATTATCCGCCTAGATTTGCTTCGTTGTAGGCATCATTTAATGCTTCTGAAATGTTTCCATCTCCAAGCATAATACGTTGTAGCGCAAGTCCTACTTGTAGACGTGCTCTTGATGAACCAACAAATGCCGCATCATAGAAGAAATATCCTGATTGATCGTATGCAGCTTGTGCAGTAATCGCGATTGGATTATTGGTTTGCGCTAAGAATGCTTGATAGGTTGGGTGTAAATATGCACTTGTTCTTACTGGAAGATAACCTGTATTGATTGCCCAATCCATCGTGTTTTCTAAATTAATCAAATGTTTTAAGAATAACCATGAAGCCAGTTGTTCTTGTTGCGATCCTGCGTTAAGCAATGAAATGTTTGTGCCTTGTTGGATCACAGCGCGATCATTTGGACGATCAGCATTATAAGGTATTGGTGCAACGCCAACTTTAAATGTGCTTCCTAATCCTGCTTCAATACCGCCAGGAATGTTATAACGAATACCCGCTGATGAACCGAATGTTACAAAGACTTGTTGGTTCACAAATGGTGTAGAAGCATATTGTTGATCCCAGAAATCAGGTAATGTAATGACATTTTTGTTGTCTTTTAAGAATTGCATTGCACTGACTGTATTAGCATTATTATTCCATAACAATTGGCCGCGGTTATTTGTAAAGTTAAATGCGGTGTATGCGCCACCAAATTGTCTAGTAAATGTAATAAATGCATTACCATCAGAATCATATGCCGCTGGCATAATGAGTGCTTTTGCTGCTGCAATCTTAGGTGCTAGTTGAACTTCGGTATCAGTTGGATTGGCTGCTCGAACTTTGATTTCAGCCAAACGTTCACCTTCAGCTCTTAACTGTGGTGCAATCGCAATTAAGTCTTGCCATGTTTCTGGCACATCTAGCTCTAGGCTTTCGAAGACATCGCGGTTATAAATCATGACTTCGGTTGATTTGTTAAATGGTAAGGAATAGAATGTTCCATCTACATTATATTGGCTGTTTTCAGCACGATATGATTCGATGATATCTTCAAATGCATCAGCACCATGAAGTCCCCATAAATCACTTTCGATATATGGATCTAAGTTAAGAACAACTTTACCATTTAAATATTCTGCGACGTGGTCAGGATACCCTTGAACCATGTTTGGATAGTTACCAGCAGTAATGGCGTTAATCATATTACTTCTTAAAGTGTTATAGTTACCAGCGCTTTCGCCAATAATAACTGTAATATTAGGATATTCGACCATAAATGAATCAGCATATTTTTGAAGTAATGCTGTATTCCCTTGACCCATAGCATGCCACAATGTAATGGTGATTGGTTCGTTGGTTAATGCTAGCGGAATGGGTGATTCTCTTACTGTTAAAATAATGGTGACTGTATCACGCCCACCAAGGCTATTGGTAACACGTAAACGAATGGTATATGTACCAGGCGTTTCTAAATCGTAACTACCTAAAATAACGATCTCATCAGTGATATCGCCATCGATTTCATCGGTTGCTGTCACGCCAGCCAGTGGATCATATGTCCCTGAACCGATAAAGAAGACTGGGTCATCATTGAATCCTGCAATTACTGGAATCGGTGCATCACCAACAACTGTTACAGTGATGGTTACCCTTGTAGTTTCGCCTTCAGAGTCAGTGACTGACAAGATAACTTGTGTAGAACCTTGGATATTTTCATCTCCAGCTTCCCATCCGTCAACGACGATGCTATCTGTTAAATCTCCGTCTTCACGGTCTGTTGCTGTTACGCCATCAAGCGGATCAAATGGTTCTCCGAGTTCAATCGTAACATTTTGGTTAACGCCTTGAAATTCTGGCGCTGCATTTCTACGCTGTGCACATGCTGCCAGTGATAAAACGCCAAGCGTTAACAATATAATAAATACTATTTTCTTCATTGCTTCCTCCTATTTATAGTATATTCTGTCTTATACTCAAATTGACATTGTCAATTGATTACCCTTTTGTACCGCTTCTACCAACGCCCGCCATAATATATTTTTTAAGCGAGAAGAAGATAATGAGTAACGGTGCTGTTACAAGTGCTGTTGCTGCAAGCTGCAGGTTATAAAGCGGCCTTGCATCTGAACCACTACCTAAAGCAAAGCTTGTGCCACGGAGTGCAACTGAGATAAGCCAATAGCGTCTTTCAGTAACAACAAGTTGTGGCCAAATGTATGCATCCCATGCGCCAATAGAGCTTAAAATGGTAATGGTAATAATGGTTGGCTTGGCAATAGGAATCATCACACGTGATAAATATTTAAAATCACTACATCCATCGACTTGAGCGGCACGATACAAACTATCTGAAATTTGTTTAAATGCTTGTCTTAAGAAGAATATGTAGAAAACGCTTGTCATAAATGGCACAATCAATGCGTAAAAACTATTGATCCAACCAAGTCTTGATACGGTAATGTAGTTGGTAATTGTGTAGAGTTCGCCAGGAATCATCATAGTCATTAATAAGACTGAGAAAATGAAGTCTCTGCCTTTAAAATCCAATCTGGCAAAAGCGAACGCTGCCAAGACGGTCGTGATGAGTGTTCCGATGGTTGATACAATACCAACAAAGATGGTGTTCCAGATGTACTGTAAGAAATCAAAGCGTGTCAATGCAATTTTAAAGTTAACCCATTGCATTTCTGATAACCCAATAAAGAATCGTGGATTCAATGATTCCGTTAATTCTTGGTTTGTCTTTAACGCAGTTAGTATCATCCAGTAAAATGGTATAAAGATGAATAAAGCAATTAATGTTAAAAATGAATAGGTAATAACAAGTCTTAACACTGTTTTAAAAAACTCAATAGTATTCACGCGATCCAAGTCTTGCTGACTTGCAGATTGTTCTTTTTTCAGAAGTCTTTTTTTGCGCATTTCTTGATATGTTTCTTTTTTAAATAATGACAAAACAAATTTTGAAATGTTAATGACACTTTGCTTAAAGCCGTAGCCGACATAGATGTTTTGAATGCCTATAGCAACCATAACTCTTAATGCACTGGCAATATAATTGAATGTTAATAAACTCATAAAAGCATATAAATATTGTGTGCGGTATGTCCATTCATCAATTTCAACCAATTCTTTGCTTCTTAATCTTTTTGTATTAACAACTGCGGTTGGAATAAAGATGATTAGGTAACCGATAAGAAGACTGATTAATCGATTAACTTGTGCCGTTGTGATATCAAAGCCCATAAAGCGATAGGTTGTATCAACGAGTTGAGTGATATCCTCAGGAACGATATATAGCTGAAACAGTCCATAAACGATATATAGCCCAATAAAGACATATACCCAATCTAATAGTGTTGCAATAATATCAAATAATCTAAGTTTTTTTGGAATTCTTTTCATCGTGTCATCCTCCTAGTAATGGACACGGCGTTTACCAACTTGAAGTTGGATGACCGTGAACACTAATATAATTCCAAACAAGATGATGGCTGCTGCGGATGCATAAGACATCGCGCCATCTGAGCCTGCTTCACCTAGGAAATCATAGACATAAAAGACAATCGTCTTTAAGTTGATAAACCCATCAGCGCCCGTTGTAATCGTCCCTGTTGTACTAATGATCGCAACAACTGATGTATAGGTCTTAAATCCGCCAATGACTGATGTGATTAAGATATAAAAAATCATTGGTGAAATCAAAGGTACTGTGATACGTCTAAGTGATTTAGAACGACTTGCACCATCGATTTGAGCGGCTTGATAATATTGTTTATCAATACCTTGGATTCCTGCCAAAAAGACGATAATTTTAAAGGCAAGCCCGTTCCATACAGTATAGATTAAGATGACTGACATGGCTGACCAGTATGTTGCACCGCCGCGTCCTAGCCAAACAATGGGTCTGGCACCAAACCAAGATAAGACTTGGTTGGCTAATCCTAAGGTGACATTAACGGTATCGATGTTTCCACTAAAGATAAAGGCGAACACCAAACCGATAGCGATCGTGTTGGTAATATAAGGTAAGAAGAACACTGTTTGATAGAAACCTTTAAGTGGTTTGATGGCTACCAATGCTACTGCAATAAACAAACTGACAATAATGGTTGCTGGTACTGTGATGAATACAATCAAAGCTGTATTAATGACCGCTTGTCTAAAACCCGTTGCTTCAAATAAAATATAGTAATAGTTTCCGACAAGGGTGTAATCATCAAATTGTCCAGTTTGAATGTTATATCCTTCATAAAATGAAATGATAAACGAGTTGATGATTGGATAAAATGTGAACACCAATAAGAGCAAGAGTGCTGGTGATAGATAAAGCAGTGCTTTAAACCATCCCGGCCACTTAACGATAAAGCCTAAGCGTTTACTTTCTAAATACTCTTGAAGTCTTACAGAACGCGAGTGTATGAAGTTACGCGCTTTCCATATGAATTCTTTGAGTGCCAACTTAACGTTTTTCATCATAAAACCACAAGCCCAGTTTCTTTATCAAATAACCGAATTTTGTGTGCTTTTACGCTTAATTTTATCGTTTTAGAGTTTAATACATCATCAGAATCTACTAGTGATCTTACTTGTTTATCGCCAACCATAAAGCGAATCATGCTGTCTCTACCGATGTGCTCTATATCAATGGTATCAACTTCATAGCCGTTAGCGTCTACTTTAAAATCTTCTGGGCGGATACCTACTGTATAGGCCCCGTCTTTAACTTTCGTTTCTCCGATTTCGATGTCGCCGTCACCAATGATTATTTTGCCTTTTTTCACGTGGCCTTCTAAAATATTAATTGGTGGATTTCCTAAGAATTTAGCAACAAATAAGTTTTTAGGATTGTTATACATGTGTTGTGGTGCATCCATTTGTTGTTGAACACCAAAATCTAAGACAACCATTTGATCACTAATGCTCATGGCTTCTTCTTGGTCATGTGTAACAAAGATGGTTGTAATACCTGTTTCTCTTTGAATACGTTTAATTTCTTCTCTTGTTTGAAGTCTTAAACGTGCATCTAAGTTTGATAGTGGTTCATCTAAGAGTAAAACGCGCGGTTTTTTTACGAGCGCTCTAGCGATTGCTACGCGTTGTTGTTGCCCCCCTGATAATTGTGCAGGTTTGCGGTCAAGCAATTCACCGATGCCAACCAAATTTGCCATCTCTTGAACAAGTTCTAGCGCTTCTGTTCTTTTAATATTGATGTTTTCTAGAGGAAACATAATATTTTGACGAACAGTCATATGAGGATACAATGCATAATTTTGAAAAACAAGACCGATGCCGCGTTTTTCTGGAGCCAATCGTGTTACGTCGTCCTCTCCAAAAAAAATCTTTCCTCCAGATGGTCTATGAAGGCCTGCGATCATAAATAATGTTGTTGATTTACCGCATCCTGATGGCCCTAATAATCCAATTAATTTTCCTGATGGAATGGTAATGCTTAAATCATCAACAGCGATGGTTTCTTTACCTTGTTTGTCTGTAAAGATCTTGGTTAGATTCTCTAGTCTAATCTCCATGAAGTTTCTTTCTCCTTTGTGTTATAATGTTTGCTTTTTATTTTTTTATAAAAAATAAAGTGCACTTAGATTCCCCTCTAAAGCACTAATGTAAAAAAGATTAAAAAGTGTGTTGCGATTACAAATGAGCTCAATGGAATTGATCTAACTGTTTGCGTCATACATTTCACCTCAACGTTATTATTATATAATAATAATTTATAAATTTCAACGCATGAAGTCGAATGTATAACCTTTCTTTACTCAATTTTTTCAACCACGAGTTTTGTAAGCGCTTTTAGGGGTATTTTTATTATAGTATGTGGCCCTTTGTTTGTCAATCAATTAAACAACTTAATAAAAAAAATAGACTGCTTTTTAGGTATTTAAATAATTGTATGGTAGTTGATGACCTTTCAATTATTGTATGGTGTA
>JBLRWW010000016.1:0-32510 GCA_047921055.1 Acholeplasmataceae bacterium
GGTGATGATGTGCAAGAAGAAACAACAAAAAAAGAAAAAAAGAACAAATCAAAAGAAAAAATTGAAGCATTAGAACAAGAAGTTTTAGAGTTAAAAGATAGACTTTTACGCAATGCGGCAGAACTTGAGAATTTTAAAAAACGCATGACACAAGAGCGTATTAATGATCGAAAATATGCGTCTAAAAATTTGATTAATGATGTTTTAAATCCCTTGGAACAACTCAATAAGATTGTTAATTTAAGTGTTGATAATGATACCTTAAAAAACTTCTTAATCGGCTTTAAAATGATTAATGATCAACTCTATCAAATTCTTGAATCGGATGGATTAAAAGCAATTGAAGCGTTAAACCAACCTTTTGACCCTAAACTGCATTACGCAGTCGACAAAGTAGTCGATAAAGATAAAGCAAAAGGTTTAGTTATAGAAGTGATTCAAAAAGGATATACATATAAAGAACAATTACTGAGACCTGCCATGGTCAAAGTAAACGAATGGAGTGAGGAAAATGGCAAAGACGAATAAAATTATCGGTATCGACTTAGGTACCACAAACTCAGTCGTTTCAATTATGGAAGGCGGAGAAGCAAAAGTTATACCAAATGCTGAAGGTGGTAGAACAACACCATCAGTGGTTGCCTTTAAGGGCGATGATATTAGTGTGGGTGATGTTGCAAAACGACAAGTCATTACAAACCCTAATACAGTGAGTTCAATTAAACGTCATATGGGTGATTCTAAATATAAAGTAAACATCCAAGGCAAAGATTATACACCACAACAAATTTCAGCCATGATTTTACAAAATTTAAAGAAAACAGCTGAAGATTACTTAGGTGCGACAGTCTCACAAGCTGTTATTACAGTACCTGCTTATTTTAATGATGCACAACGTCAAGCAACCAAAGATGCTGGCAAGATTGCAGGGTTAGAAGTCAAACGTATTATTAATGAACCAACCGCTGCAGCATTGGCTTATGGTATTGATAAAATGGAAAAAGAACAAACCATTTTGGTCTTTGACCTTGGTGGTGGCACATTTGACGTTTCAATCTTAAGATTGGCTGATGGCACCTTTGAAGTTGTTTCAACGTCTGGTGACAATCAACTTGGTGGCGACGATTTTGATGATGCCATTATTAAATATCTTGTCCAAGAATTTAAAAAAGAAAATGGCGTTGACTTATCATTAGATAAAATGGCAGTTCAACGGTTAAGAGATGCAGCTGAAAAAGCGAAAAAAGAATTAAGTGGTGTGACCAGTTCACAAATTTCATTACCCTTTATTACGATGGGTGTCGCTGGGCCACTGCATTTAGAAATGAATTTAACACGTTCTAAATTTAACGAATTGACATCACATTTGGTTGATCGTTGCGTTGGGCCAGTGAGAAATGCGATTAGAGATGCTAAAATCAAAGTATCTGAACTTGATCAAGTGTTGCTGGTTGGTGGATCAACACGTATCCCATCTGTTCAAGAAATGGTTAAAAAAGAATTAAATAAAGAGCCTAATAAGAGTGTGAACCCTGATGAAGTTGTTGCAATGGGTGCTGCCATTCAAGGTGGTGTTTTAGCTGGTGATGTTAAAGATGTGTTATTACTAGATGTGACACCATTATCATTAGGTATTGAAACATTAGGTGGCGTATTTACAAAATTGATTGAACGTAATACAACCATCCCAACCTCAAAATCACAAGTGTTCTCCACAGCTGCTGATAATCAACCAGCTGTTGATATCCATGTGCTTCAAGGCGAGCGCTCAATGGCACAAGATAATAAAACATTGGGACGTTTCCAACTTGGCGATATTCCTGCGGCACCAAGAGGTGTACCGCAAATTGAAGTGTCATTTGATATTGATGCCAACGGTATCGTTTCAGTGAAAGCCAAAGATTTAGGTACCAATAAAGAACAAAAGATTACCATTACTGGTAACGGAGCACTTTCAAAAGAAGAGATTGAACGTATGGTCAAAGAAGCGGAAGAACAAAAAGAAGCCGATGAGAAAAAACGTGCGGAAGCGGATTTAAGAAACGAAGCATCTAGCTTGGCATTTCAAACCACGAAAGCACTTGATGATCTTAAAGACGATATTGATGAACCAACAAAAACCAAAGTAGAAGACCTTATCAAAGAGTTAGAAGAAGCGCTTAAGGCCGACGATATTGACTTAATTAAAACGAAAAAAGAAGCACTTGAAAAAGATGCTCAAGAGATAGCAACCAAAGCATATCAAAAAGCTCAAGCAGCACAAGCAAATCAAGACACAGAAACAGCTGATGATGCATCACAAGATGATAGTAATACGGTAGATGCTGAATTTGAAGAAAAAAACTAAAATATAATAAGGGGCACGTCCCCTTATTGACTATGGAGTTGATGTTATGGCAGAAAAAAGAGATTTATATGATGTTTTAGGACTCTCAAAAAGTGCCACAAACGATGAAATCAAAAAAGCTTATCGTACACTTGCAAAAAAATATCATCCGGATGTCTCATCAGAAACTGATGCAGAAGCCAAATTTAAAGAAGTTCAAGAAGCATACGATACATTAAGTGATCCACAAAAAAGACAGTCTTATGATCAATACGGTCATCAAGGCAGTCCCTTTGATGGCTTTGGTGGATCGGGTGGATTTGAAGGTTTTGGTGGCTTTAGTGACATATTTAGCCAATTTTTTGGTGGTGGATCACGTCAAAGTCGTCAAAGCTATGATGGTCCACAACGTGGTGATGACTTAGAACGTGTGATGACCATTGATTTTATGGAAGCCGTTTTAGGCACTAAAAAAACCATCAAAGTAGACGTTGATGAAGAGTGTCCACATTGTCATGGTAGTGGTGCCGATTCACCATCTGATATTGAAACATGTAGCAGATGTCACGGACAAGGCTCGATCAATGTTGATCAGCGGACGATGTTTGGCACCATGCGTACACAACAAGCATGTCCATCATGTGGTGGCGCAGGTAAAACAGTTAAAAAACGTTGTCAAACATGTAATGGGCAAGGACGTATTAAAGAACAAAAAACAGTGGATGTTAAAATTCCTGCCGGTGTTGATACCAATATGTCTTTAAAAGTTGCTGGCTATGGTAGTGGTGGTACAAAAGGTGGACCAAAAGGTGATTTATTCTTAAATTTCCGTGTCCGTCCACACAAAGTATTTAAACGTCAACAAGACGACATTATCCTAGAAGTACCTATTTCTATCACACAAGCTGTTTTAGGAACAAGTATTGATGTACCCACCATTTATGGTGATGTGACCTTAAAGGTACCCGCAGGTATTAATCACGGTCAGATTTTAAGAATGGCTGGTAAGGGGATTGCCAATGTGCGTTCAGGCAAAAAAAGTGATCAACATGTTGTTATTCAAATTACAACACCTAAAAACATTTCAAATCAAGAAAAGAAACTATATGAAGATCTCGCTAAACTAGAATCAAAGTCAAAAGATAGTGCGTGGGATAAGTTTAAGAATATGTTTAAATAAGTAGTTGCCCAAGCAACTACTTTTTCTTATCTATAACAATTATGATATAATTTAAGCAACAGACTAAAGGAGGATCATATGATATTAATTAGACATCACAATGAAGGCAATTTAAAACCCTATTTTTATTTTGCCTTAGAAGAATATGTGTTAAAAAATCTATTAAAAGACGACGAAACATACTTTTTTACATGGGAAATTCACGGTGTTGTTGTTGGAAAAAATCAAGTGATTGAAAACGAGGTCAATCTTGAGTATTTAAAAGAGCAAGACATTCAAGTTTACAGACGTCAAACAGGTGGTGGTTGTGTGTATGCAGATCACCGCAATACCATGTTTTCCATTGTTACAAAAAGAAGCAATAAAGAGTTTACATTTAAAACGTATTTAAAAAAGATCATTGATTCGATGAAATTACTCAATATCGATATTGAGTTTAGTGGTCGAAACGACTTACTCTTTGAAGGTAAGAAAATATCTGGTAACGCATTTTTACAAAATAGATATGGCATGTTGATGCATGGTACATTTTTATATGATTGTGACCTAGAGACAATGGTACGTGCGATTACACCAAGTGATGAAAAGTTAGTCTCTAAAGGGATTAGTAGTGTGCGCTCACGCGTAACCAATTTAAAACCATACTTACAGGGGATGTCACAAGATGACCTCATTAAACATTTTGAAAAAACGTTAACGACTAAAACCTATGAGTTGTCAGAAGCAGAAATTAAAATCATCCATGATATGTCATTAACCTATCAAACCAATGAATGGATTTATAAAAAACAACCGCCGTATACTAAAGTCTTAAAACAAAGACTTCCTGGTGGATTATTTGAAATTAAACTAGATTTACACGATGGCATCATAAAACAAATGAATATTCAAGGTGATTTTTTTGATAAAGAACCACTCACACCATTTTTAGATGCATTTAAAGATCAACTATACACGCAAAGAACACTGGACCAAATTTTTGAGACACATGATATTACCCGTTATATTCTAGATGTAGAACCTGAAAGTTTTAAAGCGCTATTGGCATCTGGCATCTTGGGTGAATAAAATCATCATGATATGCCATCTATAACGAGTAAATGAAGGCATTAAGTTGACTATATCCTTATAAATTTGATAAAATGATAAAGAGGCTGAAAGGTGGAATAGACATATGGCAAATAAACAAAAAAATAGAACCAGATGGGCGAAAAAATATTTTAAGAAAAATACAGGCAAAGCCAAACAAGATTTTCATTTAACCATTAAAGAAGATTATGAGCGTGCCATGGAGCGTGCATGCGAACTTTTAAGTATCAATCGCCAACAAGCGGCTCATTTTTCACCTGTGATTATTACCATTCCTGACGCATTTGGCAAACATGATACAGTCAGCTATCGCCTAGATATTAATAAAGATGGATCAACAACACTCATTTATGATCATTCTTTGGTCACCATTTTAATGTTTTCTGAACACTCACTGTTATACTATCAGTCACATATCAACCATGAAACAGGGCAAATAGGCTATGATATCACGGGTGAAATTAAGCACTTTGATATTGTGTTTGTTGAAACTGAGTTGACTTTTGATGATCATGAAAAACCCAAATATTCAAGACTTGACGTTAAACTCAATCTTGTCAATGGTCAAAACATTAAGCTACACTTAAGAAATCATCGACTCACACCAGAATATCCAATGGAACAACTTTTAACAGATAAAGAAAAACAAGTCATCCAATTGATTAAAAAATCAGTGCGTAGACAAGTTTAGAACTAAAAAAACCCTTTATTGGGTTTTTTCATAACGTTTCAAATTGACAAATGGTTATGAATTATGTATAATTATTTCGTTGGGGTGATCGCATGAAAATTTATCTATGGCAAGTTCAAGATCAAGCATTATTAACTGAAACCATTGATTTCTCAACACAGATAAAAAACCAAATCGATATAATCTCTATTAAGCCAACAAAAGTCACTGGATCGTTTCAATTGCAAGCAGATGACGTGTTATCAACACTCCATGTTTCAACAACATTAGACATGGCATGTGCAAAGACATTAAAACCAGTAAAGGTATCCTTAGACTTTGAATTGGATCTTATTTTTGGGTCAAGTGATGATGCAGATTATCCACTTTTATTCCCATTAGAGTTAGACGATATTATCTTTGGTCATATTTTATTAGAAAAACCATACACTGTTTATCATCCAGATGCAGATGACATATCCTTTGAAGAAGAGAGAAGTCCTCATCCAGCATTTAAGGATTTAGATAAAGATAGCTAGGAGGAAAAAGACATGGCTGTTCCGTTTCGGAGAACGGGCAAAACTGCTAAAAGAAAACGTCGCTCACATTACAAATTAAGCGCGCCAGCATTAGTTGTTTGTCCACAAACTGGTGAATTCACATTGCCACATCGTGTAACACCAAACAGTGGTTACTACAAGGGTCAACAAGTATTAACCAAAAAAGAATCCAAGTAAGGATTAAAGAAGGGTGCACCGCACCTTTTTCTTTTGTCAAAATTGACAAACAACATAATTTCCTATATAGTTAGGACATAAACAAATTGATGAAATTAGGATATGACATGACACATGAAACAGTTTTAAAAGTTGAGGCAATCGCAGCCCTTAATATCAAAAAAGACGGTATTTATATCGATGGCACTTTAGGTGGTGCTGGACATAGTGAAAAAATATTAGAAAATCTCGATCAAAACGGTCATCTTTATGCCTTTGATCAAGATATGTTTGCGATTGACTATGCTAAAAATCGCTTAGAAAAATATCAAAATATTACCTACATTCACTCAAACTTTAAACATATCACAAAAGAGTTGAATCAAAGAGGGGTTTTTGGTGTTGATGGTATTTTGCTAGATTTAGGACTTTCATCGTTTCAAATTGATGATCAAGCGCGTGGGTTTACGTATTTAAAAGATACACAACTTGATATGCGGATGGACCAAAAGAGTCAAATCACAGCAGAAACCATTTTAAACACCTATGATGAAAAAGAATTGGCACACATGTTTTTTGTTTATGGTGAAGAAAAAAATAGTTTTAAAATTGCACGTCGTATTGTTGAACATCGACCACTTAAAACAACCATGGATTTAGTTAAAATAACTGATCAAGTCAATTATAAAGATAAAGGCCATAGTGCAAAACGTGTGTTTCAGGCATTAAGAATTGCAGTCAATGATGAATTGATGGCTCTAGAGGCAGTGTTAAAACAAGCCATTGAGTTGCTTAATCCAAACGGTCGATTGGTTGTCATTTCTTTTCACTCATTAGAAGATCGTATTGTTAAACACTTCATAAAAAAATACAGTGAACATGATATACCTAAAAACTTACCAGTTGTGACATTGCCTAAGCTACCACTAAAAGTCATTACTAGAAAACCTGTGTATCCATCAGATCGTGAAATCGAAGAAAACCCTCGGAGTCGATCAGCAAAAATGCGGGTTGCTGAAAAGCAGTAATTACTATATAAACCAAAAAAAAAGCACTAACTCTATTAAGTGCTTTTTTAATGATTTGATTTTTTCTTTTGGGCAGAAATAATGATTCGGATATATTCTAAATCGTAGTCTTTAAAAGCTTTATGATTAGAAATAAACTCAAAAATTTCTTGATGGTTAACTTCAGTAATTTCATTGGTGTCTTTAATCATCATATGAATGTGACTATCGGCGCTATGCATTGGATTACCCATGGCCAAATCATAATATTTTGTTTCATTGATATAAATTTCAACAACGATTTTCTTTTCAATAAAAAATTCTAAATTATTATAAATGGTTGAAACATTATAAAAACCGCGTCTGGCTAACGCTTTTTGAATTTCCTTAAAGGTTAGGTGTTGATTTTCTAATATTTCAATCATTGCTTTACGACTTTTTGTCAGTCGAAGATTTTCATTTCTAATTTGTTGATAGTAGCGTTCTCTTAAACTCATATGAACAACTCCTTTTTATGTCTAAAAAAGCTTACCTAGACTTATCTACATTATAGCAATTATAATTTTTAATCCAAAGCAATATGCATAGAATCCAAATCCATTTTATCAAGAGTTCCTTATGTTTTTTGGTCTTTTGCGTGATATAATAGAGGTGGTGATCAATTTGATATTAGTTATCGGTGGTGCATTTAATCCGCCAACGCTTGCCCATTATGAAATGATTATAAGTCTAAAGACGCGCTATCCGTTAGCACGTGTTATTTTATTGCCAGTGGGTAATCCATATCCAAAATCAGAGCTGGTTCCTTTTAAGCATCGTTTGGCGATGCTTTATGTGATGTGTCAATCTTTAGAAAATGTTGGTATTTCTGATCTAGAAAATATGAAAACATTTGAAGGCACTTACCACAGTTTAAATCAACTTAAAAAAGAATATCCACAACACGACATTTATTTCGTGATTGGATCTGATCATCTTGAAACGCTTGACCAATGGATTCATTACCAAAAGTTACTAGAAGATTATCCGTTTATTGTTTTAAATCGAAGTGGCTATATGGATTTAGAACACGCAGAAACAAAATATAAAGATATCAAGCATCACTTCATACCGATTGATTTTAATGAACCTATCTCTTCGTCCATGATTAGAAAAGATGTTAAAAAACATCAAAAACATATGCATCAAGACGTCTATAACTATATATTAACGCACAAACTATATCAAAAGGAGATTTAAGCATGTATCGTTACGGTTATTTAAAGGTTGCTGCGGCGACACCAGCCATTATTATTGGCAATCCGATTGAAAACGCAAAACAAATCACAAAACAACTCAATACGATGAATGCTGCGATCACTGTGTTTCCTGAGTTGACATTGACAGGCTATTCCTTAAGTGATTTATTTTATCAAGAGTCAATCATTGATGATGCGAAAAAAGCGCTTCGTTATGTGCTTGACCATACCACGTATCAAGGTGTTTATATTTTAGGGATTCCACTGAATGTTTATGGTATTTTATATAACTGTGCTGTCGTCTGTCAAAAAGGCGCTATTTTAGGTGTGATTCCAAAGCACTATTTACCAAATGATCATGAGTTTTATGAAAAACGCTGGTTTCATTCAGGATTAAATACCGAGATTAAATCTATTGATCTATTTGACAAAAAAATACCTTTTGGCTACTTACTCTTTCAAGAAGCGGCAAAGCACATCACATTTGGTGTTGAAATTTGTCAAGATTTATGGGCAACCTATAGTCCTGGTGATGATATGAGCCTCAATGGCGCTAACTTAATTTTTAACTTATCAGCGTCATCTGAACACGTGGGTAAACGTCTTTTAAGACGCACAGTGGTTGCTGATCATTCACGCAAGCAAATGAGCGCCTATATTTATACGAGCTGTGGCTCATTTGAATCAACTTCTGAGGTGTTATTTTCAAACCACAAGCTCATTGCCTCTCAAGGGACCATCTTAAAAGAAAGTACATCATTTGATTTAAATGAAAACCAAATTGTTGCAGATATCGATGTGACATCAATCAATTATCATAAACGACAAAATTCAACTTACCGTGATTTTCATATGAAAGAAGTGAAATCATATCAGTTTATTTCAGTCGATATTGATACAAATGAATCCTATCAGTTTGAGACACCACTGAGCACATTACCATTCTTGCCTGAAAACAATCAAGAAGCACATTTAAAATTTGCGAATGATCTACAAGTTCATGCCCTTGCAAAACGGTTAATGTCGCTACCTAAGGATGCAAATAAAATTATTCTAGGTATCTCGGGTGGCCTTGATTCAACGTTGGCACTCATTGTGAGCCATCAAGCCATGGCCCTATTGAAAAGAGATCCCAAAGATATTATCGCTGTGACGATGCCATCAAAGGTGACATCAGAAAAAACACAATCTTATGCGCTTAAGTTAATGGAACATTTAAAAGTTACGGCATTAGAAATACCCATTAAGTCATCGGTTGATCTTCATTTAAAAGCGTTAGATCATGAAACCATTGATATCACATATGAAAACACACAAGCAAGAATCAGAACACTCTTTTTAATGAATTTAGCCAATAAGTATCAAGGCATTGTTTTAGGCACTGGTGACCTATCAGAAATTGCTTTAGGCTTTATGACTTACAATGGTGATCACATGAGTATGTATAATATCAATTCAGGATTGCCAAAAACCTGGATTAGAGCACTGATGTCATATCATGGATTACATACGCATCCATGCCTTAAAGATGTCTTTGATGGCATTTTAGCAATGCCTGTGACACCAGAACTCCTTGAAGACCAAGATACTGAAGCATTTATTGGTCAATATGATATTAATGATTTTATTTTGTATCATCATATAGAACACGGTGCAGATGAACCTAAAATCGAGTGGTTGATTGAAAAAACGTTCGGCTTAGCGCCAAAAGAAAGTCAAGCATATGTCAAACGGTTTTTTGACCGCTTTTATACACAACAATTCAAACGTCAAACCATGCCAGAAGGGCCAAAAATATTAAACATCAGTTTATCACCAAGAGGCGAGTATCGTATGCCAAGTGATATTAAAAGAAAGTGATTTATTGTGACTAAACAAAAAAAAGTAATTGTCGGATTAAGTGGTGGTGTCGATTCAAGTGTTGCATGCTATATATTAAAAGAACAGGGCTATGATGTCCATGCTGTCTTTATGCGCAACTGGGATAGTGCCACCAATCAAGACTTAAAAGGCAACCCAACCTTATATGACGACCAATGTGAACAAGAAAAAGATTTTCTTGATGCACAAAAGGTTGCCGATAAATTAAATATACCGTTAGAACGCGTTGATTTCATTGAAGATTATTGGGATCGCGTTTTTACCTATTTTCTAGATGAATATAAAAAGAATAGAACACCAAATCCTGATGTGCTATGCAATAACGAAATCAAGTTTAAAGCATTTATTGATTATGCGCAAAAATACAATCCAGACTATATTGCTATGGGTCATTACGCGCAAGTCGATCATAGCGGAAAAGAACCTAAACTATTAAGAGCGTTCGATCAAAACAAGGATCAAACCTATTTTTTATCACAACTTAAAACCGAACAATTAAAAAATGTTTTATTCCCCATTGGTCATTTAGATAAAAAAACCGTGCGTGATATCGCGCTTACACAAGGATTAGTCACTGCAGATAAAAAAGACTCTACAGGTATCTGTTTTATTGGAGAGCGTCATTTTAACGCCTTTTTAAGCAATTATCTGCCTGCTCAGCCAGGTGACATGAGACGTTTAGACCAAACATTTATTAAAAAACATAATGGATTAATGAACTACACAATCGGTCAGCGCAAAGGTTTAGGTATTGGCGGCAGTCAAGAGTCAACAGGGGCTTGGTATGTGGTTGGCAAGGATTTATCAAAAAACACATTATATGTCGAACCTGATTACCACCACCCACATTTATATTCTGATCAAGCCATTATTACGGATGTAATATGGCGTGGAAAAAAGATCAGTGGACCCATGACAGCGAAATTTAGATATCGTCAACAAGACCATGAGGTAGATGTTACATGGCTAGATGAAACAACAATTTCTGTAAGCTACCCACAAAAAATAAGAGCCATCACACCGGGTCAAGTGTGCGCCTTTTATCAAGGGGATATTTGCCTCGGCGCAGGATTTATCGAAGATGCCTATTTTAATGGCAGTATAAGACAATATCGATAAAAAGGGTATAGACCTTTTTTATATCATATGGTTTCATCTATGATGAGAGTAAAACATGGATATATCAAGCAATATTGGTCGTTTTTAACTATCATATGATAGATGCATAAAGGAGTGCCTATGGAAAAAATTTCTGGTCATATCAAACATTACGTATACCATAACGAAGAAAATAGTTACGCCATTGCGCGCTTTATCACAGATGATGAAGAGCAAATCACCATTGTTGGCTATTTTCCAAAATTATCTGAAGATGTGACCTATGAAGTATTAGGTGATTGGGTCAATCATCCAAGTTACGGCACACAATTTAAAGTTGAAACCATTCAAAAAAGTGAAAAACAAACCACCCATGGATTGATCAGTTATCTGTCAAGTTCTTTTTTTACTGGCATTGGTCCGAAGACAGCTGAAAAAATTGTTGAACTTTTTGGTGATGATGCCATTGAAAAAATCATGCATGACAAAATGATTTTAAAAGATGCAGGGTTAAATCGTTTACGCATTGAAAAATTTCATCAACAGCTCATTGAGCATCAGGAAAATGAACATATTTTGGTCAAACTATATGGCTATCAAATTTCTGGCCGAATGGCCATGAAACTCATCTCTTTTTATCAAAAACAAACCATCACAGTCATTCAAACCAATCCATACCAACTCATTGAAGATATTGAAGGCGTCGGTTTCATTAAAGCCGATGAGATTGCTACTAAAATTGGTATTAAAAAAGATGACATGAGACGGATGAAGGCAGGCATTATTTATGCCATTGATCAATTGTCATTTCAAAAAGGTGATCTTTTTATGCTTAAAGATCAATTGCTTCTAGAAGCCAATAAAATATTGGCCATTGACCTACCATTAGAACAGGCATTAGAAACATTGGTCGACGAACAAAAAATCATTTTAGAAGGTCAAAGATATTATTTAAAATATGTCTATGACCACGAGGTTGCTTTGGCCATTCATTTAAGACGACTGACTGAAGAGAAAAAAGTGATTACTGATGACGATTATATTAAAACGCTCTTAGATGCTGTTGAGATTCAAAAAGGCTTTAACTATACAGACTTACAAAAGAAAGCCATCATTACAGCATTGATGCATCCTTTCACCATCATTACAGGTGGGCCAGGTACAGGGAAAACAACGATTATTGAAGGACTTCTAGACGTCTATCGCATGTATTATAAACTTAATTTTAGTGATCCAACCATTAAAGAAAAAATTGCCCTCATGGCACCAACCGGTCGTGCAGCTAAGCGTATGAAGGAAATTTTAAACATGGAAGCTAAAACCATTCACCGTCATTTAGGGTATGGCTATGATGGCATGTTTAATTATGATGCCAATCGTCATTTATCTCATGATTTAATTATTATCGATGAATCCTCAATGATCGATATTTTTCTAGCGAAAAAACTATTTGAATCCATTAAGACAGGCGCTCAAGTTGTACTGGTTGGTGATGTTGATCAATTGCCATCAGTCGGGCCAGGACAAGTATTAGCTGATATTATTGAGTCTAACATCTTTCCTGTTGTGCGCTTGACCGATATTCATCGCCAAGTCAAAGATTCATACATTATTAAACTCGCATCGTTAGTAAATGAACAACATTTAAGATTTGAAGACTTAAGCAGTCAAAGCGATGTCTATTTCTATCGTGCACATTTCAATCAAATCAAGTCGTTGATCATTTCTCAAGTCAAAGGGGCATTAGAAGAAGGTTATGATTTGATTTGGGATATTCAAGTGTTAATTCCAACCTATAAAGGGGATATTGGTATCGACCAAGTCAACCGCTTGATGCAAGAGACGTTTAACCCCAATCAAGTCGAAAAAATGACTGATAAAGAACACACATTTTATGTCAATGATAAAGTCATACAACTTGTCAATGACCCAGATCGTCTCATTATGAATGGTGACATTGGTGTCGTTAAAAAAATAACTAAAAACGAGAAAAATCAATCCATTATGATTGTTTCATTTGATGATAACGATGTCGTCTATGAGCAATCTGACTTAGAAGAACTTAATTTGGCCTATGCCATGAGTATTCATAAGTCACAAGGCAGTGAATATCAAATTGTCATTATCCCCATGATTAAACCTTATATGCATATGTTAAAGAAAGAATTGATATATACAGCAATCACCCGTGCGAAACGCTATTTAATCTTGCTGGGTGATATGCAGTTGTTGATGTATGCATCCAATCATTTGGTTGAAAAAAGACAAACAACCCTTAAAGAACGATTGGTCTTAGATGATATGTTTGATGATCAAGAAGAGGACATATCACCCTATGATTTTATGGCATAAAAAAAACGTGTGTGCGCACACGTTTTTTTGTTTGTTAACTTAATGAAGAACCGCTTTTGACAACTTTATCCTTAAAATGTGCTGTATTAAAGATACGACAATTTTTGCCAATCTCAATATGGCTTGGAATCATTGTTCGTTTTTCAATCACGGTAATACCCGAATCAAGTAAATCAGGATGGTCTTGATTGGGTGTATTTTCACCAACACCGATCTTTGCATGCTGTCCAACAACGACATGTTTATCTAGAATGCAACGTTCGATTGATACATGATCACTGATCAATGCATGATTTAAAATAACACTATCTTTAACAATAGAATCTTTACCAACTCTGACACCAGGACTTAAAACAGAGTTAATAACAGTACCTTCAATGACACATCCGTTAGAGATTAAACTGTTTTTAACAACAGCATTACCACACAATTTTACTGGTGGCAGATCCTCGCTTTTGGTATAAACCTTCCAAATAGGGTCATAAAGATCAAGGTCATTAATGTTTTGATTCATTTCTAAGTTGCAGTCTAAATATGAATCATACGTACCCACGTCACGCCAATAATCTTTAAATTGATATGCATAGACGACTTTTTTCGTTGACTCAATTAAATGTGGAATAATATGATGTCCAAAATCAAGATCATCACGCTTAATATCAGAGATTACTTTTTTTAATAAATCAAAACTGAACAAATAAATACCCATCGAAGCTAAATTAGACTTCGATTGCTTCGGTTTTTCTTCAAACTCAATAATTTCGTCTTGTGCATCAATTGACATAATGCCAAAACGATTGACCTCAGCTTGTGGTACAGGTTGGGTTGCAATGGTAAGTTGAGCACCTTTTTCTTTATGAAACTTGATCATCTTACGATAATCCATCTTATATATATGGTCACCGGAAAGAATCAAAACGTATTGTGGTTTTTTTCTTTCAATGAATTCTAAGTTTTTTAAAACCGCATCTGCCGTCCCTAAATACCAATAATTATGAGGTTGTAGAAGCGTCACAGAAGAATCACGACGATCTAGGTCCCAATGCTTGCCGCTACCGATATGTTCATTTAAAGATAAAGGCAAGTATTGTGTTAATATACCGATATCATAAATACCTGATTGTGCACAATTGCTTAATGCAAAATCGATGATGCGATATTTTCCAGCAAAAGGCATTGCGGGTTTACTGCGACGTTTGGATAAAATATCAAGGCGACTACCTTTGCCACCGGCTAAAATGAGTGCTAAAGTTTCCATGTTATACTCCTAATATTCTCTGATATATTTTTTCGTATGATAAGGCCATTTGTTTTAAACTAAAATCTTCTTTCATCGCCTGTTTTACCAACCGATAAAAGTCTTCTGGATGGTTTTTATAAAGATCAATGGCTTCAAATATTTTATCTTTAAAATCATGTGCATCATAACGTGCAAATGAAAATCCAGTACCTTCTTTAGTAAAACGATTGTAAGGTATTACGGTATCTTTTAAACCGCCCGTTTCATGAACAATGGGTAGACTGCCGTAAGTCATCGCAATCATTTGACCCAATCCACAAGGTTCAAACCGACTAGGCATCATAAATAAGTCAGAAGCAGCGTAAAGTTGATGTGCAACGGTTTCACTAAAACCAATATAATTACCAACCCGATCTGGGTATGTTTCAGTTAATTGTTTGAAGTACTCTTGATACCCATGATCACCTGATCCCATCAAAATAAATCGAGCATCGCTAAATGTAATGACTTCTTCTAAAATGCGTGCCATAAGATGAATGCCTTTTTGGTTGGCCAAGCGACCAATATAGACAATGAGTGGCTGATCAAGGTCATGAGATAATCCGAATTTTTCTAAGACATAAGCTTTATTGCTTTTTTTAGCAGATTTCACATTTCTTAAATCAAATGTTTTTACAATATGTGGATCGGTCTTTGGGTTAAAAACATCATCATCGATGCCATTTAAAACCCCAACCAAATCATCTTTTCGTTTATAAAGTGCACCGTCCAAAGAAAACCCATAATCTTGTGTTAAAATTTCATCACGATATGAAGGACTGACAGTATTAATTAATGTGGCGCGTTCTATACCAGCTTTTAAAAAGTTAACACGATCAAAATGAATATAAGTATAATTAAATGCGGTATTAAAAAAACGACTCACGTATGTATCAAAAGTACCTTGATACTCTAAATTGTGAATGGTGAGCAATGTATGGATGCTAAAGTAACTTTGATTACGGTGACGATAATGCTCATCAAGGAGATATGGCACCATGCCTGTTTGCCAATCGTTAAGGTGTAAGATGCTTGGATAATGCTCTAATAGAGGCAATACCTCTAAAATAGCATAACTAAAACATGCGAAACGTTCAGCATCATCACTGTATCCATACAATTGATCTCTTTCAAAATAATGCATATTTTGAACAAAAATAAAACTTAATCCTTGATATTTGAGTTCAAAGTAATTTACAATGGTTTCAAGACCACCAAAGCGAATGGTTTTATAACCAATGAACTGCATTTGGTCGTGATAATGGGCAACACTTGGATAATAAGGCGTAATCACTTGAACGCTATGATCTAATTGAAGCAGTGACTTTGGTAAAAATAAAGCCATATCGGCTAGCCCACCAGTTTTGCTGAAGGGAAAAGCTTCAGAACTGCAAAATAAAATTCTCATACATATCCCCTTTCACATGATTTCATGTTATGATTTAATTATACAATATGAAACCGCTTTTATCAATAACATAAGCCATGTTCAGACGAATTAACAAGGATTTTACATGATTCAAAAAAATTGAGGTGTTTGGATGCGAAAAGAAAGATCATGCGGCACAGTAACCTATCATTTAATTGATGATTTTAATATCGTCTTTTTATTAATCAAACAGCACAATACGTATCATTGGGGGTTTCCTAAAGGACATCAAGAAATAAAAGAAACCGATGCGATGACTGCACTCCGCGAAACCAAAGAAGAAACAGGACTTGATGTTTCTATTTATCATCATATCAAGTCTTATGTGACCTATCACCCCAAGTCAAATATCGAAAAAACAGTCATTTATTATTTGGCAGAGAGTCAAAGTCAAGAGGTCAATATTCAAATTGATAAAGTGATTGATTTTAAGTGGGCGACTTATGATGAGGTGTTGAGCATTCTAACTTATGAAAATGACAAAATACTCTTTAGAGCACTTTATGAAAAAGCCATTGAAAAGCGTGTCTTTATCAATCCTCAACTCAAGGACTATATGACACATGATGTGATTTCGGCATATGATCAACTTGATCAAGCGCATCAAAGAGATCATGTGCTCAAAGTCATTGATGAAGCACTAACCATGGCTAAACATTTTGATGTATATTATGACATGATTTACGTGATTGCTTGTTATCATGATTTAGGCATGCTCCACGGCAGAGATGATCACCATATCACGGGTGGAAACATGTTAAAAGATGATCATCATTTAAAAAGATGGTTCTCTGATGAAGAGATATACATCATGGCTCAAGCCGTCAAAGATCATCGCGCATCAAAACTAGAGCCACCACAAACCATCTATGGTCAAATCATTGCCCAAGCAGACCGCGATTTAGATTTAAACGACATCTTAAAACGCATTGTCCTTTACGCAAAGTCCAATCACCCCAATATATCATTTACGCATTTTTTTCCAGAGGGATACAAGCATCTTAAAGAAAAGTATGGAAAAAACGGTTATATGGCATTACTGATTAAAACTGATGAAACCATCAAAAAAGTTGCCAAGCTACAAGCATTAATTGAAGACGAATCTCGTATTTATCAGCAGTTTTACACGCTTTTTCAGACATTATAAATTTTAATAAAAAACTCTTTGAAAACGCTTTTATTATATGTTAAAATAGGTGTGGACAAAAATACATTAGAAATGTAAATAAGGAGAATAAAATGATTGTAGGTACAGTAAAAGAGATTAAACCTAACGAGTTTCGTGTTGGTCTTTCACCAAGTAGCGTTAAAGAGTATATTGCACATGGGCATCAAGTTATGGTTGAAACTCAAGCTGGTATTCATTCAGGCTTTTCAGATGAAGACTATGAATACGTAGGGGCTCAAATCATTAAAACAGCAAAAGAGGTATGGGAATCATCTGATATGATTGTCAAAGTTAAAGAACCACTACCTGCTGAATTTGGCTATTTTAGAGAAAATTTGGTTTTATATACATATTTACATTTAGCTGCTGATGCACCACTAACAAAAGCTTTAATTGAAAGTAAGACACAAGCTGTCGCTTATGAAACCATTACATTACCTGACGGTTCTTTGCCTTGTCTAAAGCCGATGAGCGAGGTTGCTGGACGTCTTGGCGCGATTGAAGGGGCGAAGTACCTAGAAAAACCTTTTGGTGGCAGTGGCGTACTTATTTCTGGTGTTCCAGGTGTGAAACGGGCCAATGCCATGATTATTGGTGCTGGTGTTGTTGGAGAAAGTGCTTTAAAAATGTTGGTTGGCTTGCAAGCCAATGTGACTGTACTTGATATCGATTTAAATAAATTAACCTATTTGGATGATATTTATGGCAACAAAATCACCACCTTATATAGCAGCACAGAAAACATTGAAAAAACAATTAAGGATGCCGACCTTGTCATCAGTGGTGTTTTATTGCCTGGTGGCGCCAAAGCTCCAAAACTGATCAAAAGAAGCTATTATAAAACCATGAAACCTGGCAGTGTGATTGTTGATATCGCCATTGACCAAGGTGGCACGACAGAAGTCTCAAAAATGACATATCACCACGAACCAACGTTTGTTGTTGATGGCATCATTCACTATTGTGTCGCAAACATGCCTGGTGCTGTTCCGCAAACATCAACAGTTGCATTAAACAATACAACCCTCAAGTATGGTTTAATGATTGCTGATTATGGACTAGACATTGCTGTTGGCAAATCAGAAGCATTAAAATTAGGTGTTAACGTTTACCATGGTGAATGTACATGTGAAGGTGTTTGTGAAGCCTTTGATTTACCATACACAAGGCTTCAAGATAAAAACTAAATTTTAAAAATTTGATCAAACACACAATAAATTGAGCCTTTCATTCAAGGCTCAATTTTTTTGTCTTGATACCAATTGGTAAAGAGTGACTTAATTTTTTCTAAAGATAGTTTTAAATTCAAATCATTTATGTTAATATATTAACAAATGATGCACTAAACATACGTGTATCGAACCTTGAAGGGAGTTTTACTATGCAAGAGTGGCCAACGCTGATTCATTTTTTACTGATTGGATTTTTTATATTTATTGCGAAATTTCTTAAAACAAAAGTACCATTGTTAAACAAAATAGTCATTCCAACAGCCTTATTGGGTGGCTTTATTGGTTTGGTGCTCTCACTGGTTTTTTCACCAATTATTTTTGGTACAGAAACATTTTATGATGTGGCTTTAATGGAAATCATCGTTTATCATGCCATTGCTTTTGGTTTTATTTCTTTGGCATTAAAGCGCGATCCATCAAAAACAAAGAAAAAGATTTGGTCAACCGGCATGCTCATTACGAGCACTTATGCACTTCAAGCTGTTATTGGGATTATTTTGGTGTTTCTATTTTTTAGTGATAAATTCATTGGATCTGGTATGCTTGTTGCTTTGGGCTTTGGTCAAGGACCTGGCTTTGCCATATCGATTGGCAGTGGCTGGGATGTACCGCTTTTAGGTTTTGGTAGTGCACTGGGCGCTTCATATGCTTTTTTGGGCTTTGTTTTTGGGGGTACGGTTGGTGTTGTGCTTATTAATATATTAAGTCGTAAGAAAGGATTTTTGAAACCTAAGAGTTATGATGAGGTTTCAGTGTCTAAAAAAACAGTTGAAATTGATGTCATCAAAGAAATTAGTATTCTAGACGGATTAACGACTCAGTTGGTTATTATTTCACTGATTTACGGGTTGGTTGCAATCACACTTTATGTGGCTGACTACTTATTAGGCTTTGTACCGGGTGATGCCGGGAATACTGTTTTCGGTATTTTAAGAGGCTTTAACTTTATTATTGGTATTTTATATGCATTACTCTATAAAAAGATTTTAGTGAACCTTGAAAAGAAAGGTAAAAATGTACGGTTTATGACCAACAACTACATTTTATCTAACTTAGCGTCACTATCATTTAACGTGATGATTGCTGGTTCTGTTATGATGATTACATTGGCATTTTTAAATGAATTTGGTATTCAATTATTTGTGACATCATTACTTGCTGGACTTATTACAATGTTTTACTTACGTTATATGACAAACAAAGTTTATCCAGCGTATAAAGACGAATTTTTCGTAGGACTCTTTGGGATGCTTACTGGTGTCGCACCAACAGGATTGGCACTACTTAAGGGTATCGATCAAAACTTAGAATCGCCAGTTGCTGAAGAAATGGTCTTGGGAACTGGAACTGCTATTTCCATGGCATTACCGCTCTTTATCATTTTATTTTTACCGTCTTTTGGCTACGGTACAGCACAAGAAATGCTCTTTAATTGGATTGCCTTGATTGGGTGTATATTGTATGTGGCAATATTTGCAAGCATCCTACTTTATCGGACCAAAAAAGGGTATAACAACTAATCAAATAACACATCAAAAAAACATCCTTTCTATCAAGGGTGTTTTTTTTCATATTGATGTGTGATTATCTTTATTTATAAAGATAAGTATGATATACTAAAAATGTAAGCGCGTACATTTGAATTCAATCATAACACAAAGCTATCATTTTAAAGGAGCTAGCCATGAACATTTTATTTTTTATGGTGCCAAAAGAGAAAGTCGCCTTTATTTTTGATGACTATAGCGTTAGACAAGCACTTGAAAAAATGCAAACTTATCGCTATCAAGCCATTCCAATTCTTAACCGCGATGGACAGTATGTTGGTACATTAAGTGAGGGTGATTTATTATGGTACATCCGTGATAAACAACTCAATTTCGGAAAAAGCGAAAAAACAGTCATCACAAAGATTCCAAGAAGTAAAGATCATGTCAGTATTTCAGTGAATAAAAACATCGAAGACTTAATTGACGCAGCATCGAAACAAAACTTTATTCCCGTTTTAGACGATTTCGGTAGTTTTATTGGTATTGTTACAAGAAAAGATATTATGCAATACATGCTTAAAAAATGTCGAACAGCTTCATAGGCGATAAAAAAAACAGAAATGTGAATTTCTGTTTTTTTATATATGAAAACGTCGTTTAAATTCATCTTTGGTTTCTTTACTAGAAAAGAAGAATAAACCAATTAAAGTAATGATGCCATAAATGGTTGCTGCTAGGCTTGGCCATTGTACGACTGTAACTGATAAAATGTTAAAAAGTGTTGGTATGAATGCCAAAACAGAGAAGAAAAACAATCCTATGGAATAATCAAACCATTTCTTTCGATCAATGGTTAATAATATCGTTAATAATAAAATATTAAAACTGATGCTAAAGGGAATGACATAATCAATGGCCCAGTGATAATTACCCAATACATAAGAAAATATTGTGATCCATATCCAAAAGCTTAAAACACCTTTATTAACTTTTGAAATCCAGGCACCTGGCGCGACAATAATAGCAGCTAAGATAATAATATAAATATTGGCTGACCCAACCAAATATGACCAAGATAGTGGCCAACCATTGGCATTATAATCAAGAAAAACTGAAAGGGCCAAACTCATTAAGTTAAGAAAGACAAATAACTTATAAAATAGTGGGAATAAACCATGTTTTTTTACTGGCATAAATTTATAGACAGTGTCACCATTCGATTCCAAATCACCATTACAAAACATACATGTTTCAAGGGGGGTATCATAATGAATATGACAGTTTTTACAATATTTCATCATAGTCCTCCTGATAGTTTGTGTCTATGGTAACATCAAGACCATGTTTGACAAGAAATGATGTGATAAAATTCATAACACTCATATCCTTAATTGAGGTATTTAAGATAAGATTGGTGTGATCTTTAACTGAAATAAGTGTCATAGCTAAGCCGTAGCCACCATTGACAAAATCAATATCTAAGATTTTATCTTTCATGTCCTCTGGCAAATCAACAATACCTAAATTTGAGATTGATGAGGTACTAATATTTTCACCTAAAATGTTGTAGCCAATGCGAAAAGCAATGTTTTTTAAAACCAAAGGCAATATACGAATCAGCACATTTTTCTCAAAACCGACATTTGAACTCAAGCGCTCATGCAATTTATCCTTATCAAGTTGATCAATGAATTGAATTTTTGTTAAGTCTAAGATATCTTCAAACGTCAAACTACGTTTTTGACTGGGATAAGTGGCTTTAATATATAGTGAGAAGTTTCTTAATGTTGACGAATTAAAATAAGGTCTTAAATTAACAGGAATAAAAATCTTTAAAGGTTTTTTATTGTTGACGAACTCAACATCTTCAGCAATGATTGCATAGGCTAAAAGCGCCGTGATAAACTGTGTCACTGTGGCTTGATACGTTTCTTTAACGATTTTAATTAAAGCACGACTATTAACTTTGATTTTTACCATTAAATTCCAATGATCAGCAAATGTTTCACCACTGAAGTGATAAGCGTGCTCCTCTTTTAAGTTTTTACGCTTGTTTTTATCATAAAAAGATAAAAAAGCATCTTCACTTTCTTTTTTGGAATAAGGCGTTTCACTTAATATTTTGCCTTCATGGTTGATTTTGATACCACGTAATTTATAGTAGTAATATGTGATTGATTTTAAAAACGCAAGCGCACCAGTACCATCTGAGATGGCATGGAAAGTTTCTAGTGTGATTTTGTTTTCTAAGTAATATACTTTAAACAAAAAACCATTGTTTTTGGCAGACTTAAAATACTTGCATATTTCAGCAGGTTCCATTTCAACCTTAAACGGTTTTTGATTGACAGATAGATAGTTCCAAAACAGTCCGTTTTTCATTTCAACGGCAAATGTTTCAAAACGGGGGAGAAGCATATTAACTGCTTTTTCTAGTATTTCGGGATCGATTTTCTCATTTAAGTAAAAAGATAGTCTAAAGACATTGCTACGTGCGCTCTTAGAAATGGCAGGAAATATTTTTCCGGCATTATCTATCTTATACCAGTACTTTTTCTTTTTCAATACAGATCACCTTGCCTTCCTTAAATGTCACATCCATTATACACCTTTTTTTATCTAATGTATAATAAAGACCATTGTCAGCTTCAAAAGAAAAACAATAAAATAGGTCAATTAGTTTGAATTCGTATTATATGTGTGATATGATTGAATTAAGATAGGAGTGATTTTATGCTAAAACCACTAAAAGGCATTCATCATGTCACAGCAATAACAAGTAGCGCCGAAAAAATATATCACTTTTTTACCTACATCTTAGGGTTAAGATTAGTCAAAAAAACCATCAATCAAGATGATATCGAAACATATCATTTATTTTTTGCTGATGACACCGGCAGTGCAGGTACTGATATGACATTTTTTGATTTTAAGGGCAGTCGTGCTAAAACAGAAGGAACGAACCAAATATCTGTCACAGGGTTTCGTGTGCCAAGCGATGAAGCGTTATTGTATTATCAAAAACGATTTAAAAAATATGAAGTGAAGCATCAAGACATTAAAACAATGTTTGGCAAAAAAGTGTTGACTTTTGAGGATTTTGATCATCAAAAATATGCCCTTTTTTCTGATGAACAAAATACTGGTATTGCCTCTGGAACGCCGTGGCTTAAAGGACCCGTTCCAAATGAATATGCGATTACAGGTTTGGGACCTATTGAGTTAACTGTATCAGACCTTGATTATATGGACCAAGTCTTAACGAAGATTTTAACGTTTAAAAAAGTGTTAGAAGATACACCTTATTACCTCTATGAAACAGGTGAGGGTGGCAATGGGGCTAGTGTCATTATCAAGCATGACAGACATTCACCTCAAGCGCAACAAGGCTATGGTGCCGTTCATCATGTGGCATTCCGAGTTGATGATGTGACTGATATTAAAGCTTGGATTGACCATTTAAAAACATTTCGTGCACCACATTCAGGCTTGGTTGACCGTTTTTACTTTAATTCGCTATATACAAGGTTTTATGCGAATATTTTGTTTGAATTTGCAACCGAAGGTCCAGGCTTCATTGATGATGAAGAAACATATGAAACACTTGGAGAAGAATTGGCATTGCCACCAAGATTTCGCAATAAGCGTCAAGAAATTGAATCACATGTGAGACATATCGATACCAAACGAAGTAATCAATCCTTTGAGAAAGAATATTTGTAAAGAGGTGAAGTGTGATGGTAAAAGAGTTACAATTGGATTTAAAGTTACTCACAGTTATTTTTAGATCATTTGAAAGCATTAAAGATGTTTTAAAAGAAGATGTTAAGCATTACGATTTAAACATTACTGAATTTGGTACGCTTGAATATTTGTATCACAAAGGTCCAAGTCCCATTAGTGTGATTGGCGATAAGGTTTTGCTTGCAAAAAGCAGTATGTCTTATGTCATCGAACAACTGAAACAAAAAGGATACATTGAGTGGATCAAAGATGATAATGATCAACGCAAGCGTATTGTTGGTTTAACAACACTTGGTGAAAAGACCATCAAGCACGCCTTTGAAAAACATTTAGAAGTGATTGGTAAAATGTTTGATGTTCTAACAGAAGAAGAAAAGAAGATATTAATTCAAGATCTAAAAAAAATAGGGTATTATGCAAAGGATTTACTTAAATGATTCATCAGTACATAAAAAAAGAAGATAAAAATACGTTGATTTTATTGCATGGTACAGGCGGCAATGAATCTGATTTGATACCAATCGCATCATTCATCGATTCAAAGGCATCACTTTTAGGCATTCGCGGCAATGTTTTAGAATCTGGGATGCCACGGTTTTTCAAACGTCTAGCTTTTGGCGTTTTTGACCAAGAAAGTCTCAAACAAGAATCACATACACTTTATCATTTCATCAATGAGTGTGCTAAAACGTATGATTTTGACCTAAATGAAGTGACTGTTATTGGTTATTCTAATGGCGCGAATATTCTAGCGTATATGCTGATGCATTTTCCACTACATATCAAAAAAGCTATGATGTTACATCCTATGGTGCCATCACGTGCATTACCCACAGTCAAAAACCATATCACAAAAAGTTTAATCACTGCAGGCCAACATGATGCCATGGTACCCATGGAACAAAGCTTGGAATTAAAAAAAATCTTTGATGAAATGTCTTTAAATACTGAGTTAAAGACCTTTGATTCTGGTCATCAACTCACACAAGATGAACTAACATATTTAAAATCATGGTATGAAAAAAGGGCTTAGGCGCCCTTTTTTTATGCAGATTCAATGTTATTAAGTCGTTGATCAATGGGTGGATGACTATAGTATAATGTGACATAAAGTGGATGTGGTGTCAAATTAGAAAAGTTTTCTCGCGCCAGTTTAATAAGTGCTTGTTTCATTGGGTCTCTAAAACCACTGATTGCAGCGTAACGATCAGCTTTAAACTCAGCCACACGACTTAAATAGTTTAAAGGTATGCTTATGATGAAATCGATTGGTTCAATAAATACTGCAAACATGATTAAGCCAAAACCAAAGTGTGCACCAGTTAAACCAAAGCTTGTTGCTAGGGCGTCACTCGATACAGTAAATGAAATAACAAAGATAAAGACAGCAAATATAATCAGTTGTTGAATGAGCATTCTAAGCACATCTTTGTGTTTGCCATGGGCAATTTCATGTGCCAAAACAGCAACGAT
Organism: Acholeplasmataceae bacterium; assembly: GCA_047921055.1. Classification (GTDB taxonomy): domain Bacteria; phylum Bacillota_I; class Bacilli_A; order Acholeplasmatales; family Acholeplasmataceae; genus JBLRWW01. The sequence goes on from JBLRWW010000016.1 coordinate 25,373, forward strand.
TTCATCTGGTTCGAGTTTATCAACAAGCGTATCAAATAACACGATATCTTTAAATCGACCAAAACCACTAAAAAAAGCATTAAGCTTTGTTGAACGCTTAGAAGCATCCATCACTGAGATGACTTTAATTTTATATCCAGACGTTTTAACAAACGCATAAATTTTATCTTTCAGTTCACCATCTTCAAGCGGTGTTAATTTGTTAAATAGTTTGATGAAAACCTTGGTTTGTAGGATAGAAATCAACAAAACCAAAACAGTTAATATTGCCCAAGAAACGATAAAAAAGCTTGATTGCAGTTCAATATAAACAAGCATTAAAAGGGCAACCAATCCACCACCAAACAAAACACCTAAGATTACACTTTTAACTTTATCAAGAATAAATGTTTTAAGTGTTGTTTTATTAAAACCATAACGTGCTTCAATAACAAATTTAGAATAATAACTAAAAGGTATATCCATGACAAATCGAATCCCTAAGTAAATGCCTAAAAAGATGAGCGTTTGTAAAATAAGACCATCAGATAGATTTGATGCTATAGATTCAAAAGTACCAAAAACTTTAAAAACAAGCAATAAAATTAATACCAAAAGATTAACTGACTTATGAATCAGTGAAAACCGAAAGACTTCCATTGTATAGGCCAACCACTTATCATAAGATACATCATCATAGACTGTACGCACATTTAAAGGAATTTCTTTTTTTCTTGACTGATAATTAAGCACTGAAACCCATAATTTAATACCAAATAAAACAATCAATAAGCCAATCACGAGATAAAAATACATAATCATACCTCCATTTATATTACCTATAGTATAGCAAACCGTTTAAAATATAGCAATCAAAGGAATATCTTATGAGATTTCGTCTTTTGTGTGTTAAAATATGACTATATATAGGAGGATGAATATATGTCAATTTATGATTTTACTGTCAAGAATATTAAGCAAGAAGATGTTGCCTTAAAAAAGTATGAAGGGCATGTTTTATTGATTGTTAATACCGCGACCGCTTGCGGGTATACCCCTCAATATAAAGATTTACAAGTACTCTTTCAAACATTTCATAAATCAGGATTTGAAATATTGGATTTTCCTTGTAATCAATTTTTTAATCAAGCCAAAGGCTCAGATGAAGAATTGGCACAATTTTGCCAACTGAACTATCAAACCACTTTCGAAACATTTGCTAAGATCAAAGTTAATGGGAAAGAAGCACATCCACTCTTTAAATATTTAAAACAACAAGTGCCAAAAGACATGCCTACTAATAGTAATGCACCTTTATCAGGCCTTAAAAAAGTACTGAACGCAGTAAAAACCAATGATCAAAAACGCGCAATCAAATGGAATTTCACCAAATTTTTAGTGGATAGAAAGGGTCAAGTGATTCATCGCTTTGGTCCAACATTTCAGCCAGAAGATATTAAACCATATATTGAAAAACTCATTTAAAAAGAAAAGGCCATAGGCCTTATTTTTTTTAAGTCATGATGATTTGTTCTTCGGCGTTAAAAAATGTTTTAATGCCAAAGATTAAAACCAAATAAGTTGTTAAAGATACACTACCTAATATACCAAGCATAATTGCGATTTGATATAAAATAGCTGTTGTTGGAACGATACCAGATAAAATTTGCCCAGTCATCATGCCAGGTAGGAAAATGATACCCATGCCTAACATACTATTTAATGTTGGCATAATGGCTTGATCAAACGCGTGATTGGTAATGGTTTTTGTTGCTTGTCTTTGTGTTGCTCCGAGTAAGAGATGGGTAACAACAGCGTCTTGCTCATCTTTAAACTGGTGTAGTAATTGATTGAGGCCTAATGAGATACCTGTCATGCTATTACCAATAATCATACCAGTGATTGGAATGACATATTGTGGATTAAAAAGCGGTTCTATACCGATGACGACCCATAAAAAGTAAAACAAGACAGGCAAACCACCTAAAGGTAAACATAGTGCAATGACCCATTTGAGACGCTTTGATAGATTACCTTTGAATTTTCTAAACAGTGTGTAAATGGCAAAGCCAATCATCAAGCAGACAATGCCCATGGTCAGTAAGGGATGGTCTATATCGAAAAGCCAAATCAAAACATAACCGACAAGCACCAATTGGAGTGTCATACGGATGCTTGCATAAAGCAGCAGACGTTCGCGTTTAATGCCTTGTCTTTTGAGTATGATCAGCAATATAATAACAAAAACATACCCTAAAGATACTTGAAGAAAAGTGACATCAATCATGGTGTGCCTCCTTGCGATTTAATTTGTTAAGATCAATGATATGGTCAGCATGTGTTTGAGCAATGATTTTATTATGTGTGACCATGACCAATGTTTTTTGGTGTGAACGTATATAATCGATTAAAACTTTAATCATAATGTCTTCACTTTGATCATCAAGCGCACTGGAGGGTTCATCAAGCAAATAAACATCAGCATCAAGCAATAAAATACGTGCAAGCGCAAGTCGTTGCTGTTCACCACCTGAAAGGTGTATTGCATCATCTTCAAGTGCCTTATCAAGTTTTACACGATTTAAAACATCGTTAAGATCATCATCAGTGTAAGGTTTTTTGTGATAATCTAGTCCAAGACTCAGATTTTCTTTGATTGTACGCTTAAAAATATAAGCCTTTTGAGGCAAATAAATCACTTTTTTTCGGTAGTCTGAAGTAGGGATTGACTTGATATCAGTGCCTTGATATGTGATGGTACCCGATTCAGGTGATATTAACTTGACTAAAAGTTTTAATAGTGTTGTCTTGCCACTGCCACTATCACCTAAAAGACAGGTGATTTTTTCATGCGGAATTTCTAGGTGATCAATGGCAATGATATGTTGATATCTTAACGCTTCAAGAATAAACATAGGTCACCTTTTCTTTATGTTTGAATGTTTAATAGATCTAATGTTTTTTGCCACAAATCATCGCGGCATGTAAGATTTTGTGCAACCTTTGATTTTGGCGCTTTTTCAGATTTGTAATAATAACTGTATGTCTCATCTCTAGTCACTTGATTGATGAGTTTGTCATAGGTGTTGACGGCCTCTTGTGGTGTGATACCTCTTTTTGTAAATACTTTCCAAAACCAGGCATAAAGTTTTGATGTATCTTTAGTGCCAATCTCTGTTTTTACCAAGCCAGGATGGACTGCATAAGCATACACATGATGTTTTGGTCCGATGTAGTCATTAAAAGCATCAGTAAAAAAGATGTTATATAGTTTTGTGCGCCCATAGGATTTGACTGAGAAGTAGCACTGACGCGATTGAATATCTATTTTAGGATATTTTGCCATCGTATGGGCATTGCTAGAGGTTGTGATGATCATACCTTTTTTAAGGGATAACTTAGACAGTAGTAAAAAACTCAGTTTGACGACTGCTAAATGATTGACTTGAAATTGCATTTCGTAACCATCTTTGGTAATCTTTTTTTTATTGGGAACGATGGCTGCATTATTAATGAGTACATCGATACCATCGGGATAGTGTTTTATGATGTCTTGACCCAGTTGATCAACATCAGAAAGCACTTGAAAATCAGCCTTAAAAAGTGTGAAATCACTATGACCATTTGCTAGGCATTCTGTCTGAATTGCATCTAGTTTTTCCTGGCTTCTTGAGATGCCAATCAGATGGTGGCCTTGTGTTAAAAGGTGTTTAAATATGGCCAGTCCGATACCGCTTGTCATGCCGGTAATGGCGATGATTTTTTTCATAAAATATCCTCCGTTTTTTCATAAGGTTTATAGTGAATGGTTGCGTGAACAGCAGATTTCCAACCATTAATATTTTTCATGCGTATATCTTTTTTCATTTTTGGCTCATAGGCACATTCAACTTGCCACATGCGCTCAATTTCATCCATCGATGACCAATAACCAACAGCCAAACCGGCCAAGTAACATGCACCAAGTGCCGTTGTTTCAGAGATGGTAGGACGCTCAACGCGCAAGTTAAGTATATCTGACTGAAATTGCATTAAAAAGCCATTTACCGATGCTCCACCGTCCGCTTTTAAAACATTAATTTTTAGATTGCTATCTTTTTCCATAACGTTTAAGACATCATATGTTTGATAACAAATCGACTCGAGTGTAGCCCGTGCCAAGTGGTTGATTGTTGTTCCTCTTGTCAGCCCAAAAATGGCGCCTTTGGCATTTGAATCCCAATACGGTGTGCCTAGTCCAACAAATGCAGGCACAATATAAACACCCTCATTATCTTCGAGTTCGATCGATAAATCGTGCGTTTGTTTGGCTTCAGTAATTAAGTGAATGCCATCGCGTAACCACTGAACTGCAGACCCACTAACAAAGACACTACCCTCTAGCGCATAGGTGACTTTGTCATCAATACGCCAAGCGATGGTTGTTAATAAACCATGGGTAGATTTAATGGGTGTTTCACCTGTATTCATCAACATAAAACAACCAGTACCATAGGTGTTTTTAACCATGCCTTTTTTAAAACACGCTTGTCCAAAAAGTGCTGCTTGTTGATCACCTGCGATGCCCGCAATGGGGACGTTTTGTCCAAAAAAATGGTAGTCAGCAGTCATGCCATAAACTTCAGAAGATGATTTGACTTCTGGTAATAATTGTATCGGAATATCAAGAATATCTAAGAGTTCTTGATCCCATGATAATGTGTGAATGTTATAAAGCAATGTACGGCTGGCGTTGGTCACATCAGTGATATGCAGGCCACCTGTAAGTTTATAAACCAACCATGTATCGATGGTACCAAAGGCTAATTCATTGTTTTTTGCTCGGTCATAGGCGTGAGGGATATGATCAAGCAACCATTTGATTTTTGTTCCAGAAAAATAGGCATCAATCATGAGTCCCGTCTTTTCTTGAAATAAAGATTGATAACCTTTATCTTTTAATTGTTGACAGATGTCATCACTTTGTCGTGATTGCCATACAATGGCTGGCGCAATCGGCCGACCTGTTTTTTTATCCCATATCACGGTGGTTTCTCGCTGGTTTGTGATGCCAATCGCACGGATATCTTTGGCAGATAAATTGGCATCATAAAGTGCTTTGGTCATGGTTGACAGCACGCTAAGCCAAATTTCATTGGCATCATGGTTGACCCAACCTGCCTTAGGATAGTATTGCTTGATTTCTTGTTGGGCCATTGAGACAATTTGACTTTGATGGTTAAAAATGATGGTGCGTGTGCTTGTTGTCCCTTGATCAATGGTCAAAATATATTTTTCCATAATTTGACTCCCTTTTGTTTGAACGTTTAATTTGTAACTATAGTCCTATTTTAGCATATTTGACGGACATTTAATCGTTAAAACAGAATAGCAAGGTCTCATCTTTTTGTGACATAAAAAAACACGCATGTAGAAACATACGTGTGTTTATCTTTGATTAAAGATCTATAGCAATAATATCATCTGATTTGAGTTTGAGCTGATCATTGATAACCAAACGTTTATAGACCCAGTCAACAGCAGTAATTGTGCCCGTGACTTGATAGATGCTATGCGCTTTAAAGTAGGTGAGCTTTATGGACGCTTTCGTTTCTAGTGCGCGCATGAGATTTTCATTTAATGCTTGATACATATCATCACTTAAGAGGGGTTTTTCTTTTGCGGTTAGCCGTCTTTTTAAATCGTCAAATAATGTCTGATAGCCACTGAGTGCATCAAAAGGTGCCCATTTGATAATGCCACGATCAATATAGATATTATCCATGATGACCACCTACCATTTGATTGCGTGCTTTTAATGTGGATGCTTCGGTCAGTGCGGTTGCACGATGGATACTATTTTTACCATACATCCATGTGATATCGTCTAGAGCAAGCGCGAGGTTTTTTTCTTTAATAAGCTGATCCATGTCGGTAAACAAATCATATTGAACCACTTGGTGCGATACGAGACTAGAAACGCTAATATTAAGTCTTCGAATAGGTAAATCTTGGTGATGTGCTTTAAACAAATCAACACACGTTTCATAAATCACGGATGATAAATCCGTTGGTGTATCACGTTTGATTTGGCGGTGAAAACCACCACCATAGGCTTTACTGTAACCAACACCAAGGGAGATTACATAGGCACGTTGTTTATGACGACGCAATCTTTGTGCAACTGCATCAACCATTTCTTGTAAAACAGTAAAGATTTCTGGCACACCGTAATCTCTAAATAGCGTTTGTCCCAATCCAAGACTTTTATGATGATTTCTAAGATGTGACTGGTGTTGAATAAGACTCATATCAATGCCATGTGTGTGATAGTAAAGTTCTTCACCTAGAATGCCGAAAATAGATTTTAATGTTTTGACATCATAAGAAGCAATATCACCAATGTTGTAAAGACCCAAATGATTTAAATGTTTTTCCATTTGACGTCCAATTCCCCACATTTCTGATAGTGGTGAAACGGGCCAAAGTTTTTCTTTAATATCTTCATAACGCCATTTAGAGATAAAATCTTTCGCTTTTTTTGATTCAATGTCAAGAGCCAATTTGGCAATCAACATATTAGGGCCAATACCGCACGTTGCATGAATATGAAGTGTCTGATAAATGTCATCTAAAATCATCTTTGCGATATCAACATCTGTTTTTTGATAAAAAGACATATAAGATGTTAAATCCAAAAACACCTCATCAACGGAATAAATGTAGAGATCTTCATCGCTAATATATTTTAAATAAATCTCAATGACCTTCATTGAGTATTCCAAGTAGGTTTTCATACGTGGTTTTTGAATGATGATGTTTTGATCGATTGGTAAATCATGAACACGGCACCGACTTTTGACACCTAAAGTCTTCAAATAAGGACTCACGGCCAAAACAACAGAACCACCACCACGGCTTGGATCAGCAACAACCAAAGGTGTTTTAAATGGGTCCAATCCCAAAAGAGCACACTCAACGGATGCATAAAAACTTTTAAGGTCGATGCATAAAATATGTTTGTGAAGTTTGTATTGATCCATGGTATACCTCCTTTGGTAGTATTCATTATATCAATAATTTCAAGGATATAAAGTAAAAAAACTGTTGTTTATAATGAAACTAATTTCATGAAAAAATGCAGAAAAAAAAGGCTTTTTCAGCCTTCGAAATGAAATGT
>JBLRWW010000017.1:0-29977 GCA_047921055.1 Acholeplasmataceae bacterium
CACCCTCTTTGATTTCGTTAGCCAATGGCATGATATTAACGCCTTGTGCGTCCCCATGTTTAACAAACAACATAGTAATAAATGATAATGCCACAAATATGCCAGCATATGGAAATAAAATTAATCTTGTATACGTATCCATTAAGTAGCCTGAAATCACAGGTGTGAATATCTGAGCACTCATTGATGCTGCATAATAATACCCTGTATATTTACCAATGGATGAGCCTCTGCCCAACTCAACTGTCATTGGATATGAGTTAACATTAATCATAATCCATCCAACCCCAGAAATAGCAATCGCCACAGCCGATAAGTAATTAATAGACTCATTTAAAAAGACAATCGATGTAATTGAAACAGATGATATAGCGATGCCCAGTAAAACACTTTTTTTACGTCCAATTTTAGTTGTTAAAAATCCAACAGGGACAATGGTTATAATAACAAATAGTTGCGCAAAAAGAAACGGTAATGATGAAAAATTAATATTTAGCACCTTTGGCAAGTAGTCAGCAATTTTACTCATCACAGCATTATACCCGAAAAACCATAAGAAAATAGAGGCCAGTAAAAAATAAAGTGATTTTTTGCGTGCTCTTGACATCTTCTTTTCAGCTTTGGTCACTGGTTTTTTAACGTGTTCAATATCATAGGCTTGATCAAGCGCTTTTCGCTCAGCGACCCAAAGTGGTTCTCTAACTTTCCATAAGAATATCCCTAATGTGATCAGCATGATAATCCCCACAGCAAAAAAGACAAAGGTATGACTACCATAAGGCTGTGTATTGACATTAGAAAACATAATAATATTGACGGCGATAATACCACCTAACGCACCCATTAAGGTCATTAAAGCATTGGCTTTACTACGGAGTGGTTTACTTGTAATATCAGGCATCAACGCGACTGCAGGCGATCTATAGACAGACATCCCAATCAATGCAAAAAACAAAATCAGTGAGAAAATGGAAAAATAGATAGGAGTTCTAATGGTTAATTGCCATGCTCTAGAGGATAAATAATTATAATAATAATCTCTAAGTAGTGAAACTTCCCGATGGGTTAAGTTTTCACTGCTCTCAGCAATAAGGTCTTCCATGGGCTCTAGAATTTGTGATTGCCAAAGTGTATAGTCGCTTAACGTCACAGATTGATCACTCAGTGCTTCTTGGCGTTCAAAGCGCATAGAGTCAATCACAAAGACCCAATGACTTTGACTATAAATATCATCATCTATACCAAAAGCAACATCATCATGCATATAAACCAAATTAGTCTCTTCAATTTTTAAACTTTGATAATGATCGGCATAAGATAAACCCATAAAAGCAAAAGCAGCAACAACTGTTCCAACAATGATATAAGGTGTTCGTTTCCCAATCTTTGAATTGCTTTTATCAGAAAACCATCCAAACAGCGGCAACAAAAAAACAGCCATCACGTTGTCTAGTGCCATAATCACACCAGACCATGTTTGATTGAGCCCGAATTTATCGATTAAAATGCGTGCGACCATCATATCATAGGCTTGCCAAAACAGTGCAATGCCGAAGAAGATGAGCCCAATATAAAGGGTTTTACGATAATCCAATTTCATGGTTAACCTCAGATATTATCTTTCCTTTATTATAACATAAAAAAAGAAAGGGACCCAAGGGTCCCTATCCAAATTAACGTTTAGAAAATTGTGGTGCACGACGTGCTGCTTTAAGACCATATTTCTTACGTTCCTTAGAACGAGAATCTCTGGTAATTAAACCAGCTGGTTTTAAAATTGCGCGAAGTTCAGGATTCATTTCTAGTAGTGCGCGTGTGATACCTAAACGGATCGCACCCGCTTGACCTGTTAAACCGCCACCATTGACATTGACTGTGATATCATAACGACCATCATTTTCAGTTAAAACCAAAGGTTGGGTAACATCTAAGCGTGTTGCTGCTGAAGGAATGTATTCATCAAATGGACGACCATTGATTAAGAATGCACCTTTACCGCTTGTTAGGATGACACGAGCCACTGAGCTCTTACGACGTCCTGTACCAAAGTATTGTACTTTTTTAGCCATGTTATACCTCCAAACTTTCTGGTTGTTGTGCCTGATGTTTATGATCAGGACCAGCATATACGAATAATTTACTTGCCATTTGACGACCTAGGGTTGTATGTGGCAACATACCTGTAATTGCTTTTTCAACCATACGTGTTGGGAATTTAGCCATAACGTCTTTAGCAACTGTTTTCTTTAAACCGCCGCTGTAACCACTGTGACTATAATAGGTTTTTTGATCCCATTTCTTGCCTGTTAATTTAATTTTTTCTGCGTTAACGACGATCACATAGTCACCATTATCTACATGTGGAGTGTAGGTTGGTTTATGTTTTCCCTTTAACACTGAAGCCACTTCAGTCGCTAAGCGTCCTAAAGTTTTGTCTGCTGCATCAACGACATACCATTTACGTGTAATGGTTTGTTCGTTTGCCATAAAAGTTTTCATTGCAATTCTCCTTATATTCTTATTGTTTGAAATAAGGGCTGTGGATTTTTGAATATGTACCTATGCTATATTACTATAGAATAGGTGAATTGTCAATGATTTTATATTGTTTTGTTTAAAAAGAAAAGATTGAAAAAAGAAAAGCGAAAGCATCAGCTTATTCGCTTTTTGTTATCAGTTTCACGCTTTGATTTTCGATATCTACTAAGATGGATTCTAATAGACTTGTTGGCACGTTTTTTCCGATATAATCCGCTCTAATAGGTAATTCTCGGTGTCCACGATCGATTAAAATGGCCAGTTGAATTTGTTCCGGTCGTCCATATTTGACTAAAGCATCCATCCCCGCTCTGACACTTCTGCCGGTATATAAGACATCATCGACTAAAATCACGCGCTTGTGTGTGACATCTATGTTTTGCGGTACAGGTTTTTTTAGTTCTTTATCATCATCACGATAAGCCGTAATATCTAGTCCAAAACAAGGGATATCGATATCAGTAAATCGTTTAAAGTTATTGGCCAAGGCTTGTGCGACCGGTAAGCCCTTATTTAAAATGCCAACAAAAATCAAATGATTTAAATCTTGATTGTGTTCAATGATTTCATGTGTCATCCGTTTTAGTGTACGTGATAGCTGTTCAGCATTCATAATTTCTTTACTCATTTTTATATCACCCACTTTATTATACAATTTTTTACAATAAAATGCTTGCAGTATTCATTTTTTATGATATACTTAAAAACAGTAAAGGTCCTTTAAATTGTGCCCGTGAGCACAGCAAGGTATCGAATCATTTATACCCTAACATTTAAAGGACGCCAATAGGTGTCTTTTTTGTTAAAGGCCTTACTAAATCTAAATAAGGGGTAAGGAAATGGAAAAAAAAGGTTTAGTGATTGACGTCCAGGAAAAGCCAAAGAGTGTTGGCCAATGGATTATTTTAAGTTTGCAGCATGTATTTGCTATGTTTGGTGCAACTGTATTGGTGCCTATTTTAACTGGTTTACCAATTAGTGTTGCCTTGGTTGCTTCAGGGATTGGGACACTGACTTATATTGCAGTGACCAAAGCGAAGGTGCCTGTGTACTTAGGGAGCTCATTTGCGTATATCTTAGCCATTAGCTTAGCAACTCAACAGTTTGGTGTTGGCGCTGCTTATTATGGTTTAATCTTGGTTGGGATCATTTATGCAATTGTTGCTGTTGTGATTTCATTTGTTGGTAAAGGGTGGCTAGATAAAATATTGCCTCCGGTTGTGATTGGCCCGATGATTATGATTATTGGTCTTGGACTCGCACCGGTTGCGATTGGTCAAGCAGGTTTATCACCTAATAGTGCGGATGGATTCTTCCAATTTCTAGCAACAGATTGGCGTAACCCTGTCATTGCAGTGTTCACATTTTTAGTTACGATATTCATTAACTTGTTCTTTAAAGGCTTCTTAAAAATTATTCCCTTTATTATCGGTATCGTCTCAGGATACATCTTAGCTGTTATTTTGGGTGTTGTAGATATTACAACCGTCTTTGGTGGTGGGCTATTTGCGCTTCCTGAGTTTAATTTCTTCTGGACATATACACCAAACTTTAGCGCGTTACTGCTCTTTGCACCGATCGCGTTTGTGACCATAGCAGAGCATATTGGTGACCATACAGTCTTGGGTGAAATTTGTGATAAAGACTTCTTAAAAGATCCTGGTCTAGATAAAACATTACTTGGAGATGGCATTGCGACAGCATTATCAGCGATGATTGGTGGTCCTGCAAATACAACCTATGGTGAAAACACAGGTGTGGTTGCGATGACTAAAGTTGGTTCAGTCTATGTGACTGGCTTAGCAGCAATCTTTGCAATCATCCTAGGATTTATCTTACCAATCAACCAATTTATTTCAAGTATCCCTGCGCCTGTTATGGGTGGTGTGAGTATGGTATTGTTCGGTTTAATCGCAGTTAACGGCTTAAGAGTACTTGTTAAAAATAAAGTCGATATCAATCAAATGAGAAACTTAATCATTATTGCAACCATGATGGTGGTTGGACTTGGACAAGCAGAAATCGTTATTAGCCCAGCATTATCATTAAGTGGTATGGCATTTGCAGCGGTTGTTGGTATTCTTCTAAATCAACTTATTGTTGGATTTGAAAAACTACTCAAAGTAAACGAATAAAACAAACATCATAATCAAACGATAAAAAAAGGGTTTTGCACAATCGTGCAAAACCCTTTTTCATCTATTTATTTATGGCCAGAATGGATATGAATATAAGCCGTTATAATATAAGATTAAGTTAATAACAAACAATACCCCTAAAATATAAATGATTGGGTTTGCTTCTTTTCTACGACTTGAAACACCCATCATTAACGCATAACTGATAAAACCAAAACCAATACCTTCAGCAATTGAGAAGCTAAGCATCATCACAAGAATTGTAATAAATGAACTTGCTGCTAGGATTGGATCATTCCAGTCAATGTCTTTAACTGGTCTAACCATTAAGATCCCAACAAATACAAGTGCCATAGATGTGACTGGTGAGTAGAAAATTGGAGCACCAAAGACATCGACATAGCCTGAGTTAATCCCATTTACAATTGAAAAAAGTGGGAAGAATAATAACGCAAGTAAGAAGAGTAACCCTGTGACAACTGAAGCAAGTCCAGTTCTAGCACCTGATTTAATCCCGGTTGTAGATTCAATATATGACGTCACTGTAGATGTACCAACAATTGATCCAAATACTGTACCAACAGCATCAACGACTAATGCTTTATTCGCATCTTTTAACTGACCTTCTTCATCTAATAAACCAGCTTCGCTACCAACAGCAACCAATGTACCTGCAGTATCAAAGAAGTCAATGAATAAGAATGTAAAGATGACAGATAATGCAAGAGGTTGAGCAAACAATGATGGTAAAGCTGTAATCGCATTACCAAACAAACCGCCAACATCACCAATAGAACCAAGATTCGCACCACCAATAGACGGCATGAATGCTGTTAAACTTGGGAAAATAGCGCCTAACAATGCGCCTAATAAACCTGTGACTAAAATCGCAATGATAATTGCAAATCTAGAAACTTTTTGATTCATTACGAAAATCACTAAAATCAATAAAATACCAAACAACGATAATAAAACTGTTGGATGTGCAAAATTACCGAGTCTGACAAATGTTGCAGGATCTGCAACAATAACGCCACCATTCTTTAAGCCAATAAAAGCAATAAAGAATCCAATCCCTGCGCCAATCGCAAGCTTTAAGCCTTTAGGAATTGCGTTAATGATAATCTTTCTAAGCCCTGTTAAAGAGATGATTAAGAATAATACACCACTCACAAAGACAGCAGCCAATGCTTCTGCAGGACTAAAGCCTAATGTAAAGACGACAGTAAACGTGAAAAACGCATTGACGCCCATACCAGATGCAAGTGCGATTGGTACTTTACCAACAACACCCATTAAGATGGTTGCAAACGCAGCTGCTAATGCTGTGGCTGCAAAGACACCACCAAAACTCATACCTGTTTGTGACAACATGCCAGCATTAACAGGCAAAATGTAGACCATAGCAAGGAATGTTACCAAGCCACCAAGCACTTCAATACCAATGGTACTGCCACGCTCTTCTACCTTGAAAAACTTTTTAATCTTTTCAATCATGTCAAATCCCCTTTTCTGTTTTTTTTGTACTCAATATGTACGTTATCAAAGAAAAAAACCACAAACATGTGGTTTCTCTACATATGAAAACAAACAAAAAAGGATGTTTTCATATCGTAGTCGTGAATTTTACGGAATCACGGTAGAAACTTGACCACCACATTAGGTCATTTATACGATACTATTGAATACTGTTACAGTATAGCAAAAGAATCCTTATCATTCAATAGTGTTTATGTAAGTTTATGAAAAAAAACGACTACATTTTAAGCAATCGTTTTTCTTTTGAAGTTTCCAATCACATTTTTGACTGGTTGAATGACCATAAAGGCATTGGGATCAACCCTTTTAACGGTTTCTTTTAACATGTGCAATTCATATGCCGAAATGATGACATATAACAATGTCTTTTCTTTATGCGAGTACGCACCTTCAGCTTTCATAATGGTCACACCACGATAAATTTGCGTAAGGATAGCTGCTGAAAGTGATTTAGGTTCTTCTGTAATAATATCAACGGATAAGAAATGATAAGATGTATGCATCCGATCGGTCATGACTGTTGAGATGATAATTCTAATGACGGTATAAGAAGCAATCACGCCGCCACCAAATGCCAAACCACTCGGTCCAACATTCCCACCAACAATGAGTCCACCTAAAATAGCAATCGCCACATTCATAAGCATGGATACAAACCCAACAGATTTACCGTTTTTAAATGATAAATATTGAGCTAAAATGTCAAGTCCACCTGTAGAGGTCCCATATCTTAATGCGCCTCCGGCACCAACACCAATTAATAGCCCTCCTAATACAGCGGCTGCCAATGCGTGTTGTGATCCTGCCAATCCCATATCAACAAGCGGTAACCAAGAGATAATAAATGCTTGGATTAATACGGAAATGATGCTATAAATGGTGAATCGATGTGACACACCAAACCATCCAATGATTAAAATTGGGATGTTGGCTAAAATCACGAAAAGTCCTAAAAAGCTTGCGCCAAGCTCAATGCCAAACCATACATAAAGCGCATCTCTCACAAGCTGTCCGACCCCGGGTATACCACCAGTATATAAAGGCACTTCTGAGGCTTCTAAAAACCAAGCAACCCCAATCCCGTATATGACCGTAAAAACGACAACCGCTAAAAAACGTGTCATCTCTGATTTAAATTTTAAATACTGTGTTTCATCTTTAAATAAGGCTTTAAATCTATTCATGTGTGTCCGCTAAAATACTTTCAATTTTTTTAATCATGTCAAAACGTTCGAATAAAACCGATGGTTGATTAAGCGTTTGTGACTGGTAGCCACCAAAGGTTTCTAGTGATTCAAACGATAAATCAGTCACACCGATTTGCTGTGCAATTTTTTGTGCGGTTTCTGGTATAAAAGGTTGTAATAATACTGCGATATAACGAATGGTCTCTAATAAGTGATAAAGAACATGATCTAAGACGTCTTGTTTTTCCGGATCCTTGAAGAGTGCCCATGGTTCTGAAACGTCAATATACTTATTGGCGTAACGCGCTAAAATTAAAATTTCTTCTAAAGCATCACTAACCTTAAGGGTTGACATATGGCGTTTCATAAACGGTAAGACCAATAATGCTTTTTCTTTTAAACTCAACTCAAAAGGCTCATCAAGCATAACCTTAGTGACTAGCCCCTGACGATATTTAAAAACCATGCCTATGGTACGATTCACCAAATTACCAATAGTGTTCGCTAAATCGCTGTTATTGCGTTCAATAATGAGTTCATACGTCATATTCCCATCTTGAGCAAAAGGAATTTCATGTAAGACATAATATCTAATTGGATCCACACCAAAATGCTTGACCAAGTGATCGGTATACATCACATTACCTGTTGATTTACTCATCTTGCCTTTATTAATTAAGATCCATGGGTGTCCAAAAACTGATTTAGGTAGTTCTAAACCCAAAGCCATTAATATAATGGGCCAATAGATGGTGTGAAATCTTAAAATATCTTTGCCAATCAAATGAACATCTGCTGGCCAATAGGTTTTAAATTTTTCGGTTGTTTCCTGATCAGGCGCATAACCAAGCCCTGTGATGTAATTACTTAAGGCATCAATCCATACATAAACAACATGTCCTTTATTAAAATCGACTGGGACACCCCATGTATAAGATGTTCTGGAAATGCATAAATCAGGTAGTGGCTCTGATAAAAAGTTTTGAATCATTTCATTACGTCTTGATTCTGGCTCAATAAATTCTGGGTGTGACTTGATGTGATCAACCAATCTGTCTTGATACGGTGTTAGTTTTAGAAAATATGCTGCCTCACTTGTCCAAACGGGTATATCACCACCGGGTGCTTTACCATCAACAATATCCTTTTCTAAAACATACGCCTCTTCAGCGATGGAGTACCAACCTTCGTACTTACCTAAATAGATATCGCCTTGATCATAAAGTTTTTTAAATATCTTTTGTACAGCTCTGATATGTTTTTGATCGGTTGTTCTAACAAACTGATCATAACTCACGTGCATCATGTCATAAATACGCATAATTTCAGATGAAATATGATCCACATAAGTTTGTGGTGAAAGTTCGTTATCGCTTGCTTTCGTTTCAATTTTTTGTCCATGCTCATCGGTACCTGTTTGAAATAACACATCATACCCTTCTAGACGTTTAAACCTTGCAATGGCATCTGCTAATATAGCCTCATATACGTTACCGATATGAGGTATGGCTGAACTATATGCAATGGCTGTTGTTAAATAATATGGTTTTTTTTCCATGTGAATCACTCCTTTTAAAATAAATAAAATCGCCCTTAAAATAGCTAAGGACGACATAATCGCGGTACCACCTTAGTTCTAAGCAATCGCTTAGCACCTTAAACTCTTTAACGCAGAGATACGTTTGATCTACTTATCGACCAAAAGGCTCAAAAACCATGTTCGTTAAAATCGTTTGATCATTTACACCAGCCATGACCTCTCTTTAAAACGTGTTTTAACTACTCTTTTTCTCATTGCCTATTCTAGATTCATTATATATGATTCACCAATAAAATCAAGTCTTTTGTTGGAAAATCTTGTACGCTTTATATATCTCGCTCTTGGTTGTTTTTTTAGCTTTTGCTGCTTGTTTTAATGCATCTTTTTCTTCAAACCCCATATTGATAAAGTGGTTGACAAGCGCAACGACTTCCATCGATTCATAAGGATGAAGATCGGTGTTACCTGATACAACAATCACATATTCACCACGGGTGTCGTGCTCAATGGCTTGCGCCTGTTTTAAATCGGTTCTAAGAATCGATTCAAATGTTTTGGTGAGTTCCCGACATAAAGCAACCGCTCGGTTGCCAAAGATTTCATAAAGGTAATCGATGGTTTTTTTAATCCGTTGTGGTGATTCATAAAAGATCAATGTCTCTTTTGATGCTTTAAGGTCTTCCAGTGTATTTTTTAATTCACCAACTTTTCTTGGCAAAAAACCAATAAATGTAAATGATTTTAAAGATAGCCCTGAACTTAGTAGCGCTGCCAACAAGGCCGAAGCGCCCGGAATAGCAACCACATGAAAACCAGCGTCTATGACTCTTTGGATGATTTCATCACCTGGATCACTAATGCCTGGTGTCCCGGCATCTGAAATTAAAGCTAAGTTTTTTCCTTGTTCTAGGTATTCAATCATTTGTGGCATTCTGCCAGATGCGTTATGCATATGATAACTCATCATAGGTGTTTTAATCTCATAGTGTGATAGAAGCACTCCTGAGGTTCTCGTATCTTCAGCCAAAATGATGTCAACTGACTTTAAGATCTCAATGGCACGGTAAGTTATGTCTCCTAAATTACCAATGGGTGTTGACACAATATAAAGCGTTGGTTTATCTTCTTTAAAACTCTTTTGCATTAGTAGTTCACTAAGCGTTTGGCACGCTCTTTTAAATCTCTTTCCATGTAGACGGCACGCATCAATTGTTTTTTCTTAAACTCGGTAATTGAAAACCGTTCACGTATATCTTCTAGAAAATAATGTTCTACAGTGTTGTAAAAATCATCAAACATCGTGAGTCTTAATAAGTTAAGATAACATATGTTTTTTACTGGTCGACTGCATTGGTCAAAAAAACTCAAGGTTTCTTCTAGTGATTGACTTAAAGAAAATTGATATTCTTTGACAATGCCATCACCAACTTCTGCCACCATCATATTTAATAGTCTTTGTTCGAATGCTGTAGGCTCTCCATCGACAGAAACCATGTGTAATGCAAGGTCTAAAAATTTAAGTTTCTCTTTTCTGTTTAAAGTACTTAATAACATTTATACCCCTCCATATAGTTTTTTAAGCGCATCAGTCATCTGATGCTTATCTTGATATAAAATCATAGGCGGTTCAACAATCACGCCTGGCTTTCCGTTTTTTGTCGCTTCGATTAAAACATGATTGGCTTTTTGATGCGCGTAAGGATGTACCATTTTGATACGCTTAACTTCAAAGTGATATTTTTGCATGAGTGACACCAATTCACCCAATCGATCAGGTCTGTGGATCAGCTGAAAACTCCCACCAAACTTTAAACACAACGCGGCTTTCATAATGAGCTGTTCAAGCGTCATGGCGACTTCGTGTCTTGCGATGGTTTTTTCATCGCTTAGATTGGTTTTCTGTTGATCATTAAGTTTGAAAAAAGGTGGATTTGATACAATCAAATCAATATCTTTAAAGTCATTTAAGTCAAGACTATTAATATCTTTTAAGACACAAGATAATTGGTGATCAAGTGCGTTTAACTTAATATTTATCAGTGCCTTTTGGTATCTCGTCTCTTGTAATTCAATCCCTGTGATTTTTGCTTTTGTTTTTTCAGATACATAGAGCATTAGGACACCGGTGCCTGTACCAAAGTCTAAGATGCGTGTTGTTTTTTTAGGTACACGAATAAAGTCTTTAAGCAAAATGGTATCTAAATTAAATGCTTGATCCGGATCTTGTTCAATCCATAAATCAGATCCAATCAACTGTCTTTTCACGGTTTTACCAATGTCACATCATCAAGTTTGACCCACTCTATGGTGTGATCTTCATCATATTTAAGTTTGAGTTTTTGACTCAAAATATTCATGTCAATCACGCGTGCCTCACCTTTTTCAGACATCACTTTATCGTTATAGTCTGGTAATAGTGCTTTAAGCTCTGTATATTGTTCATCTTCATATTTAATGCAACATAATAGCTTGCCACAGACACCAGATATTTTCTGAGGATTTAATGAAATGTTTTGATTTTTTGCCATTTTAATGGACACTGCATCAAACTCGCCAATAAATGTTGAGCAGCATAAAATCAATCCACAAGGCCCAATACCACCAATCATCTTCGCGGCATCTCTGGGTCCAATTTGTCTAAGTTCAATCCGTGTATGATATATTTCACTAATCCGTCTGACCAAGTCTCTAAAATCAATCCGGTTTTCTGCCTCAAAATAAATTAAAAGACGTTTTCTGTCTAGTGTATATTCGGCTGCCATCACTTTCATCTCAAGTTCTAACTCTTTAGCAAGACCTTTTGTGGTCTCAATAATGTCATGCTCAAGTGATTGATTATATTTTTCTTCTTTAAGGTCTTCTTCGGTTGCTTTTCTAATGACTGGTTTTAATTCACTAACCAATTCATTTTCATCAATATCCTTAAAAAAATATACATAGCCGATTTCAATACCACGAACGGTTTCAACAACCACGGCGTCTTTTTCTTCTAGTTCTAAGTTGCCATAAGAAAAATAGTATTTTTTCCCAGCTTCTTTAAATTGTATCAATGCTACTTTCATGCCTTCACCTGCTTTGGTCTAACATATATGCCAAATGGTCTAGTGCAAGATCCATATTGATATAGTACGTTTGTTTTTTGATGGTTTCTTTAATGTATGCCGTTATTTTTTCGATATGATCAATGGAAAGACGTGCGCTTGCGCTTTGAATATCTTCTTTCATAAATTCCATAACAATCGGTTGATTTGTCTTGTAATAAATAAGATCCAAGAAAAAGAGTAATAAGAGTTCTAAAAATGATTTAAAATACACACGATCAATGGTCACCAACCTTGCATTTCTTAGAAAAAATAAAACCAAGGATTGTTGTTTGTCTTGCCATGCTTCAGCAAACTCTTTGATCAAATGCATCATTTCAATGTAATTAGGATCAATCGATAGCGTCATGGCTTCATCAACATTTTTAGTTAAATATGGAAGAATCGCTGCCATTGCCGGATCAACTTGTTCTTCTAACAATACATTTTTTAATGACACTTCATCTAAACTTTTTAAACCAACATGTTGACTGCGTGACTTAATCGTCGGCAAGACAACATCTTGGTCATCTGTCAGTAAAAATCCGTAGGTTTGTTTATTGCTTGGTTCTTCCATAAATTTAAGCAGTGAATTGGATGCTGCCACTGTCATTTTTTCAACTTGAGAAATAATGTAGATTCTTGAACCGCTGACAAGCGATGTCTTAGAGAACTCTTTTTGCAAATCCATAATTTGTTCTTTTTTAATGGTTGCCCCATCTGGCTCAATGACCATCACATTAGGAATCTTGCGGTCAAAGATTTGTTTTTTTAACGTTTCATCAAAGGTATGCTCGTTTCTTAATATCAAAAAAGAAACTTCTAATGCGAGTTTAAGTTTGCCGCTCCCCTTGAGTCCGTGAATTAAGTAGAGATGGGCCAAACGATCTTTGGCATGTGCATTTTCAAAAAAACGTAAGGCTTGTTTCATAGGCGTGCTTCAATTTCTTTAAGGACTTCTGCTGTAATGGCTTCTAGAGATTGTGTCCCATCAATTTTAATTAGGCGATGAGGATATGTTTCAACAAGTGTTAAATATCCGTTTCTAACATTTTTATGGAAATCTAGGTTTTCTTGATCTAAGCGATCTAAATCCAAGCGATTTGAAATCCTTTTGAGACCAATGATTGGATCTAAGTCAATATATATGGTGAGCTCAGGCATTGTTTTTAATGCATACTGGTTTATATCTAAGACAAAATCAAGACCAAGGTTTCTAGCAATGGCCTGATATGCAAGCGAACTATCGATATAACGATCACATAAAACAATCATCCCTTTATCAAGGGCTGGCTTGATGACTTCATCTAAATGTTGTGCTCTTGAAGCGGCATATAACAACGCTTCAGTATGTGTTTTTATATCATGGTATTTGGGGTTCAAAACAACGTCTCTAATAGCTTCAGCAACCAAACTGCCGCCAGGTTCTCTGGTTTTAATCACTGCGTGTTTTTTGCTTAAAGCTTCGTATATGTTGGTGATTAATGATGTTTTGCCTGAACCTTCTCCGCCTTCAAATGTAATAAACATAAGACCCTCTCCCTATGATATGATTATATCATTATTTATAATTAATTTTAACTAAAAATAAGCCTCTGGCTTCTGCTGTTTTGCCTGCTAATTTACGGTTTTTCGTCTCTAAAATATCTAAAATGATTTGTGGTTCTTTTTTGCCTTGGCCGATTTCAATCAAGGTGCCCATCATCGAACGCACCATATATTTTAAAAAGCTATTGCCATGAAAGGTGAATATATAATGTTTTTGTGTTTCTTTAAATGATGCGTGATAAATCGTTTTTTCAGTAGGTTTGCCCTTAACATATTGGCAAAACCCTTTAAAATCATGAGTGCCTTCAAGATGTTTCAAAGCTTTTGTCATATCATCGATATGAAGGTTGGGTATATAAACCTCATAATTTTTCGTAAATACTGTACTCGGTTTTTTAGCAATCACATAACGATATATTTTTGATTTTGCGCTGTGCCTTGCATGAAAATCAGAAGACACTTTCTTCATTGAATCAATTCGTATATCTAGCGGCAATCGATCATTAAGTGCTTTTTGCCATGTTTTAATATCAATAGCAAGATCACTATCAAAATGAAATGTTTGTCCTATGGCATGCACACCCTTATCTGTCCGACCGGCAGCATGAATGGTGATTTCTGTTTGTGTCATTAAGCGTAATGCTTTTTCAATGATTGTTTGAATGCCAACAGCATTGATTTGTCTTTGAAATCCATGATAGGCAGTCCCATCATAGCTAACGGTGACCAAATATCTCATACTTGAATCCTAAAATAGATAATGGCTGCTAGGATGCCAATAATGACTGACATGGAGACGAAATCCTTAAAGCCAATGGTATATAAATCGATTTTGGTACGTTTTTCACCGATGACATACCCTCTGACCTCCATGGCGTTTCCTAAGTCCTCTGCGCGCTTAAACGAGATGACAAAGACTGGGATCAATAGCGATATAATTTGAAGAATTTTGTCTTTAAACTTGCTTTCTTTAAAGTCAACACCGCGAGACGCTTGTGCTTTCATGATCTTTTCTGTTTCGCCTAACAAGGTTGGTATATATCTTAATGTCAACGATAACATCATCGCTAAAACATCAACAGGCACTTTAATGATCTTAAGTGGTTTTAATAGCGATTCAATGCCGTAGTTTAAATCGGTTGTCATTGTTGTAAATGTTAAAAGGGACGATAATACAATGACATTGGCAATTCTCACAAATATAAATCCAGCCCGCATAAGGCCTTGATCGTATATTTTAAGTTCATATTGATAAAAAGGGATGTATGGTAATAACGCTTGAATCACAAAGACAATAATAACAGCTAAAAAGAAATAAAGAATTCTAAATTTAACATACTTTTTGGACCAATGATAGAAAAAGAAAAATAGAATCAGTCCTAAAATGCTTGTTAAAGAAAGGCTCATTAATATGGGCTCAACAACCAACTGTCCTTCTGTCACATAAAACAACTGAATAAAGAAGGTGAACGTTAATAAAAATACAATCGGTCTCAGACCATTTAAAACCTTTTTAATTGAAACGCCACTTAATATTGTGAGTAACACAATAAAAACCGAAATGGATGCCATGGATATAATCGGTATGATATCAAGACGAATTGGAATAATAAAAATAGCGACGAGCATCAAGACCAAACTGAGTAATTTTACACGTGGGTCCAAGCGATGTAAAAAGGAATTTCCAGGGATATATTGACCAATAGTGATGTTATTCATAAGAGACCCCCTTAAGATACGCTAAAAGATCCTTATAACTGTATTGTGGCTTATAAGGTATGTTTAAGGTTTGATTCAAATGTTTCAGAATTTTTAAGGGTGTTGGTAAGTCTAGTGAAAACTCTTGAAAGCGACTATGGTCAAACAAGTCTTCTTTTTTTCCATCAAAGACAACTTCGCCTTCTTTTAATACAATCACACGTTTGGCATATTGTGCCACAAGATCCATATCATGTGAAATCATAATAATCGTTTTATCTTCTTCTGCATGTAGTCCTTCAAAAATCTTCATTAAATCTTTACGGCCTTTAGGATCTAGCCCTCTCGTGGGTTCATCTAAAACCAAAATTTCTGGTTCCATAGCCAAAATACCTGCAACAGCAACTCGGCGCATTTGTCCACCACTAATTCTAAAGGGGGATTGGTCAAACATGGATGCATCAATACCTACAATAGCAGCAGCTTTTTTTGCTTTTTCAAAGGCTTGTTCTTCCGTTGACTTAAAGTTTTTAGGTCCAAACATAATATCTTTAATGATGGTTTCTTCAAACAGTTGATATTCAGGAAATTGAAACACAAGCCCAACGGTTTGACGCAAATGGTTAATCTTTTCTTTTCGCTTCGGTGGTAGTTTTTGCCCAAAAACGTTAAGGGTCCCAGACGTCGGCAATAAAAGTGCATTCATATGCTGAACTAAGGTGGATTTCCCACTACCTGTTTCACCACAAATAGCTATAAATTCACCTTTAGCTTCAATTTTAATATTAATATTTTTAATGGCGTCATAAGTAACTTTATGACCCTTGTACGCATATCCTACGTTTGAGAATTGAATGCCCATAATGCCTCCACAAGCTTCGGATTTGCCTTTTCATCTTTTTTAATTTCTTTGTAAATACTTAAAGCGAAAGGTAATTCCAGATTTGAAGATTTTAATAGCTCTTCATGCTCAAATACTTCTTTTGGTGTGCCTGAATCAATGACTTTTCCATCTTTTAAAACGATGAGTTGGTCACTGAACGCAGCAAAAGACAAATCGTGTGTAATGGTCACGATTGTTTTATTGTATTGTTTATTTAATTTTTGGATGAGTTCAACAATGTCTCTTGTCCCTTCAGGGTCAAGCATTGATGTCGCTTCATCCAAAATCATAATGTCTTGTTCCATAGCAAGCGCACCAGCAATGGCTACGCGTTGTTTTTGTCCGCCAGAAAGTTGGTGGGGTTCTTTGCCTAAAAAATCTTCCATCCCAACCAATTTGGCGTAGTAATTAATTTTTTCAACCATGATGTCATGGTCAATATTTTGATTTTCTAATCCAAAAGCAATATCGTGTTTTACTGTAACACCAACAAATTGGTTATCAGGATTTTGAAATACAATACCGATTTTTTTGCGGATTTCTTTGAGGTGTTCTTCTGATAATAAAAGGTCATCGATATAGATCTCACCCGATGATGGTTTAAGCAAACCAACCATTAATTTTGATAATGTTGATTTTCCGCTACCATTATGTCCTAAGATTGAAACCCATGATCCTTTTTTTATGTTTAAACTGACGTTGGTTAAAGCTTCATCAACGCCGTTGTAAGAAAACCCTAAATCTTTAATTTTTATCATGCTTGTCACCTGCAATTCATACCTTAACATTATAACATAGGATGGCAATTAGTAAATATATTTTAGCATATAATGCTATAAATATAAGAAATTCAACGAAAAAGTTTTTCATTGTTAAAATTGCGTCATTTCCGCTATAATAGAGGTATAGATTTATCGAAGGAGTTGATCCTATGATCATTCATTTAAACGAATCAAATTTTAAAAAAGAAGTCCTTGAAAGTAAGGTACCTGTCTTAGTTGATTTTTGGGCAAACTGGTGTGGCCCATGTCATCGTGTCGCGCCCATTTTAGAAGAACTCAGTGAAGATGTTAAAGGCATCGCGAAAGTGTGCAAACTAGATTGTGATGACGCTTCTGAGATTGCTGATGAATATCAAGTGATGAGTATTCCAACCATCATTATTTTTAAAAATGGTGAGATTGTTGAAACACAAATCGGCGTACACAGTAAAGAAAAACTAAAAAAACTATTAGGCGTATAGTATGAGACAGGCAACCATTATTGGCTGTGGTCCTGCGGGAATATCAACTGCCATTTACTTAAAGCGATCCAATATTGATTGTTTGGTGATTGGTAAAGATTTTGGCGCACTCAAGGATTACCCTAAAACCATTGAAAACTACTATGGTTTCAAAGATCCAATCTCAGGTAATGCACTTATTTCTGGAGGTATCGATCAAGCCAAGCGCTTGGGTATAGAAGTGATCACTGATGATGTCATTGCATTATTTGATCGTGGTTCATTTTTTGAGATTAAAACAAAAAGTGATACTTTCACCTCAAAAACAGTCATACTGGCCACTGGTAAAGTTCGATTAACCCTTGATGTGCCAGGATTTAGAACGTATAAAGGCAAAGGCGTTAGCATGTGTGCCGCCTGTGACGGTTATTTTTATAAAAAGAAAAAATTAGCTGTTATTGGTAGTGGTGCTTATATGCAAAATGAACTCAACTACTTAAAACGATTAACTGATGACATTACTGTTTTTACAAATGGTGATACGTTGACTGATACACTTGATTTACCTGTTATTTTCGAACCTTTAAAAGCGCTTATCGGTGATCAAAAGGTAACCCATATCGAAACCCATTTAAATAAATATCCCGTTGATGGTGTCTTTCTAGCCATTGGTGCACCAAGCTCACTAGAATTTGCTTCTCAATTGGGGGTTATTGTTGAAAAGGGTAATGTCAGTGTAGATGAAAATTACCAAACAAATATTCCTGGACTGTTTGCTGCAGGAGATATTATTGGCGGTAAATTACAAATTGCTAAAGCTGTCTATGATGGCATGAATACTGCCGAATCAGTCATTAAATATTTAAAGCTACAAACAACATAAAAGGGCCTAAATAGGCCCTTTTTTAGTTTATTATATGTCTAGAATTTTAAATCATCAACGCTGTCTAAGTATGCTTTAATTGGCTTAACTATTTGAGATACAGTACCTTTTAAAAATGGATTTTGAAGGTTCGCGCTTTCAATCAATTCAACAAAGCTCTTTGAACCACCAAGGCGACACAGTTTAAGATAGCTTTCAAAGGCTTTACTGTGATCTTCTCTTGATAAGACCCAATATTGGAAGGCACATACTTGTGCAAGTGTGTAATCTATATAATAAAATGGAGCCCCAAAGATATGTCCTTGACGGAACCAGAAAGTGCCTTTTTCAAGCATTTCGTTATCGTCATAGTCTTTAAATGGTAAGTATTTTTTCTCTAACTTTCGCCATAAAGCTTTTCTCTCATTTGGTGTCAATTCGGGTTTGTCATAGATATGATGTTGGAACTCATCAACTAAAACGCCATAAGGAAGAAACGAGATTGCACCAGCAAGATGTGTAAATTTATACTTTTCAGTATCTTCTAAGAAAAACTCATGAATCCATGGCCATGCTAAAAATTCCATACTCATTGAATGAATTTCAGCTGCTTCCATGGTTGGCCAACGATACTCAGGAATATGATCTCTTGATTGATAGACCTGAAACGCATGTCCTGCTTCGTGGGTTAATACATCAACATCATGTGCTGTACCATTAAAGTTAGCGAAAATAAATGGTGCACGATAATCTGGTAAATACGTGCAATATCCGCCGCCTTGTTTGCCAGGTTTACTGTCGAGTTCTAGAAGGTCATGATTGAGCATAAAATTAAAGAATTCATTTGTTTCTGGTGACATTGCTTCATACATTTTTTTGGCTTTTTCAACTTGCCACGCACGATCACCTTTAGGTGTTGGATTGCCTGATAAAAATGATAATGCTAAGTCATAATATTTAGGGTCTTCAATGCCGAGTCTTTGACCTTTACGTTTTGTCAGTTCTGTGACGAGCGGCACAATGTCTTGAAATATTTGATCACGATACGTCTTGACATCTGAAGCATTATAATCTGTTCTACCAAAGCGGTCATAGCCTAATTGAACAAAATTATCATAGCCTAATTGATGTGCAATTTTTGTTCTAACCTTTACCATGTCATCATAGATACGATCGATTTGCGCTTCGTTATCAGCAAAAAATTGAGACACTGCAAGTTGTGATGTCCGTCTGACTTCACGGTCTTTATCTTGTGCAAATGGTGCCATTTGACTTAAAGTATAGGTATTGCCTTGAAACTCAATTTTAGCACCTGCTAAAAGTTTAGAGTATTCGGTTGATAATTTGTTTTCCTGTTGAAGATCACCAATGATCTCAGGAGCAAATGTTTTTTGTGCAAGCTCGCCTTTTTTAAAGATAAGGCTTCCGAATTTTTTCTCTAGCGCTTCACGATGTTTAGAAACAAGTAATTTTGCTACAAACATATGTTCGTATTGTTGTAAATTCGGTAAATTTTCATCAAAAAACGCTTGTTCTTTTTCGTAAAACTCATCTCTTGTATCGATGCTATTTCTAACTGATACGAGTGATGCTTGTGTGAAAATACGGTCATTTAGTTGAAAAACCTTTTCAATCGCACTGATTTCTTCTTCTAAAGACTTATCTTCACCAATCACTGAAATATACCCTTCAATCTCTTGTCTGATTTCTTCTAAGTTGGGTCTTTCATACTTAAACTCATTAAATTTCATTGTTATAATCCCTTTCTCTTTTTTTTATATCAACATCAATGGTTTTTTAGACTCGATGACCATTGGATGTGTGGATACGTTAATCATATAATGTGTATGTGACTGTACGGTTGTGTTATCATTCCATATTAAATCCACCAATTCAGGGTGATCAATAAATGGATTCCGGTTGTTTTGGTATGTGTAGATGACTTCATTGCGATATCTTTCAAAATCATCTACCGGATCTTGTTCATGCCATTCTAATAAAATATCTAACATGGCCATTTGATAGGTTGATGGTGTGCTATTAATCAACTCTAAATAATCATACATCGCAACCATATAAAATAGTATGCGCGCGACATCACCTTTAACCTCATCACGCGGTTCATAGGCATCTGCTGTCGTGGTCCAAGCGAAATATTTATTGCCTCTTGATGAGTTCTCGCTAGGATTCGCTGGTTTTAAATTATGTAAATCCGCGCCAACATGACGACTGCTGTTGTTGGTTGAAACACCCAAATAAGATTGTGGCCAGACATGCTCTCTATTCCATGTAATGCCACTATCCCATGTTGCATTAACAGAAGTGCCTCTATAAACTAATATAATGTTGTTGCTGTTTTGAGGATCAACATCTGACTCTTGTAAGATATAACGTGCATCGCCGTATGTTTGCATCGTGACGCCACGATTTAAAATAGCATTGAGTTCTGCCAATAAGGCTGCGCCTGTCGCATCGGTTAAATCGCTATAATAAGGTAAATATACGGTTGGCGTGCGCCATAATGGATAGAGTGTGTATGCAGCATCAATCGGTTTATTGATATCAAAGGCAGGCCCATCTACCGATGTTGACCAACCATTAAATTCATATCCTTCTTTTGATACAACTGGTACTTCAGTAAGTGTGCCACCAAACTTCACATCTTCATAGCCAATCAAGACATCTGATTCATAATACTCAACGCGATAAACAACGCGATCATAATAATAAGTCAAGGTGAGTCCTTCATCTTCGACTGTACCACTTAATACACTTAATTCTTGATTGAGTACAAATCCATCGACTAAAATCTCATTGAGCGTAATCTCATCGCCAACAAATGATGATATGTCTTCGGTTGAAATGAGCTCATATGTGGCCTCAGCGACAGCTTCATAATAGATGACAACTGTATATGTGCTTTGAATTAAAGTACCCTTAACAGTCACATCAAATATTTTTTCTTCAGTTATATTGTTTAATAAAACAGTAACCGTCAACCGCACGACAGCATCATGAAGTGGTCTAGTAACAACACCTTCATTAGAAATAATTAGAGGGTGTGAACTTACCCAAGTCATCTCTACTGATGGATAGGTAGAATCTTCAGTTGTTAAAACCAAATCGGTTGTAACTGAATCCTTATAATCATCACCTTGATAAATAATATCTATCGTATCAATAGCGTTATCAATAACCATTTGATCGGTATCATCTGTTGATGTGCCTTTAACAGTGACTTCAAATATTTTCTGCTTAGAAACAGATCCTACGCGTACATTAACAATAAGAAAAACAGTCGTATCTTCTTCTGGTCTAGTCACTAAACCGCTAGCTGTGATAATATTCGGATGAGAACTTTCCCAGGTGATGGTTGCTAAAGGATAGGCATCGAGCTGATCGATTAATATAATATCTTGTGTAACTTGTGAATGATCCTCATCTTCAGCATAGGTAATTTCAATGGCTTCTAAAACATCGTCTGTTTGGTATGTGGGGCCTTCAAAAATAAATTCACATGCGATTAACACGAAAGAAAGCATCAATAATAAGATGCTTAAAATGAGTGATTTATGTCTTTTCTTTAATGGTGTCATATGGCGTCAGTCCCTTGTTTCTTGCGTATTTATATTATAACACGTCAGCAGTTATAATGCCGAAATTCAGCTAAAAAAAACAAGCTTTCGCTTGTTTTATACAAATTCAATAATTGCCATTGGTGCGGCATCACCGCGACGTGGCACTGTTTTGATGATACGTGTATAACCACCGTTACGTTCTTGGTAGCGAGGTCCAATTTCAGAAAACAATTTTTGAAGTGCGTTTTGTCCTTCTTTAACTTCTTCAAAACGAACTGTTTCAGCTGCTTGTCTTCTTGCGCTTAAAGAACCATCTTTGGCCAATGTAACCATACGATCAGCTAATTTACGTAATTCTTTTGCTTTTGCTTCGGTGGTAACAATGCGCTCATTAATAATGATGTCTGTCACTAAGTCACGAAGTAGAGCTTTTCTTTGATCGCTATTGCGTCTTAATCTACTATAACCCATGATTTACTCCTTTTCTTCATCGTCAAATATAAATTTCGAATCTCTATTAGACGTGTTTTCAAATTCTAGACCATGTTCAGCTAATTTTTCTTTTAGTTCTTTAAAAGATTTTCTACCTAAACTTCTAAAACGCATCACATCTTCTTCAGTTAATCGAATAATTTGAGCGACTGTATAAATACCTGAACGCTTTAAACTATTAAATAGTCGAACAGATAAATCTAGTTGCTCGATTTTCATTTCAAGTTTTTTGTTAGTTGGTTCATCTTCTTGTTCATAAATAAAGTCTGCATTGGCTGCTTTTTCACTAATCTCAACAATGACATTGAAATAATCAATCAACATTTTTGAAGCAAGTGCGAGTGCATCTTTTGCCTGAATTGCACCATTGGTTTCTAGTTCAATCAACAACTCGTCAGCATCTCCTCTTGTTTTTTCAACATGATAAGAAACACGATTAACGGGCGTGTAAATTGAATCGATTGCAATAACACTTTTCTCGTTACGACTATAAACTTTATTTTTGTCAGCATTCACATAACCAACGCCGCGACGTACAGTCACTTCCATTGATAGCTTCCCAGATTCTGAAAGGGTTGCAATCACTTGGTCTGGATTGATGATTTCAACACCATCAACATGATTAAAATCAGCTGCGGTGACAACGCCTTCGCCAACTGCGTAAAGTTCTATTTTTTGTTCAAAATCTGAATCTTCTGAATCTACTCTAAAGACAACTTTTTTCAAATTAAGAATAATTCCCATGACATCTTCATAGATGCCTTCCATGGTTGAAAATTCGTGTTCGATGCCATCAATTTTAACATTGACAATGGCTGCGCCTGGTAAAGATGATAATAGTACTCTTCTTAACGCATTGCCTAAAGTAATCCCATAACCACGTTCTAAAGGTTTAATGGTATATTTACCTTTAAAACCATCAACTGAAATCTCTTCGACTGCGGTTGGTTTTTCAAACTTTAATTCTTTCACAAGCTTCCCCTCCTAAGATTATCCACGAGGACGTTTTGGTGGTCTACATCCATTATGTGGAACTGGTGTTACATCCTTAATTGCAGTAATTTCTAAACCTGCTGCTTGAAGTGAACGAATCGCTGCTTCACGTCCTGGGCCTGGGCCTTTGACTGAAACTTCAACTTTAAGCATACCGTTATCCATTGCTGATTTTGCACACGCTTCTGCTGACATTTGTGCAGCAAATGGTGTTGATTTTCTACTACCCTTGAACCCTAATGCACCTGCACTACTCCAAGCGATAGCATTACCTTGTAAGTCAGTAATGGTAACAATTGTATTGTTAAACGTTGTATGAATGTGTGCAACACCTAGGGGAATATTTTTCTTTATGCGACGTTTTGTCGTTTTTTTACGTGCCATGTTTTATTCCTCCTTATTTCTTCTTACCGGCAATCGCCTTTGGTTTACCTTTACGTGTGCGGGCATTGTTTCTTGTGTTTTGACCGCGTACAGGTAATCCTTTACGATGACGGATACCACGATAAGAACCGATTTCCATTAAACGTTTAATATTTAATGTCACTTCACGACGTAAATCACCCTCTACCATGTAGTTGGTTACTTCTGTACGTATACGATTCAACTCATCTTCTGTTAATGCATTGACGCGTGTTTCTTCGCTCACGTCTGCTTTTTTTAATATGTCTTTGGCTGTTGGTAACCCAATGCCGTAAACATAAGTCAACGAAACCACGACCCGTTTATCGCGTGGAATGTCGACGCCTGCTATTCTTGCCATAGTTCCTCCTAATTAACCTTGTCTTTGGTTGTGTCTTCTATTTTTTTTATTAATGACGTAAACTCTGCCCTTACGTCTCACGATAATATCGTCTTCACTTCTTTTTTTGACTGAAGCTTTTACCTTCATATGTGATTCCTCCTTATTTGCGGCGGTATGTAATGCGACCGCGTGATAGATCATATGGTGACAGTTCTACTGTTACTTTGTCACCAGGTAAAATGCGTATGTTATGCATGCGGATTTTACCAGAAACATGAGCCAATACAATATGGCCGTTTTGTAATTCAACTTTAAATTTCGTATTTGGCAATACTTCTACAACTTTAGCTTCTACTTCGATTAAATCTTCTCTTGCCATAGATTCACTCCTTTTTTAATGTGGTTAAAATGTCATATCCAGTATCTGTAATCACAATCATGTGCTCAAAATGTGCACTCGGTTTGCGATCGGTTGTAATGGTTGTCCAATTATCTCTTAACACTTTGACGTGTTTTGTCCCTAAATTAATCATGGGTTCAACACAAAATGTCATACCCGGTTTCATAATAGGGCCTAGTCCTGCTTTCCCAAAATTGGGAACATAGGGTTCTTCATGTAATTCTCGGCCAATGCCATGTCCAGTAAATTCCTCAACAATGCCATATCCATAAGGTTTGACAAATGCTTCAATAGCTGCTGAGATATCTGACACATGATTGCCTGGCTTCGCTTTTTCTAATCCAACATATAGTGCTTTTTCAGTGACATCAAGCAATTGTTTAATGTCATCTTTAATCACGCCAATGGGATAAGTTGTTGCTGAATCCGCATGATAACCTTTATAGTTTACTCCGAAATCTAGCGTGATAATGTCGCCTTCTTTTAGCGTGTGCTTTTTAGAAGGAATACCATGAACAACGACTTCATTAATTGAAGTACAGATGGATCCTGAAAAGCCATGATAACCTTTAAATGAAGGCGTGGCTCCGT
This sequence comes from Acholeplasmataceae bacterium, assembly GCA_047921055.1. Taxonomy (GTDB): domain Bacteria; phylum Bacillota_I; class Bacilli_A; order Acholeplasmatales; family Acholeplasmataceae; genus JBLRWW01. The sequence continues at coordinate 25,035 of JBLRWW010000017.1, forward strand.
GCTCAATAATAAATGCTTCGGCAAGTTGGTCGAGATGATGTGTGCTAACACCGGGTCTTAAATGTGTTTCTAACATACGTCTAGTTAGTTCTAAGATGTGCCCGGCTTCACGCATCAACTCGATTTCTCTTTGTGATTTAATTTGAATCACTTGTCTCACCCAATGCCTTCATGACTAAGGCGTGTGTGTTGTCAATTGTACCCGTGCCATCGATTTGGTGTAAAATGTCTGATGTCTCTTTGTAGTAACCAATGATGGGTTTTGTTTGTTCATGGTAGATGCTTAAGCGATTTTGGACTGTTTTTTCTTTATCATCATTACGATGAATTAATTTGCCACCATCGATATCACAGACACCTTCAACTTTTGGTTTTTTGTGTTCAATATGATATACAGCGCCACATGTTTCACACACACGTCTGCCTGCTATACGTTTGACAATGGTTTCATCAGGTGCGGTGATATTGATCACTGCGTCTAATGTCCATCCTTTTTCAGTAAGCATTTGATCTAATGCTTCTGCTTGTTCGATGTTTCTAGGATATCCATCAAATAGAAATCCTTTTTCAATCACATCTTTTTCAGAAAGTCTCTTTTTGACAATTGCATTTGTGATATCATCCGGAACCAATTCGCCCCTACTAATAAATTCTTTTGCAATTTTCCCTACTTCTGTTTCTTTTCTGTAGAGCTCACGAAATATATTGCCAGTTGAAATATGCGGAATCTGAAAATGTTTAATTAACACTTCTGCTTCAGTGCCCTTGCCCGCACCCGGCGGACCCATGATAATAATTCGCATACGCTCTTCCTTTTCTAATTATTTGAAAATGCCTGAGTATTCTGTTTTACTTGCATCAGTTTCAACTTGATTGGTTGTTTCAATAGCCACACCTACGATAATGAGTAAGCTGGTTCCGCCGATGGTGATTGCTTGCGCTTCAGCACCTTGGAATCCAAAAACGATGGCTGTGAGGATTGGCAGAATCGCCAATATAACCAAATAAACAGTCCCGATAACAGTAATCTTAAAGAGTAATCTTGCAACATGATTTTTCGTATCTTCACCGGGTCTAACGCCAGGAATATACGCATTTGATTTTGATAAATTGTTTGATATTTTCTCAGGATCAATGGTTAAAAATGCATAGAAGAATGAGAACACAACAATCAATGCCACGTATAAAATAAATCCTATAGGTGCTTGATAATCAAATATTTGTTTAATCCATCCAACAAATCCTGTTGTTTGGTTGGCGTTTTGGCCAAAACCAATCAACGTCAGAGGAATACTTAAAATCGTTGATGCAAAGATGACAGGAATAACGCCTGCGCTGTTAATCTTCATTGGTATATTAGAATCTGATTTTCCTTGTCTATTGGCATATTGTACCGGAATTTTTCTAGTTGCAATTTGCATATAAACAACACCAAATAAAATACCAAAGTAAAGCAAGATAATAACAATAAACCATACAATATCCCAACCAGTTCTTGTTGGTGCTAGGATGTATTTAGTCCAAAGCGTTGTCCACATGGTAGGTAAACTCGTAACAATACCAGCAACAATTAACATTGATGTACCATTACCAATACCTTTTTTAGTGATTAAATCACCTAACCATATTGCCAAGCCAGTACCAGCTGTCATCACTAATGCCATATAAATATAGAAAAAGTAACGATATTGTGTAATCAATGATGGCTCTAAGTCTAATCTTAAAACACTACCATTAATACTGATACCAACGATCAAAGCAAACGCTTGAAGGAATGCTAAGACAATGGCTGAATAACGTGTGACGCGATTCAGTTTTTGTTTACCTGTTTCGCCTTGTTCACTCCACTCTTTGAATTGTGGAATAACCATTTGTAATAATTGTACTGCAATGGATGCAGTAATATAGGGAGAAATCCCTAAGGCCAGAATAGAAAATCGTTCAAGTGCTTGTCCTGAGAAATTATTTAAAATCGCTACAAAACTACCACTATTCAACATAAATTCTCTAATAGCATCGGCATTAAAAAGTGGGACCGTAATATGACTACCAATTCTAACGATTGCCAAAATACCTAATGTAAATGCAATTCTTAACATGACTGTTTTGTTACTTAGAATTCTTTTTATACGTAACCACACTTTAAATCACCTCTACTGTTCCACCGGCTTTTTCAATTGCTGCTTGAGCCGCTTTAGAAAAAACATTTGCTTTAACTGTAAGTTTCTTTTCTAATGTGCCATTAGCAAGTACTTTAACACCAGATTTTAGTTTATTTACTAGACGTCTTTCAATCAATACTTCTGGAGTAATGACTTCGCCGTCGTTAAATTGATTTAAATCTGAAAGGTTAACAACTGAAAATTCTTTGCGGTTAATGTTTTTAAACCCTCTTTTAGGAATTCTTTGGAAGAAAGGAAGTTGTCCCCCTTCAAAACCAGGACGTGGCGCACCACCTGAACGAGCAAGTTGCCCTTTATGTCCTTTTCCAGAAGTTTTACCAGTACCACTACCAGGACCTCTACCCAAACGTTTGCGGTTCTTGCGAGCACCCTCTACGGGTTTTAATTCGTTTAACATTGGTTTTGTCCTCCTATTCGACTTCTTTGACTTCAATCATGTGGGCAATGGTGTTAATCATACCACGAATGGCTTCATTATCATCTTTAACAACCACTTGATCAATCTTTTTTAATCCTAATGCAGTTGCAGTTTTTCTTTGATTTGGTCTGCGTCCAATTAAACTTTTTTTCAATGTAATTTCTAGTTTCATTATGCCAACTCCGATACATCTACACCGCGAAGTGCAGCGACTTGTTCTGCTGTTCTTAATTCCTTAAGTCCTGCAAACGTTGCACGAACCATATTAATTGGTGTTCTTGAACCAATTGATTTAGATAATATATCGTTGATACCTGCAAGTTCAAATATTGAACGTACCGCACCACCAGCAATAATCCCAGTACCTTCAGAAGCTGGCTTTAGAAATACTTTACCTGCTCCATAGTTTCCAGTAATTGCATGTGGAATGGTTGATCCAACAATTGGAATTTGCATCATATTTGTTTTAGCATCTTCAATTGCTTTTTTGATTGCATCAGGTACTTCTTGAGCTTTTCCAGTACCAAAGCCAACAAGGCCTTGTTTATTTCCGATAACAACTAAGGCTGAAAAACGGAAACGACGGCCACCCTTAACGACTTTTGTTACACGATTAATGGCAACAACGCGTTCTTCGAATTGTTTGTCTTGTTGTTCTTCTTGTCTGAATTCTCTTTTCGCCATGTCTTTTCCTCCTTAGAATTGTAAGCCAGCACTACGTGCAGCTTCAGCAAGTGCTTTGATACGTCCGTGATATAAGTAACCACTACGATCAAAAACGACATTTTTGACGCCACCCTTAAGTGCTTTTTCGGCAATTAATTTTCCAACTGCCTTAGCAGATTCAATATTTGAATGTGCAAGACCGATTTCTTGACTACGGGCACTAAATAAAGTGGTTTGCTTTTCGTCATCAATGATTTGAGCATAAATCGCTTTATTTGAGCGATATACGTTTAATCTTGGACGATCTGCAGTACCTTCAATTGTCTTACGAATACGTAATTGACGTTTTTGTCTAGAGACATTTTTTGAAATTTTCTTAATCATATGTATGTCCTCCTCTATTTAGCAGTCTTTCCAGCTTTACGTGGAACGTATTCATCAACATAACGAATACCTTTTCCAAGATATGGTTCTGGTTTACGTACGGCTCTAATTTTAGCAGCGAATTCACCAACAACTTGTTTGTCGGTACCTTCGATGATAACATCAGTATTTTTAGGTACGTTAACTGTTACTCCTTCTGGAATTTCTAATTCTACGGGATGTGAAAATCCCATGCTTAATACAACTTTATTGCCTTGTAGTGCTGCCCTGTAACCTACACCGCGAATTTCAAGTTGCTTTTTAAATCCTTCGGTAACACCTGTCACCATATTTTGCAATAAGGCGCGTGTTGTTCCGTGAATTTTTCTTGTGAATATTTCATCATTAGGACGTGTCACTGATAATTCAGTGCCGTCTAATTTAATCCCTAATCTTTGATTGAATTGGAATTCAAGTTGTCCTTTAGGTCCTTTAACTACAACGTAATTTTCTGGACTAACGGTTACGGTAACCGCCGCAGGAACTTGAATCACTTTATTTCCTATACGTGACATAATTTCCTCCTTTAATTACCATATGAAGGCGAGTACTTCGCCGCCAACTTGAGCCAAACGCGCTTCACGATCAGTCATAATACCTTTAGACGTTGAGATTAGAGCAATGCCTAGTCCATTAAGTACCTTAGGTAAATCATTTACCGATGTGTATACACGAAGACCTGGTTTCGATATCCGTTTTAATCCCTTAATAACACGCTCTTTTGTTTGAGTGTATTTTAAGGTCACAACAATTTTGCCTTGTGCATTATCTTTAACGACTTGATAGTCTGTAATGAATCCCTCTTGTTTTAATACAGATAAGATATCTGATTTTAAACGCGAAGCAGGCATTTCTACTTTAGCATGACGCATGCTATTTGCGTTACGAATACGAGTTAACATATCCGCAATTGGATCAGTCATAACCATGTTTCTTCCTCCTTAATTACCAGCTTGCTTTTTTAACGCCTGGTAGTTCACCTTTGTGTGCTAATTCACGAAACTTAATGCGTGATAAGCCAAACTTGCGCATATAGCCGCGTGGACGTCCATCAATTGCATCACGATTTCTTAAGCGTGTTGCAGATGCATTTCTTGGTAGTTGTGATAACGCGTGATAGTCACCTTTTTCTTTGAGTTCAGCAACTTTATCGCGATAACGATCAACAACTATTTGTCTTTGCATATTTTTAACTATTTTTGATTTTTTTGCCATAATACGCCTCCTTACTTCTTAAACGGCATGCCAAGTTG
>JBLRWW010000018.1:0-28991 GCA_047921055.1 Acholeplasmataceae bacterium
TCAAAGAAGTTAAAATAACTAATTACTTAAACTGTGGCGGTTAAGTAAAAGTCATATGTAATCATAGCTAACCTCCGAATTTTATTAGCTAAAGGAGGTTTTTACTGTATATCTACAAAAGGTGCTTGACTTTTAATAGTTAGTCATCTCCTTTTTATGCATTTAAAATCCGATCATCTTTAAATGACTCGACAATCGCATAATCATTGTCTTTGACAATAACCAAGCTGGTATTGACATACTGAATAATATTTGAGACTCTTTGCGGTGGTATAGAAATTAAGAGTTGGATGCTTAAACTATTATAAAACTTCATCATCGCATCAATACGGCTCTCATCCATGTTGTTAAATGCTTCATCAAATAAGACGATACAGCCTGAATCAACCCGTCTGTTTTTCGTTAAGAGTTGTTGGAACGACGCAGCAATAACGATATAGAATGGCACTTGTGTTTCGCCACCACTCTTTTCTTTGGATACTTTAGAGAAATATGATTTATTACCGTTTTTATTGATGACTTCAATGTCATAAGACATATAGTTTCGATAATCTAGGTAATGGTAAGTTAATTGGTCAAACTCAGGGTCATTAGAAGCTATTTTTTCAAATAATTCCATCAAAATGGTTTCGTTTTTCTTTGATAGTCCTTCTGTGAATAAGGTTGGTTTCATTGCGTCTGTGCCCATAATCATATCGTAATAAACTTTATATTCAATACGATCACTGGCTTTATAAATCAACTGATATTGATCGCTACCAAACGTTTTGTCTTTTAGTGCAATATTGAGTTCAGCAATTTGTTGCTGGGCATTTTCAATACTGGCTCTAAGTTTATTGACGAATTCCTCTTTAAATCCTACTTCTGAATTGCGTCTAAGTTCGCTGGCTTCGGTCTCATATTTGATTAAGTTATTGTTTCTAATGAGATTGATTTCTTGTTCGTAGAGGTCAAGATGATCCATATCAGGTGCACCACCAAAATGATACTCCTGGTTATAAGCTTTCATTTGACCAATTAAATCTGCTTCACCTTTAATGATTTGCGTGTTTAATGAAACATTGGTTTGGGCCAAATATTGACTAATGGCATCATGGTCTTGTTTGTGACGCATCTTTAGCGCGTAAAATTGGGTATTTGCTAAACTCAGTTTTTCTGGATGTTTTTGGGATAATTTCTTTTGTTCAGTAAAATACATTTCAATTTTAGCCTTGACTTCCTCAGTGCTATCTAAAATGTTTTGTTTTTCAGCACGCACAGTGGCAATCTCACCGACGATGCGATCAGATTCACTGCGTAATGCTTTACGATTTTGACGCTCTTTTTCAATTTTTTCATCAAGTTCTGCTAATGCACTGTCTTTTTCAATGGCTTGGAGCTGCGCATCAATTTGAAGATAGGCTTTACGTGTTTGCTTAATGAGTTCAAAGTAGCGCAATTGATTTTGATGAATGAGTTGATTGGCTTTACTTTGTTGTAAAAGCCTTACAATTTTATCATTTTTTTCTGTAAGGTCGTAAAGTTTATTCAGTTTGTCCTCAAGCACACTTAGCGCATGTTCTTCTAGTGTGATTTGAAGTTGGGTTGCTTTTTGTCCAATATAAGGGACTTCATAGGTGCGAGGATTGATTTGTCGTGCTGTATGGTTGATGTAGGTCATGCATGATTGACTAATCGCTCTTGAGTGATTTTTTAACTGATGAATGTCTTCAACTGTGGTTAAACCATTTAACAGCATGTTGACATATTGACGTGCGTAAGGAAAATCAGAGGTGATCTTTGATGCCAAACTGAGTGGGTTTGCTTCACCAAAGGATTCAATTTTTTGTGTGTTGACCAACCCTACACCATAAATAGCTTCTGTCTGTCTAACATCATCATAGATATCGAGTGCATCATTAAAATATGCTGGGTCAACAATCAAGTCAAAGCGTTGTGAACCCAAATATCCTTCAACGGCATGACGCCATGGCTCTTCTGTGATTTCAATCAGTTCACATAAAGGTCTAACAACAATTTCTTTTTGATAATGATTTGATAATCTTTCATTTAAAGCACGCATGAGTTTCGCGACATGAAAAGGATATGTTTTAACATGTTTTTTAAGTTGATTGAGACGTCCTGAAATTGCTCTAATATCCTCTGATAGTGTGCGCTTATCATTTTCTAATTGATTGCGCTCAATATGATAGGCTTGCATATAGGCAGACACTTCAGTATGAATCATCGATAAATGATGTGACAATTCATTTGAATCGAGTTGATCCTGGTTAACTTGAACATATTCAACAAAGCCTTTGAAGGTTGAATTAGGAATAAAGTGTTGCAGTTCTTTTAACACTTCAAACTCTTTAATTACTGTTTTTTTAACATCATCTAAAATATCTTTTTGTTTTTCGTAGTCTGATGCTTTTTTTGCTAAATCCGTTTGATAAGATGCCACCATTTTTGCAACATCACTATCGTTTTTAGCACGCTCAAGTGCGATGATATCTTGCTCGCTTTTATCTGTTTGCTCATCAATATCTGATTTTAATTCTCTTAAATAATCAAGACGTTGGTCCAATTGATCCATGTGTGCTTCATTGGCTTTGATGAATGCTTCACGTTTTTCGATCCAATTGAGTTGGTCAATTAATTGATTGATGGCTTGTTGATCTTTATTAAGTTCAATATCTTCTGCTAGATCATGAATTTTATCTAATTTTTCGAGTTTGTCTTTATCACGTTTGATTTGTGCTTCAACTTTTTTAAGTTGTGAGACATTATTTTTTAATGACTGAATATCAATAGGATCATCATCTAATAAAAACTCAAACACGAATTGTTGAAGGTCAATGGAACGAAACGCCAATGCTTTTGGTAATATTTTTGAGTATTTTGTTGCATCCATACCAAAAAAGCGTGCAAGACCTTCACGATATTTCTTTTGGGATTCATAAGGTGAAAATTCAATATCAAGCCCTTTTAAATAGGCCTTCATGTTTTTATAATCTCTTGGGTATTTTTTTTCTAGAAATAAACCATCATGAATGGACACATTTTCTAAAATATAAAACCGCTCTTTTAGGTTGGATGTTTTTGGTAAATCAAGGATACACCCGATGATACTAAAGACTTTGGATTGTTCATCAAAAAACTCGAGTGCCAAATGGCTGACGACATCATTATTTCTTAAATACTCTTTGTTTTCAGCACCGATACGTCCTCTGACATAGCCTTCTAATGTTCTTCTGGCATCATCAGTGGCAGCAATATTAAACTTAGCACCACTTTTACCGCCAACCAATAAATATTGAAGCGCGTCAAGCAGTGTTGATTTCCCACTACCGTTTTCACCAGAAATTAAGGTGTTATCTTTAATATCAATGGTTTGATTGGTAAATAAATGCCAATTGACCAGTTTAATCTTCGTCAGTTTCTTCATAAGATTCACCCCCGCTTTCCGTATATGCATCAATGCGTTCTATGACTGCTTTAATGCTTTCTAAATTGGTAATATATAAAATGGTTGGATATATTTTAATACGCGCGTCATCATGTAAACCGCGATCAATATAATCAATAATATTATAGGCTCTTAAAAATGTTAAAGCAGGTTTCAACTTATCTTTGGTGATGCGTTTATGATCTAAATAGCCTATGCGTGTGAGTTCTTCGTGTATCTCATGTAAAAAGACTTCAACATCTTCATCCAGTGTAATGACATCTTTTTTGCGTTGATATAAAACACGTAAAATTAAAATTAATAAGCTTTCGGTCTTTCTTAAACGCATATGGTTAAATAAATTTTCGTTCTTAATAAAAACCACATCATCTTCACGTTTGATGTTTAATGTAAAATCAGAGAGTTGGAAAAATGCTTCAAATGTTTCTTTATACGCCAAAATAAAGCGATAATCATTGGTATCGCCAGGCTTTCTGCGTGTCACAAAATTGACTTGAAACAATTTATTAACGATGCGAGAAAAATTATTTTTTTCGCCTTCTTTGAGTTCTATATAAGTGTCATGAAATTGTTTGGATGCTTGATTTTTCGTCATATCTAAACCCCTTTAATTTTGAAATTCTTAAATGTGATGAAGTTATTTCTGCACTCGTGATCTAATAACTCCACATCATAATGCATGCCAATGGATTTCGAATATAAGAAAATCAAGATTAACTTAATATAGTCTTCCATATGTTCAACTGAAACATCGCTGGCGAGTATTTCCTTTTTATCTCTTAAAAGTAGTGTGACGTAATGATCAATTTCTTTTTTGCCGTAAACATTGTTTTTAAGCATTGATTTGATGCGTTCATAACGAATTTCATCAGAGATAAAATTGGGATCATAATGAATTTCTTCTGGTGCCGTTTCAATGCGTTGACGGCGCTGGTTGTAAAGTGAATCACTATCAACATTTCTGATTTGTGATAAATTAAATAATGTATCAAAATCAAATTGTTTTTGTGAGACAACAATCTTAAATAACCGGTTGAAAATACCCTCAATGTCATCAGAATGATTGGTCAAAAATAAGATTTTAGATGCTGCGGCGCTAATATATTGTTCGTTTTTACGATCAATGGCCAAAATAAGGTGTTCAAGAGCCGCAAAGCTATCTTGGATATATCTTAATCGTTCCTCAATATAATAATAAGCTTCATTATAGTCTTCGATACGTTTATTTTCTTGAACCGTTTGAGCAAGTTGGTCCATAATAACAGGGTGATCGTAAATCTTATGTAGTGCATTTAATATCGCACGTTTATATCTCGGTAGGCTATCTTTGGTTTTTAAGTTGTAATAAGCTGAGTCAAAGAAGTTTTGTTTATAGTCAATTAAAAGTCTTTCTAAAAGCTTTTGTAAGTCTTGTTTGGACTGTTTTTTGGTAATGTCATAATAATAGCGATAGATGTTCGCTTTAAGTGCTTTGAGTTTTCTGATGATGTCGTTTGTTTTTGCATAGGCTTGTTCTAAAACACCTAAACCTTCATCAACATTAAACGACGATAAAAGCGAATAAACGGTGAAGATTTCACCGGTGTATTCGTTTTGCGTATTTAAAGTAACACCCTCAAGCGCATCAATAATATGGATTGAATAATCAAACAAATTAAGTGATGTTTTATAATCACCTAATTCTTCTTCTCCAAGCCATCCGTTTTTCTTTAAAATGTTAATGACATGTAACGCCTTTTGTCGACTGGTGTTGGTTGCATCATCGGATGCTTCCATCTCATCTTCAAAGTCAATATCTTGATCGTCAAAATAATCAATAAGTCTGGAAATAATACGTTCACGGTCTCCTTGAAATGCATCTTCAATGGAGTCTATGGTATGGTATATAATAAAAATACAATCAATATATGTCTTCTTATTGGGCGAGGCTAGCACAGTAAAAAAATTAGGATGTATCGTATCGAAAAGATGTGCCATGTTTCTCTCCTTTATTTTAATAAAATAAAAAAATATAGATATCATAACTATTGTATCATGATTTCTATATTTTTTATAGTGTTTTCTTGTTTAGTTTTTGCTGATGTTTAACTTAATTTTACGGCCTTGGTACATCTTATTTTGCAAGCTTTCGATACGTTTTACCGAGGTTGGCAAAATTTGAAATTCAGTTTTTGTATCTTCCATCACAATATCACCAATATTTCTTGGATAAAGGTCAGCATATTTTTTGAAATAGTCCAATAAACTCACAGGTTTTAAGCCGTCTTGACGGCCCAAATTAATGGTAGCCTTCAGGTAACGTTTATCATCTTTATGTCTTGGCTTGTCTTGGAATTTTTGTGTGGTTTCTTTATATGTTTTAGGCTTTTTCTGTTGTGGTGTTTCAATGGCCTCATAGGTTTGTTTGACTGACATTTGTGCTTTAATCAAAGCAGCAATAATGTCTTTTGCCTCAAAACCATCAGCAATCAATTTCGTAATGATTGGATCAAAATCTGTATTATTTTCTTCAATCATGTCTTTAATGTTTTGATAGGTTGTATCCATTTGCTTTTTGAAAAGCATTTCTGGTGTCGGAATTGGCATTTCAACCATTTGTGTTTTAATGAAACGTTCAATTAAAGCAAGTTTGGTCCGCATTGATGGATAAACAATCGATACTGACATGCCTGATTTTCCTGCACGTCCTGTACGTCCAATACGATGCACATAGATTTCATTTTCAAACGGTAATTCGTAGTTGACAATTAAATCTACATTAGGAATATCAAGACCACGTGCAGCCACATCGGTTGCAATTAATATTTTCAAGCGGTTGGCTCTAAATTTTTGCATGACATGATCACGTTGACTTTGTTTTAAGTCTCCGTGTAGTGCATCTGCTTCATACCCTTGTTTTTGTAAAAATGCTGTTAATGTATCAACGTCGTTTTTGGTGTTAGCAAACACAATGGATGAGTGTGGCATGTAAAAATCCAATAAACGCATCAAAAGTTGATCACGATCGTGTTTTTTAACGTATACATAAAATTGTTTGGTTTTTGAAACGGTGAGTGTTTGTGTTTCAATTTTGATGATTTCTGGTTTCTTTTGATATTTAGATGCAATTTTTTGAATGAATGGTGGCATGGTTGCTGAAAACAACGCGGTCTGACGATCGGTTGGTGCATCTTTTAATAGACGTTCTAAATCTTCTTGAAAGCCCATCTTTAACATTTCGTCAGCTTCATCTAACACAAGCACTTTTAAATGACTGAAATCAAGTGTTTGACGATCCAAGTGATCAATAGCGCGACCTGGTGTTGCAACAACAATATGTGGATTTGATGCCAATGCTTTAAACTGCTTTTGATACGATTCACCACCATAAATGGCTGTGATTTTTAACGCTGTGTTGAATTTAACCAGTTTAATAAACTCTTTGTAGACTTGAAGTGCAAGTTCGCGTGTTGGACAAATAATGAGTGCTTGAACATGTTTTGATTGTGTCTCAATTTGTTCAATAATGGGTATAGCAAAAGCGAATGTTTTACCCGTACCTGTTTGTGCTTGTCCAATCATATCTTTATGTGAGAGCATCGTTGGAATGCCGTGATGTTGAATGTCTGTGGTTTCAACCAATCCTAAAGCTTCAATCGCTTTTTTTGTTTCTTCTAAAATAGGTAAATCTTTAAATAATGTATTCATGGGTTTCCTCAATTCTTTTTTAACCTCAACCAATATACCATAAACACTTAAAAAATGCTATACAAAGTATAAAAAAAGACTCATCGAGTCTTCTTTCTTTCGCAATTTTCACCTTCACAGTGTTCTTTTTGATAAAGATTGGTTGCTTTGGCCTTTGATATGGATTGCTTGATATCAAATGCTTGAATGTAACCATCCAAACGATGCTTACCATCAATGCGCATATGAGGTACATTGTGAATCCCTTTTAAAAGGGCATTTTCACGATTTAAATCCACGGCATCACGATATGTGTTGTTTGCTAAAACATCTTGAATGTCTAGGGGATTTAATCCAACTTCAATACCTAATTCTAGTAAAACCTCTGGATCGCTAATATCAAGATGATAAGAAAAATATGCTTCAAATAGACTTTGGTTCATTTGCATTGCTAAACCTTTGTGTTTTGCCAAATGCGATAATTGATGGGCATGTTTGACATCAACAACGACCAAATCGGTAATATCTACTTGAATGCATTGACAGTAGCTTAATACTTCTTCATCGGTCATCATGTGATGGAGAGCCAAATATTTCACCAGTGGTGTACCGTTTAGTTTTTGATTTGGAATCATCTCATAACTGCGATACAAAACCTCAAACGTTTTTGCATCATCATGTGTATCGATGGTATCTATTAAGTTTTGATGGACTCTATATGTCAGTGGGCAAAGATAATCAACCCATAGTTCAATTTTCATCTGTTACAACTCCATAACCCTTGAGATTTTCTACTGTTTTTCTTATAACCATTAAGATTATAACATCATTATATGCGAGAGTCATTGGATTGTCAAAGAGTTTACTTTTTGGCTTTATAAACTATTTTATCATCAATTATGGTCAGCGCAACCAAGTCATCTTTAAAGTCATTTATATCTATTTTAAATAAGTCTTTTTTAAACCCTGTAAAATCTGCGATAAACCCTTCTTTAATCATCCCTCTATTGGTGTGATAGGTAAATAGGTTGGGTGTAATCGTATATGCTTTGATGGCTTCATATCTTGACACTTTTTCTTCTGGCTGATACACTTGATGATCATGACTAGATTTACGTTCAACAGCATCATAAATGCCTAAAAGCGGATTAGGAATTTCAACGGGTGCATCACTACTAAATCCCACATTCAAACCATAATCAATCATTGTTTTCCAAGCGAACTGATATCTTGGTTCTTTTGAAAATAATGTTTTTGCCCATGGCATGTCAGCAGATAAGAACTGTGGTTGAGCATCAATAAACAATGGTATGCGCTTCATCATCTCTAAAGCATCAGGCTCAAACCAAGGTGTGTGTATTAAACGGTCACTACAACCCTTTTTAACAGGATGCTTATAAAGTAGTTGACATACATCTTCAAGTGCTTGATCACCAATCACATGAATGGCTACAGGTAGGTGGTGAGACCGGCACTTCATAATCATGCCTTCAAAATTGGTTGGACTGATTGCTTTTAAACCTCTGGTATTGGTGTTTTTATAATTATGTTTTAAGTAAGCTGTTTGTGATCCCATGGTGCCATCATAAAACATTTTAACTGGTCCCATTTGAATGAACTGATCCACATCTAAAAATGGCTCCTCAGAAGCGATAAAATCATCTAGTACAGCGTGATGCACCAATAGCTGTGTCCGAAACGGCATCGTTTTGATGACGTTTTTAAAAGCATTCAGTGTTTTTTGGTAACCGCCAAAATAATATAGATCATCACTATGACCACCAGTGAGTCCATAAGAAACCAATGACTGAAGTGATTTTTTAAGAAGATTTTCAAGCATCGATTCTGAATGGTTGGCAAAATAGTTTGTAATCTTTTGTGCATCTGCTTCAAAAACCATGCCCGCTTGATGTGGTACATTGAAATGTTCAAGGACCTTTGAGTTTGCTGTGACACTATGATAATCTTGATGTCTTAAAACAATGAATTGGTCTTTTGATATGGCATCCAGATCAATATGTGTTATACCAATGGCCTGATAATCCTCAATGAGCAAGGTTGATCCTTGGTATGCTTTTTTAATTCGATCTAATGCTTCCAACTTATCTGTTACATGTTTTAAAGATGGTGTAGAAAGTTGATGGCCATAGCCCATAATATGCAAATGGGCATCAACAAATCCTGGAAATACAAAAGCACCTTTTAAATCGATAACCTCATCGACCAAAATATCTTCACATGCTTGACCAATTGCTTTAATTAAGCCGTTATCTGTAATCACTTCATGCACAACATGTGCTTCTTTTTGCATGGTATAAAATGTTGCATTTATGTATTTTTTCATAGTCACCTCAATTAAAAAGCTTGATGTGATTATTATATCACATCAAGCCTAAGATTTATTGATTCTGCTTTCGGTCATGATAAGCCATAACGCTCGCAAAAATGCCAAACATAATGGCAACAATTGGCCATATCACCCAACTGATTGTCCACGCGTGAAACAGGAAACTCCATGACAAGTATATCGTGGCTGACAAAGAAAATAAGATAATAGCAACCATATCTGTGATCTTAGAGTGCTCTTTTCTAATGGGTTGATAGTCTCCTAGTTTTAATAGTTGACTATATCCGCCATGAATGATACCAATTTTAACCAATACAAAGATGCCCATGCCAATAATGATAAAGCCTATAAATGTTAAGTAAGCCACATCTTGTTCAAACAATTGATTGAGTACAAATGCGATAATAGAAGTCATAATCAATAAAATACCAATTAGTAGTCCTAAATGATAAGTTGTTGTATAGTGTTTTAATTCCTGTGTCATTTGTTTTTCAGCATCATTTGATAATCGGAAAGGTTTATAAAAGATTTTAGCTTTCTGGTTCATTTGCATGCCTGAAAAAACAAATAATCCTGTTGATACTGAAATAATGATAAAAAAGATAATAAACACAATAAGTTGTGCTTGAAAGGTTGTTAATCCTGAATATTGAATTAATAATAAGTCATTGAGTATAATCAATAAACCAACAGCAAAAACACTGAAAAGCACGCCCAATCCAATACGTGTTGAATTGTCACGCTTGACTTGCATAAATAGATTGGCTTCTGACTCTGAAATGATGCGATAGCGTCCATTGAACCCAGACCGATCGATATCTAATTGTTTAATAACATCATCGATGCTACCACACTCAGAAATAACCAAACCCACGGCTTCATGTTCAGTTTTACCTTGTTCTTTGTAGGCTAAGTATTGATCAACCATTTCTTGATAAAGTGCGTCTTTTGCTTGTTTGATTGCTTGTGTTTGTGGCATATCTTTAAACAATGTTTCTAAAAACGTATAAATGGTTTCCATCATTAACCCCCTTTGTCTCATTTGGACCCATATTATAACATATCCATGAGTTTGACGCAAAATTCTCTTTTATAAGTCATCATCTAGTGTATCCATGACACGCTTGATGTCATGATAATGAAATCCTTTTTGAATACACTTCTGTAAGGCTTTTGTTTTCGCCTCATAAAGTTCGTGTGTTTGGCGATATTTATGGAGCGCCACACGCAATGTTTTTTCAATTAAATGGTCTTCATCCACATCATACGCCTCTAAGGCTTTTGTCATATAGGACTGAATCATCTCTGGGGTAAATCCTTTTGAAACAAAGTGCGTATAAAGTTGAGTTTTAAGTTGACTCTTGCTCTTGCCTTTGGTTTTTTGAACCTTTTTTATCATTAATGATTTTAAAACGTCTGATTCATCATAAGATTTAAATACTGTATCAATGATAACATGGCTGATGCCCTTAGACTTTAATTTGTCAATCATTAGATTGGGGCCTTGTGAACTGCTTTTTAGTAACACATAAGTGTGTGCATAGTTTAAATCATCTAAGTATTTATGTTTGATGTATCGATCGATCAATTGCTTAATAACTGCGCTTGGTGCACCTTTTTCTTCTAGAAAAGTTTTAAGTTCATAGGTGGTTTGCATTTTTTTAAGTTTTTTCAGTGCCATGTGATCATAGGTCACAAACGCTTGATCAAATGTGATGTCTTTGAGTTGGCTAGGTTGAATCTCATCACCAACTTTTAATCGGTATTTTAACAATACGCTTGGATCAAGTGTGATAACAGTTGAATCAAATGTCACGTCATAGGATGTCTTTTTTTTGACAATAGATGTGATTTTCATACCCTCACCCATTTCTTATCATCGCTATTAAGTTGCTTAATTGCTGATCATAGACTGGTTCGTTTAACATCGTTTGATAATGCATGAAAATCCATTGACTGGTTTGATAATCAAGTCGTCCTGTGACACTTAAGGTTTGCTGCTGTAATTGAAGATCTAAAAACGCGTTGCGTGTTGCTTGGTCAAAATAACCATCCGTTCTAAGCAGTGCAGCGCCCTCATACTCAAAATAGTGATTAAGAAATGCTTGATATAAGGATAAAGATGTGTGTACATCGTTCAGCATGACCTCGCCTTCATAGATTGGTTGTGCGCTTAATAAGATACGCGTCGGATCTAATAAATTGACAGGTAGGGGATCATCAACAATATTTTTACCATCAGCATACGTCCAAATACCTTGTGTCATGATCAAATTGTAGCGAATGTCACTAATATCAAATAGATAAATGACATTTTGAAAAAACTTTTTCCCAAATGTTGGTTGTCCATAAATTTCAGTGCCAAGAGATGCATAAAGTGATGCTGCTAGCACTTCTGAAGCTGAGGCAGACTTTTCATTTACAAGTACTTTGATTTGATATGGCTTTGGTTGATTGAGTCCACCATAAAACGCTTCAGGTGTGCCTGTTCGGTTGCGCATTTCAAAGATTGGATCATCGGTATTTTTAGGAATCAGTTGTTGCAAGATACCTGGTGCCACATCGGATTGTCCTTGGTTGTGAAGGGCACTTAAGGAGCCCCCTGGATTGCCTCTAACATCAAGAATCAATGTTTTATTTGCTGGATTTTCATTTAATAATGATTGCTCTAAATCATAGAGCACATCACTAAATATTGTTGATGTGCCTGGCGTGACACCTTCAATAAAAGGTGTGAAATCATTGATGCGAATATAGGCGATGTCATCACCTAAATCAATGGTAACAACCGAAGGTGTTGGTATGCTTAAATATGTGATGGTTTCATAACGAATAACCCCATCAGGATTTTTAACAATCAAGGTTTTTTGTTCATCAAGTGTACCCCTTAATGCATCAAGTACATCTTTTTGTGACTCAAAGTCTTCAAACAAAGCATCTTCATCATCAATGACTCGTCCAATAATTAAATCATTGGGAAAAATCATACCATAAACACTGCCTTCATAAAAGACATCTAAGACTTTAATGTCAAATGCTTCAAAGGTCAGATAGATGCCCAATCCAACATAGGATTCTGCTGAAGATGGTGTGATTGAAAGTGGCGTTTCATCAAGACGTGTATATGGATCATCATAAAGCGCACCATATGTCGAAATGACAGCTCTGATGTGTTCAATATAAGCTGTTGTGATGTCTTCATCTGTTATATTATAGTAATAAGAACTTCGAAATTCTTCATTGATTCTTTCAAACATATCTTCAGAGCGAAAAGGTGTTTGCGGCAATATTTGACTGGAAAAATAGCCCAGTGTAAAGGCCAATAGTACAGTGATTAAAAAGAGTATACCTAATTTTTTGTTGGCCATGACGCCTCACTTCTCCTTGAAAATCCTTCACCCAATGCTTCTTTAGTCTTAGTAACAAATGTAAATGCATGTGGGTCAATGGCTTTAACGATTTGTTTAAAATGATAAAACTGGAATTTATTAATGGTACAAATCACCATATCTTTTTCTTGATTAGAATAACCACCAACCACTTTGACTTTGGTAATACCACGATCAAGTTTTTGATATATCTGATCGCGCATCTTAGTGGCATCTTTAGTCACAATAAACGCTGTATATCCTGATTTGCCTTCAATTGAAATACGATCGATAATCATACCAGAAATAATGATTGCTCCAAGCGCGTATAACCCCAATTGAAAATTAATCGTCATTGCTGTAATAATAATGAGGCCATCAATGGCATACATTGCACTCGTAAATGGGACATTTAAATATTTATGTAGCAAATGTTGAATGACATCAATGCCGCCCGTGGTGGCATTATTACGAATCACAGTTCCTAAGCCTAACCCAACAAGTGCGCCACCGAATAACATAGAAACCATTAATGGACTTTCTGTCATTTCTTTCATTAAAATATCAGAAGGTATTGTGAGTTCAAGCACCCAAACAATGACTGGTGCTAATAAACTTGCATACACTGTTTTTAGAAAAAAGGTTTTTCCTAAAAAGATATATCCGATGATTAACAAAAAAACGTTAACAACAAAAATAAACAAACTCACACTAATAAAACTTTCAAGTAAAACGGCGATGCCCATAACACCACCAATAACCATTTTTTGAGGTAAAAGGAAAAAGTAAAACCCGATCATTAAAAGAAAAACCCCAAAAGAAATTTCAACCATTTCCTTAAACTTGTATGTGTTCATTTTAATCTCCTGATTTTAAGTATGCATTGATAAATCCATCAATCTCGCCGTCCATGACTTGATCGATTTGAGACACTTCGTAGTTGGTCCGATGATCTTTAACCATTTGATACGGATGAAACACATAACTTCTAATTTGTGATCCCCATGCTATATCTTTTTGTTCACCTTTAATGCTTTTTAAATGCTGTTCTTGTGATTTGATTTCTTCAATAACAAGTTTTGCTTTTAAAAGATTCATGGCGGTCTCTTTATTTTTATGTTGGCTACGCTCGTTTTGGCATGTCACAACAATATTTGTTGGTAAATGGGTAATACGCACAGCAGAATCCGTTGTATTGACTGATTGTCCGCCTGCACCTCCACTACGATAGACATCGATTTTTAAATCGTCATCATTAATTTCAATATCGATTTGATCATCAATTTCTGGTATAACATCGCATGAAGCAAACGATGTGTGTCTGCGGGCATTGGAATCAAATGGTGAAATGCGTACCAAACGATGTACACCACGTTCTGCTTTCAAATAGCCATAGGCATAGTCGCCTTTAATAATCATAGTGACACTTTTAATCCCTGCCTCATCACCTGATTGATAATCTAGCACTTCTACTTTATAGCCTTTTTTAGCAGCATAGCGTTGATACATGCGAAAAAGCATCTCAGCCCAATCTTGAGATTCTGTGCCGCCTGCGCCAGGATGAAGCTCAATGATGGCGTTATGAATGTCATAAGGCTCATTTAAAATTGTTTTAATTTCAAAAGCCTTTAGTTTTTGATCGAGTGCCTCAATATCTGATTCTAATATTTGCCATTCTTCTGTGTCTTCTAATGATATGTCAAACCAATCAACTAAGTCTTGATATATTTTTGTGAGTGCGTATAGTTCATCAAGTTTATTTCTAATATCAGTCGCTTTTTTTGTAACCTTCTTGGCTTGATTGGTGTCTTGCCAAAAATCAGGTGCTTGCATGTCTTTGTTTAGCTGTTGATATTCAGACTCCAAAACCTCGGGGTTGAGTGCTTGTTTTAAATCGGAAATGAGTTGCTCAAATTGACTGAATCGTTTATTAACTTCATAGCGTTCCACAAAGACTCCCCCTTAACGCCAAGGCAGATTACGTTGCCCTCGATTTTTTCTCACTTTAGGCTTTCTTGGCCTTGCATCTGTACGTCCTTGATTTGTTTGTGTGTTTTTAACGACAGCTTGTCGTTCAACATTGTACTGAATTTGTGCACGAATGGCATAGCGGGTCACATCTTTTGAAATGTTATAAACCATTTCAGAAAACAACCTTAAACCTTCTTGTTGATAAATCACAAGTGGGTTTTGTTGTCCATATGCTTGCAGTGTCACACCTTGTCTTAACTCACTCATCGTATCAATATGACGCATCCAATAAGTGTCAATGACACGAAGCATAACAACTTTTAAAAATTCATTAAAGACTTCAATGGGTACATTTTGTTTTTTATCATCTAAGTTTTTTAAAGCCAAATTTATGATATGTTCTTTGATTTCAACTTCATCAAATGTTTCTAAAATTTCTTTTTTCAGTGTGCCTGCTTGAAAATAATTGCCATCAAATAACGTGATAATGGCATCATCATCTATTTTATATTGGTTTTTTCCTAAATGGTCAATATGTGGGTCAATCATTGAACCAATGGTTTTAGAAACCGTTTGTCGCACTTGGTCTTCAATAGAATCAAGCAATAATACATCGCGCCGTTCTTTATAAATAATCTCTCTTTGTTGTCTTAAGACATCATCATATTTTAAAACATTTTTACGCATATCGTAGTTGTTACCTTCAATACGTTTTTGCGCCCCTGAGACAAAACGAGAAAACATCTTAGACTCTAATGCTTCACCAGTCGTATTAAGACGTTCAAGCATTTCAATACGTCGTTTAAATGAATCACCACCAAAGCGTTGCATCAACTCATCTTCTGCAGATAAATAAAACCGTGAGTATCCCGGGTCACCTTGACGACCTGAACGACCTCTTAATTGGTTATCAATACGTCTGGATTCATGACGCTCACTCCCTATGACCGCCAAACCGCCAAGCTCAACAACACCTTCTCCAAGCTTAATATCGGTCCCACGACCAGCCATATTGGTGGCAATCGTCACTGAACCTTTGTGTCCTGCTTTAGCAACAATTTCTGCTTCACGTTCATGGTTTTTCGCATTTAAGACTTCGTGTGGAATACGTCTGGCTTTAAGCATACGTGAAATATCTTCTGAGGTTTCAACAGCAATTGTACCAATCAACATAGGTTGCCCTAGTTTATAGCGCATCTCAACTTCATCGACAAGTGCTTTAAATTTATCTTCTAAACTGGCATAGATAAAATCTGGTGCATCATTTCTAATGACTGGCGCGTTGGTTGGAATTTCGACAACATCCATATTATAAATGTCTCTAAATTCTTCTTCTTCAGTTTTTGCAGTCCCTGTCATACCAGAGAGTTTTTTATACATTCTAAAGAAGTTTTGATAAGTGATGGTCGCAACCGTCACTGTTTCTTTTTTAATGATGACGCCTTCTTTGGCTTCTAAAGCTTGATGTAAGCCTTCACTAAATTGACGCCCACGCAAAATACGACCTGTAAATGAGTCTACAATTAAAATTTCGTTGTTATCAACAACATATTCTTTATCTCTAGCCATAATATAATTGGCACGCAATGCATTATTAATGTGATGGACCAATGTCACGTGTTTTAAGTCATAAAGGTTATCCAGTTGAAAAATTTGTTCAGCTCTGGTAATACCTGATGGTGATAAAGCGATACTTTTGGTTTCAATATCAATTTCAAAATCATCATCATGCAAAGATTTCACAAATCGATCGGCTGCTTGATATAAGTTGTTGTTGTGTTTCTCGCCACCAGAAATAATGAGTGGTGTCCGTGCTTCATCAATTAAAATAGAGTCAATTTCATCGATAATGGCGTAATTTAGACCTCGTTGAGCTACCATATCTTTGGCATATAAAACCATGTGATCACGTAAATAATCAAATCCAAGTTCACTATTGGTTGAATATAAGATATCACAATCATAAGCTTCTTTTTTCTGTTGAGAGGTTAATTCTCTTAAATTAAGACCAACAGTTAAACCTAAAAAGCGGAATAAATCACCGATTTCTCCTTCCGCTTCACGTTTGGCCAAATATTCATTGACTGTAACGATATGAACACCTTCGCCATTTAATGACATTAAATAGGCTGGTAATACAGAGGTTAGGGTTTTCCCTTCACCTGTTTTCATTTCTGCAATATTTCCGTGAAAGATTGCCACTGCGCCTAATATTTGCACATAATAAGGAATCAATCCTGTAACACGTCTTGATGCTTCACGCGCAACAGCGTAAACGTCAACTTGCAAATCTTCTAATGATTCCCCTTCTTGATATCTTTTTTTAAACTCTAAGGTTTTATTTTTTAATGCCTCATCTGATAATTGTCTCATGTCTTCATCAAGTAACATAACCTGATCAGCAATTTGACGTGCTATTTTTAGCTCTTTTTTCTGAGGATCAAACCATTTTTTAAACATCATAACACATCCTTTACGTTCTTTATTATATTACTATAATAAGCCGTTATTTACAAGATATATTCCCTTTTACAACGATTTAACACAATTGTCTACGGGCAAGAAAAAAAGGTTTGTCTTGGAAGACAAACCTTTTGGAGAGATTCTATATTTTTTAGCTAAAGACTCTCACATCATCAATGTATAATCTTGAAGTTCCACCTGGTGCTGTTTCAAAGGTAATTTCAAAACGTAAGCGTAGATTACCTGTTTGAAGTGCTTCATCAACAAGATAGACAAAGTCTGCTGCCGATGTACCTAATTCAAATGTTTCTTGATTAATCCAAGTCGTACCACCATCAGTTGATACTGATACGATCACATCAAGACCATTGGTGCCTGCGGCACTAAAGACAACTTTAGAAACATTGACTAAATCAAAGTTCGTATATGTATATCCTAGGTTAGCAGGTGCAGCGGTGTAAAATCTCATTTGTGCTGATTGTAAACCATCTAATGGAGCGGTTGTTGAACTTGTACCATAATAGAAGCCTCATTGCGATTCAGCTGGTCCTTGGAATACCACAGATGTATTGTTATATGTTGTTGTTGCATTAAATCCTTCTGCTGATTCAAAACCAGTTTCATAAATTAATGATTGTGGTAAGACAACTTGATCAATTGCATGAATAACGCCATTAGATGCTAAGACGTTAGGTACTACAACGGTTGCGCCATTGACTAAGACATTGCCTTCAACCACTTCAATGTATAAGAAATCGCCATTAAGTGTTTCTTGATAGAATGGTGCTGCTGCAATCACATCTGCTGCTAAAATTGACCAGCAACAACGTGGAATAATAAGATATCAGCAAGATTCGGATCGGCTAATAATTGTTCAGCAGTGATATCTAATTCTGTTAATAATGCGGTAAATGCTGCATCTGTTGGTGCAAAGACTGTCAATGGCCCTACACCAGATAACGCATCAGCTAAACTAGCTTCTACAACCGCTTGAACCAATGTTGTAAAATTATCAGCTGCAATGGCTTCTTCAACGATGGTACCAGGTGGCAGAAGCACTGCATCAATTAAGTGAATGACACCATTAGAAGCTTCAATATCAGGTAAGATGACTTGTGAACCATTGACGTAAACATTACCCTCTAAAACTTCAACATAAAGTAATTGACCATTAAGTGCTTCAACATAAAATGGTGCTGCTGCAATTACATCTGCTGCTAGAAATTGGCCTGGAATGACATGGAAAAGCAAAATGCTTGCTAACTCAGGATCTGCCAAAAGCTGTTCAGCAGTGACATCAAGTTCAAGAAGCAATGTTGCAAATGCTGCATCCGTTGGTGCAAAGACTGTAAATGGTCCTTCCCCAGCCAATGCGCCTTCTAATTCAGCTGCTAGTATTGCTGCAGTTAACGTATCAACATCATTAAGTCCTAAGATTTCACTAACCAAGTTGCCTGGTTGTACCAAGACTTGATCAATAACATGGATGACACCATTAGATGCCAATACATCTGGTAATGTAACGGTTGCACCGTTAACTAATACGTTACCTTCTACAACTTCGATATATAAGAAATCGCCACTTAACGTTTCTTGATAGAATGGTGCTGCTGTAATCACATCTGCTGCTAAAAATTCACCTTCTATAACATGTAGTAATAAAATTTCAGTTAACGCAGGATTTGCTAATAATGCTTCAGCTGTAATGTCTAATTCTGCTAATAGTGCTGCAAATGCTGCATCAGTTGGTGCAAACACAGTAAATGGACCACCAGTTGCTAGTGTTTCAGCTAAGTCTGCTTCTACAAGTGCTGCAAATAGTGTATCAAATAAACCTGCGCCAAGTGCAGTACTTACAAGATCACTTGGTTGTAATAAAACTTGATCAATGACATGAATAATACCATTGGTTGCCAAAAGGTTGGCTTGTGTCACGGTTGCGCCATTGACTAAAACACTACCATCAACGACTTCAATGTATAAGAAATCGCCACTTAAGGTTTCAATGAAAAATGGTGCTGCTTCAATGACATCACTTGCAAAAAATTCTCCTTCAACAACATGGAATAATAAGATATCTGCTAAATCTGGATTTGCTAGTAATTGTTCAGCTGTAATGTCTAATTCTAATAAAAGTGCTGCAAATGCTGCTTCAGATGGTGCGAAAATGGTCAGATCTCCGCCATTCACAGCATTAAACAAATCAGTTTCAACTAGCGCTGCAACAAGTGTATCAAAACCACCTGAGATAAGTTCATCAGCGACATCACCATAAGGTAATAAAACTTGATCAATCACGTGGATGACACCGTTAGATGCGGTCACATTTGGTAATGTAACGGTTGCGCCATTAACTAAAACGTTGCCATCTACTACTTCGATGTAGAGCAAACTGCCATTTAAGGCTTCAGCATAAAATGGTGCTGCTGCAATCACATCTGCTGCCAAGAATTCACCATCTAAGACATGGAACAATAAGATACCTGTTAAATTTGGATTTGCTAATAATTGCTCAGCTATAATTTCTAACTCAGCAAGCAAATCTGCAAACGCTGCATCTGTTGGTGCGAAGACAGTAAATGGACCATCACCACGAAGTGCATCTACCAATTCAGCTGCTATAAGTGCTTGAACCAATGTTTCAAAACCTGGTGTAGCAATCGCTGTGTCTACTAAATCGATGAGTAAAGAAGCTTCTGCAAGTGCTTTTGTTGCGAAAGTTTCACTGAAGACCGTCAAATAGACATTTGTTGCATCTGATAATGGAATATCACCTGTTTGTGAACCATCATTGTTATTAAAAATAATAGAAATGGATGTCACTGCAAGGTCAACTGGTACATCAACATAATACCAATCTGATGTGCCATCTTGTGTTGCGAGTGTCCCTGGCCATCCGCCAAAAACTTCACCTGCATCACCAAAAACATAAGCATTAACCGTTGTCCATGAGTCACTGTTCAAAAAATAAACACGTGTTTGAACCTCTGGTGTTTCAACTGGACCATCAATGGCTGCTTCTGCAAGGGCTTTTGATGCATAAACTAAATTGTTGGTTGCAATAAAAACATTAACAGCATCAACAATTTCAATATCAGCTGTTTGTGATCCTCCACCACCATTATTAAAAATAATATTAATAACTGTAACTGTTGGATCTAATGGTACATCAACATAATACCAATCAGATGTGCCATCTTGCGTTGCAAGTGTTCCTGGCCATGCGCCAAAAACTTCACCTACATCACCAAAGACATATGCACTAACGTTTGTCCAATCTAAATTATTATAGAAATAGACGCGTGTTTCTGCATCTACAGGTGTTGGTTCTGGTGTCGGTTCTGGTGTCGGTTCAACTGTAGGCTCTGGTGTAGGAACAACTGTAGGATCTTCACCTGGTGCACACGCTACAAGTATAAACGCTGCAAAGAGTAAAACAAAGATCGATAAAAACTTCTTTTGAAAATAGTAATTTCTCATCCTTTTTTTGTTGACAAAGTGTCAACTTCCTCCTTTTTTGGATTTTATACTTTTATCTTACACACACATAGTTTGAATTCAAAGTAGTTTGCTTTACTCTGCTAAAGCGTCCCATTTTTTCCCATAAAAAAATGTCACCCATAAGATGACATTGTTTCACTAAACAGTAAATATAATTTTAAAAATCAAACTTAACATCTGCACGTTTTACTTCTTCAGCTTCAAAGAAATCACGTTTAGTAAATTGTTTCCACTTCGCAATGATATTGCTTGGGAATACAACAACTTTTTGATTATAGTAAGAAACATTCGCATTATAAACACGTCGTGCCGCTTGAAGATTTTCTTCAACTTCAGAAGATGCATCTTGAAGTTTAAGAATGTTTTGTGATGCTTTAAGATCAGGATATTGTTCAACAACAACATTGATTGCTTGCAATCCACGTGATACTTCATTGGCAAACTCTTGTTTTTCTTGAATGGCTGCACTGTGACCAGGTTGTCTCATTTTAACAACATTGGTCAATGTTTCTTGTTCGTGTTTCATGTAGCCTTTAGCTGCAGAAAACATTTTAGACAGTAAGTCAAAGCGTTTTGTTAAAGCGATGTCGATACTTGATTCAGATTCATCAATTTTAACAAGCATGCGTCTAAACGCATTCATTGTTGAAATAATCCATGAAACAACAATTAAAGCAACGGCTGCGACAATAACAATAATCAGAATAATTGGATCCATTAGTTTACTCCTTTCTGTTCTTTATTTTTAAATTTGTCACTATCTAATTTTAATTCATTAATAATGGCAGGAATAAGTTCAATATCTGCCTTAAAATCGATCAGTGCTTGTTGGTTGACTGCCTTTTTTAATGGCAATTCTAAATAGTCTCTGCGATCATTAACACCGATATGAAGCTCATCTTCATTAAAGTAATACAAAATTGATCCGCGATGAAGCTTTTCTAATTCCATAAACTTTTCTAAGATGCGAGGTGTAATTTGATAAAACCCGTATTCTTGGCTACTCGCAAAGATGGAAAACTTTTTGTTAAACTCAATACTTTCTGTATCCATTTTAATCAAGCCTTTGGTGTTCATTTGCCAACGGCTACCTTCACTAATTTTAATTGTGCCATCAAACTTACGACCAAATTTAAAAATATACCAACGGCCTTTAAAATATGTTTGATAGCTGACATGTCTGTTGCCTTTAGAGTCTCTGGTTTCTACACGTTCTTTTAAATCAACATCACTGACTTCAAAAGAAACATCTTTATATCTACCTTTAATATAATCTTCTCCGCTAAAACGATCAGGACTTTTAATCATCTTGGTTGCGTTAATTGTTTGAATGGGAATGCTTTGATGATGACTATAGCCAACATCTTCAAATTGGTCTTCAAGCATGGCTGTAATCAGCTCAGTTTTAATAATATCTTTAAACTTTGATGCATGTACTGCAGCTCTGCCGACAAAAACAATTGCTGTGATAAGAAATACAAAGACAAATCCGAGTAAGATAACGACCTGTGTGACAATAAAAATCGCCAACACAAGGAGCATCAAACCAAATGCGATGAGTCCAAATTTATTTTCCTTTTTGTAAACCTCATAAAGCTTTACACGACGTGCTTCGATGCTTCTTAATTTCTCTTCCATATCATCACCTGAAATCATTTTATAATAATTTGGCAAATAATTCAATCTTATCGAGTTTTTCCCATGTAAAGTCTGCGTCATTTCTACCGAAATGACCATAAGCCGCTGTTTTTTGATAGATTGGACGTCTTAGGTCAAGATGATCTATAATCCCTTTAGGCGTTAAGTCAAAGTGTTGATTGACAACATGATAAATCTCATCGATGTGTACTTTTTCAGTGCCAAAGGTATTAATATACAAACTGACTGGCTCAGCAACCCCAATGGCATAGGCGATTTGTATTTCACACTGTGAAGCAACTTTAGATGCCACAATGTTTTTTGCGATGTAGCGTGCCATATAGGCTGCACTACGATCGACTTTTGAAGGATCTTTACCAGAAAAAGCGCCTCCGCCATGGCGGGCATATCCGCCATAAGTATCAACAATGATTTTACGACCTGTCAGTCCACCATCACCTTTTGGCCCGCCAATGACAAAACGTCCTGTCGGATTGATTTTATAATCGGTTTTGGATGTGTCATATAAACTTAAAACAGGTGTGATGACTTCTTTGATTAATGCTGGTTTTAGGGTTTCTAAAAAGACATCAGGATCGTGTTGTGTTGATAAAACAACTGTGTGAATATAAAGTGGATGATCCTGTTGGTCATAGGCAACAGTCACTTGAACTTTACCATCTGGTCTTAATCCTTTAATAATATTCTTTTTACGAACCTCAGCCAAACGTTCAGCCAATCTATGGGCTAAGTAAATAGGTAGTGGCATAAATGCATCTGTATCATCATTGGCATAACCAAACATAAGGCCTTGGTCTCCAGCGCCTTGTTTTTTTGTTTTTGTTTCATTGACACCAACGGCAATATCTGCGGACTGTTGATCAATCGCAACATTGATTTTAACAGAATCTACACTAAACCCATAATCGGCCTGATCATAGCCTATTGACTTAATCGTTTTTTTGATGATTTCATCAAAATGAATGGATGCGTTTGTTGTGATTTCACCAAAGACAAACGCTAAATCTGTTTTTACCGCTGTTTCACATGCCACTCTGGCATAAGGATCTTGGCGGAGTGCCTCATCTAAAATGGCATCTGAAATTTGATCTGCTATTTTATCTGGATGCCCCTCAGTCACAGATTCACTACTAAATAATTTAATCATAAGTGTTATTTCTCCTTCTTGATGATATAAAAAAATCGCTTTCCACAGGAAAGCGTCATTTGTGTTCTTTCCTTATCGATGGGTAACTAACCCCTCGTGATGAGCACCTAATTTAAATAGGTTGCTGCTACTTCATCGGTCACTGGCCTCTGTAGCTCTGAATAAGTTGATTTAATTTGTGCGCATTTAGAATACCGTATTTCAGTAAAAATGTCAATCTATCTACTAAAAATTATTGAACATTTCAGCAAAGTCATCATGAAACTTTAAAAACCGTTCTTTGAGGTCATAATCAAAATAGTGTCCCAATTCATTAGAAAACAGTTTGAGCACTTGTGAGTGTGGCATTGGGCGCTTATAAGGTTTAGATTTACGCATGGTAATATAAAGATCAGATAGTAAAATGATCTGTGCTGAAATCTCAGGTTGGATCACCAACATGTCTTGTAAAAACTTCTCGTCAGCAGTGCCTTCAAGATGTGATCTCGTGATATCTAAACACTTTTGAGCCAGTTGCATCCGCTTGGCGATTAATGCCCCTTGCTCGGTTTTTTCTTTTAAGTGTTCATAGGTTTTTTCTTCGGTGACTTGGATATCTAAATCTAGATTTTTAATTTCTTGAAATTCAAGATGGATCATGGCATATTGATTCATCTTTTTAATGTCTGCTTCTTTGAGTCCGTAGTAATTTGCCATTTTCTCACTCATTTGTTGGACTTGATAAGCATGTCGCTTATCCATTAAAATGTGTGAACTTGAAAAAACAACTGAAAATAAGTCACCGACAATGTGCGCGAAATCGCGTTGTACCTGACGACGTTTAATGAGTTCTAGTTTTCGTTCTTCTTGCATATATTGGCCCATAGAGACAATTGCATAAACAACAAAATAGAATAAAATAAATAAGATGGTCCTTAATAAAATATCACTGAATTCAGGCAGACGAATAAAGGCTGGTACAAACTCTTGAATGGACTGGCCTGAGGCAAGTCCATAGATATTATATGTCCATAAAAAATGGATAACTGTTAATAATGCGAGCAACGCTTGAAACCCACTGGCTAAGACTCTTTTGTCTTGGTAAAGCGATATCACAACAACTGCATAATACATTAATATATAAGCCCCAGTTTCAAAATAAGGGTTTTGATAAAGTCTTGCATAAATCAATACGGCTGAGAAAAACACATAAAAGCCTGCCACATACATAGCAACCATTTGTTTGGTTTTATCACGTGGGTCCATATTAATCAGTTTACGCAACAATTTATTAATGACATAGGTTAATGGAAAAGCAACAACTGTGAAAAACCAGTCAGACACTTGGCCTAAAGAGCTTAAAGATAAAATCAAAAGCATGACTGAGTACATCAAGTTTGATACAAAAATAATGTTTTTAATGACCACATTTCGACGATACAAAACAGCGACATCATCTGTGATATCGACACCTTGCTCAAAGCCAAAAAATTTAGAAAAAATCATATTGCCCATGGCTTTAACATTTAACATTTTTTTGATCTTATGCACTTTCAATCGTCATGTCCCCTTTGGTCTTATTCAATAAAATCAAAAATACTCATGTTTTGACTGCGTTCTTCTTTCGCAATTTCTTCATTTAAAACTTGTGCAACTCTGGTTGATGCGGCAGCAGCAATCGCACCCACAATATCATCTAAAAACGTGTGGCAAATGCCATCTTCTTTACCGGCATCATTAAGTCTTTTGACAATGCCATGCTTATTGACATCAATATCACCAAAATTGGTTTGACCAATGGTGCCGTAAAGTCCAGCAACATCAAGTCCCATGGTTTCATCAATACCAAACAATCCTAAATCTTCATAAATAATGTCTTGAATGGGTCCTTGAAATAGACCTTGTTCTGCCATCCGATCAATTTCACAAGCAAGTTGCACATGGTGAAAGACATCACGCAATGACAAAATTTTTTCAACCGATTCGATGCATACTTGTCTTGAGACGTTATCTGAGTATCTTGATTGTTGCTGGTATGTAATCTCAGCAATCGACTCAATGGATACCCCTCTTTTTAATAATACTTTTTTGTTAAAATCAAACATTTCAGGACGAGTATAAATGATTTTTTTAAGTTTTTGAGACATAATTATACATCCTTTCCATGGCAGATGTCACCCACTTTGATGAGTGTCTGTCCATTTAAAAAATCCTTGACATTCATTTGGCGTTTTCCGGGTATTTGTAATGCTTCAACTTCAATGGCGCCATCGATACAACCTATCACTAGCTTTTTATCGATGGATAATACCGTACCAGGCGTTTCGTTACTTATTATATCACTTTTTTTCGCTTTATAGAGTTTAATCATCTGGTTATTGATATATGTAAACGCCCCAGGTTCGGGGGATAACCCACGCATTTTATTGATGATTTCTAGAGGCTTTTGATGAAAATCAAGATATTCATCTGAACGCTTAAGTGTAAAAGCAAAGGTGACCAAGTCAGGATCTTGAGGTTTTCTTATGATAATGCCTGCTTTTATATCATTTAAAACCTCACTTAAGGCATCTGCACCAATCTGTGCAAGCTTAAGACTTAAAGATAGATAATCATCTTCTGGTTCAATTGGACATGCTTGTTGTTTAATGATATCGCCACTATCCATTTGATAAGCCATATACATAATGGTAACACCTGTTTGATTAAGACCATCAAATAAAGCTTTTTGAATGGGCGCACCACCGCGATATTGTGGCAATAAAGAGCCATGCACATTAATGGCTTTAACGGTATCTAATAACGCCTTAGGGAGTATTTGTCCATAAGCAGCGGTGATGATAAAATCTGGCTTTAAGTCAATAATCTTTTGATACTCATCTTTGATTTTTACTGGCTGAAAGACTTCTATGTGATGGGATAACGCCAACAGCTTAACCGGTGATGGCGTTAAGACTTTCTTACGTCCAACTGCTTTATCTGGTTGTGTAACAACCAAACATATGTCGTGTTGGTCTTTGATCAAACGCTTTAAAATCGTTGTCGCAAACTGGGGTGTCCCCATAAATACGAGTTTCATCTGTTTCACCTCTTTTATTCATCCATTGAAGGACTGTATTTAATCGATAAATCTTTGGTTTGATATGTTTGAATCAATGCCTTAATGTCTTTCATATCAATCGATGTCCCTTTAATGGTGATATTGAATCGGTATTTGTTTCTCAATTTTTTAATAAGGGCCGGTGCCGGACCAAGACATTCAATGTTTTTTTCGATGAAATATTTCTTAAAACGATATGCCGTTTGATAGGTCTCAAGATAGCCTGGTCCTTCAAATAGAAGTTGTTTGACTTCATAAAATGGGGCATATTTGCCAAGTTTACGATTAATAAGTGCTTGTTGATAAAACGACTCATAATCTTTTAGAACACTTTGAATAGCAAAATGGTCTAAGTCATAGGCTTGAATGATAGTCTCACCTTTTTGCGCACGTCCTGATCTACCACTCATTTGTGTCAAAAGCATATATGTGTGTTCACTGGCACTATAACTAGGCACTTTTAACAATAAATCAGCCATGAGTATACCTACTAAAGTCACTTTAGGAAAGTCCAAGCCTTTGGCAATCATTTGGGTACCTAATAAAATATCAGCTTCTTCGTTCATAAACTGATCCCAAATGGCTTCATGACTGCCTTTTTTAGTGGTAACATTGGCATCCATTCTTAAAACACGCGCAGTTGGAAATGTTTTATGAAGTGCTTTTTCTACCATCTCAATACCAACACCAATCGGTTTCACGGTGTCATGTTTACAGCTAGAACATGTTTGTGTGTAAGGCTGCTCATAGCCACAATAATGGCATTTTAAGTGTGCTTTATCATGATAATAAGTCAAGGATATGTCACATGAAGGACACATAGGCACATCACCACACGAACGACATAAAACAAAAGGAGCGTAACCTTTTTTGTTGTATAAGATTAAGACTTGTTCTTTTTGTTCTAGTCGTTTAGAAATACCTTGAATTAAGGCTTTAGAAAACATTGACGTGTGTCCATTTTTAAGTTCTTTTCGCATGTCAATGAGTTCAATTTTAGGTAACGTTTGTTGATAAGGACGTTCATTTAACTCAACTAATTGAATGGTTTGATTCAGTGCTTGATACATGGTATTAATACTGGGTGTCGCACTACCCAATATAAGTGGAATCTGATGCAACTCCGAGCGCTTTTTAGCAACTTCAATGGCGTCATAAGACAATCCTTCTTTTTGTTGATAGGACTGATCATGTGATTCATCAATGATGATGATGCCGAGTTGTTTTATAGGTAAAAATATCGCACTTCTGGTGCCTAAAATAATGTTTGCTTCTTGATGATATATTTTTTGAACTTGATCATAACGTTCGCCTTTAGATAAGGCGCTATGATAAATGACAACATCATGAAAGCGTGATTTAAGTCGTTGAGCCATCATACCAATTAAGACAATTTCAGGTACCAATATTAAGGCTGTCTGGCCATTTTTTAAGACTTTTTCAATCACATCCAAATAAAGTTCTGTCTTCCCTGATCCTGTCACACCTTTTAATAAGATGGTTTTTTGTTTTCCAAGACTTTCTTTTATAGAATGCGCAGCTTTTTCTTGTGCATCAGTCAATGTGATGTCTTTATCCTTTAATTTGAACACATGTTTGATGTCGCGGTCGACTTTGACATCCTCTTTAAGAAAAACACCATGTTTTGTTAATGTAGTAATCATGCTTTGGGTTAACCCTAAGTCAGTTAAATACGTACGGTCATATGTTTTTTCATGTGTGAGTTGATCAAGCGCGAAAAGATAGTGATCTTTTCGTTTATAAGGGGCTGATGCTATATATTGATACACACTTACCATGTGATCTTTAGCTTTCTTTTTAAGAATCGTTTGAATGTCTATAATGCCTTTATCTTTTAATCTTAAAAGCTTAGATTGATAAATCAAATCCTTTGATGTCAAATGCCAAATGCCTTGCGTGTTAAACTGATGTTTGATATCTTCTGGAATCTGTTTTTCATCAAGGATCACTGCTTGTTTTTTATAGTCGATAAAGAGTTCAGAAGAAAGGACTGTCTCAATAATTTGAGCATATGGCGCCGTTGTTGTTTGTTCTAAGTAATCGACCAACGCCAATGATGTTTCTGAAAGCGCTGGAATCACATCTAAGATCTCAATAATCGCCTTGGTTGCTTGTGTGCTTGTCGGTTTTAGTTTCATGACAAACCCTAATCGTTTTTGTGTGCCAAAAGGTACAATCACACGCATACCACGCATCAAAAAAGAAACCATGGATTCTGGTATCTCGTAATCAAAAAAGCGATTGACTTGATCATGCTTAATATCTATAACAACTTCACAAAACATAGGCTCACCTTTAGGTTTATTATAACATTGAATCAA
>JBLRWW010000019.1:0-27199 GCA_047921055.1 Acholeplasmataceae bacterium
GTTTTAACCAACATTTTAAACTCTAACTCTGCAAAAGGTTTCATCGCATCAGAGATGGTTTCAACCATTTCTAAAGCTCTTTGGGTTATTGTTTCAAAGATGGATGCACCATAGAGGTGTTGTGTGCCAACAATAAACCAAAATTGATATTTTTTCATCATGATTCCTACCCTTTCATCTTTTTTAATCGTTTCATGACATCATTGGATCCTTGACCAAAATAATCATGTAGGATTTTAAACTCTTGATATATTTTTTCATACATTTTAACGTTTTCTGGGTTTGGTTTAATGATGACATCTTTTACCTTGGCCATATATGTGCTTGCTTCATGGATGGTTTTATATCCACCTTTAGCATGCGCTGCAACACTTGCAAACATGGCTGCACCAAGTGCTGGTGTGTGCTCAGAATCTGCAATCTTGATGTCCATATTTAAAACATCAGCATAGATTTGTAATAAAAGTTTATTTTTATTTGGCAATCCACCACAGACATAAAGCTCATTAACTAAAACACCATGGTCAATAAAGTTATCAATAATGACTTTTTTACCAAATGCGGTTGATTCAATCAATGCACGATATATTTCTTCAGGCTTTGTTTGTAGCGTCATACCTAATATCATGCCTTGAACATCTGCATCAACTAAAATAGAGCGATTACCACCAAACCAATCGAGTGCTAAAAGTCCAGATTGACCAACACGAAGTGCTGAGGCTTTTTGTTCTAAATAGGTATGGATATCAAGATTAGATGCTTTTGCTTCTGCTAAGATGTCATGAGATATATAATGATCTGTAAACCATGCGAATATATCACCAACAGCTGACTGGCCTGATTCATATGCGTAATATCCGGGAATCGCACCATCATAGACAACACCACACATACCTGGCACTTTTGTTTCAAAGTCAGATAATAAGATATCACATGTCGATGTTCCCATAATCATGAGCATTTGACCAGGTTTTGTTACATTAACTGCTGGTGCACTGACATGTGCATCGACATTTCCAACAGCAACGACTGTATCTTGATTTAATCCTAATTGGTTTGCCCAATAGGACGTGAGTGTCCCTGCTGATTCACCAAGAGACTTAAACGTGCCTTTGACTTTTTCTTTGATCACATGTTCCATTCTTGGGTCGAGTTTTTTAAAAAAGTCTTTTGAGGGAAAACCTTCTTCATGATGATACATTGCTTTATATCCAAGGGTGCATGTATTTCTAATGACATGCCCAGTGAGTTGTGAGGTTACCCAATCGGTTGCTTCTAAAAAATTATCAATGATCTGGTAAAGTTGATAATCTTCTCTTAACACTTGCATAATTTTCGGAAACATCCATTCACTGGATATTTTCCCACCATAACGGTGAATCCAAGATGTCTTTTCCTTATGAGCCAATGCATTAAGCTCATCAGCATATTTTTGTGCTGCATGATGTTTCCATAACTTAATCCATGCATGCGGATTATTTCGGTATTTATCATTAAAACATAATGGTTGATTGTCTTGATCAACTGGTACGAGTGTACATGCAGTAAAATCAATAGAAAGTCCAATAATATCATCTTTTGAAATCCCTGAAGATTTTATCACATTAGGAATTGTATGTTTTAAAACATCTAAATAATCTTTTGGATCTTGCAGTGCATAATCAAGTCCTAATTGAATGTCTGTGCCTGGAATTACATCTGTAATGACTTTATTCGCATATTCATAGACGCTTGATGCACACGCATCGCCTGTCTTAATATCAATGATCACTGCTCTTCCGGAAAGTGTTCCGAAGTCTATGCCTATGGTATATTTTGCCATTCTTTTTCGCAACTCCCTTCATGAAACCGCTTTCTTGTTAATCATTATATCACCTGTTTACTAAATATACAAGACAATAATGAATTATTTTAGTAATTTTTACTTCAATATTAATTACACATAGTGTATATGGTACCGCTTTTACAGGCTTATTTCAATGTATATACAAGAATCAAGCATAAAATTTAGCCCTACTAAATCGTTTGAGTATCAAAATGTTTACTAAATAAAATGAAAGTCTTTTTATTTTTCGTAAATTTTGCTATAATGGATTAGGGAGTGATATTATGCCAACCATTAGAGATATCGCAAAATTAGCCAATGTTTCACCAGCAACAGTGTCAAGAGTTTTAAATAATGATGAATCTATTCAAATTCCTGCCAAGACAAAAAAGCGGATTTTTGAAGCTGCTGAAAAACTTGCTTATACCAAGCACCGCCATAAACGTCGTTTAAAGCCTGACAACAAGCGTATAGCCATTATCCATTGGTATACCATTGAACAAGAGGTTAATGACCCCTACTTCATTTCTATTCGGATGGGTATTCAGCATGAATGTCAAGAAAACGATTTAGACTTTGATGTTATTTATAATGATCAAAACATTCGTAAAAACATCGCTTCTAAGGATTACCATGGCGTCATCGTTTTGGGTACTTTTGATGACGAGACCAAAGATTTTATTGAATCCATTCATGATAATGTCGTTTATGCCAACACACGCGACATGCGCTTTAACTATGATTCTGTTCATGTCGATTTTAGATCTTTAACCCGTCATGTCTTAAGATATTTATTATCCAAAAACCATAAAAAGATTGGTTATATTGGTGGCCGAGAATATATTAAACTTACAAAAGAGTTTCGTGTCGATCCACGTGAGCTTGAATTTCAAGAGGTCATGTATCAAAATAACCTTTATGAGTCAAAATATTTTAAGGTTGGTCAATATTCCATTGAAAGTGGTTATCAATTAACTGATAAGCTTATTAACGAGAATCGCGATAATTTACCAACAGCACTGTTTTGTGGCAATGACAGCATTGCTATTGGTGCAACCAGAGCCATTCAAGAACATAAACTAAAAATTCCGAATGATATCGCAATTTTTAGTGTTAATGATATTCCAACACTTCAATATACATCACCTTCATTATCAACAGTTAAAATTTATACTGAATTCATGGGTGCATTGGCAGTGCGCTTGCTGGTTGAGCAAATGAATAACGAACGTGAGCTTAAAGTCAGTGTTTTAGTACCTTATGAACTTATTTTTAGAGAAAGCGCATAAATCTAAACCAAAGGAGATTTTTTAATGAAAACAAGAATTTTAGGTAAAACAGGCGTTGCGGTTTCAGAAATCGCATTAGGCACTTGGCAATTAGGCAGTGTTTGGGGCATGCCATTTGATCATGAGGTTGCAATCAACACATTAAAAACCGCAGTTAAAGAGGGCATCAATTGTTTTGATACTGCTGATGTTTATCAAGGTGGATTAAGTGAAAAGACAATTGGATCTTTTAATCAGAGTCAAAAACAACAAGCTTTTGTCATTACAAAAGCCGGCCGTCGACTCAACCCTCATAAAAAAGAAGGGTATAATGAAACAAATATCAGACAATTTATTGATGATTCTAGAGCAAACATTGGTGTTGATGCACTAGATATGGTACTTCTTCACTGTCCACCGACTGATGTCTATTACATGCCAGAGGTTTTCAATTTACTTGATCAATTAAAAACTGAAGGTAAAATCAAACACTACGGTGTTAGCGTTGAACGCATTGAAGAAGGCTTAAAAGCACTTGATTATGACGGTGTTGCGGCCATCGAAATTATTTTTAATATGTTTCGATTAAGACCTTATGAATACTTTTTCAAACGTGCACAAGAGAAAAATGTTGGCATCATTGTTAGAGTACCGCTCGCGAGTGGTTTACTGACAGGGAAATATCATGAAAAAACTGAATTTAACCCTAACGATCATCGCACCTTTAATCGTGAAGGTCAAGCATTTGATAAAGGCGAAACATTTTCAGGTGTTGACTACCATTTAGGACTTAAAGCCGTCAATCAATTAAAACAATTGTTTGAAACTGATGATTTAGCACCCTATGCCCTTAGATGGATACTGATGTTTGAGGCTGTCAGTGTTGTGATTCCTGGGGCAAGCAGACCAGAACAAGTCGTCTCAAACGCGAAAGCTGCGGAAATGCCACCATTAACCCAAGCACAAATGGATGGTGTAAAAAAGATTTATGACACCTATATTAAGGACCCAGTTCATTACTTATGGTAGAAAACAAAAACCACTTGGTAGAACTAAAAAGCCTTCAACTAACGATTAAAGATCGCTTTATTTTAACGATTTCTTCTGGCATATTCACTGGTTTTTTTGTTTTTTTGGTGTTTTTAATTCTAGAAAGCGATGATTGGTATTTAATCACTGGTGGCTTTTTGCCAAATATAGTTCTACTGTTTGTCTTAGGCAGCATATTTGGTTATTTCTACTACCGTTTGGATGCCAAAAGGTTTAAAGAAACACATTTAGTCTTTAAAGGCAGTCATGTATCAGTCGTTATAGACGATACCGTGAAAAGGACCTATCCTAAACGTATTTTCGTTAAAACAAGAGTTGATACACAGTTTTACTTTTTAATTGGCATGCGTAAAATCACATTGCAGTTTGTCCCATTAAAGGGCAGAAGGTATCAAATCGAATGTTTACTTGTTAAAAAAAATGATGTTGAACAAACACTTAAAGATATCCATAATGCAATCTTAGAACAAAAACGCTCATAAGCGTTTTTTCTTTTGTTAAACTGCGTTTTTATGTATAATATACATAGCAGCAAAGGAGTGGTTTTTTATGAAAACATGGATCAATCAAAAAACGATTGGACGTCTTGCCTTACTATCAACTGTTGTGTTTATTGTTTTTGTGTTGACAGTCTTACCAAGTGAGGCACAAAAAAGTACGGATATGGGGCTTTTAGTAAGTCCTGATACATTGTTTCATTATACTGCTTCAAGACTTTATGAAATTGCACAATCTTATGGTATGATCGGCAGACAATTTTATGTCAGACAGCGTTTTACCTTTGATCTTATTTGGCCAGTCATCTATACATCATTCACCTTTTTTACAACACTTTATTTTATTTATAAGTTAGACCGCATCCGCTATGCACGGTTTTTACTTAGCTTTTCTGTCTTAGCCTTTGTTTTTGATTTATTAGAAAACATCTCGCTTTCAATTGTGATGACAAGATATCCAAAAGAAACGTTTTTAATTGATCATTTGGCTGGGTTTATGACTGCCATGAAATGGGTGACATTAAGTCTTTCATTTCTTATGCTTTTTATTCTTATTTATGATTATTTAAGAGGCATCTTTAGTAACGCAAAAAAATAAAAGTCCACATGGACTTTTTTTTATAGTTTGATTAGAATCCTCTGGTTTGGCCAATATAGGGCGGTTCTTTTTTTGCTAAAAACTCATCAACACCAGGCCCTTTTAACTTTTTAAGACGCCATATGCCATAAACATAACTTAAAATTAATACAACGATCAGCACAGGCAGTCCAGTGAGTGTGTTTACCCAAACCAATTGGTTAATATCTGAACCTAAGTATAATGTCACTTGAAGTCCAAGACGCGCAGCAAAATAAAATAACCATAAGTAAGTGACCTCTCTATAGGCTGGTTTAACATCTTTGCGCCAAAACCATGCCAATGGCCATCCTCTTGTAATATGACTTGCAAAAGCGGCTAAAGGCTTATTAAAAATAAGTGATAATATGGCAGCTAAAACAATGAGTACACTACTAATAATACCAGGTAAGAAAAAGTTTGTTGCATTTTGTGCGATAAATGCGAGGGCTGTAGCAAACAAAACACCGAAAAGACCAATCACAGCATAGGTGATTGTTTGTTTTCTTAAAACTCTAATGAGTCCCAGTAAAAAAGATAGTCCAATCGAACTAAAGATTGCAACATTTAAATTAAAAAGACTGTTGGCAAAAACAAAAGCAAACGTCGGAATCATTGCATCCAACGTTTTTCCGCTTAATACTGATTTTAATTCTTCATATACTTCTTGAAATTTTGTCATAGGGAAGTCTTTCTTAAGTCTTAAATTTTAGTTTTTTTGTTGTGCGATAAAAGCCAAAA
Source organism: Acholeplasmataceae bacterium (assembly GCA_047921055.1). Taxonomy (GTDB): domain Bacteria; phylum Bacillota_I; class Bacilli_A; order Acholeplasmatales; family Acholeplasmataceae; genus JBLRWW01. The sequence goes on from JBLRWW010000019.1 coordinate 5,998, forward strand.
GTGTGTGATCAAATATCAGTTTCTTTTGTTGTAGACTTTTGATATCTTTCGCATCTAGCACTGTCATGATTTTTTTAATGTCTTCTAAGAAAATCTGAGTGAGTTCAAGTGCACGATCGATTGGATGATCCATCACAAGTTTTAAAAAGAAGCCACTTAATCCAACGGCTTTCGCACCAAGTGCAAGCGCCTTAATGACATCATAGGGATTTCTAATACCACCACTTGCTAAAATTGTAACATCTTTTAAAGATTTCATTTCTAAAAGTGCCTCAACAGTTGAAAAACCATAGTGTTCAAATGCTGTTAACGGTACAGCGCGACGCTTGTTTTCAACTTCAATAAAATTGGTGCCACCTTTGCCGCTCACATCAATGATTGTCGCTCCAAGCGCTTTAAGTGTTTCTGCTGATTTCAAACTGATACCAAAACCAACATCTTTGATGATCACAGGAACATTCACATATTCAATGATTTTTTGAAGGTTTTTTCCCCAACAAGAAAAATCTCTTTCGCCCTCTGGCATCATCATCTCTTGCGGTGCATTTAAGTGCACTTGAAGTGCGTTTGCTTGGACGATATCAATTGCTTTTTGTGCGCCTTCTGGTGATTTTGAAACGCCGATATTTGCTATAACAAAGCCATCTTCAAAGGTTTGACGAATCACTTGAAAACTATCTTTTTTTGTGTCATCTTTTAATGCTATTGATAATGAACCGGTTGCAATCGGCAGACCAAATGTTTTGGCAATGACTGCTAACTTTTGGTTGATTTCATACGCTTTATCTGTACCGCCTGTCATGGCGTTGATATAGATAGGATATTCAAATCGATGATTACCTAATGAAGTCGAACAGTCTATTTCATCGTAAGATAGTTTGGGTAAGGAAACAGGTTCAAAACGAACCTTATCGAAATCATTGGTTCTTTCTTCTTGTTGGTATGCAAATAATATATGATCATCTTTTCGACTCATTTAGCTCAGCCCCTCAAACATATCATTAATGATATGGTATGTATCTTTTATTTTTAGTTTAAAATCTATGCAGTCTTTATTGTTTTTGAAAAGTGCGATGACACAGTCACCACCGCCTGCCCCTGAAAATTTAAAGGCGCCTTTTGCTTCTATGACTTTTGATTCAATATCTATCATTGTCTGAGTGAAAAGCGCGATATTTGTATGATCTTGGAGTATCTTAAGTTGCTTGTTTAGTTTTGATATATCTTCCATGATATTCATGTGTTCGACTTGGTCTAAATGTAGGATCATGTCATTAACATATGTGCCTGTTTCATGTATCCAAGTTTTATAAAAATCTTTATTGGTTTTATCCTCAATCGTTTTGACGAATACTTGTGAATCGGCAGGTTGATTGGTGTAAATAATTAAAACATTGAGTTTGGGCATCTTAAACTTTTTAATCTCAAGATTTGGCCATGGTTCTTTTAATAAATAATGTATCGCTTTATCTATGTTTTGTTCTAGCCAAGAAGCATCAAATTTTTGATATGTTATGGCATGATCAAATGCGCTACAGGCAATATCGCCAAATGAGCTGTGAGGATATTTTTTGATTTGTGTTAAAACAGCTGCCTTATAAAGTTCAATTGGTTCTAAAATAACACCATGATATGTTAAACAGGCATCAATAGCAGCAACCGTGAGTGCTGCACTCGATCCCAAGCCAAGTTTTTCTAGTCCATTGACTTTCAAATCACTTTCAATCGATAAATGAAACGGTTTTAAATGAATATTAAGTGTTTTCAAATAGTGATGACAAAATAAGATAGCCTCTTTCACATAAGGTTCTGATAACTCTTCCACCAGTGCCTCATATGAAGAAAATAACATCAACAGGTGTTGATTCTCATCAGATATTTTAAACACTGTATCAGATGATATAGTGACATGCAGTTTAACTTTTGTTTGAGTAATGATAGCCTTTGATTGGCCTGATAAAACGGCATATTCGCCTGCAAGATAGAGTTTCCCTGGTTTAGATATCTGTATGCTCATGTAGTAAGACGGCTCCTTTAAAATCAATTCGGCTCAAATAATAACGATTAAAGCCGTATGCTGCCAAATGTTTAATCATCGATTGTGTGTCTGATTGACGGATCAATATTTTAACATTTGGACCTGCATCCATGGTCGCATACCCTATGAGACCATTTTTTCTTGCTTGATGAACAAGATCCCAAACCTTAAGTGATGCCTGATTAATGTATGTGAGTGGTGGGTCTGCACAAAGCATGGTGGCATGCATTAATTTGGCATTATCTTCCATAATTGTCCCTATGATATGAAAATGATTACTCTTTAATGCTTGTATCATGTCTTTACTATCCGCTTCGGCTTTTTTAACCCAATATTCATAAAGTGATGATGTCTTAACAGTGTGTGCCATCGCTTTTCTAGATGACATGAATTTCTTTTGATCGTCAATCACTACAAAAATCATCTCATAATCGTCTAGGGTTGCATCGAGTTTTTTAATATGTCCAGATGTTTCCCATAGCACTGCGCCACCCAATAGACTTCGTGTTGCAGAGCCTGAACCTTGTTTGGTAATCTTAACGAGTTCATCAAGGGTATAATTGGTCCCAAAAAATGCATTTGCAGCGACTGCAAGTGCAGCAAAGCCCGATGCCGATGATGCAAAACCTGCAGCCGTTGGCACATGATTATAACTTTCTACAACCAATGACTTGGCTTGATGAAAACCTTTAAATCGTCTGAGAAACACATTTATTTTTTGATGTTCAACATCATTTTGTAGAACGTCATCAAGATAAAAATAGAGTCCTGGTTGATCGCCTTTTTTTAATGTTGTTTTGGTGTATAAATCAGCCATGCTTAAAGAAATTGAAGGATTATATGGTAAAACTTCAATGTCGTCTGATTTCCCCCAATATTTAATTAAAGCAATATTAATTGGTGCAACTGCTGTTACAGATTTCATGTGGACCTCTTTTATATGTGAATCATCCATGTCTTTTGTTCTGTCATGTTTTTCCATGCTTCACTAATTTTTTTCGCATCATCTTGATGCTGTGCCAAAGCAATCACACACCCACCTAAGCCACCACCGGTTAACTTGGCACCAAGTGCCCCATTGGATAGCGCCAGTAAGACCATATCATCAATCATCGGTAATGAAACACCCAAAGCACTTAAGTGTTGATGTGCTTTTGTCATGTTTAAACCAATGTTAAGAAGGTTCTTTTTACCTACATATGATATCACATCTTTGGTCAGATTGCCCAGTGCTTCAATATGGTTTTGTGTTTGGTGATCGTTATAGATGTCTTGGATACTGCTCACTGCTTTTTTTGTTTGGCCTCTCACGCCAGTAAACCCAATCACGATATATGCATCTAAATCAAGTGTGATGGTTTTTAATGGCTGGTTTTTACCATAGATAATGGGTGTATCAAGCATTGTGATGCGGGCATCAATCCCCGAAGGATTGGTGTGGGCAATGGTTTCACTCATTTGTACCCAGTTGTATCGTGTATCACTATTTAATGTCTCTTCATACAAATCATAAAACGCTTCTACAACAGCAGAGGCTGTTGCTGCACTTGACCCTAGACCAGCATCATGGGGAATATCTGAGGTAATCTTAATGTCTAGTGGTGAGGCTTTAAAATGATGCATCAATGCTTGAATCAATGTTGTGATGGGGTAAATATCATCATTACCACTTTCAATAGGTCCTTGATAGACTTGACTAGAAATGGTTGTTTGAGTACTCTTTTTAATGGTTGCCATCACATGCGCCGATGTTAAAGGAATGGCGATGGCTAAATAACCGTAAACAACGGCGTGTTCGCCCATCCATATGACTTTTCCGTGTGCCTGCCCAACGCCAATTGTTTTCATCTGATGCTCCTTTAATGCACTGCTTTTTTCTCTTTACTCATATTATAAAACAAATGGCCCTTTTTTAGGGCCGATTTCGTTGTTTTTTGGTTTAATCATTACCAAGGTAATGGATTTTTAGCAATATGCTTGTCATAATATGCTTCAAACGCTTTTTTATATGATTCTGGAAATGATTTTTCTGATGATGCCAAGTGGTCAGCAAGTTGTTCTTTGGTTCTAATACCTGGAATAACTGTTGTAATGGCATCATAAGACCATAAGAAACCAAGTGCATAAGGTGTTAAAACCTCGTCACCAACAATTTCTTTAATACCTTTGGTAAGTGTTGCTCTTGTGGTAATATCTGCTTTTGTCCATCGAGAACGAATACCGGTAAATGTTGAGTGTTCATTAAATTTACCTGTCAACCAGCCTGAGTCTAGTGGTACTTTAATAATTAAAGCAATCCCTTTTTGTTTGATTGTTTCTAATAACGGTCTACTGGCTTGACTAAAAACATTGTAAAGCAATTCAATTGCATCAACGTTGAGATATTTTAATGTCGCTTCTAATTCTTTTGGTGTATCAATGCTGACACCATACCCTCTAATCAATCCTTCATTTTTTAGGTCTTCTAATATCGAGAAATGACTGGTTTGACCTTCTAAAATATCCATGCTTGGATTATGAAGCAATATTGAATCTAAATATCCGGTTTGTAACCGTCTTAAACTTTCATAAACAGAAGGTCTGATGGCTTTCTCACTAAAATCAAACGACCCATCTGCCTTGTGACCAAATTTTGTATTAATGACGACCTTTGAACGAATATCTTTGAGTGCCATGCCCAAAATAGTTTCACTGCGTCCATAGGCATAATTCGGTGCTGTATCAAAAAAATTAATGCCTGCCTCAACAGCTTGTGTGACCAGCGCAATCCCTTGTGCTTCTGACATGCGTTTTCCATGTTCCTCATTACCAAGCGGCCATGCACCAAATCCTAATCGACTTACCTTTAAACCTTGTTTTAGATAAGGGTTATATTTCATACAAACACTTCCTTTTTATATAGGGCTATTATACCACTAATATATCTCTTTTATCATGAAAATAGAAAGATCCTATAGATACATACTGTCTGTTTCATGCTAAACTATTCATATGAACCAAAACACCTATAAAGGAGCAAACATTATGACACTACCCTATTATCGCGCCATTTGCTATTCAGGATATCGAGAAAATCAAAGTCCTAAAACAAAGACTTACCCTTCTTATGAAGAGGTTTTAGAAGATTTAACCCTTTTATCAAAACATTATGAAGCCATTCGTATGTATGATCCTTATGATCATGCACAAACAGTCTTAAAAGTCATCATAGACAATCAGTTGCCATTAAAGGTCATGTTGGGCGTTGAACCCAAAGGTGAGATCTCTAATCCGAACTGTCCTTGGGGTGGGCTGCACACTGATGAAGCCATCAAAAGACACAAAAAAGAAAATTATGAGCAGCTTGATTTATTGGCATCCTTGGTCAACCGGTATGAAGATATCGTCCTTGCTGCGAGCGTTGGAAACGAGTCCACATCCGATTGGCATGGTAACTTAATGCCGCCTCAAACAATTGCGCTACATGCAACATATTTAAAACAAAAGATCAATCGTCCAGTGACATTTTGTGAAGGCGCCTATTACTATAAACAAAAAGGGGCAGTCATTGCTGATGCTGTTGATTTTATCTCTATTCACTCATATCCACTTTGGAATAAAATCCCAGTATCAAAAGCTGTGGATGTTACCATCAGTGACTATCAGTCCACCTGTGACACTTTCCCAAACAAACAAGTCATCTTTACCGAATATGGATGGGCAACAAAGGCCAATCATAAAATGAACGCAAAAGACGCCACAGAAGAAAACCAAGCGCTCTACTTAAAAGAAATGGATCGTTGGAGTCAAAAACATCAAATCACTATGTTTACATTTGAAGCGTTTGATGAGCCTTGGAAAGGCTCAGATGACCTTGATGAACCAGAAAAGCACTGGGGTCTTTACACCGTTGATCGCTTACCCAAAGGTTATGCTAAAGCAACTTTTAAATAAAAAAGCCGATGGCTTTTTTTATTTTGAAGCACGAATAAAGTTTAAAATTTTAAGCCGGTGTAATCGCTTTTGTGTATCAAGCCACGTGATTGTGTCTTTTAACGTCTCTTTTAATGGTCTGATCTGATAATTAAATGTTTGCGTGGCCTTGTCATGAGAAAAATGAGCATTTGTTTTTAATGTGTAAAGTGAATATTTAGAATAGATGGGTGATTGTTTTTTGAGTTTATAATAGAGTTCTGCCAAAGGAATCGTTAGTTTAGCAAACCAAAAGGGTAGGACATGAATAAGACGTTTTTTCCCGCTCAGTTCTTTAAGCAGTTTAAATAAATGGCTTAACTCTGTGTGATGGCCAGATAAAATATAACATGCCCCAACATCGCCTTTGTTTAAAGCGCCTAAAATACCTTGGGCAACATCTCTCACATCAACAAAATCATAAGCACCTTCGACGCGCGATGTCAGTTTGTTATTCATATAGTCTTCAATCATCATCGTCATATTGGTTTTACCATAGTCGTTGGGTCCGATAATGCCTGAAGGATGTACAACAATACCCTTAAGACCTTTTTTAGTTGCATCTAAAACAAGTTGTGTCGCTTCTGCTTTGGTTTTAGCATAAGCGCCATGTACCAAATCTGGGTGAAAATGAGATGCCTCACTAATCACTTCATCATGCGGGCGTTCTAAAATGGCATGTACTGAACTAACATAAATAAAGCGGTCCACTTGATGTTTCATGGATACCTCAATCATATGAGCTGTGCCATGCACGTTAACCAATTCCAAAATAGGTGTTTTTTTTGTCGCAATCGATACAATACCAGCTGTATGAATGACATAAACCTCTGAAAATGTTTCTTTGCCCATGTCAAATAAGGGCTCTAGCGATGCTACTTTTGTCACATCGCCAAAGACAACCTCAACCCCTAAGTCTAGAAGCATTTTTGCTGAACCTCCTGGTAAAATTAATCCCCTTACATGTTTTTTATCTTTAATTAATAATTTGCAAATGGTATTTCCTAAATGCCCATTCGCACCTGTCACGATATATAAGGCTGCCATAGTCTCACCTCACTTCACCTTTAGCATATACCAATGTCTCTTTAAATACAAGAAAGGCAATAAAAAAACATGCTTAGTTAAAAGCATGCTTATATTATAAATGATGTTTGATGAATGTATTAATCACCGTCTCTAATCCGTAAATAATGGTCTTTAAGGGCATATAGGGTTGATCTGGATGTTCTTTAACTTGGTCTTCATATAAGGGCACATGGATAAATCCTGCTTTGATATGGCTAAGCGCTGGTGTTTGATCTAAAAATTCAAGAACACCATACATCAGATGATTACACACATAAGTCCCCGCACTATTAGAAATAGTCGCTTTAATGTCTTTTTCTTTTAAATCTTTCAGACATGCTTTAATGGGTAAGGTTGAAAAATAAGCGTTTTGACCACCAACAACAATCACTTGATCGATCGGTTGATTGCCTAAGTTATCTGGAATTCTTGCATCATCCATATTAATCGCAACACGTTCTAATAACATAGACTGACTGCCGCCAGCTTCACCGATCAAACAAATGATATCTGGCTGGTGCTTTAAAATCAGTTCTTTAACATAATCGATGGATTGATGAAAAACTGTTGGTACACATGCTTTAATAAGCTGTGCATCAAAAAGCGTTGTATCTATACCTTTGATTGCTTCATATGATACATTGACTTTTTGATTACCAAATGGCTCAAAACCTGTCAGTAAAATTTTCATCTAGATCTCCTTTTTTAACGATCTTTATGCTTACTCACAATGAGGATAGATAGTGTATTAAACACTATAAATGTGACAACCAAAATCATTACATGAACCACCATGGTCATTTCATAAGACCCGTATTCAAAAACGACACCCAAAAATGTTTTAATATTTTGTGGGACCAAGGAAAGATCAATCGCCTCGTTCATCATGACTTGACGCATCGCAGATGCACTATGAGAAACAGGGAAAAGTTTAATGACCCATTGAACAGTTGTTGGTAAGTTACCAATAGGAATATAAATTCCTGTTAGAAAACCAATCAATGTCCCTAAAAGGGTTGATAGTGTAGAAAAAGCATTCAGAGTTTTAATTAATGAGGCTGCAAAAAACACCATTGCACTACTTGCACTCACAGATAAAATAATGAGTCCAATCATCTGAATCATAGCGCCAAAGGATAACAGTGAGCCCCCATAAAAAATAATATAGATTTGTGCAATAAAGAAAGTGAAAAAGGTCATGACAAGGCCAATAACAATAGAACTAATCACATAAGATAAGACCAATTGTGCACGTGAAATCGGTGATACCATAAAATCACGATGAATCTTTTTATGCTTATCATCAATCATAATACCAAAGCCTTGAAGCGTGGTTGTAATAGAGGTTGCTGCAATCACACCAGCCATAATCCAACTGTCCATAAAAAATCGTGCATGATCTGATGATATATCAGTTGCAATGCTTTCTAACATCGCGCCTAAGAAAAACACATAAAGTAAAAGGATAATTAAGACACCCAACATTGAGAAAAAGACGGCTGTACGATCTCTAAAATACAATTTCAAATTGCGTTTAATCATTGAAAGCATCATAGTTATCTCATCTCCTTGCCGGTAATATGAATAAAGGCGTCATCCATCGTTCCATTTAAGACTTGAAAGCTTTTCATATGGTTTTTTAAAGCATCAATGATTGGAATGCTATCAAGGGTATCGTTGATATCAATCATGATTAAATCATTTTTCTCATAATACGAAATCTTTTGTTCGTCTAGGATTTTTACGCACTTTTTGTAATCCATAGGTTTAATTCTTAATGTGTCTTTTGAATACTGATCTTTTAAGTCATTCGGTGTTCCCTTAGCAGCAATCACACCTTCATCAATAACAACGACATAATCAGCCTCAGCAGCTTCTTCCATATAATGCGTTGTTAAAAAGACTGTCATGCCCATTTTTTTTTGTAACATGGCAATGGTTTCCCAAACATTTTTGCGTGTTTGAGGATCTAATCCAGTGGTTGGTTCATCTAAAAATAAAATTTCGGGATGATTAATTAATGCTCTTGCAATATCTGCGCGTCTGCGTTGACCACCAGATAGCTCGCCATAGCGTCGGTCTTTTAAATCAGTGATTTGAACAGCGCTCATTGCATCTTTGACGCGCATCTGAATAGACTGACGATCTTTGGTATAAAAACTGGCTCTTGTCACTAAATTTTCCTGAATGGTCAGCAGGGGATCAAGCAAATGATCTTGAAAGACAATCCCAATTTTGTCTCTAATGCGTTGATCTTCTTTGCCAAGTTTAAAGCCATTGATGGTAACCAATCCTGCTTCATAAGTCATGAGTGTACAAATGATGTTGATTGTTGTTGTTTTACCAGCACCATTTGGTCCAAGAAAGGCGAAGAGTTTGCCTTTTTCAACATAAAAATCTAATCCTTTGACTGCGTGTATTGGACCATAATGCTTGTGTAGATTTTTTACTTCAATAATTTTATCCATAAAAAAAACTCCTTTATTCTTGAATGCATTTATTTTTTATCGTATCGCTTATGAATATTATACCTTATGTTGGGTCAATAATAAAGAGGTCTTTTCATAATTATTTCATCAATTAAGCCCCTTAATGACATTCATTAAAACCGTGTGTTGACTATAAAATATCATATATTGTATGAGGTGACTGATGATATGAAATCTGTTTTTCTATGATAAGATAGAGGTAAACAAAAAGAAATGAAGGTCAGATAATGTTAGACTATGATGTCATTATTGTTGGTGGCGGTCCTGCAGGGCTTATGGCAGCCAATCAGTTTGAAGCACACCATGTCAATTACCTATTACTTGAAAAACATGCAAGTGTTGGCACAAAACTACTTTTGACAGGTGGACGCCGCTGCAATGTTACAAACAATCAACATGTTGATCAATTTATCGAACATTTAAGCGTTAAAAACAAGCGCTTTATTTATGCCAGTCTCATGTCTTTTGGTCCAACGGATATCATCGATTTTTTTAAGTCTAAAGGTTTAGCCTTAAGACTAGAAAATCAGTTTAAATACTTCCCTGAAACCGAAAAAAGTCAAAGTGTCTTAGACGCTTTAACCAAAGACATTCATCCATCTCGTATATTAACACATCACCCTGTTAAAAAAATACTGAAAGAAAACAATCAATGGGTATTACATGTCAATGAAAAAAAGTTTTCTGCCAAACATGTCATTGTTGCTGTGGGATCTCATAGTTTCCCTAAAACTGGTAGTACAGGTGATGGCCTTATATTTGCAAAAGATTTGTCCATCAGTTATACACCTTATACACCGGCAGAAACACATGTGTATGCACAGGATGTTTCAACCCGGTTGCGTGATCTTCAAGGGCTTTCTTTGTCTCAAATAGAAATGTCAATTCGTGGTACTAAGAAAAAAGTGGTGGATGACGTGATCTTTACCCATTTTGGATTAAGTGGTCCTGGAATTATGCATCTTTCTGAAGATATGTATGCCTTTCTTCAACAACAAAAAACGGAATTAGAATTTAAACTCATATCTCTTGATGAACAAACATTTGATATGGTCTTACATCAAGCCACTAAAGAAAAAACATATCTCCTAAAATGGTTGGATGATTACTTACCTAAACGTTTATCGCGTAAAATACTTGAACTCATGGACATTAAAAACTGTCCAACACAGCAACTCCAACAAAAAGATATTATAAAACTAAAAGATTATTTATTTCATTTTAAAATACCGATTGATCGTGTTGAAGATAAAGAACGTGCCTATGTAAATGCTGGTGGTATAGATTTATCTGAACTCAATCCAAAGACGCTGATGGTTAAACAGTTACCCAATCTATATTTTATTGGTGAAGTGATTCACATCCATGGACCTATTGGTGGTTATAACATTACCATGGCGCTATCAATGGGACATCTTTGTGCCAAAGGCATTGTCAATGATCTTAAATAAATAAAAGACAACATTATGTGTTGTCTTTTTTGTCTTTGTTGATGAGTCCATAACGATATGCACCATCAAAAGGTTTAAATCCCATGTTTAAATAAAAAGGACGATTTGATCCAACAAAAATATCAGTAGCGCCATCTTCTTGAGCCTTTTGAATCGCCATATAAATCAGTGCTCTTGCTAACCCTTTTTTTCGGTGCTAAGGTACGGTTGCTACAGGTTCAATCAAGGCTGTTTTTGTATCTTTTTGATACCATATGCCGGCATAAGCGACATATTGATCCTGATGTTTTGCAACAAATGTATACCCCTTTTTAAACTGTGGTGATGAGGTCATGCGTCTTCTATCGTTTAATGTCTCTTCATTGATCATTATCGGTTCCATATGATCAAACCCATGCCATAACACACAATGAATTTGATCCAAACGATAGTCTTCTTCTAGACTCACATACGCATAGTCATCATGTTTTATGATATCAAATTCAGTGCGTTCAAAGCGTGTGACTGGGTCGAACCAATCTTTTTTTTCATATCCCTCTTTGGTCAACAAGTCAATCATGTCTAAATCATTGATGATGAAAAGATCTGATGTGTTATTGGTTTTTTTGAGATAATCGACGATGAATTTTTTTAACACATAAACATCATCATAAACCAAAAAAAGTGCACCTGGTTCATCTTCAATCGATAGCAATGCAACCAGTGTGTCATTTTGATAGATCATGGTGATATGAGCCAAATCTTCTAGTTCAAATGATGCTCTTGCAAACATCCATTCCCATCTACTCCAATGAAAATGAATATATGATAGTGACTCGTTATGTTTTAATAAAAACTGTCTGACAGCTTCAAAGTCATGCCCATAGTCTTTTGACTTCGGGTACTGTTTAATATGATACATATATCATGTCTCCTTATATTTTTTTGTATATCATCGTTTATTTAATTAAAGTATAACATATGACAAAAATAAACGCCATATCTCTTTAAACGATATTTTATCGTTTTTTTCTTTAATGTTTCTATGCTATAATAACATCAATTCTGGTATATTAAGGAGTCTTATGAACGCAACAACTTTAAAATGGATCGCATTGGTGACCATGACCATTGACCACATCGGCTTTTTCTTAATTTCTAGTGATGCGCCTTTATATTTAACAACGCGCGTCATTGGACGCGTTGCGTTTCCTATTTTTGCATTTATGATTGCTCAAGGATTTATTCATACGAAAAACAGGATGAACTATGCCATCAGATTACTCGTCTTCGGTATTGTTGTTGAAGCCATCTTTATAGGGATCTATTTATTAACATCAATCAATTATTCCATTGTGCCTTTTCCTGGTGGATACCCATTGAGCATCGCATGGAGTTTAATTGCTGGTCTTTTAGGCCTTATGTTTATTCATTCTAAAAACCGCTTTTTTTACTTCTTACTACTACCCTTGCTCATCGCATCCTATTTCTTACAGTACTCATTTTATGGCTTTATCATGATCATCATCTTTGGTTTGTCAATCCCCATGGATAAGAAAATCAATTATGTTGGTTTATTAACACTCTTTTATGTGTTTTATCCCCTAGCCTTTAATGCGCGCTATGAAGAAATTAACACCATACAGTTATTTGCTATCTTTGCGTTAGGTTTGATTTATCTTTACAATGGACAAAAAGGAAAAGGGTATAAATATCTCTTTTATATTTATTACCCCTTACATATTGTTATTTTATTTTTAATTGGATATTTATTTTAATCCTTTTTAATTTCACTTTAACCAGTCAATGACATCTTGAATATATTGATCCCAATAGTCCCAGTTATGATCACCAGGTGATTCAATATAGTGATGTTTAAGGTTGTGACTCGTTAAAAATTGATGCATGTCCACGCTTTCTTCAAACAAGAAATCTTCTGTCCCACAGGCGATAAAAAGCTCTGGCAGTGGATTTTTTTCTTTTAAGTGTTTGTTTAATAATACATATAAGTTGTTATCTGATTGTGTTAAATCGATATCACCAAACATCGATTTTGCGTGATATCGTTTTGGGTCTTCAATCATCGCTTGCTTGGTACGCAAAATATCTAGGGCCCCTGATAGACTAGCTGCCTTAGAAAAAAGTTCAGGATGTGTAAGTGCCCATTTAAAGGCGCCATATCCACCCATTGATAAACCTGCGACATACGTATCTTCGCGTGTATCTGATAATGGAAATACCGTGCGGACATGCTCCATCAAATCGATTAACGCTTGAAAATATGGATGTCCATCCACGTGATCGATATAAAACCCATTTTGTCCTTCTGGCATCACAATCGCCATTCTTTTACGCCACGAGTATCTTTCTATTGATGAAAAGCGCATCCATTGTTGATGATTGCCTAAATAGCCATGTAATAAAAAAAGCGTTGGTATTTTTTCACCAGGTTTTAAATCATCTGGTAAAATAATATTAAATTCATAATCCATATTAAATCTATTCGCATAAAATGTTGCTCTGTAAAATGCCATAGTTAAATATCCCCTTAGTTTTATTAATAATCTCGGAAACGATAACCTACACCAACTTCGGTAATGATAAAGTTATGGTTCTTATCGATATTTGAAAACTTACGTCGAATGGCTGCCATAAACACTCTAAGTGATTGATAATCATCTGAAGTCTCATATCCCCATATGGTTTTATGTATAAAGCTGTGAGTCAATACTTTCCCCTGGTTTTTTACCAACAATGTCAAGAGTTTGAATTCTATTGGCGTCAAATGCATATCATTTTCCTTATAGGTAATTTTATGTGCATCAAAATCGATAGTAAGTGATTCAAATTGAAATGCTTCGTGATCATCATGTGTTGATTTAGTACGAAATGCTACACGGATGCGTGCAAGGACTTCACCTATATTAAATGGTTTGGTCACGTAATCATTGGCGCCTAAATCAAGTGCATTAACCTTATCAATTTCGCGTCCACGTGCCGATATAACGATAATAGGTACATCAGATGTTCGTCTGATTTCTTTGATTAAATCTATACCATCAATATCTGGCAAGCCAAGATCAAGTAATATCATAGAAGCTTGATGATTCATATGCATATTGATACCACTAATGCCTTCTGTTGCTGTGATGGTTTCATAACCGTGCGTATTGAGCGCTAAACTTAGAAATCTTAGGATGACATGATCGTCTTCAATGATTAATATCTTATTATTCATCATGGTCTTGAACCTCAATTTCTTTCGGTAAAACAATTCTAAATGTTGCTCCTTTTTGATCGTTATTAAAAACAAGCAAACGACCTTGATGTGCTTCAATGATCGCTTTTGAAATGCTTAAACCAATGCCCATACCTCTGGTTTTATCTTCTTTTTTTGAATCAAATGTAAAATAGTCTTTAAAAATTTGATGTATCATATCCGGTGAAATTCCTCCACCATTATCTTTTACATTAATATAAATATGCGTGTCATCTTGGTCGTAATCGATGGTGATTTCACTATCTTTTGCTGTATGACGAATTGCGTTATCAACCAAGTTAGTGATGACTTGAACGAGAAGCTGTGCATCAGCATCAATGTATTGAATGTCATCATTAACATAAATATTTAAATGATGTAATTCAAGTCGATTCTTAACTTTTTGTTGTACTTCAGTCAAAACATCTTCTATCAGTTCTTTTCTTTTAATAATATTGAGTTGATTGGCGTGTATCTTTGTCATGTTTAAAAGATTTTCAACGAACTCATTCATACGCGCCGTCTCTTTATTGATGTCTAGCAACAATGACTTTTTAACATCGTCCTCGATTAAATCGTAACTGTCATATAAGAAACTCGTTCCTGTTTGCAAGGTTGTCAATGGTGTTCTTAAGTCGTGTGAAATACTTCTGAGCAACGCGTTCTTTAATTTCTCTTTTTCCATTTCGATTTTGATATGACGTTGCTGATCAGAGATTTCATCTCTTTCTAATACTGTCACCATATGAGATATGTTGGTCTCAATGAATTCTTTTTCCTGCTTACTTAAGGGTTCATTCTTACCTTCAACCATTAAATAGCCTTCGATGTTTTCTGAACGAATTGGAAAAATGATGAAAGGCAAATGACTATATTTTGTCTGGTTATACCCACATATAATTTGATTTTGGAGGGCATATTCTGTTTCTTTTTCATAGAGCTTGATGTCCACCATGGTCGAACTTTGTATGTGTTGTGGTGATTTAAAAACAAACATGAGTTGACGATCCAAAAACAATGATAACTCATTTTCCTCCATTGACACCATGGCTTCTTTTGAGTGTGCAGTTAACAATTTTTGACTCATTTGATAGAGCAAATCAATGCGATGCTCATTGGTTTTAGAAAGTTCGATTTCTTTTTGTAGACGCGTTGTTAATGCTGACATAATCATCATTACGATAAAGAAAATTGTCAGTGTGATAATATAATTGACATCATCAATAATAAATGTATACTTTGGCTCTGTGAAGAAAAAATTAAATGCAAGTCCAAATATAATGGTAGTTACAATGCCATAAGAAAGATATTTGGTTTCAATTAAAATGACAAGAATAGCTGCTATATATATTAAAATAATATTTTCACGTCGCAAGCCAAAACCTTCAAAGGCAACAGCCAATGCTGTCGCCAATAGAATAGTGATTAAAGTGAACAAAACATCTCGATGCTTTTTAATCATTTGTACGCTCTTTTCGTAAAAATATCTTGACCGATTTGTGTTAAGGCAATAATAATGACAAAGAACTCAAGTCGACCTAAAAACATACCAATGGTTGTTGTCCATAAAATCGAACTTGAGATGTTTGGACCAATAATACCAATAGATAGACCAACGGTTCCCAACGCTGAGGCAAATTCAAATAGTGACGCCATAAGATCATATCCTGCAGCACTGTATGCCATAACACCAATCCATAGCACACCAACATATAAAAAGATGTGTGCATTGTTTTGGTTGATGTCTTCAGCTGAAATTTCTGCGTATTGGTCGAACTTATAAATGCTATGGGCATGAATGGTCTTTTGATGCGACATTTTTGTTCTGATATTCCATATCAAATGTTTTAAAGCCAACCCGATACGATATTGCTTAATACCACCAGCAGTTGATCCAATGCCACCACCAATGATCATTAATATTATAACACTAACTAAGAAAAAATATGGCAAATTATCAAATGATTCTACGGTTTGAAATCCTGTTGTTGTTGCTGCACTGACAAATTGAAAGATGCCATGTCTAATGGCGTAACCCCATCTACCATCATAAAAGCTAAGTATTGAGAGCGTCATTAAAGGAAGCAAAACAATGGTTAAGCCAAGCAATAATTTAAGTTCAATATGTTTATATATCTTTTTGATTCTGCCTTTAAATAAATTAAGATGAATCACTAAGTTTGTACTACCTAAAAGCATTAACACAATCGTAATGATTTCTATACCAACATTGTTGTAATGTCCAATACTTGCTTGCCTTGTTGAAAACCCACCTGTTGATACAGCTGCAATTGAATGATTAATCGCATCAAAAAACGACATATTAAAAATCACATACAAAAGTGTCCCTAAAGCAATATAGGTAATATAAAGAGAGATAATTAGACGCGCAGATTTTGCAAGATTTGGCAAGAGTTTATCATTATGCCCTTCTGCATTATATAATCGCATACCATATTTATCTGAAATGGCCGAGGTTAGCACCAAGACCAAGCCAATACCACCAAAAAATTGCATTAAACTTCTAAACATTAAATAGATTTTAGGGGTATGACTCACATTAACTACCGTTAATCCAGTTGTTGAATAACCGCTGGTGACTTCAAAGATGCTTTGAGTCAGATTAAAATCATTGAGCAGTAAAAACGGAATGGATGATAAGAGGATTGCAACTGTCCAGACAAGGAAAATTAAAATTACATCCTGGTGTCTTTCAAGCTGACCTTTTTCATTATTCTTGATTAACCGAAATAGTCCGTATCCCATGATTATACTTACAGTCCCAGATAAGAGAAAATGATTGATGTATGTCATATCTTCAGGATAAAAAATGATAACGATGATTGGAAGAAAGTTGATAAGTCCAACCATCATCATAAAGATACCTAAATATCCAAAGATTAATCGATATCCAGTGACAGTTTTTTTCATTCTGTATCATTCCTTTGCTTGATAAAGTCAATAATTTGATCTTGGTGTTTTGAGTGATAGACAATCACTATTTTATCATCGGCCAATATTTTAGTATCCCCCCTAGGAATAATGACCTCAGGATCACGATATATACAGCTGATATTAATATTTTCAGGAAATGAAATGTCGGTTATTTTTTTGTTTGCAATCAGGTAATCCGGTTCAATTTGTATTTCTGTGATCATAATACGGTTACTCTCGAGCGATATTGTTTTAATAAATTCATCAATCACTGACTCATTTTTAATGCTTTCACCCAGTAAATACGTTGAACTAATAACAGAGTCAATGCCCAATTGTTTAAAGGTTTCAACCCGCTTAGGATTTCGCACAATCGCTACAGCGCGCTTAATGTTAAACACTTTTTTCGCTGTAATACATGTCACATAGTTTTCTATATCGTTTGTCGATAGCGCGATAATCACATCATAGTTTTTAACATTGGCGTCTTCTAAGACATATGCCTTGGTTGGATCACCATTAAAAACTGAGACTCTATTTGATTTACTAATATATTCACCAAACGCATAATCAGAATTGATGATTGTAATTTTATGGTGGTCTTTCTTAAATTGTTTGATAATAAAATCAGCCTCATGACTACCATTTGCAATGACTATTCTCATATCTGATCACCTAAATTCTTGAGTTTAATGAATTCATTAATTGATAAAATAAAGGGATAAATAGCTTTAATGGTTGTTTTTTCAATCAATTGTCCTTTATCAGTATCAGAAAAACGGACATAAATATTGGGCACATCATAGATATAGAAACATAAATGTGCAATATATAAATTCACATTGTCATCATTGGTTGTTATGATCACTTCTTTAGCTTCTTCAATCAATGATGATTCTAAAACAGCCAAATCTGTGGCATCACCAACAATATCATATCCACTGTATGTGTCAGATAGTTTTCTAAATGAATCGCTTGTCTTATCAACAATTAAAACATCTTGACCTTGACCTGATAAATGTGTCGCAATATTGGCTCCAAGACGTCCAGATCCAATGACAATTGTTTTATTCCGCATGTTGATCATCTGCCTTTATTTGAATGGTTTTAACAGCTTGATGTGCGACATATACATTTCCTCTAGTTGTTTCTAATAATATATATAACTGATCCACATCCAAAACACGCCCTTGCATGGAAACAAATCCATGCGTATCGAGTAATAAAATCTTTACTTCAGCACCAATTAATTCTTTCATGGTAAAACCTCCTTGATTGGTTTAAGTATATGCTTTATCGTATAAAGAGGGTGTAGTGATTTTGAATGATGATGTAAAGATTTTATAAAGATACATTAAAAAAACCTAGTCATCAGACTAGGCATTGAAATTTGTACAAATGGTGGAGTTACCCAGGATCGAACTGGGGACCCCCTGCACGTCAAGCAGGTGCTCTCCCGCTGAGCTATAACTCCAACCAAAGATATTGTAACAGTTTTTAATTAAATATTCAAATAAAATTGGTTTATTTAGAAATTCTTCTAAAGGGTGTAATAAATCCACCTTTAATCACAAACACATCATTTGAAACAATCATAGCATCCGGACAATGGTGCTCAATCAACTTAATGATTTCTTCTTTACCTTTACGATTGGCAAATATCATTAAAACGACTCGATCAACATCTTTACCGTGTGCATCAATGCTTGTTACACCATATCCAGCCTCACGAATCAATAATGATAATTTGGTTGCTGTTTCTTTACTGCTAATGGCATGTATTAAAACTTTGCCGAAAGCTAATTTGTTTTCAATCTTCGATCCAATATAAATACCAACAGAAAAACCAATGGCATAAGCAAGCGCCTTAATCGGTGCTTCTGTAATGCCATTTAAAACACTTGAAACGATGATAATCCATAATGTAATTTCAAAAAAGGAAATAAAGACACCTTGTTTTCTGAAACCTTTATTCACTAAAATCATTCTAAGTGTCGCTATGGAGACCTCAACTGTTTTTGCAAACATAATGAGTAGCACTTCCCATAGCGGTACAGATGTAAAAAATTCAATGACCCAATCCATAAAGCAAACCCCTCCGTTAAACGCTTAAATTATAGCACGAAAACGCCAAATGTAAAGCATGCTTTATAGATTTTTAAAAGATTAAAAAAACAGGGGTATGTCACTATCGACATACCCCTAATGATTTCAACTTTATTTAAGATTGATTTCCTTGTTTTCAATACGTTTTTTAAGATTTTCTATTTTTTCTAGAATCACTTTTCTCGTATAAATAAAGGCATCATCTGGTAATCCAGATGGATCATCTAGACCCCAGTCTTCGCGCATTTGACATGGTAGATACGGACACTCGACATTACATCCCATGGTAATTAAAACATCAATATCTAGGGGTAAATCATCAATGAGCTTAGAAGATTGTGTCTCATTCATATTAACACCATCGAAATCATTGATAATGCGCACAGCATCCTGATTGATTTGTGGTCTGGTTTCTGTACCGCCACTATATGCTTCAAATGTATCAGAATGATAAAGTTTTGTGAGAGCTTCTGCCATTTGGCTGCGGCAACTATTATGCACACAGACATACGCAACTTTTATTTTTTTCATGCCAAGGCTCCTTCTTTAAATTTATATTTTGTTTTATTAACAATTTTGACCAATATCAACATCAATGGGACTTCAACCAATATGCCGACAATCGTTGCGAGTGCAACCGCAGGACTAATGATAATAGCAATGGCCACTGCCAACTCAAAGAAATTGGATGCGCCAATCATCGCTGCGGGTCCTGCCACATCATGTGATAATTTAAGTTTATATGCGCCATAATAACCGATAAAGAAAATTAAGAAAGTTTGAATCGTTAATGGAATCGCAATTAAAAGTATATGTAATGGGTTATTTAAAATAAGTTGGCTTTCTAGTGAGAAAATTAAAACTAAAGTTAAGAGTAAACCCACCATCGTAATTTTATTGAATTTTTTAATCACAACATCATTTAAATATGACAACCCTTTGGACTTAACGACATAATGTCTGGTTAGTGAAGCTAGTAATAAAGGAATCACGACAAACAAAACAATCGATAAAATCAAGGTGCCCCAAGGAATGGTAATACCACCAAGCCCTAATAGCAAGCCCACAATTGGAATAAATAAAATAAGAATGATTAAATCATTGGTTGCAACTTGAACCAATGTATAAGCAGGATTACCTTTGGTTAACTGACTCCATACAAAAACCATGGCTGTACATGGTGCTGCGCCCAATAAGACTGCGCCAGCAAGATAGTCTCTTGCAAGATCACTTGGTAATATGTTTTTAAATATCACATAAAAGAATAATGCAGCAATACCAAACATCGTAAATGGTTTAATTAACCAGTTAATCACCCAAGTCAAATATAAACCTTTAGGGCTCTTACCAACAGCCTTAACTGATGTAAAATCAATTTTTAGCATCATAGGATAAATCATGACCCAAATGAGAATACCAATAATTAAATTAATTTCATATACCTGAAATCTTATAATGGTTTCTGGAATCACTGGTATAAACTGACCAATCAAAACACCAATGGCCATACAGACCAATACAACAAGGGTTAAATACTTATCAAATACTCTCATAATGTTCTTCCTTTTCTGTCTTTTCACAAAGGATGATCTTGTGTTTACTGACTTTAATTGATGTGATCCATGTCTTTAAGGCGTCACATGTTTTTTCATTGATTTGATAATACACCCATTTGCCTTGTTTAACTGCATCAACCAAACGTGCAGCAATGAGTATTTTCATATGATGAGACAGTGTAGATTGTGCAATCGAAAACCCTTCTAGGAGTTGGCATGCACACTTTGTTTCTTCTGTAAGTGCCATAAAGATCGACAAACGTGTATCATCTGATAATGCTTTAAAGATCATTGTTTGATCTGTTACGTTCATATATATCATGTAAGATTTAAACTGTATTAAGTTAGCACTTAAGACTTATTTAAATCTT
>JBLRWW010000020.1:0-21772 GCA_047921055.1 Acholeplasmataceae bacterium
TGAACCAATATGAGAGCGATAAGATTAATTCGCGCAAAAATGAAAGTGATGAATACTCTACCATCATCGTTGACTCACTACATAGCAATCTCAAACGATACTTATTCAAACATGCTGGTTATCGATTGAAATATCTACAGCACTATCTAAATTTCTTTGTTTATCGCTACAATCACCTCATTCTATCCAACTCGAAGAACAAAACTGATCAGATTCAAGCTAAAAACTTGATGATTATAGATTTATATAAACGCGTAATGAAAACAAGTAAATCGATGAATTATAAAACCTACCTCAATGATCGAGGTATCACTGACATTTTGGAGAAGCACCGATGAGTGTACCAACACTTAACACCAAACGTCAGAAAAAAAAGACCCGAAGGTCTTTTATCCTAGCTGTGTGACGACTTGCGTCGTTTTTTCTTGGTAATACCATTCGATATTTCTTAAACCAAATGTAAGACTTTGAAGATCGCTTGGTAAATCATCTTCATAAAGTGTTTTTTGTTGTGTGTAAAGCGCAATAAAGTTTTCAATTCTAAAGAGTCCATCGGTCTCATCAATGAGTTCTAAGAGATAGTTTTGATAGGTTATAACATAAGCTGGAAAAGCTAAAATCTTTTCTGATAAGACATGTGACTGATCACTACCTGTAAATGCGTCAGTTAACTGAACCCATGTGATTAAATCAAGTCCTAAAGAATAGTCACCCAACCCTTGATCACCAAAACCGTTCCATCCTTGACCCAACCCATGATCATAATCATAAGGAATCATATGAAACTTCATCTCAACTGGATCGTGATATAAATAGTAATTATTGCCCATGGCGCGATAATCATCAGGATTGCCTAAAAGTGCGCCAACAGCCATCAGTCTCAAAAAGCGATCCACATCAAAATGTGCTTCAATATACGTTTGAAATGCCACACCATTTAATTGATTGATGTTGGCAATAAACGTTTGAAGATCTGTGGTTTGATTGGTTCTCTTATTGGTTTTTAAGTCGTATGTTGGTCGATAGTTTTCTTGCACATTGCGTATGCCAATGGCATTTGGTTCATAGTTATCTGAAAGTGTCGCTGGACCAAATTGCTGCCACAAACTCTTATATAAATTGCCATCAGCGCTCTCATTATCAAATCGTCTGTTGATAAAATGTTCATCAATCGGCTCAAATGCCGTATAAAGACCATAAAACGTCTCTTCTCCATCAATATTAAGATAAAGTTTCACAAGCGTTGTATGCTGTGCATAAACGCCAAAATCGCGCATTAAATCATGCGCATACTTCTCACTAATCATCGTCTCATCTAGATTACGGTTGTATTTTAAATCAATTTCTTCTAGACCAAAAACCAAACGTTTTTCAATCTCTGGGTTTTCTTCAAAAGGATTTGTTGTGATGACGCGATTAAATTTTAACTTAAAGTGTGATAAATAAAGTCCACCTTCATCATCTTGAATACGCACGCGTGATAAATTACCGCGTGTTCTAAATGCGACATCAGGCAATTCGATTTCACCTTCTTGATCGCTGTAGGTCACTGACGATAACACATAACGATCATCGCGATAGCTGCCAAATCGTTCATAGTAATCAATCATATATGTATCGAGTAGATCCCACTGGCTACGTGTCACATGTATGGTCAATGATTTTTCTTTTGAGTCATCAAAAAAACGCTCAAATGATGATATATGATATTGTTCGTCTATGGTTGGTGTGACATCAATAGGTCCTTGTGTCAATGGGATATCACAGGCAAATAGCACTAAAACCATCAGACACAATAACCCAAATAATGATATTTTTTTCATATGTATACTCCTTGTTGTCATAGATTGTCTATTTCTATTTTAACATAAAAAGATGCCATTCCAAGTTGGAATGACATCTAGGTAATAAAACCACTCAAGGTTTTATGATGGATCAAATAAAATATTTTCTAAAATCTCACCTGACTCTAAATCATAGCTAATAACTTGTTGGAATGAAAGTGTATAAATCACACCATTAATATAAACACCACGTTCTACTGGATAGTAATACTCACTTGGATCATGAGAAATAATAATCGGATCACTAATAATTGGATCATGATCAAAATTGATATTAAAGATATAATATTGTGATAAATACTCATATCTATATGTTGGTGCATTGTGGTAAATATAAGTCATCACAGGGAATCCAAACAAGCCTTTTTCAGCAGAGACCAAAAGTGCTTTATGATTATAATGTGCCTCTGAATAACTATAGCTATAGCCTGCTTGTCCATCTTGACCTAAGACATAGGATTGTAGTGGCTCAGAAAGACGTGTGTCATAGGCATCAATTTTAAGACCTGTGACCATGCCATTTAAATCTGCATCAAATCCTAAGCCGATGACATAATGGTCTTCTAACCAAGGGTGTAAATAGGTACTGAACCCTGGCATTTCAATATCACCGATAAAGATAGGTTCATAAGGGTCTGTCATATCAATGGTATAGAGTGGGTCAATTTGCTCAAAGGTAACAATATAGGCTAAATGACGATTAAATCTCACTGACATCACACGTTCGTTGGGTTTACCTAAACCTTCATCAATGACTGATGCGAGATCAAGTTCATCTACGAGTTCATTTTCTTCTAAGATGTATAAACGGTTTAAAATAGGATTCCATTGGTTGGTAACCACTCTGAAATAGCCTTCATATTCATCCATCCAAAATTGATTACCGACATGACCATCAATAATTTTCTGACCTTTATATATAATCTCACTCGTTTCAACATCTAAACTGTATTTAACAATTTGTGTCTTCTGATACCAGTTGTTATCGTTATCGTATTCTGAGAAATTAAATGCTGTGTAAATGGCATTTTTTGAGACATATAAGTGTGAGACATCGGTTAAAAAGGCTTGTGAGTTAAGGTTAAATGATGATAAGTCAATGCTGCTAAGTACTGTCATGGATTGAATTGGAATATCATCAAAGTAATAGATGTTGTCATAATCCACATGTGTTGTCGTTTGTTCATCATTGATGGTTTCTTTAAACATTGGTCTTAAGTCATCATCATATAAGTTTTTTCTCGATACTAGAAATAATGTGTCATCAATCATTCTGTGATCATAAATATAGCCATCAGATTCTAATTGATAGGCTATTTCTAATGTTTCACGGTCAATCACAATGACTGATCCAGTATACACATGATAATAACCCCAGAAGAAATCTCTAACCTCACCATCTGAACTTGGCGCACTTTGCATACTGATGGTATAACCTATTAAAACCAAATAGTCTTCGGTTAAGTAAAGATTTTCAACACTAAAGTCACCCAAATCAATATCATCAAGGACAGTAATTAAACGATCATCGGTGCCAATATCCATCACGCGCACTTTGTTCTGATAACGCGCGGCATAATAGATGACATACCCGTCTGTTTTAGCAATATCAGCTTCTAAGACACCTTCAACTTGAACATTGGTATCTATAAAATCTGGATTTTGTTGCTGATTTTCTTCGCCTGCAGCATTATCTAGTCCTGCCTCAGGCATCGGTGCCATATCGTCAACACCAAAGAAACGATCCCAAAAAGAACCTTGATTTTGTTGATTAATCAGTGTTTCAAGGTTTGATCTTGAACCTACTGCTTGCGCATTAACCAATTGGATGTTGTTTAAATAGGGTGTCTGAGGCTGATTAAAACTGCCGGATAAAAGCGTCACGCCAAATAAACCCGTTGTTAATAGAACCATAAAAGAGCGTTTAAGGGTAAACCCCCAAGTTTTTTTCAATATAATGTTTTGTGTTTTTTGAAACGTTCTCAGTCGGTGATTCATGTTTAGTTCAACAATAAACTGAACTAGGAAAAAAGCCAGCAATCCACCAAAGATGATTGATAAAACAATACCAGTTGTTGTCATTTTGTTTCCTCCTTTTTAAAGATCCCTAAAGCGTCTTTAAATGATTTTACAAAAGAGCGCGTCACATCTAGATGCACACCAGTTGTTAACTCTAAATCAAGTTTCCCATAAAGTGTGGTGCGGATATATAAGATATATCTGATATGCACGATGTATGATTTTGAGATGCGAATAAAATCAAATGGTTTGAGTTGTTCTTCTAATTGATAAAGCGGTGTTGATAAGATGATTGGCTTTTGGTTTTCAAAATGCATGTAGATTTCATCACCAAAAGCTTCAATATACATCACATCATAAACGTTTTGTTGAACCCAACCACCCTTGGTCTCAAAGAGCATGCGCGATACATCTTTGGTAATGAGTCTGATAATGGGTTTGATTCTTTCAAATTCGCTTGCTTCAATTAAAACACCAACATGATCATGATCGATTATTTCATCATCTTTCACAACAACAATGTTGTGATGCGTTTTGAAATAGATCGACAATTCATCAAAATCTTTTTTACGCCAGATGACTTTAATCATACGCTCTCCTCTGATACTTTGATTTTACATCGCTTGATCTTATAAAAAAAGGGGATAAAGACAAGATGCACATATATCGGATAAGATGCATCTATACATGAATTTTATCACAAAATGTTTAAAAAAAGCACACGATTACGTGTGCTTGTTGATGCTTAAGTTGTGATTTTCTTTTTACCGATATCATTAATCACTTTAAAAATGGCAATAAAGACTACATAAAACTCTAAACGTCCTAAAAACATGCCAACTGTTCCTGTCCATAACAATAACGGATGTGCATCTGCGTGGATTAAGCCCATCGATAAACCAACAGTCCCTAAGGCAGAAGCAAATTCAAAAAGTGATTCTTTGAGTCCATAGCCAAAACCAGAAAAGATTAATGTGCCAACGACAAGTGCTGTTAAATAGACAACGATGAATGCATAGTTTTGATTGATGTCTTCTTTTTCTACAATCGTTTTTTGACCAACACGATTAATGAATCGTGCTCTCAATGCTTTTTTGTGAGTCATTTGAGCTTTAAAGTTCCAATATACACTCTTAAAAGCCAGTGCAACTCTAAATTGTTTAATACCACCTGCTGTTGAGCCCATACCTGCACCAAGCACCATCACAATGATGAGTCCAAGAATAAAGGTTGATGGCATCACAAGAAAACTCGGAATGGTTTGATAACCAGTACCAGTGACCGCTGATAAGAATTGAAACGATGCAATACGTAAGGACAACCAGAAATCGCCGTTATAGATCGATATTACATTTAAAACCAGCATTGGAATAAAGATAATACATAAAATTAAAAGCAATTTAAGTTCGACATGGCTAATGACGTTTTTAAGTTTACCCTTTAATAACATTAAGTGGACCAAAAAATTAGTCCCCCCTAAAATCATTAAAACCATCGTCACAATTTCAATGGCTGGACTATCATAATATCCAATGCTTAAGGCTTTGGTTGAAAATCCACCGGTTGCTACAGCTGCGATCGAGTGGTTCAGCGCATCAAATAGAGTCATGCCTAAAAAGTAATACGCCAACATACCTAAAATGATATAGCCACTATATATGGATAAAATCATCCGCGCTGAACGAATCAAGTTCGGCATCAATTTATCGTTATGTCCTTCGGCTGAATATAGGCGCATACCAAATTTATCAGAAATGGCTGATGTTAAGACCAAAACAAGGCCAACCCCACCAACAAACTGTAAGAAACTGCGGAAAAACAAAAAGATTTTTGGTGCTTCTTCGACATTGACTACAGTTAATCCTGTTGTAGAAAAGCCTGAAGTTGATTCAAAAAACGCTTGGGTAAATGTGTAAGTGCCACTTAAAACAAATGGCAGTGAAGCCACAAATATCGACATGATCCAAATCATCGTAACCAAAATCGCATCTTGGTTTCTTTCTAGTCTGCCTTTCTCATAACCCTTATACCGCAAGACAACGGCTAGACCAATAGACATGCTAAAAAGCGCGGGCAAGAAAAAATGCTTCGCATACATTCCTTCGCCTCTAACAAATATGAGTACAAAAAGTGGGAGCAATGTGATGATCCCAATTAAAATAGCAAAGACACCCAAATAATTAAGAATCAAAGGATATCCTGATACGATTTTGCGGTTTTGTTCAAGTTCCATGTTTATTTTCTCTTTTGGATAAACTCGATGACTTTATCTTGTTCGACTGGTGTCGTGACAATAATCAAGCGGTCATCTTCTTTAATTAATGTTTCCCCACTAGGAATAATGACATGTGGATCTCTAAAGATACAACTGATATTGATATTGGTTGGAAAAGCAATGTCCTTAATTTTTTGGTTCGCAAGTTTCGCTTCAGGATCAATGCTAATCTCAATCATAATGATTTTTTCATCTTCAATTGATAGTGTTTTTAAAATACTTTCTACTGATGATTCATTTTTAATGGTTTGCCCTAAAACATAGGTCGAACTAATCACACTATCCACGCCCAAGCGCTTAAATGTGTCAACATTTTTTGGGTTTCTTACAATGGATACTGTTTTTTTAACATTAAATACTTTTTTTGCAGTGATGCAAGTGATGTAGTTATCAGTATCAATAGGTGATAACGCAATTAATAAATCAGCGTTGTATGCATCAACATCTTCTAAGACATATCCCTTGGTTGGATCACCAATAAAGACTTCAACATCATTTTCAGTGCTAATATATTGGGCGAAATCAACATCGTTATTAATCACGGTTAGGTCATGATTTTCTTCTTTAAACATTTTGATGATGTAATCGGCCTCGTGTTTGCCGCCAGCTACGATAATTCTCATACTGCTTCCCCCTTATTCAGGCGAAGAAATTCTTCAATCGATAAATTAAAAGGATAAATCGCTTTAATGGTTGTGCCTTCAATCAATCTGCCTTTATCAGTATCAGAAAGTCTCACAAAAATGTTAGGCACGTCATACATGTAATAACAAACATGCGATAAATAAATATTAACATTGTCATCATTGGTTACAATTGCAACAGTTTTTGCTTGTTTGACGTAGGCATTTTCTAAGACATTTAAGTCTGTTGCATCTCCGACAACTTCAAACCCGCTAAATGTTTCTTTAAGTTTCCGAAATGAATCATTGTTGCTGTCAATAATTAAGACGTCTTCGCCAATCATTGATAATTCAGCAGCAATATTTGATCCTAAGCGTCCAGAACCGATCACAATTACCTTATTACGTTTCATGGATTTACCTCGTTTCTAGTCATTAATTCATAGTCCTATATCATTTTAACACTTTTTTATTAAAAAAGTTATTCTTTTTCATTGGGACAATAGAAATTTACAAACCAATATTTAAAGTGTTTCTTTTTGGTCTTTCAATTCTCTAGTCTTTGGTGGCAATGGCAATAGCATGGAAACCTGATACATATATGCTTTGTATGATGGTTTTGAAGCCAATTGTCTTTTTTCCATTAACGGTATACTAATAAAAACAAAGAGTGCCAACATTGCGATCGGTGCAAAGATATGTAGATCTATTGGTTGCCTAAGTGAGACATAAAAAAGGTAAACACCTACCCAAACACTAACCTCACCCAAATAATTAGGATGTCTTGAGACTGACCAAAGGCCTTGATTCATGACTTGATTGGGATGTTCTTTTTTAAATGTTTGCATTTGGTGATCAGCACGATATTGAATATAAGTTGCAAAAACAATGCATACGAACCCCACCAAAGCAATCCATGAGATGCCTTGGGCATATTGGATGTACGTTATAGCACCTATGAGCTGGACATAAACAATCACAGTCGGGAAAAAATGAATCGCAAAAAAATTAGATAATGGCCATAGTTTTTTGGTTTGTTTTTTAATTAATGTGTATCGCCAATCTTGATGAGAAAAATCAGTCCACAATGTCGCCCAATTATACGTCAATCGAATGGCCCAAATCAACAATGGTAAATTTAATAAAATAACTTCAATGTCTAAAAAACGTCCCCATAAAAGGCTTAAGCCAATCGTTATGACTGGAGGTATGACGCTCCAATATGGGTCATATAAGCTGGCATTTTGAAAAGGCAAGCCCATTAAAAAAATAAAAAGTGTCGCTGCAAGATTGGCAATAAAGACTGATAAAATCACAGAATCAAGATTAAGTGATACGTAGACGAATATGCCAAGTGTAATTGCAACGAGGTAGATAAAAAAGATAATGATCAGTGTCTTTGTTTTTTTTGTCATTTAATCGTCTCCACTTTGCTTTTTTATTATTATAACAAATAATAACAAAAAAGTCATAACACTGAGGTGATATGACTAACAAAAGTATTAAAAATATTTTTTACATCACAAAATTCGTTTTTTAACATGCGCATGGATATAGCGTTTGGTGCCTCAAAACGTATTTGATTCACGTTGAGTCCTATACCGCATATCACATATTGCAATGCTTCGCCTTTTAACTGTGTTTCAATTAAAATACCACATATTTTTTTGGACCCTACATAAAGATCATTCGGCGCCTTATAACGGGCATGAATATGAAACTGTTTTAATGTATCGATCAGTGCATGCAATATTTTATTTTTAATGTCGTGGATATCATTTTCTTTTGACGGCTTTAATAAGAGTGATGTTAATAGATTTAATCCCTTTTCAGATTCCCATGTGCGGTCAAATTGACCGCGTCCTTTAAGCTGATAATCAGCTCTAACAAAGGTGAGATGATTTAAAAACTGTTGATTTTCTTTTAAATAATCACTTGTTGAATCTAGCGCTTCAAACTCTAAAATGGTTGTGCTCATCTTTAATTTACAGCAAATGAAATGGTTGTTTCACACACCAATTCATCATTGACATAGGCTTGAGCTTCACCAAAACCAAATGCACCTCTGATCTTAGTCAGTTCACATCTGAGTTTTAATGTATCTCCTGGTGAGACACTACGTCTAAATTTCGCATCTTTAATGCCTGTGAAATAAGCGATTTTACCTTTGTATTTAGGGTCTCTTAATAAGATAACAGCGCCCACTTGAGCCAATGACTCAATAATTAAGACCCCGGGCATGACAGGGAGTCCTGGAAAATGCCCTTGAAAAAAATATTCGTTTTCACTCAGATATTTTAAGCCCACACCCACTTTGTCATCGATTTCAATAATTTCATCAATAAACAAAAACGGATCTCTATGTGGAATGATTTTTTTGATGTCTTCTTTTGATAGTTTCATTTATTTCACCTTCTTAAAAATCAAGGCTGCATTTTGACCGCCAAACCCAATATTAACATTCATTGCGTATGTCATATCACGTTTTGCAGCATGATGCAAAGTATAGTTGAGGTCACACTCAGGATCTTCAATTTGGTGATTAATCGTTGGAGGAATTAACCCTGTTTCTAATGCTTTAATGACAGCAATACTTTCAATGCCGCCAGCAGCACCTAAAGCATGGCCAGTCATTGATTTGGTTGAATTGATATGGATGTTATATGCGTGTTCTTTGAATGCTTTTTTGATGCCCAATGTTTCTAAGCGATCATTAAGTGGTGTTGATGTCCCATGTGCATTGATGTGATCAATAGCTTCTTTAGGCAATTTTGCATCTGCCAAAGCTAAATTTAAGCATAACTCTATCCCATTGGCATCTTCATCTGGTGCAGTCATATGAAAGGCATCTGTTGATGTGCCATAACCAACGATTTCACTAATAATCTCAGCACCACGATTCACGGCATGGTCATAATCTTCAAGAATTAAAACGCCTGCCCCTTCTGCAATCACAAAACCACTACGCTCTTTATCAAAAGGAATGGATGAACGATTGGGATCATTTGAAAAATTCAGTGCTCTTAAGCTTGCAAACCCACCCAAACCAAGTGAATTAATGGGTGCTTCACTCCCACCAGCAAAGGCAATATCTATATAGCCGTCACGAATGTATCTAAAAGCTTCACCAATCGAATTGGTTGCTGCTGAACACGCTGTAACAATCGGAATGTTTGGTCCTTTTGCTTGATATTTAATGGCGATTTTACCGCCAATTAAATTAATAATTGCATTTGGAATAAAAAATGGTGAAATACGACTTTGTCCTCTTAAGACATTGTTACTGACTTCTTCTAAAATGGTATTTAAACCACCAATGCCACTACTTACAAATGTACCAAAACGTTGATGATCAAATGTCACACCTTCTAGTTTTGCTTGTTCCCAGGCTTCATGTGCAGCAACAAGTGCTAAAAGCATCACGCGATCTGATCGCTTGATTTCTTTTTTGTCGATAAATTGCTCAAAATCAAGGTCTTTAACTTCTCCTGCAACTTGGACTTTCCAATCAGAGACATCGCCACATTGCTTGATAAAATCGATACCGTTTTGACCATTGACCATGTTTTTAAACATTGTTTCTACATCATTACCAACAGGGCTAACAGCACCCATGCCAGTAATAACGACACGTCTTTTTTCCATAGTTATCATCCTCACATAATCATGCCGCCATCGACAACGATGGTCTGGCCAGTAATATAACTTGCTAAATCACTTGCTAAAAACAATACCACATTGGCAATGTCTTCTGGTTCTCCAAAGCGTTTGAAAGGGATTTTACTTAAATAATCTGCTTGCAAAGACTCTGAGATGTTATGTGTCATTTTTGTTTTGATAAACCCTGGAGCAACGGCATTAACTGTCACAGATTTTGCAGCAACTTCTCTAGCCAATGTTTTGGTTAATCCAAAAACCCCTGCTTTTGCTGCACTATAATTAATTTGTCCCATATTTCCGGTAATGCCAGTGACACTTGAAATATTAATAATACGACCTTGGTCAGATTTTAATATTGGACGTAATGCATGTTTACACACATTAAAGACACCTTTTAAGTTGGTTTCAATCACATCATCAAACTGTGCTTCTGACATGCGTAACAACAATGTATCTTGTGTAATGCCGGCATTATTAACAACGACATCAATACCACCAAATGTCTCAATTGCGGCATCAATGAGCTTTTTAGCATCATCATATACACTGATGTTTGCCTGAACAGCAAGTGCTTGTCCGCCAAAGGCTTTGATTTCCTCAACCAATGCCAACGCAGCATCTGAGCTTCTATTGTAATTGATGACAATGTGGGCATTTGCTTTTGCAAGGGCTAAACTGATTGCCTTACCAATGCCAGTGGCACCCCCTGTAACGATACATACTCTATTTTTTAAATCCATGTGTCTCTAGCCATCCTTTCACTGCATCCACTTCTTTTAGGGATGTTAAGCTCATTGTATGAAACGATTGATCGATTTTTTTAATCAATGATGTTAATACGGGTTTGGGCCCAATTTCTAGAAAATGAGTAAATCCATCTTTTTTCATCTCGATCATGCTCTGATAAAAAAAGACTGGTGAAACAACTTGTAATGCAATATTTTGTTTAAGTGTTTCAAGTTGATGTGGTTTAGCAGTCACATTTAAATAAATTGGAGCCGTGGTTTCATGTAATGTGATGCTTTCTAAAAAGCCTTCTAGTTTATGATGTGCATAGGCCATATAAGGTGTGTGAAACGCACCTGAAACAGAAAGAGGTATGACACGTTTTGCGCCCAAGGCCTTTAGTTCAGGCATGATGGTTTGAATTTTTTCTTGACTACCACTAATCACTGTTTGTTCTAAGCTGTTATAATTCACAGGCATCACAAAAGATGCATCATCTGATACTCTTTGGCATGCAAGCAAAATATTTTCAACATCAAGACCAATCACTGCAGCCATACCGCCATTGGATTTATGAGCTGCTTCGTCCATCCATAATGCTCTATGTTTAATTAACCTAATAATATCATTTAAATTGATTGCCTTACTTGCGTATAGTGCAGAAATCTCACCTAGGCTAAAGCCTAAAAAGCCCTTGATATCAACACCAGTTGCTTCTATTGTATCAAATAAATAAAGCGATAACAATACAATCATTGGTTGGGCATAAATGGTTTGGTCAAGCTCATTTTCAGTATTTTTTAAAATATTGAGCGGATCATAGCCTAATGAGGCTTCAAAAGCTTCAAGCAATGGTTGATATGCCTCATGATTGCTTAAGTCTTCGTAGCCCATCATTGTATATTGACTTCCTTGCCCTGTAAAAACGACTGCTAATTTTGACATTATTTAAGTCCTTTTATAGAGAGTAGTGCACTACCCCATGTAAATCCGCCACCAAAGCCGACCATCACGATGTTTTGATCAGTTTTTGGATGTGCTTCAAGATATTCATCTAAACAAATTGGGATACTCGCTGCAGAGGTATTGCCGTATGATGCAATATTAACAAAGACTTTTTCTGCAGGCAACTTCATGTTTTTTGCCACAGCAGAAATAATCCGTTCATTGGCTTGATGCGGTATGACTTGTGTAATATCATCTATCTGATACCCTGACTCAGATAAAATACGCTCGATACTTTTTTCCATAGCATCGACAGCAAATTGATAAACTTTTCTACCGTCCATCGCAATCACATTTTTAACTGTTAGTGTATCATCTAGATCTGGTTTGGAGGCATTATAAAAATAACTTTTATCATTTGATTTTGTTTCATCATAGGTGACCAAAATAGCACCAGCACCATCACCAAAAAGCACACAAGTGTTTCTGTCTGTATAATCAACGAAATCGGATAATTTTTCAGCGCCGATAATCAAAGCATGTTTAAATTTCTTGGTTTCTAATAAAGCATATGCTGTTTCTAAGGCATAAATAAACCCTGTACATGCAGCATTCACATCAAAACTCATAAGGTGAGGATGGGTTAACCCCAAATAGCCAGCAACAAAATTGGCCGTAGAAGGCGTCATTTGCTTACCAGATATCGATGCAACAACAAGCAGATCAATCTCTTCTAAAGCAACGCCAGCCTTATCGATTGCAGCTTTAGCTGCCTTAGTCGCCATCTCGGCAACTGTATCATCTTTAGCAATGAATCTATTTTTAATGCCAGTTCTTGAGGTAATCCATTCGTCTGAGGTTTCAACCAATTTTTCTAAATCGGCATTGGTCAAACGATGACTTGGAATATATTTTCCAGTAGATAGCACATGGATATGTGACTGTTTTTGAGGTGTCATGATTGTTCGTTCTCCTTGGGTTCTGTTTGTTCAAAAATACCAATATCACGGTATTTTTGATATCGTTTTTCGATTAATTTTGCTGGTTTTAATTTTGATAATTGATCAATGGTCTTAATCAATTGACTCTTAAATGTTAAAAATGGTTTTGTGTCATTTAAATGAAGGCCCTCGCCCTCAGGTATGATGGCATCAATGATACCAAGTGCTTTAAGATCTTGTGCGGTGATTTTCATCACATCAGCAATCTCTTTGGCCATTTTCGCATCTTTATAAATGATTGAAGCATATCCTTCAGGTGATAAAATCGCATAAATACTATGCTCAAACATCATAATGTAGTCTCCGACACCAATGGCAAGTGCACCGCCGCTGCCGCCTTCAGAAAGGACGACAATGATGATTGGTGTTTTAATATCACTCATCTCAAACATGTTATAAGCGATTGCTTGTGCTTGACCACGTTCTTCAGCACCAATACCAGGGTATGCACCTGGGGTATCGATGATGGTTAAAATCGGTCGATTGAATTTTTCTGCTTGTTTCATCAAGCGTAGTGCTTTACGATACCCTTCTGGATGCGGCATCCCAAAATTACGCTTAATCTTATCATTGGTATTGACACCTTTTTCTTGTGCAATAATCGTGATCGGTTGACCAGCAAGTTCAGCAATACCGCCAATAATTGAGGCGTCATCACCAAATTGTCTATCACCGTGTAGTTCTATAAAATCAGGAAAAAGTGCATCAATTAATGCTTTTGCTGTTGGCCTTTTAGGGTGTCTTGCGAGTTGGACCTTATCCCAAGCGCTGTATGTTTTACTCATGACATCACCTGACTTTTCGTGTGCAACTTAATGATTTTAAAGAGCATTTTGCGCATATCTTTGCGTGCAACCACCATATCAACTTGTCCATGATCGAGTTGGAATTGATCGGTTTGAAAACCTTCAGGTAAATCTTGCATAATGGTTTGCTTGATCACTCTTTTACCAGCAAAACCGATCAATGAAGATTTTTCAGCGATATTAATATCGCCTAGTGAAGCGAAGCTAGCAGCAACACCACCTGTGGTCGGGTTTGTTAAAACACTGATATATAAAAGTTTTTTGTCATGCATTTTTTTAAGTGCTGACGATGTTTTTGCCATTTGCATCAAGGATAAAATACCTTCTTGCATACGTGCACCACCAGATGCACTAAAAATAACAAGAGGTGATTTTTCTTTAATCGCAAATTCGATAAGTCTTGTCACTTTTTCACCAACGGCACTACCCATACTACCCATCATAAATGTACTATCTAAAATACCGATGACAATTGGAATATTGACTAAAGTTGCTCTGCCGCCAATAAATGCCTCATTTAGTGATGATGCTTTTTTGCTTTTGATTAACTTATCTGCATAGCCTGGCATATCCAGTGGATTCAGTGATGTAATGTTAGAATCAATGGGTTGAAAACTTCCCACATCAATCGTGAGATCCAAGCGTTTATGGGCACCAATTTTAAAGTGAAATCCACAATGTGGACACACATTATGGTTTTGGTTTAATGTTTTTTGATACAATGCCACATTACACTGTTCACATGCGATAAAAATACCATCAGGAATATCCAGTGGTGTCGCAGTGATTTTCTTTTTTAATATATTTTCATGGAATGATTTAATTTTTAGTTTGCGTTCACTTAGAAAATCAGCCATTTTTTTCACCTTCAATCAAGGTTAAAAAGCGGGCTATAAATCCGGTGTCATAGTGACCTTTTATAAAATCTATGTGATGCATGATCAGATATTGGAACTCAATATTGGTTTTTATACCTTCAAGAATAAATTGTTCTAACCCCATACGCATTTTTTTGATGGCTTCTTTTCTTGTTGGTGCATAGGCAATCAATTTGCCTAGCATCGAATCATAAAAAGGTGGCACCACATAAAAAGGATAGATGTGTGTATCAAGACGTATGCCTGGCCCACCGGGCATAATCATGTTTTTAATTTGACCTGGTGTCGGCATGAAATTATTATCTGGATCTTCTGCATTGATACGACACTCAATGGCATGTCCTCTAATTTTGACGTCTCGTTGTTTAAATGATAATGGTTTCCCGTAAGCAACATTAATTTGTTCTTTAACCAAGTCAATTCCGGTAATCATTTCAGTAATTGGATGCTCAACTTGAATCCGTGTATTCATCTCTATAAAGAAATAATTGCCTTTAGCATCAACTAAAAATTCAACAGTTCCAGCATTTTGA
Organism: Acholeplasmataceae bacterium; assembly: GCA_047921055.1. GTDB lineage: Bacteria > Bacillota_I > Bacilli_A > Acholeplasmatales > Acholeplasmataceae > JBLRWW01. The sequence continues at coordinate 15,311 of JBLRWW010000020.1, forward strand.
TAATCAATCGATTTTGCTAGTTTAACGGCTGATGAAGCGATTTTTCTTCTAAGTATATCGTTTAAAGACGCCGATGGGGCCTCTTCAATCATCTTTTGATTGCGTCGTTGCATTGAGCAATCTCTTTCATAAAGATGCACGACATTTCCGTGATGATCTGCCATGATCTGAACTTCTATATGTCTAGGTGATTCGATATATTTTTCGATATATAAAGATCCATCTTTAAAATTAGCTTCGGCTTCAAGCGATGTTTTTTCAAAAGCTTTTAAAAACTCTTCATCTGATTTTACAATAGAAATACCACGACCGCCACCACCACTGGTCGCTTTGATCATGACAGGATATCCAATTTTTCTGGCTGTTTTTAGGCCCTCTTTCGAATCAGTGATGACGCCTTCGCTACCTAAAACAATCGGAACCCCGGCATCTTGTGCGATTTGACGAGCTGAGGCTTTATCACCAATCATCGCAATCGTTTTGGACTTGGGTCCGATAAACTGAATATTACATTGTTCAACCATATCGACAAACGCACTGTTTTCAGACAAAAAACCATACCCCGGATGAATGGCATTACACCCTGAGGCAATCGCTGCGCTTAGAACTCGGTTATAATCGAGATAGCTTTCATGACTTTTAGGTCCACCAATACAAATAGCTTCATCTGCTAATTTCACATGAAGGCTATCTTTATCTGCAGTTGAGTAAACAACGACGTGAGGAATGCCCAACTCTTTGGTTGCACGCATAATGCGTATTGCAATTTCTCCACGGTTGGCAATCAGTATTTTATTTTGCATGACTTTCACCAATGGTTACAAGTACTTGATCATATTGAATGATGTCGCCGTTTTTCACGTGAATTTCCTTAATCACACCGTCAATCGGGGATGTGATTTCATTCATTATTTTCATGGCTTCAACAATCATAAGGACCTGTCCTTTTTTGACCGATTGTCCAACTTCAATGAATGGCGGCTGATCAGGTGAAGATGCAGCATAGTACGTACCAACCAATGGCGATTTAACAACGGTTGATGTTAAATCATTTTCTTTAGTTAATGGTAATGATGTTTCTTGATGTTGATTTATATTTTTCGAATGAATGATTTGTGGTTCAGAGACTATCGCTTCTTTAAGTTTTGATAATTTTAGTTTAAAGTTTTCTAACTCAAGTTCAAGTGTTTGAAGTGAAGATTTTTCGAAATTTTCAATAATTTCTTGGATCTCTTTAATTTTCATATGTTTTATCCTTTTTTTGTGTTTTTATATGATTATTAATGATGTAAACGCTTTATATCAAAATCCTTTGTTTTATCCATCTATATTTGGCATTCAAATGATTTGATATTCAAAATATAAGCATGTATTTATTGTATCATATTATAAAAAAATGTCAACGTTTTTAAACAAAAAAATGCTGAGGATTGACCCAAAGCATTTAGTCAATTTTAACAACAAATCGTAAGTCCTCTTTTTGAAGATAACGTTCGATATTATCTTTAACGACATCTAAAAGGCGTGTTGACATATACGGACTTGAACTTGCGTTGTGTGGTGTAATGGTTACTTGATCAAATGTCCATAATATATGATCACTTGGCAAAGGCTCTGGTGTTGTGACATCAAGGCCAACACCTCTAACCTTTTGTTCTCTTAATAAGGACACCAATGCGTCTTGATCGATGATTTCACCTCTCGCCACATTGATGATAACTACATCATGTTTTAGCTGCTTCATATTTTCTTTATTCAATAAGTGATGTGTCTTATCTGAAAGCGGGATGGCAATAATGATATAATCGCTTTTTTCAATCAGTTGATTCAAACCTTTTTGACTTGTTAAGATTTGATCGAAATAAAGAACCGGTTCGCTCTTTGTTCGATACCCTAGAATGGTGACTTCAAACGGTTTAAGTCTTTTGGCAACTTCTTTTCCAATCGAGCCGGTACCGATAATGCCGACAGTCGATCCATAGAGTTCATGTGTCACGGGAATATGTTGCCACAGTCCTTGTGACATATGTTTGATTTGCCCTTTTAACTGACGGTTAATCAAAAGTATTTTTGACAGCACATCTTCAGCAATTTGAATACTAAAAACATCAAGCGCATTTGTTAAAATGACATCTTGATTTTTTATTGCACTCAACTCTGCATTGTCATACCCGGCTGTTAATAGTTGAATCCATTTAAGATTTTTAAATGTCTTTATATGTTCTTTTGTCACAAATTGAGGTGTTACAATCGCAACTTCAGCCTCTGTCGCATCATTCATATCTTTGATAAAAGTTATGGTCTTGAAATGCGCATCTAATGACGCTGCTTCCTCTTTTGTAAAAAAGCGTGTATCTATATATGCTTTCATTTATCCTCTTTCTAATTTTTTGTCATATGCTAGGCGTTTTTTCTCTCCGTGTTTGATAAAAAGTGTAATAATACCACAATAAACATAACCAATTTTAGTAAATACTCGTTGTGCATTGAGATTTTTTTCATGCGTATCAATGCGCATGTAGGTGATGCCTTTTGATTTGGTTACAGACTCAGCATAAGCCAACATCTCATAGGCAATCCCTTTTTTCTGATGTTCAATACTTAAAGCAAGTCTATGAATCGTTGCATAAGGCTCATGATATCGCCATGCACCATCAATCGAATCATATGTTGGTTCAATCCCAAATTTTAAGGCAAACATACCTACAATTTCATCATCTATTTTATAAACGTATAATTCTTCTTTTTGTATATCTTCTTTAAAATCAAGGATAGTTGGATCTTCAAATTGCCACTGATCCACTTCTAAGCTTTTTAGAAATGCTGTTGCTTTTTTGCGTAAAGCCCACACTTGATCAAGGTCATTGATTGTTGCTAATTGGATTTTTTCTGACATCATAGAGCACCACGCGAAGCGGCAAGGCTTCGACTGCTTCAATTTTAATGGGTAATGCAATCATGTGATAATTGCCTTCTTTAACATCTTTAAGCCTTAATCCTTCAATAATAATAATATCATGATCGAAAAGTGTGTTGTGCGTGGGATAACCTTTTTGATTTCTTTCGACACCTAAGGCATCGATACCGACGCCAACCACTTTTTTATCTTTTAGAAAAGTGCTGCCACTTTCAGCCAAAAATATAAACTCGAAATTAAACGTATCTTCGTAACTATTTCTAGTTTTAAGTAAAACAAAATCGCCTGGGTTTATATCAAAGTCTATCAAATCATCTTTTGTAATACCATCTTTAACATGTGTAAGATCAAAAACTTTCACTTCTCGAATTAAGCGTGTAAAATCAAAGTTCGTAGATGTTTTTCCATCTTTTTTCATATGAAGTGAGAAATCCATGTGTGTGCCAGTATGTAAGTTTAAATGTATGAGTGTCTCATAAACACCTGCAACATCATGTGTTGCAGCTTCTATAAATACTGGTCTTTTTTCAGGCTTGTTTTTATAGACTTGTATATCAGGTTTGATGGCCATAGATACATCATAATAGGTCATGTGTTGATATCTCCAATCTTTTCTTTAATCCACGCCTCTACATCGTCTTGATTTTGGTAAATACGTGGTTTAATTTGTAATGCTTTTATATGATCAATGAGCTGCCAAGAATACTCAATTTCATCCCATCTGGCAAATAATGATTTGTGGTGTGTAATGGCATCTAAAAGGAGTTTTTCATAAGCTTCAGACATATTGCCGACGGCATGACATGCGATACAATATTCCATCTCGACTTGCTCAACATCATCCTTTAATCCTGGTACCTTGCTATTTAACCTTAATGCGACACCATCAAGTGGTGCTATTTTAATGAGAAGTTTGTTTGTCGAAAGTGGTAAATTCCATTTGCGTTGCTCATTGGTTTCCTCAAATTCGATTTCAATAACCGTTTCTTTAAGTGCTAATTTTTTACCTGTAAACAAGTAAAAAGGAACACCTTTAAAACGTGGTGTATTCACAAAAGCTTTAAAAAAGACAAGTGTTTCTGTTTGTGAATCTTTTGGTATATTGGTCTCGTGCAAATATCCGTCATATTGACCAAAAATGATCGATGATTGATCAATCACAACATCTTTTAATACCTTGATTTTTTCTGTTTTAACATCTTCACTTTGATAACTCAGAGGCACTTCCATGGCAACCAATGAAAGCATCTGTAATAAGTGACTTTGAACCATGTCACGTAAGGCACCAGATTGGTCATAATAACCCGCACGATTTAAGATACCTTCGGTCTCTTTAGCAATAATTTTGACCGATTTAATGCTTCTGTTATGCCATGTTTCTTCGAATATTCGATTCGCAAAACGTACCATCATAATGTTTTGAATCATTTCTTTACCTAAGTAATGATCGATTCGATAAATTTGTTTTTCATCAAAATGTTGCCATAAAAATTGATTGATGGCTTGCGCACTTTTCAAATCATGACCAAAGGGCTTTTCGAAAATAATGGATTGTTCTTTAGCGCCCTTGTCAATCATTTTTGCATCACTCATGTGCTTAACAACCAATTTAAACAAATCTGGTCCAATTGCCAAATAATACAATTGTCTTGTATGCTTTGCGCAATATGTCTTTACCTCATCAGCCAGACGTTTATAATCCTCGGTCTTTTCAAAATCAATTTGGACATATGACAAAATATCCTTAACGTCTTTATAGTTAAATGGCTGTGTGACTTGTTTATTTAAATGATCAACATACTGACTGGCATCAAACGCACGACGTCCAACAGCAATAATTTGTATGTTTTTAGAAATTTCTTCTGTGGTATGAAGTTTAATGAGTGCTGGCATAAGCTTACGTGCTGTAAGATCACCTGTCGCACCAAAGATTACAATTACAATATCTTTTTTCATGTCTTTTTCTGTGGATTATTCACACATTCCTTTTCTGTTCACATGGATATATGAAATGCCATATCACTTTTAAATACATGTTAACATTTATCTTATAAGTTGTCACTTATATCGTTTATCTATATGTAAATGAGCGTGTTTAAATGCGATACTTCAGGCATTTAAACACGCATCACTTCGCTTAATGTCTATTTGAGTGCTCTTTTAAAACTGTGCGTCATCTGGATGGACACCAACACGTCCGAGATGCTCAAATGCATTTAAGACATCCATGTCTGATTTGGTAAGCTCAAAATCGAAAATGTCAATATTCTCATGAATGCGTTTTGGAGTAATTGATTTTGATAATGGATTAATATCTCGTTGAATTAACCATCTTAAAACCACTTGTGACACAGTTTTTTTATGTTTATCAGCAATCACTTTTAACTCAGGTAATTCAAATATTTTACCCTTCATCATTGGACTATATCCTTGAACCAAGATGCCATGTTTTTGGTTGTGTTCAACCACGCTAAATGCTGGGTGGCCTGGATTAATCTCAATTTGATTGACCATTGGTTTGATGGTTGCATGCTCTAGCAAGTAATCCATGTGGTGTTCAAAATAGTTACAGACCCCAATGGCTTTGACTTTGCCTTTTTTATAGAGTTCTTCAAAGGCACGCCATGTGTCAAGGTTTTTTTGTTTATAATCTTTGTGAAGATTTACTGCTGGCCAGTGGATCAAATAAAGATCGACATAATCTGTTTTTAGTTTTTTTAAACTTAACTCAAAAGCTTTAAGTGTCGATTCATAACCTTGATCAGAATTCCACAGTTTTGTTGTTAAAAAGATTTCTTCTCTAGGGATGCCACTATCAATAATACCTTGTCCAACACCTGTTTCATTGCCATATATTGCTGCTGTGTCAATGTGTCTAAACCCTTGTTTTATCGCTTCTTTAACAGCATCGATGGCTTCTTGACCATCTTTGATCTGCCAGGTACCAAAACCCAACGCTGGTATTTTAACACCATTTGATAATGTATATTGTTTCATGATAAACCTCCCTTTATAATACTTCTATTATACCATGATAAAAAACCTTATTCACTCTAAGGCTATTTCAGACTCTTTTCTAGTAAGACTTTAATATCAGCCAATAACTCTTCAGTCGTTGGTTTTTTGACTTCAACTGCAGCTTTTTCTGCTTTGATGGTTTCTTCTTTTATCAGTTGTTCAGAAACTTCCTTAAGCCTTATTTCTTCTATTTTGTCTTGCACTCTATTAATCGAATGGATAATAACAAAAATAACAAATGCGATAATTATAAAATCAATGATGTTTTGAATAAACAAGCCATAATTGATGGCATTTTCTGTAATGTTATTCTCTAGGTCAGCACGTCTAATCACATATTTATAGTTTTCAAACCCTCCTTGGCCAAAAATCAAACTTAGAACAGGCATCAAAATATGGTTAACCAAACTTTGAACAATCTTGCCAAATGCACCACCGATAATCACTGCAACAGCCAAATCAAGTACATTACCTCTTTTGATAAACTTTTTAAAATCATTAATAAATGCTTTCATAATATTCACTCC
>JBLRWW010000021.1:0-21240 GCA_047921055.1 Acholeplasmataceae bacterium
ATTGATTTGATCGAGACATAAAGATAAAAGCCACAATTATTTGTGGCTTTTTTTATGTTTTTAGTTCAATAGAGACATGTGGGTATTGCGTCAGCATCTTTGATACTGGGCATAATTCTTTGGTGCGTGAAACAAGTGCTTGGGCGTCATCATCATTTAAACCAGGCAAATGAATGGTTGCTAATAGTTCAAAATAAAACCCAAGTGATGGCGTGTCTTCTTTATAAGAGCGATAGCGCACATCAATGCGGCTTTCAAGGGTTAAACGTTTGGCTTTCATTAAGACATGAAGGGTCGCATGAAGGCATGTCGCTAAGCTCATAGCAACCAGTTCACCTGCAGACGTGCCATCGGTTTGATGGGTGGCATCCTTAATAGGGACCTTAAAGCCTGTAGAAGATGTGGTATAACCTTGATTTTCGCTATGACTTGTAATAGTTATTTCATTGAGATACGTTTTCATAATTGACACCTGATTTCACTTGATCTATTTACTCATAGTTTAACATATAATACGTAAAAAACGTTGTATAAGATGACCAGAAATGTTAAACCACAGCATTTTGAAGCAATGATCGCTGTTTTAATCGTTTCATTGGTGGTTGGGGCATTGTCATCTATCGGTATCGGTTTTATTATTGCTGGACCGCTTTATGTTGGGTTAATCTATTACTTTAAGAAATTACAAGTACAAGAAAGAACAGAGTTTAACATCATCTTTGATGGTTTCAAAGATCCATTGACACCTTCAATTGTTGGGTATGTTCTTGTCTTAGTATTTACCTTCTTATGGTCATTACTTTTTCTAATACCTGGGATCATTAAATCCTTTAGTTATGCGATGACACTCTATATTATTGCAGAAAATCCAACCATAACTGCTACTGAAGCCATCACCCGCAGTAGAGAAATCATGGTGGGAAATAAATTTAGATTATTCATCCTTTATTTAAGCTTTATTGGATGGGCAATACTGGGCATTTTCACCTTTGGTTTAGCAATCATCTACATCATGCCAGTCATCCAAGCCTCCGTTTTAGAGTTCTACAATGATGTGAAAACTAACACAATTAACTAAAAAAAAGGTATAATATGAGCACAGGTGAAATCATCTGTGCTTTTCTTTGCATATCAATTGATACTAAATCGAACTTTTATTATAATTGGTCATGTAAACAAAAAAAGAAGGAGAATAACCGTGAAAAAATTATTATTTGCATTAACATTAGTTCTATCAATATTTGCATTAGCGGCATGTTCATCTGACGATGATGTGTTGCGAGTGGGTATGGATTTAAGCTATCCACCGTTTGAAACGGTAAATTTACAAAATCAACCAGAAGGTATTTCAGTCGATGTTGCATTAGCATTCGGTGAATTCATTGGTCGAAAAGTAGAAATTGTCAACACTGACTTTGGATCACTCATTCCTGCGATTCAATCAGGTGAAATTGACATCGCAATCGCATCTATGAGTATTACAGAAGCTAGAAGACAATCTGTAGATTTTTCTGACCCATATTTCTATTTTAAGATTATTAGTTTGGTCAATAAAGATTTTGCAGAAGCAAACAATTTAACTGAAGATTCAACGAAAGAAGAATTATTGGCTCTTGAAGATGTCTTATACGCTGGTATTGCAACTCAAGTATCTGCATCAATTCCGGAATCATATGGTAAGACAGTCGTTGTTAAAACAGATTTAGGGACAGCTGTTGAATCAGTTGCTCAAGGTTCTGAAGATGTATTATTAATGAGTGCTAACCCTGTTGTTGATGGCCACAAAGCCAATCTTGACTCAACGATCGTATTATGGGATGCATTTGTATCAAGTCCTATTGGTATGGCAGTTCAAAAAGGTAATACCGAATTACTAGAACAAGCCAATGCGTTTATTGCGACTATGAATGAAGAAAACGGTTTATACTCAGTTTTATCAGCAAAATATGATGCGATTTTACTAGAACGTCTAGGACGTTACGGATTAGAATTCTATATCAATGAATAAGACAGTATCATATGTTCTGGCAATATTAACAATAGCGGCATTCGTCGCTTTTGTTATCTTGCGCCAGACCAGTGATTTTGGACTTGCCCAATTTGAACCATATTTACCCCTTATATCAACAGGGATTCGTAATACCATTTATGTATCTATCATCTCATTGTTGGGAAGTTTGATTCTTGGGTTTGTCTTTTATCTCTTTTCAATCTCTAAAATTAAATATTTAAACGCCTTAACGGATGTCTTTACAGAAATCATTTATGGGACACCACTTTTGGTCTTAATTGTGATTACTGCCTTTGTGATTGGGCCAGCGTTTGGTTCTTTTAATCGTAATGTTTTGGGTATTATGGCGCTAATCATCTATATGACGCCTTATATGAAAAACGTTTATAAATCAGCATTCTCAAGCATTTCTGATGAACAATATATGGCCATGGATTTGTTTGGGTTTACCCCATATCAACGCTATCGTTATATTATCATTCCCCAAGTCGTGCGTATTTTAATGCCACCGATGATGAATAATTTTTCGTTGATCATTAAGGGGAGTGCACTTTTAAATGTGCTTTCATATAACGAACTCTATTACGCTGTTAGAATTGCACAATCTCAAACGTTTGCGTTTGTGGAAGGGTATGTCTTAATGTGGGTGCTCTATTTGATCATCACAATCCCACTATCACAACTCACAAAATATATTGAGCGGAAGTGGTCACTATGAATATTAAAATTAGAGGTTTATCGCACACGTATGATGTTGAAGTACTAAAAAACTTGAATTTGGAGCTTGATCAATACAAATCGATCGCGATTATTGGTGTTTCAGGGAGCGGTAAATCAACGCTTTTACGTATGCTTTCTGGTTTAGAAAAACCGACATTAGGGTCAATGTATATTAACGGACACAATGTTGCCGATGAAGATTACAAGAAAAAAATAGGGTTTGTATTTCAAAGTCATAATTTATTTCCACATTTAACACTGCTTAAAAATATCACCTTAGTGTTAGAAAAAACGCGTGGTATTGAAAAAGAGACAGCCATTGAGATGGCACATAAATATCTTAATCTCTTACATTTAGGTGATCAAGTCAATAAATTACCAAAAAATGTCTCTGGTGGTCAAGCACAACGTGCATCCATCGCAAGAGCCTTAAGTGTTGATCCTGAAATCATCTTTTTAGATGAACCAACCTCTGCACTTGACCCCATCTTAACGCATGAAGTTTTAACTGCTATTGAAGAATTAAGGGTTTTGGGTAAAGATTTTATTTTTGTGACGCACGTGATGAGTTTCGTAAGAGATTTTGCCGATTATGTCATTTTCATGCATGAAGGTGAAATTGTTGAACAAGGGCGTCCAAGCATTTTGGACCATCCAACACATCCAGCGTTTATTGAGTTTATGAGAAAAGTACGTTAAACGATGTCATCATTGGCATCATTTTTTTCTAACATAGGCATTATATAGTGTAACAGGAAGCCTCCACTTTGATTAAGTAGTGGGTAGTTTACTTTACGGGTTTATTATCTTTTATGCTTCACCGAGACATGCAAAAGATGCAAAAGCCTTAAATGCATTATTATCAAAGTCAACTGAAGCCAAAAAAAACATCGATGAGTGAAATCATCGATGTTTATTTATTTTTATCAAATGCGAATAAAATAAATGACTTAAAAGCCTTTTTCCAATTTTTTTCGTTATGGGCATCATCAGTTTCTTGATAGAAGATGTGTGTAACACCTTTATCTTTTAATGCGTTTCTTAAGTTACGACTGTTATCAAGATAAATATTAGAAAATCCTTTATAATCTTTTTTAGAAGATTCATGTTTACCAATCGTAATAAAATATTTTTGGTCTGATTTTAATGGTGCTTGATCTAGGTAAGATAAATAGCGAACTTCATTAAACCAGGATGCCAAGGAAAAGACGCCAACAACTCCAAAGAGATCGGTATATTTAAATGCAATATAACTAGAAATCAGTCCACCTAATGAACTACCTGCAATCATAGTATTGTCATAATCGGTTTTGGTTTTATAATGTGCATCAATATAATGCTTTAAATCTTTAACAATAAAATCAGCATAAATATCGCCTTTTCCACCCCCAACTTTACCAAAAAGCTCATCGACTAATTCTGCAGATTTCCAAGGTGTATATTCATCTAAACGTATGGGTGAATTATCTATCCCAACGACAATAAGCTTCGGTATAAACTTTTTTTGTATCAAGTCATCCAGGGTATCTTTAATACCCCAAGAGACACCACCAAAAGCTAAGTGATCATCAAATAAGTTTTGGGCATCATGCATATACAAAACAGGGTAACGTGTCATATCATCATAATCATAACCTTCAGGCAAATAGATTCTTAATGTCCGCTGATCTTTTGTTGTTGGGGTATAGATGTGATCAATATGTATTTGGCTCATATATCGTGTCATGGCCATTTATAAATGAAAAAATCGCCATCAATCCTTTCACCTAACATTTTAGCATGACTGTTGAAAATCTACAACGTCTGGCCCTAAGACAATCAGTATATGCCTCGCTTAAGAAGACGCGTTGTATTGATCTGTTAGTCATCAACAGAAAAAAAACATACACTTTAGAAAAAGATATCGTATAATAGAAACGTAAGTTTTAAATAAGGAGCGGTCATGTGGGTACTTTAATTAATGTAGCTGCAATCATTATTGCGTCATTCTTAGGCCTTTTTTTAAAAAAACGATTGAATGAAGACATACAAAAAGGCTTGCTTTTTGCATTAGGTCTTGGTCTTATGGTATTATCAATAGGATGGTTTTTAAAAGACTTTTTAATCATCAACGAAGGCGCTATTGCCACGCATAAAGAGTTGTTAATCATTGTTTCTTTGGTCTTAGGAACACTTATCGGGACATATTTAAAACTTGATGAACGATTGAATACAGTCATGATTAATATTGAAACAAAATACAAACTCCCACCCCTAGCAAAAGGCTTTGTGGCGGCAACAATTATCTTTTGTGTCGGTGCTATGGCAATTTTGGGATCCATTCAAGATGGACTCTATCAAAATTATGATATTTTAGTCATTAAAAGTGTGCTTGACTTTATTACAGCCATGATGCTTGCTTCAATTTTTGGTATTGGTGTTATTTTCTCCGCCATCAGTGTTTTCATTTATCAAGGGTCTTTAACACTTCTTGCAAGCCGCCTCGATACATTTTTAACACCTGAGATGATTATTGGTATGTCTATGGTTGGAAATATCCTTTTAGTAGCCATTGCCATTGATTTTATGGCTTTACAAAAAGTTAAAGTATTAAACATGTTACCTGCAATATTTATTCCTTTGTTTTATGAGGTTATAATCGCGTTATTTTAGGAGATTATATGACATGCATCATCTGTGGATCACAAACGATATCGTATCAACATCCAAAGTTTGATATGCACTTTCACGAGTGTTTAACATGTGAAGCTATTTTTAAAGATGCCAAAGATCATATCACGCCAACAGATGAAAAAAATGTCTATGATTTACATGAAAACAGCATTGAAAATCGCGGGTATGTCAATTATCTTACCAATTTCATTGAATCTGCGGTGATACCACATGTTACACATAAACCAATCATCGCACTTGACTACGGGAGCGGTCCTGTGCCTGTCTTAGCCCAAATCTTAAAAGAAACCTTTAATATACCAACAGACATCTATGACCCTTTTTATGCAAAAACACCTATTAAGGATGATCAAACCTATGATTTAATTACCTCAACTGAGGTCATTGAACACGTCAAAGACCCCATAAAGATATTCAAGCAGTTTAAAAAGCATTTAAAACCAGAAGGACTTTTAGCCATTATGACACTATTTCACCCTAAAGATAGACCATCATTTTTTAATTGGTTTTATATAAGAGATCACACACATATTGTATTTTACACACCAAAGACATTAGATATACTTGCAGCATCAGTTGGATTAGTAATGATTGATAACAACGGTCACCGCCATGCAACATTTAAACATCGTTAAAGGAGCAGCCATATGATTATTAGTGCTATTGTGTTTTTAATAGGATTTTTAGGGTTAACCATTATTCCACCTGGAAAAATTGGCATTATTGAACGTCTTGGAACATTCAAATACAGCTATCAAGGACCCAAAAAGAAGTTTTTATTTCCGCTTATTCATCAAGTGATATTAATCGATTTGGTTCAAACCATCCATATGAACCGCGTGAAAGTTAAAGTCAATGATGATCTCTATGCTATTGGTATTCGTGTTGTTTTTGAGGTTGTGGATGCAAAACAGTTCTTTTATCAAAGAAGAAAAGCCATGCACATAATTAAGAGTGACATGGTGAGTCATGCCGAAACCTATTTCATGGTGACAAAAAATACATCAGACCTTAAAGCACTTGAAGAAGAACTAGAACCCATTTTAATTGATGCCAGTGCGTCATTTGGGTTTAGAACCATTGAATTTCAGGTCACTCATATCGGCATTTAACACCAAGTTCAAACACTTGGTGTTTTTTATCATATATTTGGCCAACTTATTAAGCCATGCATAGAATATTATAGACACCCGTGTTATAATAAAAGAAAATCTCATCTTGAGGTGTCCATGAAAAAGGTTGAATTACTCGCTCCAGCAGGAAATAAGCAAGCAATGATTGGAGCCATCAATGCAGGTGCAGATGCAGTATATCTTGCGGGTAAGAAGTTTGGGGCAAGAGCTTTCGCAAATAATTTTGATATGAAATCATTAAAAGAAATGATTGCCTACGCACATATGCGTGGGGTTTTGGTATATGTGACGGTAAACACACTCATATATAACCACGAACTCAGCGCGTTTTTATCATATACAGACGACCTTGTAACATCCCAAGTGGATGCCCTAATCGTTCAAGATTTTGGCATGATTGATCTTTTAGTTAAAAGATATCCTAAAACAGATATCCACGTATCAACCCAAGCAAACACCCATTTTTTAGGTCAAGCGCGTTTTTTAAAAGCACTAGGGGCTTCTCGCATCATATTGGCAAGAGAAACAACCGCTGACATGGTAACACAAATCAAGGCACACCTTGATATTGAACTTGAAGTCTTTATTCACGGGGCTTTGTGTATTTCATATTCTGGGCAGTGTTTAATTAGTTCACTGGCACTCGGCAGATCAGCAAATAAAGGCGAATGTGCTCAAATGTGTCGATTACCATATCAATTGGTTGAAGGTAAAAAAATAGTCTCAGATGAAGCGTATTTGCTTTCATCAAAAGATTTATTAACCATTGATCATATTGCTGAACTATTAGCTTTAGGTATTGATTCATTAAAAATTGAAGGTAGAATGCGTCGCGCAGAATATGTTGTTCAAACGGTATTATCCTATAAAAACGCCTTAAATATGGTGATTAAAAGATTACCAGCAAATATTGATGAAGAAATTAAAAATCTCAAAAAAGTCTTTAATAGAGCATATACCAAGGGGTATATGTTTCAAGAAAATAACCTTAATATTACCAACATTGATCGACCCAACCATCAAGGTATTCCACTTGGCGTTGTTATTGGTGCGGGGCATCACCACGTTTTGATTCAATTAGATGAACCGCTCAGCGTTGGCGATGGCATCAGATTTTTAAATGACGATAGCCAAGATTTTGGTGATTTGGTTTCGCGTATTCGTATCAACGATGTTTCTGTGCCGTTGGCACAAAAAGGCGATATTGTTACCATTGATGTTGCTAAAACAGTGGCTAAAGACACACAAGTGATTAAGACCAAAGATATGCGTTTAGAGTTGGAACTTGCAACCTATTTTGATCCTAATTATAAACGCATCCCATTAAAAGGCAGCATCAGTGTCAAAACAGGTGATTATATCGAATTTATCATTCAACTCGATGGACACACATGGACACTTTATTCCGAAGATATTGTTGATGAAGCCATCAACCAAGTGACATCAAATGCAGATATAAAAAGGCATCTCTCAAAATTAGGAGACACACCATATTATTATCAATCATTACATATCGATAATGATCAACAATCATTTGTTCCAGCCAAATGGCTTAATGATTTAAGAAAAGAAGCGCTAGATCTATTGGTTGAAGCGCAGCTCAATGGTAAGGAAACACCCATCAATGGCAAGCCTTATATTGATATCATCCCCAATCATGGATTAAAAGCTGGCTTGGTATGTAAGGTTTCAACCATTGATCAACTCAATACATGTTATGACCTTGGCATCCAAACCATATATTATGACCACTATCTTGATTTTCAAAAGACACAATATCCAAATGCTAAGTTGATTATGGTTGTTCCAAGAATATTAGATGAACCCATCAAGCTGCCACAACGTATTTTGGTTGATACACTTTCAAGTGACTATAAACAGACCCAAGAAGTTTACGGCAATACTTTTCTGAATGTCACCAATAGTTATACAGCAAACTTATTGATGCGTCATGGGTTTAAACGGGTGACATTATCACCTGAATTATCCTATGAAGATGTGATGTCATTTCATCAAAACTACTTAAACGAGTTTAAACAATCCATTGAACTAGAAATGGTTGTTTACGGTAAGACTGAAGTGATGTTAACAAGACATGCCTTAATTGATGCCATCCCCAATTTTAAAAAAGATGTGGTACTTTACAGAAAGCATCAATACAGTTTAAGAGACCAAAAAGGTCGGTTATACCCAATCATGGGTGATGGGTTGGGGCACACACGTATCTTGTTTTACGAAGCAGTGTCTTTGCTTCACTATATAGAGGCTTTAAAAGAAGCCAGTATTCATACGTATCGATTAGAGTTTACCCATGAATCTAAATCAAGAACACATCATGTGATTAGAGCATTCCAAAGAGCACTTGATAATCCCCTAGATATTCCAGAGTTAAATTTTAAGACCAATGTTGGTAGGTTTATCCCTAAAGGTCACATCAATAAAAAACAAAATAAGTAGATGCTGGTGAAAATCAGCATCTACTTATTTAAAAGTTAATATGGGAAAAGTCTATTTAAAGGACGCATAGATGATTTAAGCCATATAAAGTATGATGATATGTGCTATAACATGCTGTGATATAATAAAAATAAATGCAAGAGAAGGTGACAATATGAAAGTAATTAAGTGGATCATGATTGGCATTCTAACACTCGTTTCATTGGGTTTAATAAGTCTAGTAACGCTTTATATGGTACGCGTGAATGATTTAAGACGTCAAGTGAATCATATGAATAATCTTAGACAGATCTATGAAAACTATGAGCCCATTGATGAGTCACAGTTCTATGACTTTGATATCACCGATGACCTTATCAAACTCAGTGACATACAGCTATTAGCCTCACACAACAGTTATAAAAAAACAGGACTTGGTTTGGGACGATTGATGGTCGGCCTTGGCGATAGTTTTGCAGAAGCGAAAGCCCTTAAATATGGGTATCAACCCTTAACAAATCAATTTGAGTTAGGCATTAGAAGTATGGAGTTTGATGTTAGGTTGCGCGGCGATACATTTGAGATCACGCACGTACCATTAGTTGATTCAAGCAGTGTAGCTGTTGATTTTAGATTGGCATTAGAAGAAATCAAATTGTACTCAGAATATAACCCCAATCACTTACCTATGATCTTTTTGATTGAACTCAAAGATGATTGGATGGTCCTTGATCCTAATCTTAAAGCCTTTGACACCAGTGCTCTTTGGGCACTTAATGATTTAATCGATGATGTCATGAATGACTACATCATTACACCTCAAGCGATCAAATCAGATGACAAATCACTCAGACAAACCATTACAGAAGATGGATGGCCAAGTTTAAATACGTTATTGGGCAAATCGTTTTTTGTCATCCATCCAGGAAAATATAGCCAGATGTATGCGGAAATGGATGCTGATTTAGAAAACTTATCAGTTTTTATTGGTGCCTATAGTGATCAATCTACGGCATCATATGCCTCGTTTTTTGTTGTCAATAATCCTTTTGATGAAGTGATTGAAACACTCGTTCAAAACAACTTTATCGTAAGAACTCGTATTGATTCAGAACTTCAATTTGATCAGACTAGGATGGACCGTGCAATCCTTTCGGGCGCTCAAATACTCACATCTGATTTTTTGATAGGGCGCAGTGATCTTAGCGTTACTGATGTTATTTATTTAGAACAACAAAAAATGGTCATAAGAAAATCATGATAGCCTATGATCTTTATAATAGCCCAATAGGGCCCTTATATATGGTCACAGATAAAGACCGTCTCATCAAACTCACACAAGAATGTCCAAATAGTGATGTACCACGCATAAAAACAGAGACCCATCAAAAGGTTATCACTCAACTAGAGGCTTATTTTGATGGTAAACGCACCACATTTGATTTACCTTTAAAGATACAAGGCAGCACATTTTCTTTAAAAGTTTATGACGCATTAAAAAAGATTCCATTTGGTCAAACAATCACCTATGGTGATTTAGCAAAAATCATTGGACAACCAAAAGCCGCACGTGCTGTTGGGGGTGCACTCAATAAAAATCCTATCATGATTATACTCCCTTGTCATCGCGTGATCGGCCATAATCAAGCATTGGTTGGCTTTAGAGGTGGGCTAGCGTTAAAAAAAACCTTATTGGACATCGAGAAAAAAAACATGGTATAATAAAGAACGTGAGGTATAAATATGGGATATCGTTCTAAGTTCGCAAATGCTGATATGGATTTATTGTTTGAAGCCATCTTAAATTTAAAAACACTGGATGATTGTTATCGTTTTTTTGAAGATTTATGTACCATCAATGAAATGATTGACTTATCACAGCGGATGCGTGTGGCACAAATGCTACATGATAAAGTTTCATACCAACAGATCACACACGAAACCAAAGCATCAACAGCAACGATTAGTCGTGTCAATAAAGCGTTGTTATATGGTGCAGATGGTTATAAAAACGCATTAAAAAAAACAAAAGAAAAAAAATAAAAGGCGACCCGCCTTTTTTAAAGGAATCATATGAAAAAAGAAGTAAAGCAAGGTAGAAAAATAATATTTGAAGGACGCGTTTTCACGGTCTTTTTAGATGATGTATTAAATCATCAAAGCAAACCAGCAACACGCGAAGTATTAAAACACAATGGCGGAGTCGCCGTGATTGCCACAGAAGGTGATTGTGTTTATTTAATCAAGCAGTTTCGCTATGCCATAGACCAAGATCTCATCGAGGTGCCAGCTGGCAAGCTAGAAAAAGATGAACATATACTGCTTGCTGCAAAAAGAGAACTTAAAGAAGAAACAGGACTCACAGCTGATACATGGACATATTTGGGACCAATGCATCCAACGCCAGGTTACTCAACTGAAGTGATTCATTTATACCATGCGCAAGATTTAAAACAGGGGTTGACTGAGTTTGATCCAGATGAATCGATTGAAACGATTAAAATACCCCTTAAAACAGCACTTCAAATGATAGAGACTCAAGACATCACAGATTCAAAAACCATCATTTGTTTATACCGTATCGCTATGTCTAGAAAGGATCTATGATGAAAGCAGACCTACATATGCACACCATCCATTCTGACGGTGACTTAAGCGTTAAAGCATTGATCAAAAGAGCCATTGATAAAAAGTTGGACTATATAGCCATTACTGATCATGATACCTTAAAAGGCGTTTACGAGGCACGCCTATATAAAGAGTTAAAGATCAATATTATACCAGGTATTGAATTATCAACAAGTTATGAGGGTGAATCGGTACACGTCTTAGGATATTTTAAACACATAATAAATGCAGGCGGTCCTTTGCAGCAATTCATGGATAAACAAAAAGAAATTAGAGATCAAAGAGCATATAAAATGGTTGAACTCATTGATCAACATTTTAATATTCAAATTGATCCTAAAGATGTCTTTAATCAAACATCTGGTATTATTACAAGAGGGCATATTGCTAAAGTCATCTTAAACAAGTATCCAGAATATACCAACGCATCATTGTTTGAAACGGTGCTTTCAAATGACTCAAAAGCCTATCTTGCAAGCACAAAGATCTCAACGCAAGACGGTATCAATTTACTTAAACAAAGTGGTGCGCTTGTCGTGATTGCCCATCCTGGGCTCTATAAGAAGTTAACCTTTGAAAAGTTATTTACATTAGGTGCCGATGGTATTGAAGCTGATTATAAATCACATCAACCAGTATATAGAGAACGATTAAAACATGAACTTAAAAAAAGACATATGATTTATACAGCGGGTTCTGATTTTCATGGGGATGTCACTTTAAATCATGGTGATATTGGTGATGAATACTTAGAAGGCGAAGCACTCAATCTTTTTTTAGAAAAACTCAATCAACGATAAAAAAAAGGGCTTAGCCCTTTTTAATTTTTATGACAAATGAATCTTTATGTTTTGAAGCTTTAATAATCTTACGCCACACAGTTGCAACATCACCCAAAAAGCCTAAAACAATTAAGATAGTTAACACGACAATTGCTGTATTGATGCCACTTAAAAAGGTAGCTTCAGTTGTATCAAAGAAATTGGCAATATAAGTGATAAATGCAGGGTCAATTAATTGACTGTGGTTGATAAATACAATACCTAATATGGCGGATAGGAGTTGATACACTGTATATAAAAGTGCATTTTTCTGATTCCAAGTCCCTTGATAAATAATGGTGCCATAAAGACCAATATAAAGCACTAAAGAAATGATGAAGAAAGGAATAAACGTATTGATAACAGAAGCATTAAAGAATGTGACTTCTAAAACACCATCGTTATACCAACCGATATAATCTAAATAACGTAGAAGTGCAACAATAAAGATACCATGAAAAATTGAGCCAATAATCAGACCAATGGTCATTTTAGTCCGAGAGACCAAAACACTGTCTGCTTGAGGCAGTTGTGGCAACTCTTTAACTGTCCAAGGTTTATCTCTTAACTCAACATTGGTATAATCAATAATCGCAAAGATTAGTGTGACAACACCAAAAGCTGAAATCAGTGCACCCACGGTTGTAAATACCGCATGCCATAAAGCACTAAAAACTAAGAAATACCAAGCTAAATGGCCATTGTCTATGGCGCCTTCGATAGAACCACCAATAAAACTAAGTACCCCAATAACGATTAAAACAATTTTTAAAACAGACACATACTGATCAAAGTATGCGGGTGAAATTAAAGCACGTTCTTTTGAACGATAACGATTGGCAAGCAATCTTGGTTCACCCAGACCATTTAAAACCTCTATGATATCTTCTTCAGTTGGTTTATCTGGTAACATATCATCAATATTTGATCTTAACTCATGACTTACCTCATCTTTAAGAGACTCAGGCAGTCTTCTAACAACATCGTAAATATAACGTTCAATTAATTTATTCATGTTTAATCCTCCAATAATTTTTGCATCTCATCTGAAATTTGATGCCATTCTAAAACCAATAGATCAAAGGTCTTGATCCCTAAATCACTTAACACATAATACTTGCGTGGTCTTGTTTCAGTTGTATCCCAACTGCTTGATAGCAGTCCTTGACTTTCAAGCCGTCTCATTAATGGATACAATGTCCCCGCTTCAATCGCAATGCCTTTTTCTTCAAGCAATTGCAGCAATGAGTACCCGTACTGCTCAGTTTTTAATTGACTGAGTACAGCGAGTATTTGTGTACCACGTCTTAACTCAACAAGTAAGTTTGATAACACACTTTGTTCGCTCATCATAATCACCTCACGCTCATATTATATAGTATGACATACACTATTGTCAATACTTTAATATTATTTTTTTAGTTTTTTGTGTGTAAGCTATGCTTATTTTTTTGCTATCATCGCTTAAAAACGCTCTATCTGTGATAAAATATTGCTAAAGGTTGGTGATATTTATGGCAAAAAAAGAAGCACTTAAAGAAAGATTAACGCCCCTTCAATTCCATGTCACACAAGAAAATGGTACCGAACCACCATTTCAAAATGAGTTTCATGATTTTAAAGGCGAAGGTATTTATGTTGATATCGTTTCGGGCGAACCTCTTTTTTCATCGAAAGATAAATTTGATAGTGGATGCGGTTGGCCAAGCTTTGCAAAACCAATCGAAAAACTAAACACAAAAATGGATAAATCTTATGGTATGATTCGCACCGAGGTGCGTTCAAATGAAGCGGACAGCCACTTAGGACATTTATTTACAGATGGCCCAAGGGAACTTGGCGGTCTAAGATACTGTATCAATTCTGCAGCGTTAAGATTTATTCCAAAAAACGAATTAGAAAAAGAAGGATATGGACAATATTTAGAACTCTTCTTATAAAAAATAAACGAGGTTATGCATGAAGTCTTATGATATTCATAAAGATTTAAGATTTTTAAAGCCACTTAAATTTAGTAAGTATTCGCCATTTCGCTTATGGTTTGCCAATAGCGTGATCAAAGTGATGAATGCTTTAACGGCCACACATGATGCTGTGTCTGCGAAAACCCTTAAATTTTTTGGATACAAACAAGGGATTATCAAGTTAAGGTTTTTTCGTCTAAAGGCACAAAAAACACTACCTAAAGGTGCGATTGTTATGTACCATGGTGGTGGTTTTCAGATGGATGGAACGCCTGTACATATTAGACTTGCCAACGATTTGGTCGTTAAGACAGGTTATTTGGTATATTATATAGAATATCGTCTAGGACCAAAATATCCATTTCCTTATGCACATGAAGACAGTTATGAAGGCTTGCTTTATGCATATAAGCACGCAAAAAACATCAATCCAGATCTTGAAGATTTTGTGGTCTATGGCGAAAGTGCTGGTGGTAATTTAGCAGCAGCAATGACTTTGTTATCAAGAGACAGAAATGGCCCTTTAATTACCAAACAGTTACTCATTTATCCTGTGACCAGTCATAAGTTAGATACGCCATCGATGATCAAATATACAGATACACCCATGTGGAATGCCGTACTCAATAAAGCCATGTGGGAAACCTATTTATCAGATGGTGATTTTGGCATGTTTGAATACATTTCAATTCTTGAAGCTGATTTACATGATTTACCACCGTGTTATATGGAAACGGCTGAATTTGATTGCTTAAGAGATCAAGGCGTTTTATATGCAGAAAAACTCCAAGAAGCTGGCGTTGACGTTACAGCATTTCATACATATCAAACCGTTCATGGCTATGATGCAGCCTTTTTTAGCCCCTATGTTAAAATGCTCGTAGACCGCAGACAACAATACATTTTAGGCGTAAAGGATATTATATGAAAAAGATTAATCTAGATACTTGGGAAAGAAAAGCACACTATTTATTTTTCAAACAATTGGATGTGCCACAATATGATATAACATTTCAAATAGAGATCACACCACTGTATCATTTTGTTAAAAAAGAAGGCATTTCTTTTTATTTAACCATGGTCCATACAGTGATGAAGACAATCAATCAAATTGAGGCATTTAAGTATCGTATCATCGGTGATGACGTCATGTATTTTGATGTCACACATCCATCTTTTACAGATGTTATGGCGGGAAGTCATCTATTCAAAATGGTATCAACTCAAATGACAGAAAGCTTAAGAGACTTCTTAATACAAGCAAGACGTGATAGTGATGCACAGACGTCAATGATTGATGAGGTCAAAGAAAAAGCGCCAGATTTGGTCTATATCACATCATTTCCTTGGGGATCATATACAGGTGCAACAAATGCAGTGAATATTGATCCAAGTGATGCCATACCACGTGTGAGTTGGGGAAAATTTTATATGCAAGGCGACCGTGTGATGATGCCACTTACTTTACGTGTTCATCACGGGTTTGTTGACGGTTTTCATATGGGTGTTTTTTTAGAAAAATTACAAGTAAATATGACTCAAAATTTAAAGATGTAGTTGGCTGCATCTTTTTTATTTTTTTGTGCAAAGCTGTTGACAGTTATGTTATAATATTTTTGTAAGCGCTTTTATAATTGAAGGGAGAAAAACATGAAAAAAGATTTAAAAGTTTTTGATTACATGGCGAAACATCGTTATGAACAAGTGGTAATGTTTTATGATAAGACAACAGGGTTAAAAGGTGTTACATGTATTCACAATACCACACTTGGACCAGCCCTTGGTGGGACAAGGTTGTGGCATTATGAAACCGAAGATGAGGCTATTTATGATTGTTTAAGATTGGCTAGAGGGATGACTTATAAGGCAGCAGCTGCAGGACTTAATTTAGGTGGCGGAAAAACCGTATTAATCGGTGATGTTAACCAAGTGAAGTCAGAAGCATACTTTAGAGCTTTAGGACGTTATGTTCAAAGTTTAAATGGTCGTTATATTACAGCAGAAGATATCAATACCTCAACATCGGATATGGATTTTGTCAATATGGAAACTGATTATGTTGTTGGTTTAGAAGGCAAATCTGGTAATCCATCACCAATGACTGCACTCGGTGCATTTCATGGCATTAGAGCATCACTTAAAACCAAATTTGGTGATGAAGATATTTCAAAATATTCATTTGCTGTACAAGGTGCAGGACAAACAGGCTATTACTTAATTAAATACTTAATTGAAGCAAATGCGAAACGCATTTATTTTTCTGAAATTAATGAAAAACATATTGAACGGATGAAAAGAGAACATCCTGAAGTGACATTTGTTGATCCTAAGGATATTTATGACCTTGATGTGGATGTTTTTGCACCTTGTGCATTGGGCGGCAGTATCAATACCGACACTATCGGTCGCTTAAAAGCATCGATTATTGCAGGCACAGCAAACAATATTTTAGAAGATGAAGATATTCATGGTGACATGTTAAAAGACAAAGGTATTTTATATGCGCCAGATTTCGTTATTAATGCTGGTGGATTAATCAATGTCTATCATGAATTAAAAACATATAATAAAGATCGTGCTGTACGCGAAATTGTTAGAATTTATGACCGTTTGATTGAAATATTTAAAATTGCCAAAGAAGATAATATTCATACACAACTGGCAGCTAAGGTATTTGCTAAAAAACGGATTGAAACCATTAACCGATTACAAGACAACTATATTAAAAGATAATTATAAGGAGGTATCATGAAAAGAGGACAATTAACATTTACTGATGAATTATGCAAAGGCTGTAATCTTTGTACCCATTTTTGTCCAGTAGATATTTTGTATTTAGACAAAGAACGGATGAATGCCCACGGATATAATCTCATTTCAGTGACTGATATGGACAAATGTATCGCCTGTTCACAATGTGCACTGATGTGTCCGGATTCTGTCATTAAAGTGGAGGTGTTCGAGCGTGAGTAAAAAATTAGTTAAAGGCAATGAAGCCATTGCCATGGCTGCCATTGACGCTGGTTTGGATGCTTACTTTGGTTATCCAATTACCCCGCAAAATGAAGTACCTGAGTATTTATCAAAGCACTTAGTTGATCACGGTAAAGCATTTGTTCAAGCAGAGTCAGAAGTTGCTGCCATTAATATGGTATATGGTGCTTCAGCCGCTGGTGCAAGAACGATGACATCATCATCTTCACCTGGTATTGCACTTAAGCAAGAAGGCATCAGTTATATTTGTGGTGCTGAATTACCTTGTGTGATTGTATCGGTGATGAGAGGCGGTCCTGGCTTAGGTGGTATACAGCCTAGTCAAGCCGATTACTACCAAGCGACACGCGGTGGTGGTAATGGCGATTATCATGTGGTATGCTATGCACCAGAGTCAATTCAAGAGACAGTAAATTATGTTAAAGAAGCGTTTGATGTTGCTGATCAATACCGTAATCCAGTGATGGTTTTAGTCGATGGATTGATTGGTCAAATGATGGAAAGCGTTGATATGGAAATGCCAATCCCTAAAAGAGATTTACCTAAAAAAGATTGGGCAATTACCGGCATGGATTCTCATGAAGGACGCAATGTTGTAAGCAGTTTATTTTTAAATCCAAAAGATTTAGAAAATCATAACTTACATATGCAAAAAAAATATAACGACATCATTAAACATGAAACACGTTATGAGATGATTCAAGTCGAAGACGCTGAATATGTCATTGTTGCTTATGGCACCATGGCACGTATTTGTCGTTCGACCATTGAAATGCTTAGAGCACAAGGTGTTAAGGTTGGTATGATTAGACCGATATCAATTTGGCCATTTCCATATAAAGCATTTGATGAGATTCCAAAATCATGTAAAGGCATATTGACATGTGAAATGAGTTTGGGTCAAATGCTAGATGATGTCTTAATTGCAAATCAAGGGCGTCATAAAGTGGGTTTCTTTGGCCGTACCGGTGGTATGGTTCCAGAGCCAGATGAAATTGCTGAAGCAATTATGGATTTCGACAATCGGGTGGTGAAAAAATGATCAGATATCAAAAATCAGAAGGATTAACAGATATTCCAACACATTATTGTCCGGGCTGCACACATGGTATTTTACATAAACTTGTGGCAGAAGTGCTAGAAGAAATGGGATTACTGAAAGAAACAGTTGGTGTTGCATCAGTCGGATGCTCTGTCTTTAGTTATCAGTATTTTAATACCGATATGACACAAGCACCACATGGTCGCGCATGCGCGGTTGCAACAGGCTTAAAGCGCGTGATGCCATCAAGAACTGTTTTTACATATCAAGGCGATGGTGATTTGGCTTCCATTGGTATTGCTGAAACAATACATGCAGCAAACCGTGGTGAAAACATTACTGTTATTTTTGCGAATAACGCGATTTATGGAATGACTGGTGGCCAAATGGCACCAACAACGCTTAAGGGTCAAGTCACAACAACATCACAAGATGGACGTGATTTATTAACACAAGGCAATCCGATTAAAGTGTCTGAAATCTTCTCACAAATCGATGGTGTTGCTTATTTAGAGCGCGTTAGTTTAACCAATCCAAAAAACATTAGAAATGCCCGCAAGGCAATTAAAAAAGCTTTCACATATCAAAATGAAAATCGTGGGTTTACTATGATTGAAGTTTTATCAACATGTCCAGTCAACTGGGGTGTATCACCGAAAGAAGCACTTGAGTGGGTCGATGACAGCATGGTTGATATTTTCCCGTTAGGCATCTTTAAGGATGTGAAAAAAGATGACTAAAACAATTAGAATTGCTGGTTTTGGTGGGCAAGGGGTTATGCTATTAGGTCAACTTTTGGCCTATGCAGCAACCGACCAATCATTAAATAGTATTTGGGTACCAACCTATGGACCTGAAACACGCGGTGGAACAGCCAACTGTGCATTGATTATTAGTGATGAGCAAATCTATTCACCTGTCTTTAATCACTCAGATATTTTAATTGCATTAAACGAACCTTCTTACCAAAAGTTTAAAGAAAAAATTAAACCTGGTGGAAAGCTCTATTATAACGAATCATTAATCAAAGCCATTGAGGCCATTGATGATGTCAAATGTATTGGTGTTCCAATCAATGATATTGCATTATCATTAGGAAAGATTCAAGTTGCTAATATGGTGATGTTGGGGTCTCTTTTAAAAGAAGAAAAACTCTTTGATGATGAAACCATTGAACGTGTTTTAAGAAAACTATTGGGTCCAAAAAAAGAAAAAATGATGGATGTCAATCTTAAAGCCATTCAAATGGGCAGAGCACAGGCATAAAATCAACGCTAAAAGCCACATAGTTGTGGCTTTTTTTTAATTTTTGAATAAAAGAAACAAGTCTATGGATGTGTGTTATTTGAATATGCTATAATAAACATAATAATCTTATGCTTTAAATTAAAGGAGCTTGTCATGAAAGACTTAAAATTGAATTACAAGAGTACCTTATACATCGGTTTTGGCTTTTTCTCTATTTTAATGTTATGGCAAATTTATAACACTTATGCCCCAATCTTTTTAGGGAGACTTTTAAGTGGTAGTAACGTTATTGATCCTGATACTGCACCAGTTGTTGGATTTATTATGGCACTAGATAATTTCTTTGCACTCTTTATGTTGCCTATTTTTGGGATCTTATCTGATCGTACAAAGAGTAAATATGGCAGACGCATACCTTATATCATTATAGGGATGTTTGTTGCAGCGGTGATATTTCCATTAATTGCTGTGATGTATATTTTAAACAGTCTTGTCGGTGTCATTGTGATGATGCTGCTTGTCTTAATTGTGATGAATATTTATCGTAATCCAGCGGTTTCTTTAATGCCTGATGTGACGCCAAAGCCACTGCGTTCTAAAGCAAACGGCATTATCAATTTGATTGGCTATGTCGGCGCGATTATTGGCGGTGGGCTTGTCATTGTTTTCGGACAGTCACTCGATGACCCAATCATGAGTATTTTACCGTTTTTAATTGTTTCAGGTGTTATGATTGTTGCGATGATTGTTTTATTTATTAAAGTCAAAGAAAACAAAATCGTGGCAGAAACAAAAGAAGATATGGAGATTGGTGAAAAACTCAGTACCACCATCGGCGAAATTGGCGAAAATATTCCATTAAGCAAGTCAGATCGTTCAAACATGTTTTTTATATTACTGGCGGTTTTCTTATGGTTTTCAGCATTTAACGCCATTGAGACATTTATTAGTTCTTATACAGAAACAGTCTTAGGTCGCTTAGATATTGCCGGAACAATTACGATAGTCTTGGTTTTATCATCCATGATTACGTTTATACCTGCTGGTTATTTAGCAAGTTATATTGGTCGTAAAGTATCAGTGATTGGTGGCTTGGCATTAATGGCTTTAGGATTATTTCTTGTCATGCTCATTCATGCAGCAACCGCACCATTTTTCATAGGTATTGGTATTATTGGTATTGGGTGGGCATTTATTAATGTGAACTCTTATCCAATGATGGTTGAAATGTCTCATAAGGGTAATGTCGGTAAGTTTACTGGGTATTATTATACCAGTTCTATGTTGGCACAATCGTTTACACCCATTGTTGCTGGTGCCTTTATTTCACTCTTAAGTACGTATGAAGTATTGTTCCCATATGCATTGGTATTGGTCGGCGCAGCCTTTATTGTTTTCTTCTTTGTTAAAGAAAAGAAAGTGACAAAAGCAGAGATTAAAACTGGCTTAGATGCCTTTGATATTGAATAAAAAATCGATAAGAAACCACCGTGATCGGTGGTTTTTTTTATCTACTGATGAAACGTTTTCATTGTCACGCCCTCCATCTAGGCGTCATAAAATGGTATAA
>JBLRWW010000022.1:0-20349 GCA_047921055.1 Acholeplasmataceae bacterium
TAACAACTTCACAAAACATAGGCTCACCTTTAGGTTTATTATAACATTGAATCAACAAAAAAAGTAACCGAAGTTACTTTATTGTTTTTAGAATTTTATCGATGTGATTGCCATAAGCAAGCGCTTCGTCATATTTAAAAATTAAATCAGGAATCTTTCTGATGTTGCTTATTTTTTTTGCTAGTTCCATACGAATGGTCACTTTATGCTTATCAATAGCTTCTTGTGCTTTAGCAATCACGTCAGCTTCATCCGATAAAATCGTATAATAGATGGTTGCATATGACACATCTCTTGTGACCTTAACTTCCGTTAAGTTAATATATCCAAAACTTTTATCTTTAACTTCACGATTGACAATCGATGCCAATTCTCTTTGAATCAAACTACCCAAACGTTCAACGGTAATAGACATAATTTTAGACCTCCACTTCTTTCATTTGTGATGCTTCAATCACATCACCGACTTTAAGATCATTAAAGTTTTCAATAGATAAGCCACATTCAAAGCCTTGTCTAACTTCTTTTGCATCATCTTTAAAACGTTTTAATGATGCCAATTTGCCTTCGTAAGTGACTATGCCATCGCGTAAGACTCTGACTAAGGCATCACGTTTAATAATGCCGTCAGTCACATAACAACCAGCAATGGTGCCAACCTTAGATACTTTAAAGGTGTCTCTAACTTCTGCTTGTCCTGTAACAACTTCTTCAAAGGTTGGTTCAAGCATACCTTGAAGGGCTGCTTCAATATCTTCTTGAACACGATAGATAATGCTATAAAGTCTGACTTCAATACCTTGTTGATCTGCTAAGTTTTTCACTGCAGCTGTTGGTCTGACATTAAAGCCGATTATAATCGCATTTGATGCATTTGCAAGTGTAATATCATTTTCTGTAATTGCACCAACACTTGATCTAACAATATTTGCATGAAATCCTTCGACATTTATTTTTTCTAAAAGACCTTTAAGGGCCTCAATAGAGCCTTGAACATCACCTTTAATAATTAAATTCAACTCTTTTTCGGTTGTTTCTAAATCACCAAACATCGAATCAAGTGACGCTTTTTTATGTGATTTCATTTCGCTTTCTCTCACACGTGATTGTCTTTGATCAGCGATTTGTTTGGTTGTTTTTTCATCTTCAAATGCCATAAAGACATCACCAGCTTGAGGGACTTCATTTAAACCTGTCACTTCAATTGGTTGTGATGGTCCAGCTTTTTGATAACGCTTCTTTAAATCATCTTGCATGGTTCTTACTTTACCATAGGTATTACCGATGACAATAAAATCGCCAACTTTAAGTGTACCGTTTTCGATAATTAGTGTTGCGACCGGTCCACGACCTTTATCAAGACTTGCTTCGATCACTGTTCCTCTAGCCAAGCGTTTTGGATTGGCTTTAAACTCTTCAATTTCACTGATGAGTTCAACCACATCTAAAAGTTCATCGATGTTTTGATTTTTAAGTGCTGAAATGTTGACATACGGTGTTTTACCACCCCATGCTTCAGGAATTAAATCTCTATCAGCAAGTTCAGTCATGACACGATCAGGATTGGCTGATGGACGGTCCATCTTGTTGACTGCAACAATGATTGGTACTTTAGCTGCTTTCGCATGGTCAAGCGCTTCAAGCGTTTGAGGCATCACGCCATCATCTGCAGCAACAACCAAAATAACAATGTCTGTCACTTTAGCGCCACGTGCCCGCATTTCAGTAAATGCAGCATGGCCAGGTGTATCAATAAATGTAATGGATTTTCCGTTTCTTGTGACTTGATAAGCCCCAATATGTTGTGTAATACCGCCAGCTTCACCGGCAACCACACGTGATTTTCTAATGGTGTCTAATAACGTTGTTTTCCCGTGGTCAACATGACCCATAACGGTAACAATCGCTGGTCTTAAGACCAAATCCTTTGGATCATCTTCAATGACCATTTCATCGAAACGTGTCACATCAGTAATCACTTCATCTTCGATGGTATATCCTTCTTCTAAAACAACCAATTCAATGGTATCACGGTCAATGACTTGATTAATGCCAGCCATCAATCCCATTTGCATCAGTTTTTTAATCATAACAGCATTTGAAACACCCATTTCTGCTGCGACTTCAGCAACATTCATATCAGGTCTATATGTAAAAACTTTAGGTCCTGTTGGTTTTTTTACAACCGGTTTTTTAGGTGTTACGACTGTTTTTTGATTTTGTTGGTTTTGTTGCTTATTTTTTTGTGTACTGTGTTTTGGAGCATACGTCTTTTTTCGCATATGATCACTTCCTTTTCTCATTCATCAACAATTGGCTAAATCCCAAATCTGTGATACCAATCACTTTGATGTCTTTTTTACCCAATGCATGTGATAATACATCAGATGTTATGACTTCTAAAACCTCTGTTTGATATGTTTTAGCTTTGTCATAAACTTTCTTTTTTGTTAGCATTGAGGCATCGGTTGCTAAAACAATCAGATGCAATTGCTGTTTTCTTAATGCGTCTATGGTCATTTCTGTACCAATGGTCGCTTTTTTGGCACGATGTGCTAATCCAATGGTTTGAATCATTAGATATAAGTTAAAAGTTCGTCATAAATGGCGTCAGGCACAACGGCATCTAGCTTTTTATCGAGTGCCTTTGTCTTTCTAGCCAATTCAATGACATGTTTATCAAGTTTTAAGTAAGCACCACGACCAGGTGCTTTTCCAATGGTGTCAATTGAAACCACGCCTTCTTTGGTTGCACAAATACGAATCAATTCTTTTTTTGGACATACTTCTTTTGTGACAACGCAAGTTCTTAATGGCGTTTTTTTAGTTTTTGGCATAATTCACCTTCCGTAAACTCTATTAATACAATATCCCATCTTGTTGTGCCATAGCTTCTGATTTGATATCAATGGACCAACCACAGGCTTGAACGGCCAACTTAACATTTTGACCAAGTTTACCAATTGCTAATGATAGTTGATCATCTGGGACAATGGCCAACGCTGTTTTTTCTTTAGGATTGACGTGTGTCACCGCGATGACATCAGCAGGTTGAAGTGCGTTTGCAATCAATTCTCTTTCGTTATCACTCCAACGGAATAAATCAATTTTTTCATCACTTAATGCTTTAACTATTTCTCTAATACGGCTACCGCCCTCACCAACGCAAGCGCCGATAGGGTCAACCTTTGGATCATTAGAGCGTACGCCAATTTTAGCACGATCGCCAGGATCCCGACTAATGCCCATGACTTCAATAATGCCATCTTTGATTTCTGGAATCAAATTTTCAAGCAAACGAATGATTAAACTCGGATGCGTACGGCTTACAAAAACTTTTGGCCATTTGGTCTTCATTTCAACATCTGAAACATAAACCTTGATATATTCACCTAAGTGGAAATTATCTTTGGGTAGTGCTTCTTTTTTTGGAAGTAGTGTTGTTAAGTCTTTACCGATATCTAGACGATAGTGATCATCTGCAATATCAATCACACGTGCATGCATCATTTCATGCTCAAAAGACTTAAAGTGTTTATATAGATTTTCTTTTTGCATACTAATAAGTGTTTCATTAAGACGCGCTTTAAAATCTCTAACCGCATATATACCAAAATCTTTTGGATCGATTTTTTCTTCTAAAACCTCACCGACCTTGATACGTGAATTGATTTTTTTAGCATCTTCAATTAACATTTGTGTATAGGTTTTATCAAGTTCTAAATCCAATTGATCAACAACCAAGTGTTGTTTGTAAACTAAAATTTCATTTTTTTCTTCTTTAAATTCTACACGACACGAACGGACGTCATGTGCTCTTTTACATCCCGCAATCATGCCTTGCGTGAACGCTTCGATGACTTGCTCTTTGGTTAATTCTTTTTCTTCGACAACTTCATCGATGGTTTTGAAAAACTCTTTACTGATCATATGTTCCTCCTAAAATTTAACAGCATGACGCATGCGATTAATATCTTTTAAATTGATTTCAATTTTTTTGAAGCGACCTTTAAGGTTTATTTCTAGTGTTATTATATCATCATTAAGCGCAATCAATGTGCCATTGCCCTTATATTTTGGTGACTCAAGATAGATATAAGCGCCAACCGCACCTTCCATCTGTGCTTTGGTTTCTATTGGGCGCTCAATGCCAGCTGATGAGAGCTCTAAAAAATAGTGTGGTGCAATATCATCATCTGTTAAAATCTCTACAAGCTCAAGATGAATACGCTCTAGTTGATCTGATGTAATCTTTTCGCCATCAAGCAAAATTTCAACAATATGTTCGCCGAACTCTCGTTTGGTTTTAATACTGTATAACGATAATGCTTCTTTGGCAATGATTGGATTCAATTTTTCTGTTATTTTTGTTAGATTCATAAAAACCTCAAGAAAATGAGTGGAAATCATCATCCCACTCATGTTTAGACTCTAATTATATCATAAACGCTTTATTTTTTGCAATTCTTTTCATTTGTTTTAATCACCTAATTATTTGATTGCGAATGATTTGCAATAAAGCAGACTTATGATATAATTTTATTGCGAATGATTTGCAAATAGGAGGATTTATCAATGAAAAAATTCGTTTTAATGTTTTTTGTTTTTCTAACACTATTAACGCTTGCAGCATGTGGCGAAGACAAAAATGCTGATATCGTAACAACGATGTTTCCACAATACGATTTTGCACGTGCTATTGCCGGAGATAAACTCAGTGTCAGTTTACTAACACCCCCAGGTGTTGAACCACATGAGTTTGAAGCGACTAGTAAAGATATGATTGCTATTAGAGAAGCTAAGTTGTTTATTAT
Source organism: Acholeplasmataceae bacterium (assembly GCA_047921055.1). Classification (GTDB taxonomy): domain Bacteria; phylum Bacillota_I; class Bacilli_A; order Acholeplasmatales; family Acholeplasmataceae; genus JBLRWW01. Next base: position 4,815 of record JBLRWW010000022.1, read on the forward strand.
TACAAGTTTGGTGATCGATAACTGGATTAATGACTTATCATCAGTGGGCGGCCAAGACACAATCGTTCTTGACTTGTCACAAAGCTACGATCTTTCACTTCATGATGTTGATCATGAACATGAAGATGAACACGATGATCATGATGAAGATTTACACGATGATGATCACGACGATGACCATGATGATCACGACCATGAAACACTCCATTACTGGACCGATCCAGTCATTGCCTTACACTTAGTCGATGCTATTTTGGAAAAGATCATTGAAATTGATCCTGAAAACAGCTTATATTATACAGAAAATGCACAAAACTATAAAGAAGCGCTTGACCAGTTACATCATGAGATAGAATCATTTTTTGAAGATCCTTTATATCATGATTCAGCAATCTTCTTTGCAGGACATAATGCGCTTGGATCTTTTGGTGCACGTTACGACTTAACCATTACATCTTTATTCCCTAATTTTATCCCTGATGAAGACTTAACATCAGCACAGTTAACAAATTTTATCACCCTTGTTAAAAATGCCGAAATCACTTATTTATTTATCGAAGAATTGGTTGAACCTCGTGCTGCACAAACCATTGTTTCAGAACTTGAAAAAGATGGTGTAACATTAACATTACTAGAATTCCATGGTTATCACAATCTAACCGCTCTAGACATGGCTAATGGTGTCACCTACATTGACTTACTACAAAGAAATTTTGATCATTTAAAGTTGGTATTAATACCACAGGAAGGATAATATGATCTCATTTAAAGATGTTTCTGTATCATTTGGTAAATTTAATGTATTGCATGACGTCTCCTTTAAAATCAACAAAGGTGATTTTCTGCATATCATTGGACCTAATGGCAGCGGAAAATCAACATTGGTTAAATTACTTGTAGGTCTTTTAGAACCGACAACTGGACAGATTGAGATTGCCAATGTTCAAATGGGCTATTTACCTCAAAAACTCAACACCAAACCGTTTTTCCCAATGACTGTCAAAGAAGTCATCTATAGCGGGTTCAAACATCAAAAACTGGTGTTATCTAAACATGATCACGAGACCATTGAATCGTGGTTAGAACTCATGAATATTTCTGATTTGAAACATCGAAGCATGTCCTATTTATCCGGCGGACAACAACAACGTGTCTTTTTAATTAGAGCATTAATTGCAAAGCCTGATTTATTGATTTTAGATGAGCCTACGTCTGCACTTGATCCTTCTTTTAGAGAAAAGTTTTATCAAATGCTATATCAAATGCAACAAGATAACGGCACTACCATCATTCATGTCACCCATGATTTGACTGATGCCGTCAAAGATAATTGTCTAACCATGTATGTTGACCAAACCATTAAATTTTTTGGCACCTATGAACAGTATCATCATTTTGAACATGCGGGGTGTGACCATGATTGAACTACTTTCCTATGATTTTTTCTTAAAAGCGCTGATGATTGGACTCAGCTTAGGCATTTCTGCTGCTTTATTAAGTCCTTACTTGGTTTTAAACCAGCAAGCGATGATTGCTGATGGGTTGGCGCATGTCAGTTTTACTGGTCTTGTCTTAGGTATTTTATTAATGAATACACCGCTATATATCGCCATTCCTTTTGTGATGTTAGCCTCAATTATGATTAAATATTTAGCAACCACCAAAACTATGAATGGTGATGCCGCCATTGCGATTGTCTCTTCTGTTTCATTTGCGATAGGTTTGATTTTAGTCAAATCAAGTGCTGGATTTAACATTTCTATTGAATCCATGCTTGTTGGCAATATCTTTGTAGCAACCACTGCTGAAATGGTTTTATCATTTGTTATCTTAGCCATCACAACACTCTTTATCTTACTGAGTTATCGTCAGTTATTTTTGCTAACTTATGACGAAGACTATGCCAAGTTTTCTCGCATTAATGTCAAACTACTCAGTTATGCAACCGCACTATTAACCGCATTTTTCATCGTTGTTGGTGTGCGTTCTATTGGGACATTGTTGATATCTGCCTTAATTATTTTTCCATCGTTGATTGCTAGCCAATGGACCAATAGTTTTAAACAAACACTCATCTTTGGTGTGCTCTTTTCATTTGTTGTTGTGATCTTAGGCATATTCATCGCACACCCGCTTGAAATACCAGTAGGCTCAACCATTGTTGTGATCTATGCCATATTGTTACTTATATCCATTGTTATGAAACGATTAAAAGAAAGGACGTCTTAATCATGAAAATGACCAAACAACGTCAAATGATTTATACACTTTTAAAAGAAAGCAAACATCCTTTAAATGCTGAAAACATTTTAGCTATTTTGCCCGATGATGCCATGAACTTATCAACTGTCTATCGAACACTTGATGCCTTTTTTGAGCATGGACTTGTCTCAAAAAGCTTTTTGAAACAAACCACATATTACTATCTTAATCAAAAAGAACATCACCATTATATGATTTGTCTTCAGTGTCATAAAATGATAGAAATTGATTGTCATTTAGAAGATATAGCCCATCAAACAGCCAAAGACTTAGATTTTCAAATCACACATCATGACATGACCATTTATGGCTACTGTCACGCTTGTCAAGAAAGATAAAAAAAACATTGCATCCGCAATGTTATTTTTTTTCGACCTTTAAAATACGGTAGTGTACATAAATCCCATAAAGCGCAATGAGCATTAAGATAATACCAACGACAACCGTAAATAACGGGAACAATGGTATCGGAATCACAGTACCTAATAACATGTTTGCCAAGTACACACCAAAATATCCGTAAAGCAAATATTTAAGTAAGGCAATTTCTTTTGGTGTCACGATAACAATCCGATCATCTTTTTTTCGATAGAGTGTAAACCCATAAACCCCTAAAGTAATGAGTAAAACCAAGATCACCATATTTAACCATGGCAGAACATCACCAAAATAATAACTTAAAATAATGTTACCGCCCATTAAAAAGAAAATCACAAATAAAATCATTTGTACGACAAAACTTTTTCTGTAAGCTTGCATTTTATATTTCTCCTTTTCATTTTACTTTCAACCGTGATATACTAAATCATATAGTGAGGTGAATTTATGAATAAAGCTGTTTATCCAGGAACGTTTGACCCATTTACCATCGGTCATTTGGATGTTATTAAACGTGCATCAAAACTTGTAGATGAGTTGCATGTGGTGGTTGCTGATAATGTCAGGAAAAAACCAACCTTTACAACTGAAGAGCGCATTGAAATGATTCAGAGGGTCACACATGACATCCCTAACCTTATTGTAACATCAACCAACGATTTGGTGGTACGCTATGCGACACAAAATGATATTAATTTAATGATTCGTGGTTTGAGAAACATCCAAGATTATGAAAACGAGTATGCACTTTACCAATTTAACCGAAATATTAACCGCAGTGTAGAAACAATGATCTTGTTTCCTTCATCAAGAAATCACTTCGTTTCTTCTTCTGCAATTAAAGAGTTGGTGACACATCATGCTGATATTTCACCCTATGTGCCTAAAGAACTCATTAAAGATATTCAAGACCGGTTAAGAGCAGTTAAATAAGTTCGTTTTTTTCAAAAAATTCATAAAGCTGATCTGCCTCTATATGTGGCGCGATGAGATCGGCTTTTTCTTTTAGTATGGATGATATGCTATTGCCCATGGCAATACCGATGTCAGCAACCTCAATCATCTCAACATCATTTTCGCCATCACCGACGCATATGAGTTGATCATATGCAAGATCTTTTAAAAGGTGTGAGATACTACGCCCTTTGCTCACCATGCCATAAATCATATCCGCACCACCCTTACGCCAATAATACATTAGCCAACTAGGATGCCTTTTTTCAAACGCAATTAGATCTGACTTCTGGTGGGCAATCAACCACACTTGATAAATGGATTTTGATTGATAAAGTAGCGGATTAACACTAGGGAAAAACCCTTTTAAGCCTGTATGTTGATAAGATACACGATCATCATGATGTGTAATCGCCTCATCTTGATCATTGACCATACCTAGGATAATATCTGATTCAATGGCATCATCGATGAGCACTTTGAGTGCCTGAGGATCAATAGGATAATCAAATAACTTTTCACTTCTATGATAAACAACGCCACCATTCACTAAAACCAAATACTCAAAAAGATGCAGATATTTCTCAATCATTTGAAGCATTGGCATGCTGCGGCCAGTTGCTAATCCTAAGATCACGTCAGGTGTCTTTGACAATGTGATTAATAGTTTTTCAGTTTGTGGTGGGATGATCCCCAAATCGTTATTGAAAATCGTTTGGTCGAGATCAAAAAAGATAATGCGTTTCATAGGATACCTCAAAAATAATTATAACATATGATGTAATATACTATCATTTTTAATGATTATGTTATAAAATGAGAGTAGAAAAATACGCTTCAGGAGGATTACTCATGAAAAATCCATTACTGAAAACCGATGAGCTCGGCGTTTTTGCACTAGGGGGCCTCGGTGAAGTAGGGAAAAATATGTACATTTATGAAATCGAAGACATGATTTTTATTGTTGATACTGGTATTTTATTTCCAGATGATCATCTTTTAGGCATCGATTATGTCATTCCCGATTTCCAATATTTAGTTGAAAATCAAGAGCGCATCGTCGGTCTTTTTATCACACATGGTCATGAAGATCATATTGGTGGTATCCCATATTTATTAAAAAAAGTTCAAATACCAAAAATTTATGCTTCGGGTATCGCTGTTGATTTTATTGAGTATAAATTGGTTGAGCATAAAGACATCAAGCCACCACAAATTGAAGAATATAAAAGTCATTATAAATACCAATTTAAACATACTGAAATCTCATTTATACGTTTAAATCATTCAATTCCCGACATGTTTGGTATTGTATTCAGAACACCGCAAGGTATTTTATTTCACACTGGAGATTTTAAAATCGATTTTACACCTGTCGGGCCTGCAGCTGAATATCACAAATTAACACAAATCGGTTCAGAAGGTGTCTTATGTCTTTTGTCTGATTCAACAAATGCCGAACGTGATGAGATTACCCCTTCTGAAAGCAAGATTGGTAAATCTATTTATGAGTTGTTCGCAAAAATTGAAGGCCGTATATTGATTGCAACATTTTCTTCTAACTTATACCGCATTCAGCAAATTATTGAGTCTTCTATACTAAATGAACGTAAAATTGTTGTTTTTGGACGCAGTATGGAACGTGCCATTGAAGCTGGCATGCAAACAGGCTATATTAAAGCTCCAAAAGATAGTTTTATATCCGGAGATCAAATCAGCCGTTATAAACCCCATCAAATTACGTTGCTTGTAACTGGGTCACAAGGTGAACCTTTTGCAGCCTTAAGTCGTATAGCCAATGGGTCACATCGTCAAGTTAAAGTGATTCCTGGCGATACTGTGATCTTTTCATCATCACCCATTCCTGGCAATCAAGAAGGCATCAATCGAACCATCAACTTACTATTTAGACTAGGTGTTAATGTCATTACTCATGGTCCAATCGCCGATACACATACGTCTGGTCATGGTGGTCAACCCGATTTAAAACTTATGCTAAGTTTAACCAAACCAAAACTTTTCATTCCGATTCATGGTGAGCACCGGATGCAAAAACACCATAAAGCCTTAGCCATTGAGTGTGGCGTTCATCCAGATAATATTTTAGTGATGGATAATGGTGATGTTGCAGCAATTTCAAAAAATGCTTTACGTTTGGCTGGAAAAGTGCATTCTGGCGAAGTCTATATTGATGGTACTGGTATTGGTGACATTGGTTCAGTTGTAATTAAAGAACGTAAGTTACTGAGTGAAGAAGGTTTGTTTTCAGTCATCATTACATTAAATTCAGAGAAAAAGAAAATCATTGGTGATCCAACGATTATCTCACGTGGCTTTATTTATATGAAGGGTAACGAAGAAATCACATCATCTTTAGCACTTGAAGCTAAAAAGACATGTGAACTCGAGTTATCAAAAAAACTGTATCATGAACTAAACATTAAACAAGCCATCACTGATCGCTTAAGTCAAAAGATTTATGAGATGACGTTAAGAAAGCCACTCATTATTCCAATCATTACTGATTTAAAAACAATCTAAACAAAAAAGAGTTCAAATGAACTCTTTTTTTCTACATTTTTTCTAAAAATGCATCAAACACCATTTTCGTCACGCGTGCATCAGCAATCGCGTCATGCGCTTGAGCCTCTTCAATTTTATAATAGGTTTTATATGCTTTAAAAAGCCCTAAATCATCTTTTAAGTTATAGTAATCTTTATGTAGTTTTAATAAATCGATAAAATCATCAGACTGTAATAACTTAGGCATTTGATGAAGTTGATAGGAGTCATTGAGTGCTTGATAGTCATTTTTGCCCCATACAACCAGTTTGGGTTGGTATGTTTCGACAATATCTTTGATGGCTTGATAAAAATGATCATAGTGTTTTGCTGTGCTAAAAAATAAATCCGCGTCTAGTTTTAAAAATTTAATGGTGCGTCTACTTAAATACGTTCGATGTTTGGGTAGGACGTAATAGCCATCTTCCAAAATAGGGTTTTTGCCTGCTTCAGATAACACATAACCAACTTGAATAATTTCTGATTGAAAATCTCGTTCCTTATAGCCAGGCATCGTCATTTCAAAATCAATGAATAAAAAATATTTCTTCTTTTCCAAGACATCTTTCATCTCAGCTCTGAGTTGTTCTAGGTCATAATGTATACGATATGGGTTAATTTGGATGATTTGGTTGAAGTATGCCACTTGATATACCCATGCGTGATTAACTTTTTTCATTTGATCGAAAACAGCAAAATCAACCAAAACGCCTGGTTGTAAATAAGCCATAAAGGTTTTATTAAGTCTATTGGATAAATAAAATCCTGTCTTTTTACCATCAATAATTAAGTAAAAGACTTTTGTCTTATGATTGACTGACCAAATGCGCTTTCTCATTGTAGTGCCTCTTTTATTTTCGGAATCAGATGCTTAGGAATACCAAGTTTAATAAAGCTTTCATCATCAGCGTTTTTCATGGTTTCCAAATCTTTAAAAGCTTTTAATAAAGCCTTTTTACGCTTTTCACCAATGCCTGGGATATCATCAAATAATGATGCCTTAGATTGTTTGTTTCTTGTCTTTCGATGAAAATCAATCGCAAAGCGATGCACTTCCTCAGAAAGACTTAATAAAAGTTTAAACACCAAAGGATGGGCTTTTAGATCAATGATCTGATCTTTAATCACGAGTGCTTCAAGTTGATGCAACTTATTTTTCTTTATTCCAGCGATCATGATATCAAGTCCTAGTGACTCTAGTGTTTCATAAGCTGCTCTTAAATGACCTTTACCACCATCAACTAAAATCAAGTCTGGCATGACATCTTGTTGCATAAGCTTTTTTTGATATCTTCTATAAATCACTTCACGCATCGCCTGATAATCATCATTGGTGGTTGTTTTAATATGATACTTACGATATTGTTTTTTGTCAAACTGTTGATTTTGATAAACAATCATGGCTGAAATGGGTGCTGTGCCAAAGAGTTGTGCATTATCAAAAACTTCGATGGTATCAATTGGCTTACCTAATAGCTGATTTAGTGCGTCATGTGACTGATTGTTTTTTTCTTGCTTGTGACGGTATAACATGCGGTAATGTGTTAAATTTTCTAGTGCATTTTTGCTTGCTAAATCAACCAATTTCTTTTTATCACCAATTTTTGGGATACTGATTTTATTTGAAAATACATCATAAAATGGTGTGAGGTCTGTGACTTGCTTGACTAAAACTTCATCCGGCATGTGCGACTCATAATATTGTTTTAAATAAATAATGAGTGCTTCAATGGGATCAAGTATATAGGCAAAAACGCTTTGATGATGGTCAATGAGTTTTCCTTGACGCATCATTAAAATTTCAATGGCTAAGTCTTCGTCATCATAAGCAAACCCAATCATATCGCGATCTTTTTGATCATTTAAATTGATGATTTGTTTTTCTGTTGTTTGATTAATGTGGTTCATCATATCACGATACTCAATGGCCTTTTCATACTGCATGTTTAAACTAGCATCGGCCATATGCGTTTCTAGTTTATGCAATACTTCTTTGGTGTCACCTTTTAAAAACCGTGTAATTTCATCAATAATTGGGGTATAATCAATGGGTTCTTTTTTGATGCATGGTGCCAAGCACTGGCCTATATGATAATACAAACATGCTTTTTTGGGCAATGTATCACATTTTCTTAATGGGTAAAGTCGATTGAGTAACCTAACGGTTTCTCTGGCACTGTAAGCATTTGGATAAGGACCAAAAATCCGCCCTTTAACCAAACGTTTTCTAACCACTTGTAGCTTAGGGTTTTTTTCTGAAGTGATTTCAATATATGGATACGTCTTATCATCTGTTAAACGAATATTGTATTTCGGCTGATATTGTTTAATTAAATTGAGTTCTAAGATAAGTGACTCTTGTTCGCTGTTGGTAAGTACATAAGAAAAATCCCTTATTTCAGAGACGAGTTTTGTAGTTTTCTCATTATGTGCACCTGTAAAATAGGATTTTACTCTATTTTTTAATTGTTTCGCTTTGCCCACATAAATAACGACCCCTGCATCGTTTTTCATTAAATAACAACCAGGTTCTTGTGGTAAAATGCTTAATTTATCTTTAAAGTCCAATTAAATCACCACATCCATTGTAACACAATATCATTTGTCTAAAGTTAAAAAAAATGCCTATTTGCATAGACATTATGATTCAAATTCAATCTCAACTTTGCCACTTAAAATTTCTTCTAAAGCAACGCCAATGCTTTTAACACACTTGGCATCTTTAACTTTTAAGTTGTCTTTTTCTAAAATGGCTGCAACTTTGCTTGCTGCATAGACCAATTTGTATTTAGAGTCAATTTTTTTTAACAATTTATCAATTGATGGATATCTCATACCGTCATTACTATTATTCATTTCTATTCTCCTAACATCTTAAGATAGTTGTGTATGGTTCGCTCTGTTTTTGCGTGTTCCGCACGGATAATGGCCATAATACGATCTGCCGCGTTGACAACATCATCATTTACAACAATATAATCATATTTATGTGCAAGCGGGAACTCTTTGTCTGCTTTTTTCATGCGTTCATTAATGACTTCAATCCGTTCAGTGCCGCGTTCTAACAAACGGTCATAAAGTGCTTGTTTTCCTGGAGGTACTAAAAAGATAAAGACAGCTTCTTTCATTTGTTTACGTACTTGAAGCGCACCTTCAACTTCAATTTCTAAGACAACTTCTTTGCCTTTTTCAAGTTGTTCTTCTACTTTGTCTCTTGGGGTGCCGTAATATTGGCCAACAAATTCGGCCCATTCTAAAAACTTGTTGTCCTCAATACGTTTTAAAAACGTTTCCTTATCCACAAAGTAATAATCAACGCCATCGACTTCACCAGGTCTTGGTTTTCTTGTTGTCATGGAGACGGAATAAACCAAATCGTGGTTTTTAAGTGAGAATAACGCTTTTCTTACAGTGCCTTTTCCAACACCTGAGGGTCCAGAAATGACAACAAGTAATCCTCTTTGATTGAGTTTCATTAAGGCGCCTCCTCTATGTTATTGTTATCTATTATATATGATAAACGCTTCATAGTAAATAGATTTAGTACGAAAACTGCTTAATAACGCTTGCATCACGCGTTTTTACCTTAAATTATGATATACTAAACTTGTTTTGAGGTGATTTCATGTCATTTGACGGTTTTTTTATTTTTCACTTAGTAAGCGAATTGAATCATAAGCTTGCTTTTGCACGCTTAGAGAAAATTGTTGCAGTCGATGTACATCGTTTTTTACTATCTTTTTATCGCAGAGGAGAAAAACATAAACTCCTTTTAAGTACTGATGCGCATCAATATGGCACGTACTTAACAGAAAAGTCTTATGAGCCCATTGAAAACACTCAATTTGTCATGCAGTTAAAAAAGCATATTGAAGGGGCAATTTTAGAATCAATTACGCAATATAAAACCGATCGCGTCATCATTTTTAACTTTAAATCAAATGATTTCATCGATGGCCCAACAACAAAATCACTTGTTTTTGAAGCCATGGGTAAACATTCTAATGTTATTTTAGTCCAGGATGATAAAATCATTGATTGCCATAAAAAAATGTTTTTTGAAGACGGTCGACAACTCTTACCACAAGCAGATTTTTCTTTTTTTCCTTCGGATAAAAAACCATTTCATGATCTCTCAAAATCTGAGATGACTGATGCCAAACAGTTGGTTGAAACAACGATGGGTATTTCACCATTTTTTGCACGCTATTTGGTTTTAGAGCAACCCGATATCGATCATCTTATTATTAAGCCAACCTTTGATCATACAGCCCATCAATTTTACGCCATTGATCTTTTTCCTTTAAATCACGATAAAACATACTATGACACATTATCTCTTTTACTTGATCATTACGCGCCTAAAAAAACCAAAACCAAACAGCCACAATTAACCTTTATTGAGTCTCAACTAAAAAAATATCACAAAAAGGCCAGTATGATTGATCAGCTGATTCTTGATGCTAAGAAAAATCTAGGTTTCAAAGAAAAAGGCGACCTTATCTATCAATCTGGTTTATCACTCAAAGAGCGTCATAGCAGCATTGTTGTAGGGGACATTGAGATCATAACAGATCCAACAAAAACATTAAATGAAAATGCTCAACGCTTTTATGCGAAATACCAAAAAGCCAAACGATCCTTTGAGCATCTCGATCAACAGCAAAAAGAAAATGATGCGCTTATCGAAACATTCAATGATTTTAAGACTTATCTTGAGTTATCCCTAGATGGTGGTTTAAGAGATTTAGATGAAGATCTTGAAGCGTTTGGTTATAAGACTCAAAAGAAGCAAAAAGCCAAAAAACCAACCAAACCAAATATCTTAACACTTAACCTTAATGGTATCACCTATTATGTTGGTAAAAACAGCAAACAAAATCAATACATCACACAAACCCTTGGACAAAAAGATGATTTTTGGTTCCATGTCAAAGATGCACCAGGCAGTCATGTATTGGTGAAAGCAAAAGCGTTGGATGAATCCATCATCCGAACAGCGGCACTTTTGGCTGCTTACTTTTCAAAATTACGCCAAAGCAGTTCGATTCCGGTTGATTATACTCAAGTGAAGCATCTTAAAAAAATACCTAAACATCCGACCTATCAAGTCTTGATTCAATCATATAAAACCATCTTTATTGATATTGATATAGAAAAAATAAATCGCTTATTAAGCCCATAATCTTTTTGGTAAAGACGCTTTGAGATATGCGTATTTATTGAAAAAAATTATAAAATAGGTTATGATAGAATTATAAATAGGAGGAATTGATATGAAATACGAATTACCTAAATTACCTTATGCGTATGATGCATTAGAACCATTTATTGACGCAAAAACGATGGAAATCCATCATTCCAAACATCACCAAGCTTATGTGAACAATTTAAATGCAGCACTTGAAAAACATCCAGAACTTGACAAGTCACTTGAAACATACTTAAAAGACTTTAATCTTTTACCTGAAGACATTCGTGGTGCAGTGAGAAACAATGGTGGCGGACACTTTAATCACAGTTTTTTCTGGCCATTACTTAAAGTCAACAATGGCAATGGACCAAAAGGTGACTTATTAAAAGCCATTAATGACGCCTTTGGATCATTTGATGCCTTTAAAGAAGCCTTTGGAAATGCTGCTAAAACCCGTTTTGGTAGTGGTTGGGCATGGTTAATCGTGACGCCAAAACATGAACTTAAAGTGACATCGACACCCAATCAAGATACACCACTTGCAGAAGGCTTGCCAATTCTTGGTCTAGATGTTTGGGAACATGCTTATTACTTAAACTATCAAAACCGTCGTCCAGATTATGTATCAGCATTCTTTAATGTAATCAACTGGGATGTTGTACTAGATTTATACAAACAAGCACTATAACTCAATCATTAAAAAAGGAACTATTGCTAGTTCCTTTTTTTATAGACATCTTGATTATAACGGGTGTGTTTCAATGACGGCATAGTCGCCGTCTTCACGCAAATACACCACACTTGTTTTTTCTGTTTTTACATCGAGGTAGACATAGAAACTATGTCCTAATAACTCCATCGCTGCAATGGCTTCTTCGGAGGTCATCGGCTTTAATTCTACTTTTTTATTTTTAACCAATTGACTGGCTAAGACTTCTTTTTCTAAAGACTCAGCATCAAATTCGGTACTATACGCTTGCTTAATGCCTTCTTTTTCAAGATTGGTCTTTAACTTATCTTTATGTCTTCTAATTTGAGCGACCAACTTATCATTGGCTTTATCAATGGCAGCATACATATCTGTATCAGATACTTCTGCCCTTAATATGGTATTTTTCGCTGGAATCGTGACCTCAATCTTGTGGTGATCTTTGTAAACCTTACACACGACCCGAACTTCTGTGATAATGTCGGGCCCAAAAAAGGATATGACTTTGTTGAATCGCTTTTCTGCATATTCTTTTATTGCCTTGGTGGGTTGAAACCCGTTCTTCCCTATGACTTCAAATTTCATACGCTTTCTCCTTTTTCTTTAATCTATTGATATATAAAGTGTGACTGACATAATGTCACCCAACTTTAGAGTATCCAAAATGGTATATATCTCTTCGGTTAAGTAATCAAAGATAAGCAATATATCTGCCCGCCTATGTCTAATGAAATCAATGATATACGGTTTCAAATATGACATATATGCTACTGGATTTTGCTTGTTATTGATTTTACTTAACACAAATGTTGTCATCATATGTGATTCAATCGGAAGATCGATACACTCGAAATATAAAGGGTATTGATGATAACACCGATCGCAAATATGATGGATGTCTTTTGATAACATCGTATCAATTGACATGCTTTTTTTAATACATTTTAAGCAAATGGCACATTGCATAACAAGCCCTCCTAACTGATATTAGGTGGGCTTGACATCATTTACTTTTTATAAGCCTCGACAATTTTATCAATCAAATGATGAGGCACTTCTTCATACCGCAAGAACTCACGTGTGAATGAGCCACTACCTTGAGTCATCGCTTTTAAATCAATGGCATACTTCACAATTTCGGCTTCAGGAACTTCTGCACTAATGATTTGGAATCCTTCAGTTTGACTCATACCTAAAACACGTCCACGGCGCTTATTCATATCACCCATCACATCACCAACATATTGGTCTTTGACCAACACATCAACTTTAACGATCGGTTCTAGGATTGTGGGTTGTGCTTCTTTGGTTGCTTCTTTAAATGCAAGCCCTGCAGCAAGTTTAAAACTCAACTCATTAGAATCAACTGGATGATACGATCCATCAAAGAGTGTTGCTTTAATGTTGATGACTGGGAATCCTGCAAGTGGGCCACTTTCAAAGGTTTCAATTAATCCTTTTTCAACGGCTGGGAAATAGTTTTTAGGCACTGCACCACCAAATACTTCTTCTGAGAATTCAAAATCTTGTTTGGAAGGTTCGAAGCGAATCTTCACGTGACCAAACTGTCCAGCACCACCAGATTGTTTCTTATGCTTGCCTTCAGCTTCGGTCCGTTTTTTAATGGTCTCACGATAAACAATCTTTTGATCATCAATTTCAACATCCACTTTAAACATGGTTTTCATGCGTTCCAAAATGTAGTTTAAGTGGGTCATCCCTTGACCGCCCAATAATAATTGTGCGGTTTCTTTGTTACGTTTAATTTCAAATGTTGGATCTTCAAGATTTAAACGTTGAAGGGCACCTGAAATTTTGTCTTCATCATTTTTGTTTTTTGGATGCACAGCAATATATATAACTGGTGTTACAATAGTGACTGGTTCATAGATGATTGGGCTTTTTGCATCCGCAAGTGTGTCACCTGTTTCAATACCATCAACCTTAGCAACTGCTGCCATGTCGCCTGCATGAAACACATCACAAGGAATTTGTGTGCGTCCTCTAACTGCAAACACATTGGATAGTTTCTTTTGTTCGCCTTTGTTGGTAATGACAGCTTCTTGACCTGGTTTTAAAATCCCAGAATTGATTTTCACAATATGGACAGCACCCAAAAATGGGTCAACGGTTGTCTTAAAGACATATGCCGAAAATGGTTCGTCATCTGTTGTCTTTCTTGTGATTGGCTCTTCTGTCTTGGCATGTCTACCGACAAGCGGTTCAAGCTCATTGGGTGTAGGTAAGTAATCAACAAGCATATTAAGCATAGTTCTAACGCCAATGGTTTTTGTCGCGCTACCGACTAGAACAGGTGTCAATTCACCGTTCATAATACCTTGTCTAAGTCCAAGTTTTATTTTTTCTTCAGGAATGTCTTCACCTGATAGATATAATTCTAATAATTCTTCTGATGTTTCAGCAACACTTTCTAAAATCATATTGCGTAATTCATCAACTTTTGGTTTTTTCTCATCCCATATCTCTGCATCATGGCTTTCTTTACCATCATAAATACGGGCTTTCATTTCAACAACATTCACAAAGCCTTCGAAATTTTCTTCTTTTCCGATTGGCCAGCAGAATGGCACAGCTTTTTTACCTAATTTTTCTCTAATATCTTCTAATACTTTATCAAACTTGATGTTTTCTTTATCCATTTTATTAACAAATATAATGGCAGGAATATGACGTTTTCTAATTTCAACCCAAACACGTTCAGTACCTACTTCAACACCTTTACTTGCGTCAATTAAGATGATGGCACCTTTTACGACTTCAAGTGCTTGATTTAAATCACCAACAAATTCGTCATTACCTGGTAAATCTAAGAAGTTTAACTTATAATCATTCCATTCGGTTGGAATTAAACTCATTGATAAGCTTGTCACTTTGTTTTGCTCTTCAACTAAGTAATCCGAAACGGTATTCTTACGTTCAACCTCTCCCTTTTTGTCAATTGCATTTGTAACGAATAATAACGCTTCAGACATAGTGGTTTTACCTGATCCTTGATGTCCCAAAATCGCTATATTTCTAATCTCTTTGGTTGAATATTCTTTCATCTTGACCTCCTGTAATCGTTTACATCATTATATAACTATTATAACACAACTTTTTCTCAAGAAAGATGCCATTTGAGCAAAAAGTGAAAAAAAACATAAGATGACAAAGCGTGTTATAATATGGATGGTGATTCTATGAAAAAACTAGCCATTAAATTGATTCTTTGGTACCAGAAAAATATCAGTCCTAACAGTAATCATAAATGTCGACATAGTCCAACGTGCTCAAATTATGCACTGGAAAGCTATCGGCGTTTTAACTTTTTTAAAGCTTCTTTTTTAACTTCAAAACGCATACTAACGTGCAATCCTTTGTTTAAACCCAAATATGATCCTGTGCCTGAGAAAAAAATCAAAGAAAAAAAGTCTAAGTTGAATTAGACTTTTGTTTTTTTTAATATGCGCGTGCAA
>JBLRWW010000023.1:0-20152 GCA_047921055.1 Acholeplasmataceae bacterium
ATCAAGATTGCCAATTTAAACCATGATGCAACCATGCTTTATCATCATCAAGCCAATCATATTGAAAATTTAAAGTTACGAACACTCCATCAAAAAAGTATTCGTCGCACCAAAAACTTGCAAAAAATTCAAAAACTAGAATTAGTGAGAGAACAAAAACAACTAGAATGCCTCGTTTCACATAATCTTTTTATGACCAGACATTATAGAGCATATGTCGGACTGATTGAATCGCTTTATTTACTACCAGCACATCCAGAACACTTTAAGCAATTTTTAGATGTTTTTCACCCTTTAAACGATCACTATATTGATTTACTTCAAACCATTGTGACCCATTTTAAAGCGCTTGACTTAGGCTATTACCAAAACAAGATCGAAGACTTCTCCTCTTATAAAGGGCAACTTAAATTTGATCATCAATTCAATACACTTAATTATCAATCCCAACGCATTGAAAATATTAAAGATGAACTCTTTAAAGAAGTCAAACAAATTGGCAGTCAAATATTAACCCTTCAAACACAAATTGAAAAAGAAAATCAAGTATTAAAATCTTTAGCCAATCAACTTAAAAATCCTGAACTTGGAGCAGCAAAGAAAAATGAAATCAATCATCACTTAAAAGATCAAAAAAAAATGATCTTAAAGTTATCCAATCAACGCGATCTTTTAGATAAAAAAATCACCAAACTCCATAAAAAAATGGTGCCGCATGATGAAAAGATTAATAAGATTGAAGAAAAGAAAAGTCAATTATCTCAAAAACTATCATCAGAAAAAAATAGTCATCAACGCATGTTTAAACGTGCACTTGATCAAAATGAACGTCTTTATGATCAGTTAACAGACCGTATTGTTCATTTTAAAAACCAAACACACGCATTCATCAAAAAATTGACAGACGAAGTTTATGTCACAGATCAACAACTCAACACACACAAACACATCTATTTAAAACAGCTCAGACAACTTTCAGATCATATGGTGACGCATTATCATAAACTTTTAAATCAAGCGTTAAAAACCTACTTAAAACAGCATCATCAGCAATCCAATATTTCAGATACCTTTAAAAAATCATTGGATAATGCCCTAAAGGCGCAACAGCATACCTACACACAACAAAAACACATGCAAATACGCAAAAACACCATGCATCAAATGCATATCGAAAGAAACTTATCTGATGTGAGTCATAACATTCATAAAGAAATTAAAAACTATAAAGTATCCTATCAATTAAGACTCGATGAATATGTTTCTAAGATTCGTCAAAATGAAAAAAGACTTGAAACAGAATCCAATAAGTTTATTCAAGAAATGAGTTCTTTAAACGATAACCAAGTCGATGTTGCAAAAACATATCAAGCAGACCATCTCAACACGTTATCGGTTTTGGAAAAACAATTGGAACGTGAGAAAAATCATCATCTGTCTGATAAACATAACTTAACCAAGAGTTATGATGAATATGTCTTATCCACACAAGCCAAAAATAAGGCATTAATCAATAAGTATGAAACCAATCATCAAAAACAACTGGATTTGTTAAAAGTTAGAAAAGATCACTACACCGATAAGTTAAAAAAAGAAACACAAGCCAAAGATAAAAAGATGATGGCCTTACAACGTCTGAAAAATCAATCTACATCAAAAAGACGTCAAGAGTTATCCAATATGCATCAACATTTAGAAGAATTTAAACTCACACAAAAAAGAGAACTCAATCGCGATTTAAGAAAAGACTTGAGAACCCTTAGAAAAAGTTATCGTTTTAAACTACGTGCATTAAAACTTCATCCATAAAAAAAGGCTTACGCAATGTAAGCCTTCTTTTTTTCTTCTGGTAATATTTCCTCAATCTCATCATCTTCAAGCTCAAGTTCAAGCGCTTCAAAAAGTTCTTCAACTTCTTCGTCAGTCAAATGTTCATAGTTAAAGCCATATAAGATATGACCTGGCTCTATTTTTTCTTCATAAAAATCAGCTTTATGAAAGACATGCTTGAGTTCCTCACGCATTTTTTTCTTATCGTTTGTTTTATCTTCGATACGTTTTGGTTTTTTGGGTTGGCTCATATAGACTCCTTCTCATGTTTATTTTAAATCATGATACCATTATCCATCTAAAAATTCAAACTCAAATTCAAAGACACGGACAATATCCTTATCTTTAGCGCCAGCTTCACGTAATGCCTCATCAACGCCTAGGCTTCTAAGTTGTCTTGAAAAGCGTTTAACGGCTTCCTCGCGTGTGAAATTGGTTCGATCAAATAAACGTCTAAGCTTCTCACCTTTAAGTTCAAAGACACCATCAGGATCAATTTCAATGGTGAAATCAGGTGTATCATCATCTAATGTATACCGCTTAATATCAAGGTCTTCTTTGGGTTCAATCATTGGTGCTTCTTTATAGACCGATAAGATATGATAAAGCAGTTTTTCGATATCTTTTTTCATCAGTGCTGAAATGGCATAAATGGTTTGATCGGGTAATTTGTTTTTTAACATCTCTAATTTATCTGTGGCACCCATAACATCGGTTTTATTGGCAACAATGATTTGAGGGCGTTCTAGAAGTGTGTCATCATACATTTCTAGTTCATGATTGATTTTAATATAATCATCATAAGGATCATCACGTTCTAAATCAAGCATATGTAAAAATACTTTACACCGCTCGATGTGCTTTAAAAAGCGTATGCCTAAACCAACGCCTTGATGGGCATTTTCAATGAGTCCTGGCAAATCAGCTAAAACAATCGATTGGTCATCAATTTGAACCATCCCTAATTGTGGGGATAAGGTTGTAAAGGGGTAACTTGCAATTTTAGGTTTCGCATTAGAAACAACTGAAATAAAGGTTGATTTTCCAACACTTGGATAACCTATAATACCAATATCAGCCAATACTTTTAATTCAATCTTTAATTTTAAATGTTGACCTGGATCACCATTTTCAGCATAATCTGGTGCCGGGTTCTTCGCGGTTGCAAACGCCATATTGCCGCGTCCACCTTTGCCACCTCTAGCTACGATCAATTCTTGATTATGATGGGTAATTTCACCAAGCATTTTTGATTTATCTTCGGTAAAAACAATCGTGCCTAATGGTACTTTAACATATTTAGGCGTCGCATTTTTACCATGCATACCTTTTGATTGTCCATTGACGCCATGATCGGCTTTAATATGACGTTGATATCTTAAGTCGACTAAGGTATTTTTACCTTCTTCACCAACAAAAATGACATGCCCACCATGTCCGCCATTGCCGCCCCATGGACCGCCATATTCTACATATTTTTCGCGTCTGAAAGAAGCCATACCGTTTCCGCCACGACCGCCATATACTTCAACAACGACTTCATCTACAAACATTTTAAGTCCTCACTTTTTTGGATAAAAAAAGGATAACTGGGTTATCCTTCGTAAACTGATACTTGTGTGCGGTCACGGCCTTTACGTTCGTATTTAACGGTGCCAGTAACTTTTGCAAATAGTGTATCATCTGAGCCACGACCAACGTTTTCACCTGCATGAATCTTGGTGCCTCTTTGACGATAAATGATTGACCCTGCGGTAGCAAATTGTCCATCAGATAGCTTTAAGCCTAAGCGTTGAGATTGGGAATCGCGACCATTACGAGTAGACCCTGTTCCTTTTTTCGATGCGAATAACTGAATGTTAAGTTTTAACATGTTATCCCTCCTTCTGGTTTTTCATATAGTTTGGATATTGTTTTTCTAAGTCAAGTAGTGTGTATTCTAAATTGGTCAATAATACCTGATTGATTGGATCAAAGGTTTTAACATCTAATTTAAAATAGCCTTCTTTAATGGTTAAATCAACATGTTGATTTAACGATAATAATTCCATGGCATTGGCAGTGACTAAGATGGCTGTTGAGACAGCGGCACATAAGATGTCTTTACCTTTTGTGTCATAGTTTGCATGCCCTTTAATACTCACATGTTTGATTTTTTCATCAACGTAAGTGAATGTAGAAATAATCATAATTATCCTACGATTTTCTCAATTAAGAGCTTAGTATATGATTGACGATGACCTTGTTTGCGCTTGTAGTTTTTTCTTCTCTTATATTTAAACACAATAATTTTTTTCGCACGACCGTGTTTTAATACTTGAGCAACGACTTTAGCACCAGCCACAAGTGGACTACCGATTGTTACCGATTCGCCACCAATCATTAAGACGTCATTAAATTCGTATGTATCCCCTGCTTCGACATCTAATTTTTCAATATAGATTTCTTGACCTTCTGTGACACGTACTTGTTTACCGCCTGTTTGAATAACTGCATACATGTTGTTACACCTCCTTATTGGTTTAGGTACTCACTATCAAGGTAGCATATGCGTTTAAGACCTCTTCTATGTGGTACAACAAAGATATTTTAACTTAATGAAGCCAAAAAGTCAACAATTATAATTACTTTCTAGTTATTGTATGAAAGAATAATAAAAAGGGCCTTATTAAAGCCCTTCATAGAATTAACGTTGTCCTTGATCGTAGATTTGACCAAGTGATTTTGGCATATTAGAACGTTTTGAGAAAATCGCAAGCACAATAAGTGTTGCTACAAATGGAATTGCTTTATAAATTTCCGAACTCATCCCTAGATTATTCAAGACCGGAATTTCTGTATAATAGAGCGCAATGGTTTTCATAAAACTAAAGAATAGTGCAGCAAACACAATATTTCTAGGCTTCCAGTTACCAAAAATCAATACGGCAATCGCTAAAAATCCGTATCCTTCTACTGTGGTTCCGTAACTTTTTGTTGGTATGACATACATTAGACCACCAATACCGGCTAAAATACCCGAGAGCGTCACAGCAATAAAACGGGTTCTATATATATTAACACCAAGTGAATCTGCAGCCTGTGGGTTCTCGCCGCATGCACGTAACCTTAAACCAAATTGGGTTTTAAATAAGAAAATCGTCACAATAACAGCGATTAACACTGCAATATATAATGATATGTATGCTTGTTTGAAAAACATATCCCCTATGACAGGTATTTTCGATAAGAGTGGTACCTCATTGATTAACATGTTGGTTCTAATATCAATATTTGAACCGCCTCTGATAAATCTAAGTGTGAAAATCGAAAATGCTGGCGCAAATAGATTGAGCGCAGTTGCAGAAATGATTTGATTTGATTTTAAATAGACTGATGCATATGCATGTATCATGCTGTATAGACCGCCAATGACTGCAACAAGCATCAATGCAAACAGGTAAATGACTTGCTTGTTAAGCGGTGCTGACAAGAGGAGAAACGTTAAAAGGAGACCCAATACCACTGCGATTGCTACTTTAACAACAAGTGGTAATTGAAGTTTATTTTGATTATTTTTTTCTTTAAGCATGTTAATTAAAAAGAGACATCCAGCAACAATGAAAAACGAAAAAACAACACAGATAACACCCAACACAAACACTGTAAAACCATTGATTGATTGTTGTTCCAAATTGACAATGAACCAAAATCCCAAAAATGCGCCCATGATCATAATACCTTCTAATGCGATGTTTGTGACACCACTTCTCTCAGAAATAAGACCACCCATGGAAACAACCAAAAGCACAGGAAAAGCCAAATTCATGCTTTGGATCAAATCGGTAAAAACTTTAATGCCTATGGTGTAATATAGAACAAGCAAAACAACATAGACTGCTGAGAAAATGCCAAGATATTTAAGTGTTCTCTGCTTCATTTGAGATCACTTCCTTTAGCTTCGGCTTTCTTTTTTTTCCGTTTTTTAAAATATATTTTGATGTCGGTGCCATAGCGTTTTAAAAGCAATTGAACTGCTGCAGTAATGGCAATAGAATAAATAATTATTGCGATAATCATGTCAATAAGCTCATCAACATAAACATAAAGTTGCAAGTAAAATGCCCCCTGTCTAATATTTGCTAAAAACAACCCTGCCAAAAGAGCACCAATAGGTTCACCCATGCCTAATAGTGCAACCGAGATACCATCAAAGCCCTCAGTAAATATATGAAAATCTGCAATTGTTTTACCTTGTACAAGGTATAGTATTGACCCTCCGACGCCTGCAAATAGACCTGCCATTGTCATGGCAATGACAATGTTTGTTTTCGTTTTCATACCAGCATATTTGCTACCATCAAAACTAAATCCTGAAGCTCTGAGCGAAAACCCTAAAGTTGTTTTATGGATGATAATATGTGCAATAATGACGATTCCAATGGCTATAAAAATACCATAGTTTGCCGTCGAATCCGGAAACAAACCAGTCAATCTTGGTAATGTAGCAGAACCAGCAACGGGTCTTGAAGTTGAACTTGAGCCAGTCCCTTGCGAGAGATATAGTTTGATTACCAATGTGAAAAGATATAGTGCAACGTAATTCATCATTATTGATGATACAACCTCATTGACATTTCTCGTTGCTTTTAATATCCCTGGTATAAATCCCCAAATCGCACCTGCCACAAGACCTGCAAGCAAACTTAAAATCAAATGTAGGGGAAATGACATTCTAAAGGCAATACCTACATAAAGTGATGCAATCGTACCCATCATCATTTGACCAGAGGCACCAATATTAAAGAGTCCAGTTTTAAATGCAAATGCCACAGAAAGACCTGCTAAAATAATTGGGCCAGCAATATCAAGCATGTTACCAAAACTTTTGCTTCCTTCAATAAAGCTACCAAAAATTAATGTGATCATTGCAGGAACTGCATCACGCACATCAAACATCAACATAATGATAAAGCCAATGAACAGACCGACCGCGATGGCTATTAAAGAAGGCTTGATTATGTCATATGCATTTGAAATGATTTGTACGATTTTATCTTTAATTTTGACTACAAGCTTATTATTTTTCACGATCTGTTTCACCTCGTTTTGCTCCAGACATGTAAAGTCCTAGTTCGTTGATAGTTACTTTTTTAGGATTAAATTCACCAACTATTTGACCCTCATAAATAACAAGAATACGATCAGAAAGATTCATTATTTCTTCAATTTCCAATGAAACAAGCAAAACACCTCTGCCATTATCTCGCTCTTCTAACAAACGACTGTGAATATATTCAATCGCTCCGACATCGAGCCCTCGTGTCGGCTGTACAGCAATTAACAGTTCATGATATCTAGATATTTCACGACCCAAGATGGCTTTTTGTTGGTTACCACCACTCATGCTTCTAACTATTGTCTTTGCACCACGCTCGCTTCTTATATCGAAGCGATTAATCAATATTTCAGCATGACCATGAATTTCATCATATTTCAAAAATGCATATTTTTGGAATGTTTTTTTATAGTAGTTTTGGATTACAAGATTGCTTTGTAGATCATAATCAAGTACAACACCATGTTTATGCCGATCTTCTGGTATATGCGAAAGTCCAGTTTCATATTTTTTTCTAATTGAATATTTGGTGATGTTTTTGTCATTTAAAAGCACACGACCAGATTGAATTGGCATCAAACCCGTAAGGGCTTTAACCAGTTCTGTTTGCCCATTACCGTCAATACCCGCGATGCCCAATATTTCGTTACGATGAACTTTGAATGAAACGTTGCTAACTGCGCGTCTACCGCGACCTTCGACAGATAGATTTTCAACTTCGAAAACAGCATTACCTGCTTCAATGTCTTTTTTATCAATGGTAAAATTCACCTCACGACCAACCATCATTTCAGCCAATTCATCGGTCGTCGTTTTTTTGACATCAACAGTACCGATACATTTACCACGTCTTAAAATAGTACACCGATCTGCAACTTGTTTAATTTCATTGAGCTTGTGAGTAATGAGTATAATCGTTTTACCTTCATTGGCAAAATTTCTCATGATTTGTATCAATTCGTGTATTTCTTGAGGTGTCAAAACTGCTGTTGGCTCATCAAAAATCATGATCTCGCTGTTTCGATAAAGCATTTTCAATATTTCAACGCGTTGCTGTTGACCAACTGTAATATCTCTAATTAAAGCGTCTAAATCGACACGCAACTTATAGGTCTCAATAATGCTTCTAATTTTTATTAAGGCGTTGTCATAGACAACAAACCCTTTTTTGGTATCCTCTGATCCTAAAATGATGTTGTCAAGCACAGAAAATGACTCAACCAGCTTGAAATGTTGATGGACCATGCCAATACCAAGTATATTAGCATCATTTGGGTTTTTAATTGTAACAGGTTTTCCATCAATTTTAATCTCACCATCATCAGCAGTATAAAGACCAAAAAGTATCGACATTAATGTCGATTTACCTGCACCGTTTTCACCCAGCAGTGCATGTATTTCTCCTGGTCTCACTTGAAGATTGATTTGATCATTGGCAACTAATGTCCCAAATGTTTTTGTAATATTATTCATTTCTATTTTATACTGCACAATTAATCACCTCTTATGTTCACAAAATGGGGAAATTTCACTTTCCCCATTTTGTATAACATGTGTCTTTAATATGATTCAGATTTTATTCTTCAGTTGGTTCGCCGAACACTGCATTCAAAATTGCTGTGTTATCTGTAAATCCAAGATCTGTTAAGAATTGATCTAATCCAGAACGATCTGTCGGAACAACAACTGTATTGTTAGAAAGTTTTGTAAAAATGGTATTGTATTGTGCTTCAGTAAATGAGGTGAATCTCCACGAATCAGTTGCTGTTGGTAGACCAACGGCATTTTCAGCAACACCTAATGTTATGGATTGACCGCCTTCAAATGTTCCGTCAAAGAAATCAGCAAGCGCATTTTGAACAGCAACACCAAGACCCTTCATGGCAGATGTTAAGACTTGGTCATTTAAGTTAGACTGGTCAACGTCAACACCAACCATCCATTTATTGGTATTTTCAGCTGCTGTCATAACAGATAGACCAGCCCCACCAGCAGCGGCATGAATAATTTCAACACCACCATTGTACCAAGAAGTTGCTCTTGTAACTGTATCTTGGCTGGGTGCAAATGTGTCAAGATATGCATATCTATTAGCAGCAAACTCAAATGTCATATTATTAACTTCTTTAGCAGCATAATATGCACCAGCAACATAACCTGCACCAAATCGAACAACCGCTGGAACAGCCATACCACCCATAAAGCCAAGTGATGTAAAACCATCTTTAATTGATGCATAGCCTGCAAGGAAACCAGATTGTTCCTCTTGGAAGAAAATTGATAATGTGTTTGATGCGACTGTGAAATCCCAGTCTTCACCATTGTATGTTTCACCTGTATCCCAGTCAGCAACATTATGTGGAGAACCATCAATTAATACGAACTTGACATCTGGATGCAAAAATTGTGCTTTATGCACACTGTTTTCAAACAAGAAACCAGGTGTAACAATAATCTCAGCACCACCACTAACTGCTAAATCAATGGCAGCAACATATGCATCTAAAGTAACTGCAGTTGGCTTGTAGTATTTATGAGTTTTGCCGTTTGCTTCAGAATACTCTTTAATACCTTCCCAAGTACCTTGATTGAAAGAACGGTCATCAATGTCACCAGTATCTGTAATCATCGCAATGACATATTCTCTAGGACCGCAAGCAACTAATGCAACTGCAGCAACAAGTAAAACTAAAATGCTTAATATTTTCTTCATTTAAACCCTCCTATTTTTTAGGGCTTCGCCCTTTGTTATTTAGTTTACCCAATATTGATACAAAAAGCAAGATAATTTAACGATTTTACACGCAAAAAAAGGAGCAAAGCTCCCTTTTATTCATCATCTTCTACTTTTTCCTTGGATTCTTTTTTCTTGAATAGATTAAAAATAGATCGTGGTAACATGGCAAGTCCATCACCCACAACACTCGGTGTCATACCTGCAGCTTCTAATAATGCTGTGCGTCTAATTTCTTCTTTGGTTACTTCTTTGGCATCCGTAAACAGATACTTACGGGTAACAACACCAATACGAAGTGTCAATAACGCATTTCCAATACCTTGGACAACTGATGATACCACTGGTTTAACCAATGGGATCTCACCTAAGGTATTCACAGTTGAGGTTGGTAATAAATCATTTAGGTTCATATTTTCTAAGCCTTCAGCAATCAATGCGGTTGTAAAAACGTTAATGGTTAACTTGGCAAGATTTTTAAATGATGGGCGAAAGCCCCCTAAAACGACGAGTTCTTTAATCATTCTCAGATTCACAACAACGACAGTGAAAAAGTCCAAACGACCATTTTGTGAAATCGCAGTTGATAACATGACTGTTTTGGCATGTTTTTTAATGATTTGATTCATTTGTTTTTTAATATGTTTATTATACACATGATTTAAAACAACTTTAAGTTCATCATAATCGCCAATCGCGATTTTCAAATTCTCTATTTCTGCTTGTGGCAGTTGACCATCATTGATTAAACGTCTTGCAACCTTTTTATAGATCGCATAATTTTTACGTGAGCGTCCATCGAGGGTTGTTTCAATTGAAAAGGCTGGTGAAAACAATATAATATGCACCGGTCTTAAAATTAAGATATACGTGAGAATCACGGTAAATCCATAAAAGACATACTCGACATACTCTGATAAATTTCTTAACCGTTCACCAACGGATAAAACACTTGATAGTAAAATCAATAAAAAGAGGATAATGACCCCAAAGCTAATGAAATACCATATCCATTTGGTTGAATCTTTTTTTCCCATATAACCCACATCCTTTGATTTATTATATCATAGAGGCTTAGAGAAATGTCTTATTTTTGTTGCTAAAACTGTAATATTCATCAGCGCCTATAATGATGTGATCGACCACATCAATGCCCATCAATTGTCCAGCATCTTTGAGTTGCTTGGTTGCTTTAATATCTGCTGTTGATGGTGTGGCATCACCACTGGGGTGATTATGCACAAATAAAACAGCAGCTGCCATATATTTAACTGCATGCTTAAATATTTCTCTAGGATGAATAATCATTTGATTAATCGTGCCAATAAAGATCGTTTTTTTAGCAATCAATTGACTTTTGGTATTTAAGTAAAGACAAATAAAGTGTTCCTGATCATAAAGTTTGAGTTCATCTGTTAATAACCGATACACATCCATTGGCCCTTTAATAAAAGGTTCTTTTTGATACGTCACTTGAGACAAGCGTCTACCGAGTTCAATGGCTGCTAAAATGGTGGTTGCTTTGGCAAGTTTAATGCCTGAAATGCGCATCAACTCTTGATGCGTAATCGTCTCTAAGTCTTTTAAGTGCTCCAAATGGTATAGCACATCACGGGCCAAATAAAGCACTGATTGTTCTTTTGTCCCCGTTCTTAATAATATCGCCATGAGTTCTTCGTTTAATAAGGATCCAACCCCTTTTTCAATCAGACGTTCTCTTGGTCTTTGATCTTTGGGCATTTCTTTTAAAATGTACATAAAAAAACTCCTCTACACTATAGTAGAGGGGTTTTATGAACTTTGCTTGTTTTTTTCTACAAACGTTCCGCCACTTTTGGATTTATCACGTATCAATGCTTTTTTAAAGGTACCAATAAAGTGAATCGAGCCAGTGACAATCACATAGTCACTGCTATGATTTTTTCTTAAGTCACGTATGAGCTTAATCATGTCTGGTTCAAAGCCGATGTCAGGCGTTTGATAGGGTAATAAACTTTGATATCTTGGATCATCAAAGGCTGTTAAAGTAATCGATTTAACAGCAGGTTTTAAAATATCTAACATCAGCGGAATATCTTTATCGCCAAGTGCTGAAAAGATGACATGGGTACGATGACCAATGTGATAGGCTTTGATGGTTTGCGAGAGGTTTTTCATCGCATGCTCATTATGTGCACCATCTAGAACAATCTTAGGATCTGGCATAAAGGGCTCAAAACGTCCAGGCAATTTGGTCTCACTAATCGCTTCGCTCATGGAACTATATGGATCATTTGGAAATAACGCCTTTCCGGCATAAAGGGCCAAAAGCGCGTTTGCGCTTTGTTCATAGCCTGGCATGCCCAATACAAATGTTCCAAATTCATAAGATACTCTTTGATCAAAGGGAAACATGTGATGTTGAAGCACGTCTTTATCTACATCAACATATGTAAAGGGTACACCAAGGTTATCACAATACGACTGAAATAAAGGATATAAATCATTTCTAACGGTTGAAATGAGGCGATTACCTTTTTTTAAAATACCCAGTTTGTTTAAAGCAATCGATTCTAAGGTGTTTCCAAGTTGTTTCATATGATCAAAGCCAATCGATGTAATTAACGATAAATCATAGTTTAAGACGTTTGTTGCGTCTAATAAGCCACCAATACCGACTTCGATGACCATATAATCAACCTTTTGATCATAAAAATACTTAAATGACATCACCGTTAACAGTTCAAAAAATGATAGACTTTCTTGATAGACTTCAAGCATCTTTAAATTAAATATTTGAATAAAGTTGGTTAAATCAAGCAATTCTTGATGACTAATCATATCATCATTGATCATAAACCGTTCGTTAAATATGTACACATAAGGCGAGGTGAAAAGACCGACTTTAAAGCCTTTGCGTTTTAAGATATTTTTGACATAATGACTGACAGATCCCTTGCCATTGGTGCCAGCAACATGCACCTTTTGAATCTTTGATAAATCAAGGTCTAGAAGTTTAATGGCATGTTGCATAATGGATAAATCCGTTTTAGGTCTGAATTTGGTTTGTGATTCAAGCCATCTGATGGCTTCATAATGTGTTTTAAATGACATCTTTAAGTTTTTGCTCAATACTTTCTAATTGATGTTTATAGGTTTGATATTTTTCTTTTTCAACGTCAATTTTTTCTTGTGGTGCTTTATTCAAAAAATTAGGGTTATCAAGGAGTGACTCACTCCGTTTGATTTCATTTTCAAGCTTTTCTTTGCGTGATAATAAATCAATGCGTTCTTTTTCTTTATCAATAAGTCCTTGTTGATTGACATGAATGGCTGCGTCTTTTGTCACACGCAAGATCATCTCATCAAAGCTTGGCGCGTTTTGATCTATTTCTAATCTAGATGCATTTAAAAACTTGTCTAAATAGATTTTATTGTTATTAAAATAAATTAATGTATTTTTATCTTCAACTTTCACATGAATCTCTAAAGGTTTTGAGGGTGCAACATTATAGGCACTTCTTAAGTTTCTGAGATTGGTAATGACTTCTTTTAAAGATTCGAAAGTCTCAATCGCCTTATGATCGACTTTTGTATGTGTTGGCCAGCTAGAGATCATGATTGATGCTTCATCAGAAATTTCTTTATAAAGCTTTTCAGTAACAAACGGCATGAAAGGATGCAAGAGTTTTAAAATCGTGCGCAGCACATGCATCAGTATCGCTTCCGTATTAACATTGTGTATTGGATCTTTTAAAGCGACTTTCGCAAATTCAACATACCAAGACGCAAAATCATCCCACATGAAATTATAGATCGCTCTTGACGCTTCACCAAACTCATATTTTTCATAGTTATAATCCGCTTCAATAATCACTTCATTTAAGCGGGCAAGAATATAGGCATCAACATCAGTTAAATCACCTTCGATGGTTTTATTTTTGTCAGTGACATTTAAGGTAATAAATCGTGTAATGTTCCATAACTTATTAATAAAGTTCCAAGACGATTCAACTTTTTCCATTTCAAAGCGCATATCTGCCCCAGGTGCACTATTGGTCGATAGAAAATATCTTAAGGCATCCACACCATAGGTCTCAATAATATCCATTGGATCAACACCATTACCTAATGATTTACTCATTTTACGCCCTTTGTCATCACGGATGAGTCCGTGAATCAAGACATCTTTAAAAGGGTCCTTATGGGTGAATTCTAAGCCCTGGAAGATCATTCTGGCAACCCAGAAGAAAATGATATCATAGCCTGTGACCATGACAGAGGTTGGATAATAGCGTTTAAAGTCTTTGGTCTCTTCTGGCCAACCAAGCGTAGTAAATGGCCATAAGGCAGATGAAAACCATGTGTCTAAGACATCTTCATCTTGCTGATAGCCCTCACCAGGACATTCAACTGAAACAATGACATCATCACCCTTATACCACGCAGGTATACGGTGACCCCACCACAATTGACGACTGATACACCAGTCTTGAATGTCATGCATCCAGTGATTAAATATCTTTTTAAACCGTGCAGGATAAAATTCAGCTTTTGAATCTTTAAGTGCTTGTTTGGCCAAATCATCCATCTTAACAAACCATTGTAAGGATAGTCTTGGTTCAACCATGACACCGGTACGTTCACTATACCCAACATTATGGGTATAGTCTTCAACCTTTTCGACCAAACCATGGAAGGTTAAATCTTCGACTAAGTTTTTTCGACATAAAAAGCGTTCTTGGCCTTCATATTGATTGGCCAAGTGATTCATATGTCCTGTTTCAGTCATACAAAGTGGCATCGATAACTCATGTCTTAACGCCACCTCAAAGTCATTGGGATCATGGGCTGGTGTGACTTTAACCACACCTGTCCCAAAGGTCATATCGACATAGTCATCCGTAATGATTGGAATATCTTTTTTAGTGCCAGGGATAAATACCATTTTACCCACATAGTCCTTATAACGTTCATCATCTGGATGAACCATTAAGGCTTGGTCAGCAAACATCGTTTCAGGACGGGTTGTTGCAATCACTAAAAATCCAGAGCCATCAGTTAATGGATATCTAAAGTAATACAGATGTCCTTGCGTTTCTTCATATTCAACTTCAATATTTGATAACGCTGTTTTCGCTTCAACATCCCAGTTAATGATACGGTTGCCACGGTAAATATAGCCTTTTTTATAAAGGTCAATAAAGACATGATTGACCGCTTTATTTAAGGATTCATCTAAGGTAAAACGTTCTTTATCATAATCAACAGAAACGCCTAAGGCAGCCCACTGATTTTTAATATGTGCCGCGTACTCATCTTTCCATGCCCACGCCGTTTCTAAAAACTTCTCGCGCCCCAAATCATAACGTGAAATGCCTTGATTTTTTAAGCGTTCATCAACTTTGGCTTGTGTGGCAATGCCCGCATGGTCCATACCAGGCAAATAAAGCGTATCAAAACCCATCATCCGCTTTCTGCGAATAATGATATCTTGTAAGGTGTTATCCCAAGCATGTCCTAAGTGGAGTTTACCAGTGACATTGGGGGGTGGAATAACGATACAAAAGGGCTCTTTATTTAAATCACCTGACTTAAAATAACCTTGATCGACCCATCTTTTATATTGACCTTTTTCAACAGATTTATGATCATATTTCGTTGGTAATGTGCTCATTGATGTAACCTCCCGTAAGTTTTCTTTTTTAATTCATACATCACAATGGTGACCGGTTTTTTATGATGGTCATCTCTTATTTCATCATGTGTATAGGTAAACCCAGATTTTTCAATCACACGTTTTGACTGTGGATTATCAGTTCTATGTCCGCATGTCACTTTTGAAAGCTTAAGATCGTTAAATGCATACGCTAAGACTGCAGAAACCGCTTCAACCATAAGGCCTTGTCCCCAAAGTGTGTCATCTAGCACAAACCCTATTTCTTTTTTATTTAAAAGGGCATGTTCTAGCGATCGCTTATGAAGACCAATGGTTCCCACTAAGCGATCAGTGGGTTTTAAAGTGATGCCCCACACTTCTTTTTCGTGAATCATAAGCTTTAAGATATGCCGTGATTCATCTAAGTCCTTGTGAGGCGTCCAGCCTGCCATGGGGCCAATGGTTGGCTTTTTGGCATAGTTATAAAAATCATCTAAGTCTGATAGTTTCAGTGATCTTAAAATTAAACGGTTGGTTTCTAATGTTTTCATGATTTTTCCCTCTTTAAAAATATAAAAAGCGCCCTTAAAGCTAAGGACGCATGATTGCGCGGTACCACCTTAGTTCTAGATTAAAAACCTAGCCCTCGAATCTCTTTAACGCAGAGATACGTTATAACTAAAGCCTAAGCATTCATTATAAATACTCCACAGCGACCTTCATATGCGTGTTGCAGATTTTTCACCAACCAATCTGTCTCTTTGTGTCTTGCGCATATTACTCTTCTGCTTCATTGTATATTTATTTTAGCACAGAATCATTGTCTTATCAATGAATAGAATTTTTTTTGCTTATAAGCCTATTTATTTTTAAAAATCATAGATTGATTTTATGAATCAAGTTGAATCTTAATTGCTCTAAAAAAATCTCTGACAGCCATGTCAATAGGTTGCATGATCTCTGATGGTGAGTAAGAGCCCATAAAGATGCCCTCTCGAAATACCAATAATTGTGGGACGCTACCTAAAACTTGTGTATGTGCCAAACGAAAGGCTTCATAACCAGCTTGATCTGCAACGATATTGTGGTAGTAGAAGGTATCTGTATAGTGATCCATACCTTCGCTATAAAAGGTGCGTTCAAAAACACCAATATGTTGCTGACATGCGGGACAAGTAGCAAACCCTATAAAGATAATGACAACATCTTCTTCGGCAATAATCGATTCTAGTCCACGCCCAAAGAGACGGTCCTTATAATTGACTTGATAAAAGGGATGATTTTCAGTAAAATCACTTGTTGCAGTATCTTTATAACTATCATAGATGCTTGCTTTGTTTGAAGCGATTGGATCTGTTATAACTGTTGGTTCTGGTGTAATTGCCACTTCATCTTTTTTACAACCACCACCGATCAGAAAAAATGTGATAATGAAAAGCATTGCAAATAGCTTTTTGACTATGTGATTCATATCATTCCCCTTAAACGCAGTTATTTATAATTATTATATCAGAAATAACTATAATTGAGTTAAAAAAAAGTCCATCATAAGATGAACATTTAGATATTTTCTTTATTCAATTTTAATAAGCTCTTCAAGAATTAGTGTCTCAATATGTGAAATACCATCTTTAGTGGTATTTGAGACCGCATAAAACAATGTTGGGTTTCCCAGTTTTGCTAAAATCTCTTTTTGTTGTCTAAACCGATGTGATGACCCAATCTTATCTTTTTTGGTCGCGATAATATAAACTGTTTTGCCGGTTGACATTAAATACTCATAAGTTGATAAGTCATCTAAGGTTGGTCCAACTTTAAAATCAATGAGTAAAAAGACAGCAACCAACGCATCTTGTTTTAAAATATAGGTTTGAATCATTTTTAAAAATGATTCTTTTTGTGTCTTTGACCGCTTGGCATAGCCATAGCCAGGGGCATCAACCAAATAAAAGGTGTCATTGATTAAATAATAGTTTAAATAAACCGTTTTACCTGGTGTATTGGATATTCTAGCAAGATTCTTACGATGCGTTAAGGCATTGATAAAAGAGCTCTTACCGACATTAGAGCGCCCTAAGAGTAGAATTTGAGGCTTAACCTCTGGTTGATCTTTTAAATGTTCAATACTTTTAACATAACTTGCTTTAGTAATCATAGAATGTCCTTTAAATTGATATCTATTTTATTATACACTAAAAACAGATAAAAGAAAAAGATGTTTCAAGGTATCCTTGAAACATCTTATACGTTTATGATTTTAAAGCGTGTTCAAACACATCAGAAATATTTTCAACTGAAATAATTTCAAGTGCTTCTTTGACCTCATCAGGAATATCATCGACATCTTTTAAGTTATCTTTTGGAATTAAGATGGTGGTTAATCCTGAACGATGGGCTGCAATCGCTTTTTCTTTTAAGCCGCCAATCGGCAAGACATAGCCACGTAAGGTAATTTCACCTGTCATGCCCACTTCTTTTCTGACATGCTTTTGCGTGAGTGCCGAAATAATCGCAGTCGCAATCGTCACACCAGCGGATGGACCATCTTTTGGAATGGCACCTTCTGGGACGTGAATATGAAAGTCATTTAAACTGAATACTTGAGGATCTAGGTTGTATTCGGTTGCTTTTGATTTGATGTATGAAAGGGCGGTTTGCGCACTTTCTTTCATCACATCACCCAATTTACCAGTTAAGACCAATGCGCCTTTACCTTGGTAATAAGTGACCTCAACAGGCAAGGTATCGCCACCAAATTGTGTATAGGCTAAACCTGTTGCCACACCAATTTGATCTTTCATATCTGACTTGTTATGGCTAAAGCGTGCTTTACCAATATAAGTTTCAACATTGTCTAAGCTAATGTGAACGAGTGGTTTTTTCGTTAACAAAATCTCTTTAATGGCTTTTCTAATTAAAGAGCCAATATAACGGTTTAATTCACGGACACCTGCTTCACGGGTATAGTGACGAATGATATAGTAAATCACATCATCATCAATTTTAAATTGATCAGCCGTAATACCGTGTGCTTTATGTTGTTTTTCAATCAAATGGCGTTTCGCGATTTGATATTTTTCTTGTTCAGTATAAGAAGAAAGTTCGACAATTTCCATCCGGTCACGCAGCGGTGCAGGCACATTTTCTAAGTAGTTCGCGGTTGTAATAAATAAGACTTGTGATAAATCGTATGGTTCTTCCAAGTAGTGATCACTAAAATTAGCGTTTTGTTCAGGATCTAGAACCTCTAGCATCGCAGATGCAGGATCGCCCTTATAATCACTTGACATCTTATCGATTTCATCTAATAAGAAGACAGGGTTGATTGTTTTTGCGTCTTTCATGCCTTTAATGATACGTCCTGGCATCGCACCAACATAGGTACGTCTGTGGCCTCTAATTTCTGATTCGTCTCTGACGCCACCCAGTGATTGTTTCACAAACTTACGATTTAATGCTTCTGCAATCGAAATCGCCAATGATGTTTTACCAACCCCTGGGGGGCCTGCTAAACATAAAATGGTTTGTGGATTACGTTTGGTCATAATCTTCACTGCTAAATACTCAATGATCCGTTCTTTAACTTTTTCAAGCGCATAGTGGTTTTCATCTAATTTTTCTTTCACTTTATTTAAATCGGTTGAATCCTTACTTGATTTTTTCCAAGGCAGATCAACAAGTAAATCCAAATACGATTTAATGATGGTCGATTCAGCAGCAGCTGCAGGTGTTGATTGGTATCTGTTTAATTCAGCCAAAGCTTTTTCTTCAATCACTTTAGGCATTTTAGCCGCTAAAATCTTCTTGCGCAATTCATCAATTTCTTCTTCTTTTTTCGCTTTATCGCCTAGTTCATGTTGAATGGCGCGCATTTTTTCTCTTAAGTAATATTCTTTTTGATTTTCATCAATCGATTTTTTAATTTCTTCGTTGATGCGTTGCTCTAACTCAACAATCATCTTTTGCTTATTCACATCTTCTAATAAATAACGTAAACGCACATTCAAATCTGGTTCAATTAAGTAACGGTATTTTGTTTGTTCACTGATTTTTAAATTTTGAACAACCAAGTCAACCAATTTTTCTGTGGTTAATCCTTGTGAAATCTTTTCCATGACGTTATTTGAAGGTTGTAGTAATGTTTGCGCATGTTGTGTGAGCTCATTAACGACCATTTTAACCAATGTGACTTCTTCTTCATTGCCTGATGATGTTGTTTCAACTTCGTCATATTCGACCACAAAATAAGGGTCAGTTAAAAAATACTCTTTGATTTTGATCCGAGAGATGACATTAAATTTAACTTTGAAACTATCATTTGGCAGCTTAATCTTCATGGAGATTTTTGCTAAAACGCCATGGGATTCAATATCTGCAACGGTTGGATTTTCAATCATTGGATTTTTTTGGATTAAGATGATGATGTATTGACCGAAGTCCTTTTCAGAGGCTTCTATTGATTTTAAGGAGATTTTGCGTCCAACTTCAACACGAAAATCATTGTTTGGAATTGGCATGATGCCGCGTACGACAACTGCAGGTAGACTTTTTGATAATTCCATGGCTAACTCACCTTTTCTTTCTTTTTAAGTTACGCATATATTATAGCATACATTCAATAATTTGCAATCTTAATACTCGAGTGCCAAATTATGTGAAAATAAGGAGGGAAAACACTGTTTCCCTCGGTTGTTTTAAACTAATTTGGCTTGATCAATGACAAATTGATATGCTTTTTGGTTTTTAACTTCTTGTTCAATCACTGAATCTGCTAAATATTTTTTAACATCTTCAACAGTCATATTGTATTGTTTCGCGATTTCTTCAAACTTTTGGTCGACTTCTTCTTTGG
>JBLRWW010000024.1:0-18878 GCA_047921055.1 Acholeplasmataceae bacterium
ATTTCATGAAAAAATGCAGAAAAAAAAGGCTTTTTCAGCCTTCGAAATGAAATGTTTTAAAACGCATTAAATGGTTTAAGGCAATGATGCCTTGCCAAGCCTTTTTCGCGACTTCAAAGGCCAAAGGATCATGATCGCTCCAGTCCCAAGTGATTGACCAAAGGCCATCTTGATGACGATTTTCTAATAACAATTGATGCTCTAAGTCAACAAGCGCTTTGATTTTAATATACCCAGGGGTTTGTGGGTTTATCATGAGTTGTGAGGGTTTCACACAGTATGATGTAAACCATAACCTATGATCGGACTCGATGGTTTTAATGATCAAAGACGCCAGTTTTTCGGTAAACGCATCACGCGGTTTATTTAAGTATATATCATGGTAAAGCTCAACAAAGCAACGGAGTTCGTGCATCTCTGTTACATCATGATCCATGAAATGATCGATGGCTTTTTGAGTGCGCTCTAATATGGACGTATAAAGTAAATGATCGGGATTCATATAACGACATAAAAAGCCTAACAATGACGCCGTTGGGTTATAATCATTGATCTGGTTTGCTTCATAATGCCACCACGGTGCATGCGGATAGGCGTTGTTTTCTTTTATTTTTGTGTGAAATAAACCATGACTTTGATGTGGGCATGTTAATAAATAATCAATCATGTGGTCAATCATAGGATGTGCATTGATGTGTAAATCTCTAATGATATTAGCTGCAGCCCATGTGGCGATCGGTGAACTTTCTGGTGTGAAAAAATCAGGTTCAAGTCCATGACCAAAGCCACCATCTTTGTTTTGGAACTGTTTGAGTTCTTCAAGTACACAATCGAGTGCGCCACCTTCAAAATGATAGGCGTAAAGTGCACGTTCAAGTGGCCTTGCATGGTTTTCCATATAGGTTTTAACAGTTTGATTGAGTGTTTTCATCAAAAATACTCCTTTTTTTTAGTGTAAATGAAAAAAAGACTTCAACTAGAAATCTTTTTTGGTTTGAAATTTTTTCACTTCATCTTTAATAAGGTTTCCACCATAAATATCATAGGTAACAATCGCAGGAAAATCAACGACGTCAAGACGATACATCGCTTCAGCCCCTAACTCTTCATATAAAACAACGGTACTCTTTTTTACTTTTCTAGCAAGCAGTGCACCAGCACCACCAACGGCTTGAAGATAAACAGCTTTTTCATTAATCATATCTTTGATAAAGGCATCGCTCCGATCACCTTTGCCAATCATCACCTTAAGGCCGTGTTTCATCAATGGTGTTGAATAAGCATCCATGCGGTAAGAAGATGTTGGCCCGCATGAACCAATAGGCTCATTGGGTCTTGCTGGTGTTGGACCAGTATAATAAATGATTTGACCCTTAAAATCAATGGGTAATTGATTGGTTTTTTCAAGTGTTTCAACCAAACGCTTGTGTGCCTGATCACGCCCCGTATATAAAGTACCTGAAATATAAACAATATCGCCGGCTTTTAATGCTTCAATATCTTTTTGTGTGATGGGTGTTTTTAAATGCATAGATTCACTTCCTAAATAATGACATGCTTATGTCTAGAAGCATGACATTGAATATTGATTGCAACTGGTAATGAGGCAATATGGCAAGGATAGCTGTTAATCTTAACTGCAAGTGCGGTGGTAGAACCACCAAAGCCCATTGGACCAACACCCAATTGATTGATATCTTCAAGTAATTCTTTTTCAAGGTTTGCTAAAATAGGATCAGGATTGACATCATCTAGTTCACGCATAATGGCTTCTTTAGCAAGTAAGGCGCTTTTTTCTAAATTACCACCTAAACCAATACCAACAACAAGTGGTGGACACGGTTTACCGCCAGCTTCAAAAATGGTATGCAGCACAAGTTTTTTAATGCCCTCGATACCATCAGATGGAATAAGCATTTTAACCATGCTCATATTTTCGCTGCCGCCACCTTTTGGCGCCAGTGTAATTTTAATTTGATCGCCTAAAACCAATTTGACATGGATAATGGCAGGTGTATTATCATTGGTGTTACCACGTGTAATCGGATGTTTTGCCACCGAATTTCGCAAAAGTGCATCCTTATATGCTTGTCTTACACCTTCATTAATGGCATCATATAAATCGCCTTCGATATGGACATCATAGCCCAGCTCAACAAAACAAACGACCATGCCAGTGTCTTGACACATAGGGACACGTTCTTGTTTAGCGATTTCGTCATTCTCGATAATCTGTGATAAAACATGTTTGCCAATCTCAGATTTTTCTTTTTTTAATGCATCACGTAAAACATCAATAAATGGGGCACCAATATTCACACTGGCATCCATTGTAATGATTTTTACAGCATTTGTTATCTCTTTTGCTTCAATATGTCTCATCTGCTTCACCCATATTTATTATATCACACAAAAGTTCAGTAAAAAAAGCCAAATCCGGTTGTTTTTTCTAGATATTTATATTAAAATATAAGTAAGATGAAAGCGCTTTATTTTTTTTGTAAAAAATAGGCCAATTTTCATCACTAACAACTGGAGGAATGACATGAATTCAATCGTAATCGGTGTCATTGGAGCTGATGTTCACGCTGTCGGAAATCGGATTATTGAGTACACACTAACACAAGCAGGGTATAACGTTGTCAATGTTGGTGTCTTATCAACTCAAGAAGATTTCATTAATGCAGCGATTGAGACATCAGCTCGTTTAATTTTGGTATCATCTTTATATGGTCATGGTGAAATTGATTGCCGTGGTATGCGTGATAAATGTAATGAGGCAGGTCTCAGTGACATACTATTATATGTTGGTGGAAATATTGTTGTTGGAAAACAAAATTTCGAAGAAGTGCTTGAACGGTTTAAACGCATGGGATTTGACCGTGTTTATCCTCCAGGAACAAAGATTGAAGACGTTTTATCACAAATAAAAGCTGACCTGGGGGCGTAGATATGCGCTACATATTACTGGTAGATTTTGGGTCAACATTTACCAAGTTAACAGCTGTCGACTTAAAGCTAGAAGATGTTATAGCAACCTCAAAGGCAATCACAACCGTTGAAACCAATATTACAATTGGATATGAGTTGGCCCTTGAAAGGTTATATGAAAAAATCGGACATACGATAGCATTTGATGATATTATTGCATGTTCTTCTGCAGCTGGCGGCTTAAAAATGGCGGCTATTGGATTGGTTGAGGATTTAACAACTGAAGCGGCCAAACGTGTTTGTTTGGGTGCAGGCGCCAAAGTAGAATTGGTTTTTTCGCATCATATCAATTCACAAGAAGTCGATGCTATTCATAAAAAAGATATAGATATCATATTACTTGCCGGTGGCGCCAACGGTGGTAATAAAGAATGTGTGATTCATAATGCAAAAAAATTGGCAGAATCACACATAAAAGCACCTATCGTGTTTGCCGGTAATAAAGATGCCATTGATGAAGTGAATGACATATTTGCTGCATCGGATAAAACCTATTATATTTGTGAAAATGTCATGCCGAGATTAAATGTTTTAAACATTAAGAGCGCAAGAGACACGATTAAAGATATTTTTGTTAAAAATATTATTGAAGCCAAAGGCATTAAAAAAATCGAAAAAAAGATAAGCAAGGTTATTCTACCGACACCAAATGCTGTTTTATTAGCCGCAGAACTACTATCAAAAGGGTTTGCTGATGAATCAGGTTTGGGTGAGTTTTTAATTGTTGACGTTGGTGGTGCCACCACAGATGTTTATTCAATGGCAGATGGGTATCCAAAGCACTCAAACTACATTTTAAGTGGTCTAGAAGAACCATACGCAAAACGCACAGTTGAAGGTGATCTAGGGATGCGTTATTCAGCCTTAGGCGTGATTGAGACAATGAGTGAATCAACCATGGCACTTCACTTAAAAGAAGGCATTGACATTAAAAAAGAAGCACACGCACGTAAAGATAACGTCTCATTTATTTCTGAAACAGATCACGACTATGCGGCAGATGATTTAATCGCTAAAACATGTGTCGAGATTGCTGTTTCGCGGCATGTGGGTACAATTAAAGGTGTTTATACGCCACACGGCATTATGTATTATCAAGTCGGTAAAGATTTAAGCGAAACAGGATATATTATTGGTGTTGGCGGTGTTGTGATTAGTAGTAAAGATCCTAAAAAGATTTTGCACGCTGCAGCCATGATAGAGTCAAAACCTTTAGAACTAAGACCAAAAGATCCACAGTTTTTACTGGATCAAACATATATATTATCAGCAATGGGTTTACTCAGTGCTGATTATCCAGAAATTGCATTACGTATAATGAAAAAACACATGATAGGAATATAGGAGAACAGTGATGCAGCTAGAGAATAAGAAGTGGCCAATTGAAAAATTTCTAAAAATGCGCAAAGAAGTTTTGGCATCTTATCCAACAGGTAATGATCCAATGTTGGATTTTGAGGTTGCCATTCAAACACTCAAAAAAGTGCCTGAGCATAAAAATTTCGCATTAAAACTAATGAAAGCACAAAAAGAGGGTAAAACATATCTACAGCCACGCGCTGGTGTTGCAACCATCGATCAACAAATCGAGTTAATGCAATATCTTGAGGCTTCTGGTGCAGATTTTTTACCTGCGACCATTGATTCATATACACGTCAAAATCGCTATCAGGATGCCGAGAACGCTATTTCTGAAAGTAATCGCATTGGGCGCTCACTTCTTAACGGATTTCCAGCAGTTAATCATGGTGTTGCTGGATGTAAAAAAGTATTTGATGCCGTTAATTTACCGATGCAAGCAAGACATGGAACACCTGATGCAAGACTTTTATCAGAAATCATTCATGCCGCTGGTTGGACATCAAATGAAGGTGGTGGCATCAGTTATAATATTCCTTATGCCAAAAGTATTTCATTGGTTGATTCAATTTATTATTGGCAATACTGTGATCGATTGGTAGGATATTACGAAGAACATGATATTTCAATCAATAGAGAACCTTTTGGTCCATTGACTGGTACGCTTGTACCACCATCAATTGCAATTACTATTGGCATTATTGAAGCCTTATTGGCTGCCGAACAAGGTGTTAAACATATCACTGTTGGTTATGGACAATGTGGCAATATGAAACAAGATATTGCAGCAATACACATGTTAAAAGAGTTAACAGAGTATTATATGAACATAAAGAACTATAAAGACATGGTGATTACAACAGTCTTTCATCAATGGATGGGCGGATTTCCAGCCGATGAAGCAAAAGCAACAGGCTTGATTGCGATGGCTTCAAGTGTCGCTCAACTTGCTGGAGCAACCAAGATGATTACAAAAACACCATATGAATCCATAGGTGTACCCACCAAAGAAATCAATGGTATAGGACTTAAGACATCATCGATGGTTGTTGACTTATTTAAAGATCAAAAATGTCTAAAATCTGAATCATTAACTGAAGAAGAAGATTTGATTAGAAAAGAAGTTCATTGTTTGATGGATAGAGTCTACGAAGTTGGTAAAGGTGATTTAGCCATGGGTGCTGTGCATGCCTTTGAACTTGGTATTATTGATGTGCCCTTTGCACCAAGCAAACAAAATATGGGTAAAATTTTACCAGCAAGAGATAATGAAGGTTGTGTTCGAATTCTAGATTTTGGGCACTTAGGATTTTCTGAAGAGATTAAACAAATTCACTTAAAGAAATTAGAAGAAAGGGCAACATACGAAGGCAGACCACTAAGTTTTCAAATGACTGTTGATGACATCTATGCAGTCAGCAATGGTCAACTTATTGGCAGACCACAACCACAAGGGACAAAATAACACATGAAAATTAAACACGTTGTACTTACAAAATCATATACAGGCTTTTATTTCGATGATCAGCTTGCCATTAAAAAAGATGCAGAACATGACGGATTTTTATACATCGGTGAACCACTGACACCAGGATTCAAACAAGTTCGTGTGCCTGGTGAAGCCATCTCTATTCAACTCATCTTAGAAAACGGCATGGTTGCAGTAGGCGATTGTGCTTCTGTTCAGTATTCAGGCGCAGGTGGTAGGGACCCTTTATTTTTGGCACATATTTATATGCCATTTATGGAAAAACATTTAATTCCTCGCCTCATTGGCGAGGATGTAAGTACATTTAAAGAGCTCGCCGAAAAATATGATCAGATGCATATTGATTCTAAACCACTCCATACCGCCATTCGTTATGGACTT
Organism: Acholeplasmataceae bacterium; assembly: GCA_047921055.1. Taxonomy (GTDB): domain Bacteria; phylum Bacillota_I; class Bacilli_A; order Acholeplasmatales; family Acholeplasmataceae; genus JBLRWW01. The sequence goes on from JBLRWW010000024.1 coordinate 6,221, forward strand.
ACACAAGCATTGTTACATGCAACAGCACTATCACATCATATCACCATGGCTGAAGTCATCAGAAATGAATACAACAAAGAGCACCGTGCGTTTCAGCCCATTCCTATTTTTGGACAAAGCGGCGATGATCGCTATAATAACGTCGATAAGATGATCTTAAAATCCCTAGATTCTATGCCACATGCACTCATCAATAATGTTAAAGAAAAACTAGGATACCAAGGTGAAATCTTATTGGATTACATTATTTGGATGCGCAATCGCATTTTAAAATATCGATTAACTGAAAATTATCATCCAGTACTACATGTTGATCTCTATGGCACAATGGGCATTGCGTTTCACAATGATATCGCTCGTATTGTTGACTACATTATAACTTTAGAACATGCAGCAAAACCATTTAAACTGCGCGTTGAAAGTCCAATAGATGGTGGTAATCGCGAAGACACTATGATTGCTTTAAAAACCATTCGTATGCGGTTAGAAGAGCAAAACAGTGAGGTTGAGATTGTTGCTGATGAATGGTGTAATACTTTAGAAGATATTAAGTATTTTGCCGATCATAAGGCAGGACATATTTTACAAATTAAAACGCCAGACTTAGGTGGTGTTAATAATATTGCTGAAGCCATTTTATATTGCAAATCCAAAAACATAGGTGCATATTGTGGCGGTACTTGTAACGAAACAAATATTTCTGCACAAGTGACCACGCATATCGCTTTGGCATGTCAAGCAGATGTTGTGATTGCAAAACCTGGCATGGATGTCGATGGTGGATTTATGATTGTAAAAAATGAAATGGAACGGACATTAGGTCTTATCAAACAAAGAAAATAGGTGGTTTTATGATGAAGGCGCAAGCAGGCACAATGGAATCGAATGATTGCTTAATTACAGTCAATGCATCAGATCATCGAGAAATTATCATCGAAAGCATTGTATATAAGCAATTTGGCAAGCAAATCAAAGAAGTGATCACAAAAACATTGGATGAATTAAATATCGATCACATTTATGTGCATTGTCAAGATAAAGGTGCTCTTGATTATACGATTCGTGCCAGAGTGATAACAGCCATTAAGAGGTTGGGTGAAAAACATGCGTAGAAGCTTACTTTTTATACCAGCAAACACGCCAGCGATGCTTCAAAATGCTGATATTTTTGGTGCTGACGCTGTGATTTTCGATTTAGAAGATGCTGTTTTAGTATCCGAAAAAGATGCAGCAAGAACCTTGCTCAATACTTTTTTTAGTATGCCTTTTCCAAAAACAATGGAACGCATCATTCGTATTAATAGTGTTGAGACTCCGTTTTATACACTTGACTTAAACGAACTTATCTCTGATGAGATTGATACCATCATGTTACCCAAAGCGACCGAGACTACTGTTAAAGATCTTTCAAAAAGACTTAAAAAAATTGAGTCAGAAAAAAAGATGGAAAAAACCATTAAAATTATACCAATTATCGAGCGAGCAGTGGCATTGTTTCAACTCGATCGCATAGCAAAAATTGATCGCGTTGATGGGTTGTTACTGGGGGCAGAGGATTTAGCAACTGAACTTGAAGCCGTTCGTACCAAAGCAGGACAAGAAATACTTATGGCACGATCGTTGGTGGTTGCTGCGGCTAAGGCCTATGGTAAAGATGCGATAGACACGCCTTTTGTTGACACAAAAGATGATCAAGGCTTAATCAAAGATGCACAACATGCGAAAGCATTGGGCATGAATGCAAAAGCATGTATCCATCCAAATCAAATCGTTTATATTCATGATGTGTTTAATCCATCAGAGGAAGATATCGAGGCTGCATTAAAAATTATAAAGCATAAAGCTTTACCAGAAAACAAACACAAAGGTGCCTTTTCATTGGACGGAAAAATGATTGATAAGCCAGTCATACAGCGTGCTGAAAAAGTGATTGCTAAAGCCAAACAATGGAAGATCATATAGGTGAACCCATGAATAATGTAGAAAAAAAATGGATCATCGACCATGGATTTCAGCCATATGGCACACCAACCAAAAAACGTCATCTCATCGAACCTGTCATCACACGCTCAGTCGATAAACGTATAGCGTCTATTGCCCATCTTTTCGATCAACTCCCAATGAAAGATGGCATGACTTTATCCTTTCATCACCATTTACGCAATGGTGATTATGTTTTAAATGCAGTCTTATCAGAAATTAAGAAACGACAATTAAAAAATATAACTATCGCAGCCAGTGCGATTTTTCCTGTGCATGAACCCATGGTAGAACTGATCAAAAATGGTCAAATCACAGATATTTATACCAACTATATCAATGGTCCTGTCGCAAAAGCAGTCAGTCAAGGTTATTTAAAAGGTCTTATTGTGATGGACTCCCATGGGGGTAGACCACGCGCCATTGAATCTGGTGAACTTAAGATTGATGTCGCATTTATCGCTGTACCGTGCGCAGATCATATGGGCAATGGCAACGGCATTGAAGGTCCTAGTGCCTGTGGTGCTTTGGGATATGCGATTGCAGATATGACCTATGCATCATATAAGGTTTTACTCACAGATTATTTGGTAGACGAAGTCAAATACATTGAAATTGAAAGTCAATATATTGATGCCATCATCGTCCTAGACCATATTGGTGATGCCAAAGGTATTGTTTCTGGCACAACACAGCCAACCAAAAACCCTGTACAATTAAAAATTGCCAAAGATACCGTTTTACTCATGGACGCACTAGGATGTATTAAAGATGGATTTTCTTTTCAAAGTGGGGCTGGCGGCATTAGTATTGCAGTGGCACAATACTTGAAAAATCATATGCAGAAACATCATATCAAAGGTTTATTTGCATCAGGTGGTATAACAAAATATTTGGTAGAAATGCTTGAAGAAAACTTGTTTGCTCATCTTTATGATGTGCAATGTTTCGACTTAAAAGCAGTAGAGTCGTATCGAGATAATGCCGAACATTTACCTATGAGTGCGTCAAAATATGCCAATCCAGATCATAAAGACGCGATTGTAAAGCAACTTGATGTCGTTATATTAGGTGCAACAGAAGTCGATTTATCGTATAATGTAAATGTAACCACAGATTCAAACGGTCAATTAATGGGCGGTAGTGGCGGACATTCAGATACAGCACATGGTGCTAAAGTGACCATCATCACTACGAATTTAATGAAATCACGGTTACCGATTATTAAAGAAAATGTCTTTTCAATAACAACACCCGGTGATGATGTCGATTGCATTGTTACAGAACGTGGTATTGCTATTCATCCAAAACGCACCGATTTACTTGCAAAAGTCGCAAAGACAAACTTAAATATTGTACCAATTGAAGCACTTTATAACCAAGCCATTCAAATGACAGGGAAACCTGAACAGCAAGAAAAAGAAGACCGTATCATTGGTCTGATCAGATATCCTGATGGCACAATTATAGATTGCTTGTATCAAGTCGAAGGAGATGTGTAAATGCAGTATCAAGTGAAAACACTTGAAACAACTAAAGAGATAAAAGCGTGTCAATCATTACTTGAATTGCACGATTTATCATTTGAGCAACATGTCACCCACACCATCGGTATTTTCGATGGTGATTTATTAATTGGCACCGGGTCACTTGACCATGACGTGATTAAGATGATTGCTGTTGATCCGTCCTATCAAGGTGAAAATTTGACTGCACTCATTATGACGCACTTGGTTTTAAAGCTAAGCCAAGATAATATTTATAAATTTTTCTTATACACCAAACCTGAAAACCAATTGTTTTTCAAAGATTTTGGATTATCGATGGTTGCAAAAACAGAAGATATCATACTTTTTGAAAACAATATCTATACATTAAAAGAACGTTTAGCAGACATCAAAGCAACTTTACCAGCTGCTTCTAATTTTGGTGCGATTGTTATGAACTGTAATCCTGTCACATTAGGACATCAGTATTTAATTGAGACCGCTGCCAAAAAGCATCCGTATTTACTGATTTTTTTAGTCGAAGAAGACTTGTCCGTCTTTCCGTTTGACATTAGAAGAAAACTTTTAGAAAAGGCTATAAGCCACATAAGTAATGTTATCATTATACTTTCAACACCATACATCATTTCAAAAACGACATTTCCTACATATTTTACAAAATCAGCAACCGAATCATCACGCATACATATGGTACTAGATGCCATGATTTTTAAAATGCAGTTTATGCCAAGCCTAGACATTTCAATGCGCTATGTTGGCACTGAACCAACAGATGATACCACATTAAAATACAATGAATCATTAAAAAAAGTGTTAGGTAATCAGCTAACAATTATTGAAAGAAAGATGCATCAAAGCAATTATATTAGCGCATCTCACGTCAGAAAATTGGCTCAACAAAAAGATTTTGAACACCTCAAAAATATCGTGCCTAAGGCAACTTATCAGTTTTTGAAATCTAAGAAAGGGCAACGGTTATTTTTATGACAGATGATATTTTAGCACATCGTGAAGAACGCTTTGAAACGATTCAATCGTTTTTCATGGGTCGGGCCAAACGCAATTTAGTCGTCACCATTAAGGCCAATATTCCAGGTGAAAATAAAAACATTATTGAAGCTTATCTATTGGTTAGGCTTTTTAAAAATATGCTGATTAAGTCTCTTTCTCCAACAGACACATATGATGATGATGGACCTGATGGTCCGATGTTTGTTATGGCTTTTCGTACAGGCGAAGCGCATGAGATGAAACTTAAAATGATTGAAATTGAAACACATCATCCACTCGGACGATTTATTGATTTGGATGTCTATCGATTTAAAGAATTTTCTGTCTCACGTGTTCAAGTAGAACAAGCACCACGCACATGTTATGTATGTGGTGAAGATGCGCGCATTTGTTCTAAAGAGAAAAGACATCCAACAAAAGAACTCATTGATTATATGAAACACCATGTCTTTTTGCATATAAAAGACGTTGTAGGTCTTTTAATGGATCAAGCCATCATGGCTGAACTTGAATTAGAAGATAAATTTGGTTTGGTAACAAAACTCACGCAAGGGTCGCATCCAGACATGAATTATGATGTTATGATCAAAGCCAAAGAGGCCATATTACCCTATTTAACATTGACCTTTGAAAAAGGCTTTTTCGCCAAAGATTTAACAACCCTTTTAAATGAGACACGTCATATTGGGATTGAAGCAGAGCAGCAAATGATGCGTGCAACCAACGGCATTAATGCCTATAAGGGGCTGATTTTTGTCTTAGGGATCTTTGCTCTAGCAACCGGATACACCATCGCAAATACAGATGACATTGGATTGACTTTTTATCATGCCAAAGTGATTTGCCATAATATTTTAAAAGATTTTGAAAGACCATTATCAACTTATGGATACAATGCTTATGTGAATTATCATATCTTTGGTGTTAGGGGTGAATCTCATCAAGGATTTCCGGCTGTAAGAAACACATTAGGTATTATTCAAGGACGAAAAATAACAGATGATCTTTTGCGTCGAGCATTAAAAGATTTGATTTTAATGACAGATGACACTGTATTACTTAAGCGTGCCGGTTCCATTGGTAATTATTTTCGAATCAAAGACCGCATTAAGGCACTTGACATGGGGGATATGAAGGCTGTTAAAGCATTTACAACATATGCCATTAAAAATGATTTGAGTTTTGGTGGTTCAGCTGATTTATTAATTGCTGTGGTCTATATGAAATTACTACAAGACACATTGTTCTAATAAAAATAAAGACAACAAAAAAACGATTTTTAGATGACATTCATGCTATCTAAAAATCGTTTTTATTTTTATACTTTAATAAACTTTTTATTTTGTTTCCTATTGGTACGTACAACACCATAAACACCAGTAATAATCATTGCACTGCCAATGATATGATAAATATAAAGTGTTTCATTAAGGAAGATTGCACCAGCTATAATTGCCACAATTGTTGAAAGGTTAGCATAAATGCTTGTCACATGTGCGGGGAGTTTACTTAATGCATAATTAACTAGGAAGAAGCCACCAATTGAAGCGATACTGCCCAAATAGATGATGGGTAATAATACCTCAACATTCGTCAGCACTTGATAATACACGGCTGGTGTTCTTAAAATCAATAATTGCGTGATATATATCATGTTAAAAACAATTGCACCAGAGAGCATCATAAAATAGGTGAGTTCATAAGGTTTTAAGTGCTTTGAAGCGCTCTTTGAAGCGATGTTAAACATGGCTGCAGAAATGACCGCAAGCAGTAATAAAACAAAGCCAAGGATTTGAAATTGTAAGCCGCCGTTTGTTTTCGCAAGTTGAATAAAGATGACGCCAGTCACACTGAGTAAAATGAAAAAGATTTGAATACCTTTAATGCGCTCATGTAATATTAAACCACTTAATATGGTAACAAATATGGGGATCAGTGCAATCATCATACCAGCTTCAGCACTTGTAGTAAAATTAAGGCCATATGTTTCAAATAAAAAATATAAAATGGGTTGGAATAAAACAACAAACAATAAGGCTTTTACTTGATATTTGTGAAATTTGATGGTTACCACTTTTGTTAAGCGTAACAACTCAAAAATGATAAAGGCAACCAAAAAACGATAGGCAATTAAACCTATGGGAGAGACATATGCCAAAGCAACTTTAGAAAACATAAATGAAAATCCGAAAATGGTAGCAAATAAGAGACCTGCAATGTGTGATGATTTATTCATAGATACGTCCTATATGATGTATAGTTTAAAGCCATATTTAGTGTAACATTATTTATGGCATTTGGGTAGAAAAAAACCACATTTTATGTGGTTTTCAATAGATTAGGTGGTATGCGGTGCTTGGTGTTGATTTCATAATGATGGGCAATGGCAATCAGTGTTTGCTCATCCCATTTCTTTCCAACAAAAACCAAAGAAATTGGCTTTTGATCAATCAGTTTTTTGCCAGGCACACAAATCGATGGATTGCCGTGAATGGGTGCGTAAGATAACCATTTGGTTGAAACAAGCGCATCAAGATGTTCTGTTTCAAGCAAATCTTGAAACTTTTTAGCCTCTTTTAATAATGATTGACGGATCTTTAGGTATTCGGCATCATTTAAGTCCCCGTTGGTCTCATTGCTTTTAGTTAAAATGCTTTGTCCATATTTTAAGCACCGTTCTTTGTTTTTGTTATTAAATTCAATGATATCAGAAAGTGAGGTCATTTGAGTATAACCAGAAACAGAATCTAAATACTGATTTAAGCCATGCTTAAACTCATAAAGCAGCGACGCATCGTTTTTTAAGTGCTTGACTTCGAAATTAAACCAAGACACTGTCATGCCAACAGCTTCAAGTTTTTCTTTTGCTTCAGTCAAAATGCTAAGTTCTTCATCGTTATAAGCATAGTTAGGAAATTTTAATATGCCAATTTTTTTACCTTTAACAGATAATTGATCTGCATGATGATAAGTTTTAATGTGCTCGTTAGCATGTTTAGTATAGGGATCATGTTCATCTGAACCAACCAATGCTTCGAGCAAATACGCACAGTCCATTACCGACTTTGCCATTGGACCGGCTGTATCTTGATGTTCTGATATTGGGATAATACCATATCTTGAAACCAATCCAAGCGTAGGTTTGATTGAAACAATCGAATTTTGATATGCTGGTGCCATTAATGAACCATTGGTTTCAGTCCCAATGGAAAATAAGATCATATCAGCAGCCACACTCACAGCAGAACCAGTCGAAGACCCAAGTGGATCAATACCTTCATGGTAAGGATTTTTAACTTGTCCATTAAGCGAGCCGTAGCCTGAAGGCATCTTATCATAACTCATAAAATAAGCGAATTCAGAAAGGTTTGCCTTACCAAGAATTAAGAGGCCAGCGTCTTTAAGTTTTTTAACAATGGTCGCTTCATATGGCGTTTTTAAGTCGCTTAGTGCAAGTGAATTTGCTGTTGTGAATAGACCATCTGTTGTGTTAATGTTATCTTTAAGCAAGATAGGTATACCATGGAGCATGCTTCTTGGTCCTTGCGTTTTTCTTTCTTCATCAAGCGCTTTGGCCATTGCAAGTGCGTTGGGATTGATTTGAGAAACGGCATTGACGATGTGATTGTAGTTCTCTATTTGCTTAAGATAGTATGATGTGAGCTCAACAGAAGTTAGTGTTTGCTTTTCTAAAGCATCAATAACATCTTTAACGGTTAAGTGTTGCATAATGATCTCCTTTGTGTGTGATTAATCTAATGGTATTATACCATTTTTAAGCATAAAAAAAGGCATATAAAATATGCCGGTGTTAAGACTAAGTGAACGTTATAAACGAAATATAACCATATAGAGGACTAATAGGATCAACAATATACTATAAATTGTCGGCATCATTACAAAATTAAGATACTTTCGATTGGTGTGATAAAAATGAAACGATAATAAGACACCAACGGGAATAAAAACAAAAGAAAGGATTGATAATATAACGATTCTGCCTTCAATACGTTTATTTTCTTTAGGTTTCTGATGTGATTGTAATTTTTAATTTTCACGATAAATATCACTAAAAACAGTATCTTTTTTTTCTTGATTACTCATCATAACCCCCCGAAAAATGACTATTTAATAACCAAATACATGGCGTGAGTAAAAGATATAAAACATGGTCAGCATGTTTAAAATAAATCCCAAGAGTGCAGGAATCCCAGCATATTTGGCTTCAGATGGATCGTCATCCAATTGCACAATATAAATCATGTACCCACCAATAGGCACAACAAACGAGAAGAATATAATGATACAACGCTTTAGATAGAAAAGTAAGAACGGCGTATCAATAATAAGTTCCTTTTCTTTTCTAGCCTGTTGATACAACTCGATAAACACATTTTTTTCGTTTTTAGGTGTATCGATTGAAGCACTTTCTATTTGAGACATCATGGAAATACCTCCTTTATAGGCAAAAGCATATGTAAAGTTGGTTTTAACACATAGATGTTTAATATCACTTAAATTATACACCATTTTCATGAAATAGTCAAAGTGATAAAACAATAACAATGTGAAACTTTGTGAGTAAGTCATATGTATTCTAAATAATCTTTTTTTGGGTATAATAATCTTAAAAGGAAGTGAACATATGGCTATTTTACAGTCATTTTATCAACTACATAACGGCATTCACATGCCAAAGCTTGGTCTTGGAACCTATCAACTCAAAAATGGTGATGAAACCTACCATGCAGTTTTAGAAGCACTTAAGGCAGGATACAGACATATTGACACTGCCATCATCTATCAAAACGAAGTCAGTGTTGGCAAAGCGATTAAAGATTCAAAGGTGCCTAGAGAATCGATTTTCATTACGTCTAAAGTACCACCACACATTAAAACCTATGAGGGAACACTCCGTTTTTTTGAGCGATCGTTAAAACAACTAGATCTTGAGTATATCGATTTATATATCATCAATGCACCCAATCCATATGATCAACCGGATAAAAACTTTGATCAAGAAAACATTGAAGTCTATCGTGCGTTAGAAAAACTCTATGCTGAAGAACGTGTGACGGCCATTGGTGTGTCCAATTTTGAGGTTAGAGATTTAGAATTGATTATAAAACATTGCGAGATTGTGCCGCATGTCAATCAAATATATTTTTATTTAGGCAATGACCAAGACGAACTACTTCATTTTTGTCATGCCAAGGGCATTATGTGCCAAGCATATTCACCACTAGGCCAAGGCAAGATTCTTAACGACCCAGAGATTGTAAAAATGAGCGAAAAGTATCACGTCTCAAGCGCTCAATTGGCATTAAAATATGTCATTGAATCAGGCTGTGCACCCATACCTAAGTCTAGTAACAAGCAAAGAATCATTGAAAACAGTCAACTTGATTTCATATTATCTAAAGAAGACTATAACCGCTTAAAAAGCATAAAAAAAGCCTAAATTAGGCTTTTTTTGAACTTCTATAAGCTTTAACATTAACTATGGTCTGATAAAGCGTTACAACCAAACCGATCAATGTGAATGCAACAGCTATTGACAAACCATAACTAAATTGCCATGCGACAGGGAATCCGACATTAATACCATCAGTAACAATATAAATGAGTGCACGGTCAGGAATGGTTACTAAGAGCACAAAAGCAATTAAAAACAAACCACTTGCTATTTTTTCGCCATGCCGTAAGAATAATAGTGATAACCCACCAACGATTGGCAGTAAATATGCCAAAACAATCAAAATATTAAATTGTAATACGCCATTAGAAAACAAACCTAAGTTGGCAATATCAGTGCCGAATGCGACTTGAATGCCAGAATATGCTTGGGTGGTGTATCTTAAAACCAACGCAGGAAAAAAGATCATTAAGGTTGCCAAAGCACCCAATCCAGCGACAATTTCATTTTTATAACTAAGTATTTTCTTCATATAAATCTCCTTTTAAAATTGAGTATGGAAGTGAATAAAAAATAAACCGATCAAACGATCGGCTTAAAGTGTATTTAAGTTTATGCAGTCCATCTAGTCTCAGTATACCTTTTATAGTGACTTAAGTCAATTCATTTAAGGTTTATGATTGGATCTGGCTTGATATCGCCTTTAAAGTCAGTTTTTGGTAATTGGCGTAGTTGATATGATGTGAAAAAATAAGTGATAATAACAGCCAACCAGTTAATGATGACAATGCCCCACCAAACACCAATAACACCCATACCTAGCGTTGTTCCTAATAAATAAAAGATGCCAGCTGGAAGAATTTGTCTGAAGACACCGATAATCATCGCAAAGTTCGGTCGCTTAATGCCTTGAAGCAATGAGATGTTGATATTAAGAATCACATACGTGTAAAACGCAAAGACTTCAATTCTTAAATATCTGACACCTTCAAAAATAACATTAGGGGCATCAGTAAACACCCCAACCAAAATCCTTGCTAAAGGATAAATTACAATGATACCAACGGTCATGATCGAAAGACCAATGATTGTGGTTAGTCGTCTGACTTCATAAATACGATCAAGCTGTTTGGCACCATAGTTTTGACCAGCAATGGTTAATGCAGCGACATTTAGACCAAGTGCAGGTAATAAGGCCAACTGTTCAATACGAAGCGCAGCGCCAAAGCCTGCAACGGCATCACTACCGCCATATAAAACAACAAAATAGTTAATCACAAAGACCCCTAAAGCAATCGTTGCCATGTTGAGAGATGCAGGAATCCCTTGCTTTAAAATGGCTTGAATGATTGTAAAACTAAATTTAGAGGCTTTGAAAAGTGCTTTTTCAAATACTTCTGAGGTGAGTAAACGGTAGGTTAAATAAATCGTACCAATCAATTGTACAATTATTGTGGCAAGTGCAATACCCATCACACCAAGTTGTGGTAAACCAAACCACCCAAAGATAAATAGTGGGTCTAAAATAAGATTAAGGAAAAAGCCAATAATTAAGAAGTTTCTAAAAGACTTGGTGTCGCCTTGAGCATTAAGAAGCCCATTAATCGTAAAGTTAAGTATAAAGAAAATACCACCTAAGAAAATTGTATTGGTATAAGAAATACCCAGAGCAAGTGGTTCATCAACCGCACCTTGGAAACGAAAGAGCGGTTCAGTGACCAATGGTGCGAAAAACATTACCAAGAACCCAGCGATCAATGCTAAAAGTAGGGCATTGAGTGCCAGCATATGAAATTCTTTTTTATCCTTTTTACCAAGTGCAATCGATGCAAGTGCAGTTGTACCACTACCTAAACCAGAACTTAAAGCAATAATGATAAAAAAGACAGGAAACGATAAGGATAAACCTGCTAAAGCTTCTTTACTGATTTGTCCGGCATAAAACGTATCAACGACATTAAAAAGAGTATTAAACAAAAAGCCAATTGAAGCAGGAATACTGATTCTTTTAATGTGTGCTAATATAGAACCTTCAGTTAGATCGTTTTTCGGTTTGATTGTCTGCATAGAAATCCTCGCTTCGTCTTTTTCAATACTGTTATTATAGCATGTCATAAACAATGAAACACACGATTAGCATAAAGCCTCTAGCAAGCGTGTCATGTCAATGCGTTCTTCAAATTATGGTATAATATTATTAATAGAGTCATAAAGGAGTAGAAGATGAAAAAAGAACTGGCATATAAATCTGTGTCACAAATCATTTGGACAGCCATTACCATTGGACTTGCTTTTTTAATGGCATTTTCATTTGCCAATTATTATGCGTTTGACTTTTCAATCATGCCTGAACAAATTATCTTAATCGTTGGTGCGTTTACTTTTATTGGGATATTTTCATTGGTATTCTTTGTGATATTAATTCTAAATCCAAAATGCATCCTATCTTATACAGAAGAAGGTCTTTATCATCATCAAAGACAACAAAAGGAAGTATTTATCCCTTTTAATGAGATTGATAAGGTTCATACGACGATTAGTATATGGGCAAAACCATTTTTGGTTTACACATCTTTAGTCATCACATTACAGGATAAAACGATTACTGTACGCTATATAAAGGATATGCCCGATGTTAGAGACCAAATCAAACATTTAGTTTTCGAAAAATAAAAAGCAAATCTTATGTAAACTATACCCTATAAAACGGACACTCTAAAAAAAGAGACTCCAGTTTTATGGG
>JBLRWW010000025.1:0-18551 GCA_047921055.1 Acholeplasmataceae bacterium
TTTTCGAGCACATACATTAAAGTATTTTTTGAATTCGAATGATTTACGATATACTTTTTTGCAATGATCCAGCTATTATATCTTCTTATCTTTACGTGTATTTCACATGCTCTTATCTGTTTATGGGTTATATCCGTTATGTTTATTCTTATGTTTGCTCTTTTAATAATCATTTGAATATCAAAATTTAAAGGAATGTGTTAAGATGTTATTATGCTTTTTGTAAAACATGAAACGAGGTACCCCCTATGAAGAAAGAATACTTTAACATCCCTAACTTATTATCATCGGCACGCTTGATTTTTTTGCCTTTACTATTTTATTTTGTTTTAAATGATATGCCCATTGCATTTTTAATTGGATTCATACTTGTTGGATCTACAGATTTCTTCGATGGACTCATTGCGAAAAAATTTAACATGCAAACAAGCTTCGGCAAAATGCTCGATTCTGTTGCTGATATCTTCTTTTATTTTTCTACATGTTGGTTCTTCTTTGTATTATACCCAGAGTATCTTGTCCCTAATACAGTGATTCTGATTGTATTTTTTGCGGTTTATCTTGCGAGTTTTATTGTCTCAATCATTCGTCTTAAAAAACCGATTCAGATGCACACATCCATTTTAAGGTACAATGCCGTCTTGGTTTACGCTCTTATTATTTTATCTTATTTTATAGATACAACGTATTTGGTTACACTAATTCTCACTGTATTCATTGTTGGATTTTTGGAAGAGATTTGGATATTTATCAAGTTCGGACATGTTGATGTCGATACAAAATCAATCTTTTGCTTATTTAAGGAACAGAAAAAAGATCAGTAATTTCCACTTCAACTTATGTTGAGGTGGTTTTTTTATGTGTTTCAAAATACCTAACTATACTATTATTTTATATAAACTTATGGCATAATAAAATATAGAAGCTTACAAAGGGGCATAAACATATGAGCACAATAACTTTGCAATTAATTACCTATGACAATTTTGATACAATCATAAAAATGTCTGATACATTAACACCCTATCAAAAACGCTGTGTCGCGCCTAATCTTTACTCGATTGCTGAAGCGTATTTAAATTTGGATAACGCCTGGCCGCGTGCGATATATTTAGATGATCAACCCATTGGTTTTATAATGATTGACCTAAATCCAGAACATATACCTAAAGATGAGAACGCGTACTATCTTTGGCGTTTTATGATTTCTGAACCTCATCAAAACAAGGGTTATGGCAAAGCCGCTTTGAATCTTATCATTGATAAATGTCGAAAGGATCAGAAATCAGTATTATATACATCTTGCGCCATGGAAGGTGACCTACCTTATCAGTTTTACTTAAACTATGGATTTGTTGATACGGGCGTTTTAGATGGTGATGAGGAAGTTTTGACATTAAAGATTAAATAAATATCCTAATTTTACACAAAGAGCACATTCCTAGAATGTGCTCTTTTTATCTGTTTGTTGACTATTTAATTAAATGCTTAGAACGTATTAAAAATAAACATGAACACTAAAATAAGTGTTACAAATAGTGTATAGATGAAGGCATCACTTTTAATAATGTTTGTTTCATATCTTCTGTTAAACACATTGGTCATAAATGTGAAACGTTCTAAAAATCCAACGTCATTATTTTTTTTAAGCGCCATTTTAGCAAGCGGCCCCTCATCGAGTGGGCACTCATTGCCATACATTAGTTTACATGCACGACGCATCACAAAGTTCATTGGATAAAAAACGATATATTCAATATTTAGCCAACCAGGCAGATGTAAATGAAACCAATGATATTTTTTTCCAAGAACAAATATCAACATCCCCGCAATAAATATCCCAAGCATTGTTAATTGGTCTTTGAGTGTAAAAAAGGCTAGCCCAATAATATACTTGTTAATGAAATCAGGATCATAACTTAAGATATTAAGCTGTGGCAGAATGAACTCATTTAAAATAAATCTCGGATTAAGACCAATAAAGATGATTATCAGCGCAATAGCAACCATGGCTGTGTCTAATGAGGTATACTCTGCCTTAATCGATTGATATTGATCTGGTAGTTTTCTTAAAAACACATAATAAAATAATTTTATAAAAGAACATACAGTACCTGCGCTTACGATTAGAAACAAAATTTCAGCATAGAAAAATGAACTATGCCCATACGTGTATGCTTCAACGATGCCATGGTGTAATATAGACTTTGAAATAAATCCATTGAATAGTGGGATCCCACTAATACCCATAGATGCAATGAAGCAAACCGTAGCAGTCAGTGGTAATTTTCGCCATAAACCACCTAATTTGTACATATCTTGTTCTTGTGTGTGAAAATACACAACACCTGCAACCATAAACAATAATGACTTGAATAATGCATGATTGATGATGTGATATAACGCGCCAGAATAGCCCATGGCGCCTTTGTATCCCAAATAAAGAGCAACACCTATACCCATCATAATATATCCCATTTGACTGATGGAATGGTATGCCAACATCTTCTTCATGTTTGATTGTTGTAATGCAAAAAATACACCAACTGCCATGGTTGCAATCCCCAACCAAATAACTGCAGCACCGATGGTTTGACTGGTCAACCAAATGGGGTTAGTAAATGACAGTCCTTCGCCTTTAAGTGGAAAATAATAACTGGTTGCTACTCTTAGAATACCAAAAGCGCCAACCTTAATCATAATACCCGAAAGCAGTGCACTCGCGGGTGTTGGAGCCACAGGGTGTGCTCTAGGTAACCAAACATGTACCGGTGCCATGCCCGCCTTAATGCCAAACCCCAAAATCAGCAAACCCATAATCCAATATCTTGTAGCACCCAACGTACTTAATGCCGAAATTGCGCTTTTAAAACTTAAATCACCGACATTAAAATATATGAGCAACAATGCTGATAGTATAGAAAACCCACCAACAATCCCCATAAAGATATAATTATATCCAGCAACAAAAGATTCTGGTTTTTGTGTGTGTGTTACAAGCATATAAGATGCAATCGTCATCAATTCAAAAAATAAAAACATGGTGAGTAAATCGCCAGAAACAATCGCACCCAACACGGAACTATAAGTGATTGCCATAAATAAGAAAAACCGATTGGTATGTTTTTCTTTTTTCATATACTCGTGTGCGTAAACCATTACCAAAAACCACAATACAGAGGTCACCAATAGCATTGAAAATCCGAGCATATCAATTCTAAAACTAATGCCCAACCCAAATGCGTGTGGAATGATCAATTCAATACCGTCTTTTAAAGCCACAGGATAGATCAGCATCACAATGACAATGGTCATAAATGTCATCAAAATGACGATCCAGTCACGCTTATATGCAGACATATGTTTTAAAGTGGCTTGAAAATATGCACCGACTAGAGGAATAGATATCAATATGAGTGGCAGAAATTTAAAACTGGTAACCGCCATAAATGCTTCAACAACTGCCGGTTGCTCAGTAATGACGCCTAACATATTAAACCAATTTTTGATCAGACCAACAAACATCATCAAAAAAAACACCATAACTAGAACCAAAATGGTTGATTGCCCAGTAAACTTATCTGAAAAATGCGGGCCATAGATACGCTTTTTTTGTTGATCTTTTTCTTTATTTAATGTCATTAACAGTGCCTCACAATCAACTCCATTTAGAAGTTTGATGTACTAGATAACAATTTTATCAAAATATATGCTCATACGGTGGTTTTATGAAAGAAAACCGACAAAATAAACAACACCATGGCGCTGTTTACTCATGTGAATTTATGTCTTCACTTTTTAAATGCTATGAACCATATGTCATATTCATTAAAAAGTTGTTAAAGAACTGAAAAATATTAACCTAAGCAACGCTTCTGCTATTTAATAACATAATATCTATTTATAACGCATTCACTATAAACATGAATATTAAAATTAACGTTATAAATAATGTATAAATAAATGCGTCACTTTTTATGATACTCGTTTCATATCTTCTATTAAACACATTGGTCATAAACGTAAAACGTTCTAAAAATCCTACCTTGCTATTCTTTTTAAGTGCCATTTTGGCAAGCGGACCTTCATCGAGTGGGCACTGATTGCCATACATGAACTTACATGCGCGACGCATCATAAAGTTCATCGGATAAAAGATAATGAACTCAATACTTAACCATCCCGGAAACGTTATGTAAAACCAACGATATTTTTTTCCGAGAACAAATAAAAGTGTCGCTCCGATAAATATCCCAAGCATTGTTAATAGATCTTTGAGTGTGAAAAAGACTAAACCAACAATATACGTGTTAATAAATTGAGGATCATAGCTTAAACTATTTAGCTGTGGCACTATAAAATCAATTAAGATAAATCTTGGATTAAGTCCAATAAAAATGATAATCAATGCGATGGCTACCATTGCGGTATCCAATGAAGTATATTCTGTTTTAATTGATTGATATTGCTCTGGCATTTTTCTTAAGAAGACATAATAAAACATTCGAATGAAACAGCATGCTGTTCCAGCGCTTACAACCAAAAACATAATTTCAGCATAGAAAAATGAACTATGCCCATAAGTATATGCTTCAACAATACCGTGGTGTAATATAGACTTAGAAATAAAGCCATTAAATAGTGGCATGCCACTAATCCCTAGAGCCGCGATTAAACAAACCGTAGCTGTTAATGGTAATTTCCGCCATAAGCCGCCTAGTTTGTACATGTCTTGTTCTTTTGTATGGAAATAGACAACACCGGCAACCATAAATAACAAGGACTTAAAGAGTGCGTGATTGATGATGTGATATAATGCTCCAGAATATCCCATTGCACCTTTATTTCCTAAATATAAGGCAATCCCAATACCCATCATAATGTATCCCATTTGACTGATAGAACTATAGGCAAGCATTTTTTTAATGTGTGCCTGTTGAAGTGCCAAAAAGACACCAATTGCCATCGTAATAATACCCAGCCAAATGACTGCAGCTCCGATGGTTTGGCTTGTCAACCAAATAGGGTCTGTAAATGATGTGCCTTCGCCTTTTATTGGGAAATAATAGCTGGTTGCCACTCTAATAATGCCAAATGCACCGACTTTAATCATAATCCCAGATAAAAGTGCGCTTGCAGGTGTTGGCGCTACAGGATGTGCTCTAGGCAGCCAAACATGAACTGGGGCCATACCCGCCTTGATACCAAACCCCAAAATCAAAAGACCGATAATCCAATATCTGGTTGCACCGAGTGTACTTAATGCAACAATGGCGCTATTAAAACTTAAATCACCAACATTAAAGTAAATTAAGAGCATTGCCGATAAAATTGAAAATCCGCCAATAAGACCCATGAAAATATAATTATAGCCAGCAACATAAGATTCTGGTTTCTGTGTGTGTGTAACAAGCATATATGAGGCAATCGTCAGTAACTCGAAGAATAAAAACATGGTGAGTAAATCGCCTGATAGTATTGTGCCTAAAACTGAACTATATGTAATCGCCATAAATAAGAAAAATCGATTGGTGTGATACTCTTTTTTCATATATTCATGTGCATAAACCATAACCAAAAACCATAAAACCGAGGTCACCAGAAGCATGATAAAGCCCAACATGTCAATCCGAAAGCTAATGCCTAAACCAATAGCTTGAGGAATCATCAGTTCGATGCCGTCTTTGAGTACTACTGGATATGTCAACATAACTAAAAGTGCAGTGATGAATGTCATCAAAATGACAATCCTATCACGTTTATAAGCAGACATGTGTTTCATTGTCAATTGCAAATAAGCCCCAATCAAAGGCATCACAATAAGTATAATTGGCATCCACTTAAACCCACTAATCTTCATGAATGTATCAACAAATGCGGTTTGCTCGGTAATAACCCCCATCATATTAAACCAATTTTGGGTCAGTCCCACAAATAAGACGAGGAAAAACACCAAAATTAAAACCAAATTGGTGGACTGTCCCGTAAATTTATCAGAAAAATGCGGCTTATGTAAGCGATGTTTATGAAGATGTTGGTGTGTTTGTGGTTCCATAACTTATACCTCTGTAATCAACTATATTAATGTGCTTGCTGCGTTTTCCAACAATTCAGTAATGATGTTGGGATATACACCCAACAAAACAATGAGTGAAGCAATAATAACAAGTGGTATCAACATTTGAACTGGTGGTTGTTCGATGTGCATCTTATTTTGATGTTCCACATTTTCTTTTAGAAAAGCTGAAATCAAAATGGGTAGATAATACATGGCATTTAATAAACCCGATAACACGATAATAACAACAAAGATCCATTGTCCACCAGATAATGCAGCAATCCCTAAATTAAGCTTTGAAATAAATCCGCTTGTTAATGGGATGCCAATCATACCCAATGCAGCAATGCTAAAAACGAGCATTGTGATTGGCATTTGATAACCCAAGCCATCAAATGCATTCACTTTTCTTATTTTTTTATAATAGATCACTGCCCCTACAGACAAGAATAGCGCTGCTTTCATCAATCCATGCGAAATAATGTGGAAAAATGCGGCTGTCAATCCAACATAACTCATCAATCCAATACCCAATACAATATAGCCAATCTGAGCAACTGAAGAATATCCCAGCATCCGCTTAACATCCGTTTGAGCGAGTGCGAAAAACGACCCCATAATCATCCCAAATCCAGCAACAATCAGTATGATGGTTGGCATGTGTAGTGCTTTTAAGATATCAATACCAAAGACGTTAAATAAGACCTTAATCAATATCAAAATATAAACTTTAACAACAATGGCTGATAGAATAGCACTTGATGAGCTTGGCGCATGAGAGTGTGCATCTGGCAACCAAATATGGAAAGGAAAAATTGCAGCTTTAATACCAATACCAATAACCATAAACCCGACTGCTGTCATAATGTTGGCAGGATAAATTTGCCACACCGATTGAATGCTGTTGGAAACAAGTTCTATATTTGTATAGCCTGTAATCATATAGAGTAGTGCAACACCAAACAAATAAGACAAAGATCCAATTTCATTTAGCATGACGTATCTAAATGATGCTGTATAATTTTCTTTTTTACGCTTAATTGAAATAATACTACATGTTGTAATGGATAAAATTTCCATAAAAACATAGGTGTTAAATAAATCGTTGGTATAAAGAATACCAAACATTGAAAACAAAAGAATAAACAATAAGATATAATAACGGCCATATTCTTTTTCTTCAACGCCTTCTGTCGCGTCACCTGTTGAGTAAACGTAAACGAGTAACGTTAAAAAGATAATAAAGAATGTAAATAACGTTGAAAACGAGTTAATAAGTAATTGAATACCAAAAACACTACTATGATTACCAAAATCATAGGTAAATGCCCCGTTTTGATTCACATAATATAACAAGTATCCAGATGAGATTGTAACAGCTAAAATAACAATAAACCCGAACGTTAGTGTTTGGTTGAAATTACGTTTTTTTAGCAATGGTATGATTAATGCGGCGCTCAGAAGCAGCAGCAAATTAAGGATAGGTAGTTGTTCAATCATTGGTTTGCTCCTTGTTCATAATTGCTACGATTTCTTCTTGATCAATGGTGCCGTACGTTTCATAAATTCTAATCACTAAGCTTAATGAATAGACTGTAATTGAAACAACAACAACAATACCCGTGAGAATCAATACAGATGGCAGCGGGTTAATATAGGTAACATTTGGATTGCTTGGATCAATAATGGGTGGTTGTCCGCCAGTAACATTCCCAATGGCAATAAAAAACAAGAAAATGCCTGTGCCCATAATATTGACGCCTATAATTTTTTTAATCAAATTACTATGTGTAACGACTGTATATAAACCAATAATGAATATGGCAACAGCACCCAGGTAATTGATATGTTCAATGAGTAAGTCTATAAATGCTTTCATCGCTCTTCTTCCTCTATGAGTGTATAAAATAACGTGATAAACGTTGACGCTACTTTAATACCAATACCAATCATCAATATTGGAATCATACCGCCTGAAAGTAATGAGCCTGGCGTTCCTAAAGGAAAGCCTGCGCCTTGATTGGTTAAAAAGCTGCCTGCAAAAAGAATACCAACCAGACCGATAATCATGTAAAGTAGGATCCCCCCACTTTCGGCAATTTCCGAAACTCTGTTTGAAAACTTCTTTTCGGCCTTTTCGATGCCAAATACCAACGTATATAAGATTAAACTTGTTCCAATTAAAGTGCCACCTGAAAATCCACCACCAGGCGATATATGCCCATGTAAAATAATGAAAATACCATAAACTTGAACAAAGGGAATAATAATCTTAGTAATCGTTTTTACAATAATATCATCCATGATTAATCTCCTTTATTTCAGTTTCCTCTTCTTTTTTCTTGGCTGGTAATAAAATAGAGTGTACAGCGACAATTGATGTAAATAATACAATCGTTTCTCCTAAAGTATCAAATGAACGATAATCCGTTAAAACTGCAGCAATAATATTAACAGCACCCGTTTCACTCACTGAGTTGTCGATGTAATACCAAGATGTTTCGTTATATGAAGGTGCCAATAATCCAATTTCTCCTGGCATATTTAATATATTAATGGCTAGCACAATAAAAAGTGCAAAGAACAAAAGTCCCGTCAATGTTTTTTTCATTTTTCGTATCGCTCCGTTCTACTGATGACAGCGATAAATAATATCGTTGTAACACCAGCGCCAATGGCTGCTTCAGTTAAAGCAACATCTGGTGTTTTTAAAACAAGCCATAAAACCGACATCATTAAGGAATACGCTGAAAAAATAATAATGGCACCAAGTAAATCTTTGGTGCGTTCGACTGCAATGGCACATACAATTAAAAAGATGATTAAAATAACATTAAGTATAACCATTATTTTTCTCCTCCTTGATTTATTGGTTCTTTTGGACGATAATATTCACATTTTGCAATATAATGCGCTGCCGTTGGGGTTGTTAACCAAATAAAGATCATAATAACCAATAAATTGAGTGATACCCATGTACCGCCTTGCCACATGATCAGACCGATAAACATCATGCCAGCACCCATGGTATCGCACTTGGTTGTTGCGTGCATTCTACAAAAAACATCAGGCATTCTAATAAGCCCGACGGTGCCTACAACATAGAAAAACAAACCCCCTAATAAGAAAAACACAATAATAAATTCATAAATGGTTTGTAGAATTGACATTATTTTAGTTTTCCTTTCATTAAGTATTTGGCTACACCGATGGTTGCAACAAATCCAATCATCGCATAAACCAAAGCCACGTTAACGTAAGATTCTTGTTTTGTCGTTAAGGCAATTAAAACGATAATTGTAACAACTTTCGTCGAAATGATATTAATGGAAATAACACGATCGGCTGCTGTTGGACCAAGATAAGCTCTATATAGTCCGACAAATGAGGTTAAAACCAATACAATAGCACAAAAAATAGCAACAAACTCAATCATTTGTCTGCCTCCTCAAGTTTAATAAACGCTTTTTCTATAGCACTGTCTTCGACATCAACAATATGTTTTAAAAATAGTCCATGAACAAGTATTTCATTATTGTCCATATCTACAGTTAAAGTGCCTGGAGTCAGTGTAATGGCATTGCCATAAAATGCTTGGTTTAGTGCTTTTTTTAATGGTTGTCTTATCTTTTTAAATCCTGGCTCAATCTTTAGTTTAGGACTTAAAACGATTTTCGCCACATGAAAGTTAGCAATGACCACTTCTTTAAGCAATGTTAGAAATAATATGATGAGTCTTTTGACTGTTCTAAATGTCATTGGCGTTGCTTCATCAGAAGTTAATATCATGTCATAGCTGTAAAATACAATCATGCCTGAAACAAGTGTTCCAATGATTAATTCAATCCATCCAAAATTTGATCCAATTATAACCCAAAATATAACCAATAAAATAAACAACACCAAAGCGCCGTTTCTTTTTAGATTTTTCATTTAATCGCTCCTTACTTGCTACGAATCATATTTATGATACAACTTTTTTAGTTATATTGCAAACTGATTTTACAAGTTACTTGCCTAATAATCCTTATTTAGTTAAATTATTGTATTTTTTGTTATTTTTTTTGTTTGTTAAAAAAAAATCCCTTTAGGGATTTAGTATTTTGTTTGACTGACTCTTATGACAGCTGCGCTATATCGATCTAGTTTGAGAATGTAGTGTTGATCATTGAAAATAAAGCCAAAATCTCTAAGCAATGTGATGGTAGGCTCACTAATTTCTTTGAGTGGGATATCAAGTGATTTTGCCCCACGGATTATAAATGTTTCATCTTTATAAACCATATCAATTTGACCGATGAGATTTTGTTCTTTTTTAGCCATTATAACTTCATGCAATGCACCTGATGTTTGAAATGTGGACTGATGAAGTTCTTTTTCAAATGTCTTTTGATAGGCATCCCAGTCCACCAAATTATCAAATTTGAAGTTTTGAATAAAGCCGTAATCATCAACAAATCCTTTGTGCTGACAGGCACGACATGAAATCTCATTGCCTTTGGTTTCAATTGTATGTAGTGATTGACACATCGGGCACACATAACATACGTTTTCTAGGCCTTCTGCCAGTTTGTCTCCTGGATGCTTAATCATGGCCTCGCGTTGATAGTCGTAGTCGTTGTGGTATAGTTTTTTTGTGATAATCTCTTCAATTTCATTGACAGATAAATCTTTGATTTGCTCTTTGGGGATAGTGACCTCATAAAAAAGTTCAATGTGTCTGTTTTTACGTTTTGAGGTCGCCCATCTTGGTTTGGATAAGTAACCACCTTTAACTTTGCATGTCACACAATCAATACCCAGTTTTTTAATGAGTTTAAATGTTGAGGGCTCGATATAGTTGGTTTGTCCGTAAAAGGTTGTGTCTCCTTCGGGGAAAATCAAAATAGGGTATCCTCTTTTGACTGCATGAATGATCTCTCTCACGGTTTGTGTGTCCGTGGCACTTTTAGATTTTTTTATGACATGCGCAACCTTAGTCACCATAAACCGTGAGGCTTTTTGGGCAAATAATGTTTGTGATCCAATAATAAACGGTACTTTTTTTAATCGGAGTGGCACATGGATAACATCAAACAAAAATGTGTGATTGGCAATCATCACATAGGGCTCATTACGTCTAAAAGAAAAGTTAGGGTCTCTATGAACGATTCGCTTCATATCTTTGCGCATCCAGAGATATGCAAAAGGTCTTAATAAACCCATTAAAAAATCTTGTTGATAATCCATCCATCTTTTTTTCATAAGCATCTCCTGTAACTCTTTATTTAAAGTGTTATGGCTTTAAGTTTGATGATGTCTTCATCTTTTAAAGGTGATGTTTTAAATCCAATGGCTGGTATTTCGATGCCATTGGATCGTGTAAAAACGCTAGAGATTACTGACATATCTATAACCTCCCGTGTTGATTAATTATAACATAAATCAAAAAAAAGATGATTTGAAATCACCTTTTAAATGATATTTAGCATCTTATTTTTTATTTTGATGATAGATAAGATTTTTATTTCTATTGTAATAATAGTAGGCGAAAAACATACCAAAAAAGCCACCTGTCCATAAACTTAATGTAATAAATAGTGTGTATAATGCAATGGGCGACTCACCAAGTAAGCCCGTTAAAATAAAGAGTGGAATGGTTGAAATCAATGCCCATTTAGGCAGTATAAATACATCTTTTAAATGTTTCTGGCCTAATTTGATACTTAAAATTGGTATCCCTGTAAGTGTAATGATAGACAAAATAATGAGTGGTAGATAATCGATTAACATAATATGCCCCCTTATATAACTTCATTATAGAGCAATCTCATGAAAAAGTAAAATGTATTAAAAAAAGCATACCTTTATAGGCATACTTATCATATGTTTTTTTCTTATAAATAGGTATTCCCCATATATAACAAACAAGACGTGCAATTACTTAAAAATAAATAACTTTAAATCTTTGTTTCTAATCAAGCAATGAAACTGTTAATCCCAATACTAAACTTACCTCTAGTGAAACACTAAAAATCTATATATGGGGAATACACACTTATTATACATCAAATCATTAAATTTGTCATATAATAATTATTTATATCGTTTTTTTTATGCCTTGCTATTAAGTTTATACGCTGCGTATTCAATAATAACACCATAGATAATGCCTGCTGCAAAGCCAATAACGTCTTCGAATCCTGTTGCACTGTAAAACGCAAAAGAAACGAGCAATCCAATGATGGCACCTCTTAAAAGTGTCTGTTTGAGTGGTAATTGAAACGTTATAAGTCCAATCACTACGCCCATTAAAACCCGGTTAAACCAAAATGCGAATAAATAAACGGGTGTTTGTGTGAATCCTGAGCGCACTTGTGCGCCTAAAATACAGATAAGACCTAATATGGTCCCTGTAATGAGTGCAACAATTAATCTTTTTTTATTCATATCTGTCTCCTTCTTTATACTTTTGCTAGGCTAGCAGCCGCAATAGACTGACCGACACGTTTGTTTTTTTCATCGGGTAACGAGATCTCAATCTGTTTTGAATACAAAGGAAATATCGTTTCAAGCACATGTTTAGCCTCACTCAATATCAAATCACCTGCACGACCAGATGTGACGCGTCCTAGTATTAATATATCACTAATATCATAGAAAAGTGCATAATATGGAATGGTATAGCCTAAGTAAATACCGATTGTTTTAAAAATCGCTATGGCACGTTCATCTGCTTTTTCAACCAAAGACTGTATGTGTGCCAACGCTTCTGCAGGAGATAAGTTTGAATCTAGTTTAATGTTGGCTTTTTTGGCCAGTTTTATGACTGCATCTTGTGAGAAATATTTGACCCCACAGCCAATGTCATTGGACCACTCATCTTTTTCGGCTGCATCGTGATAGTCAATCGGGACGAATGCTAATTCATTAAGCCATCCTGTAATATGACCTTGATTGTTGACATAACCTGCAGCTTCTGAGGTGCCCATAGCAATGCCTAATACACTGTTTTTTCCTAAACTCATTGATCCGGCCAATGCTGTAACGTCACCATCGTTGGCAACCTCTATTGGGATATCACCGAGTGTTTTTGCGATGTCGATATACATGGTCTTGACCTTTTGATCAAAATCTTTTTCATTAACTTTAATGAACAGCGAAGCCGCTTTGATCTCGTTATCAATATAGATGCCTGCAGAACTAACCCCAATGGCATCAATCTTTGGCATGTGAGCCATGGCTCTTTTTATTGAGTCCATAATGCCTTCATAATGATACTTTGGATCACTTTCTAGTTTTGGGTTCCAAATAACTTCTTCGCTATAAACGGGCTGTCCATCAATGACGGCTGATACTTTTCGATCACTACCTCCGGCATCAAAACCAATGCGATATCCTGATAGGTGTCTACCAATCGATTTGGTCGTCTCATGTGCGCTTGGAACGTTATCAACAGTTGTGACATGAACACAAAAAGAACGGTCATAAACACGTTCCATAAACTGTTTGTCAAATGCTCTTAGACCGTCATCTTTATAAATAGACTTGATATAATGGCCTAAGTATGTCGGCCCACCAATGGTGATTTCATATCCACCTTTAATCCATAGCAGGCTTTTAATCAATCGCTCAAGATAAAATTCGTTGACTTGATTGATGTTTTCTTCTTCGTCAAAGACCATGGTTTGATATTGTGAAATCATACCATTTTCTCTTTTTAAAGCAATCGTTAATTTTTGAGGGTTTTTACTTTTTGTTACTGCATTCAAATATGATTGTTGCCACAAAACAGCTGGCTTAAAGTTACAATCTAGTGGTGTTTGAACTGTGACATCAAATATTTTCATTAAGATACCTCTTTCTTATTTTACAAAAGTGCTCGGTGAATGACTATTATATTAGAATCTTGTAACCACAACTTTGCAAGTTTTAGTGAATTTTTGGGTTAACATGAACCATACAGTGCTTCACTTCTTCGAATGTCGATTCAATAATATCATGAACATTTTCAGCTATAACATGTGCATCGACAAGTGAAAGCGATCGATCTACGCAGATTTCAACATCAACATATAGTTTTTCAACATGCATACGTATGTGAAGCAAATCGATACCTAATACACCTTTTTGATTCATAATTAAAGTCTCAATTTTTGCTGATATTGTTTTATCAGGGGCTTTATCAACAATTTGATTTACGGCCTTGATCATGATTTTTATAGCAACTTTAAGAACAATCAAGCTGATCACAATACTCGCAATGGCATCAAAATATACATATCCCAGCATTGCAAAACCAATGCCGATCACACTACCAATAGAAGATAGTGCATCAGATCGATGATGCCAAGCATCTGCAAACATGGCTGTAGACTTTAATTTTTGTGCATAATATCTTGTATACCAATACATGCCCTCTTTTGAAATGATAGAAATAATAGCGACACCAAGTGCTATATATGTTGGTCTTGTAATTAAAAGTGTTCCATTAAAAAACTGAATTAATGATAAGATGCCATAATATCCAAGGATGCCTGCTGTGAATATTAAAATCATTGATAGAATAATGCTAGCAACTGATTCAAACTTTTCGTGTCCATATGGATGATTCTTATCGGCATCTTTTTTGGCAATGGTTAAACCAATCATCACAATCAACGTTGAAAATACATCCGATAAAGAATGAATGGCGTCTGAAATCAATGCTCTAGAAAATCCAAAAATACCTGCAATGAGTTTAATGGATGCAAGTAATAAATTGCCTACGAGTGTTGTTGTTGATGTTTGATATATAATTGATAAATCGCTTGAATGTTTTTTTCTTTTATTCATTTGTTTACCTTTGGTGATTTTTTTAGTGGTTTATTATGTCGATAATCTCTTGAACTGTCAATACTTTTCCATAAGACTTAACTTTGTCATCAATAACCAGTCCTGGTGTTTTCATAATACCATAATCAATGATATCGTCAATAGCTGTTACCTTTTCGATAGTTGCCTCTAATTTTAATGCTTCTAAGGCTTTGATTGTATTTTCTTCTAATTTTTTGCAGTTTGGGCATCCAGACCCTAAAATTTTTATAACCATTTTGTTATTCTCCTTTTTATGTGTATATGAACAACCCTGATATCAATCCAATCAATGCAGAAAAAACAATGACAAGCGATACATAGGTTGCTGTTTTCTTAAGCTTTAAAACTCTTGAAATAACAATCATATTGGGTAGACTTAATGAGGGCCCAGCCAACAAAAGTGCTGTTGCAGGTCCTTTTAACATGCCTAAAGATATAAATCCATTCACAATAGGTACTTCTGTAAGGGTTGCAAAATACATAAATGCCCCAAAGGTTGATGCAATCACATTGGCACCAAACGTATTACTTCCAACCAATAACACCATGTCTTCTTCACGAATCACCGATGTGATCATACCTGCAATAAAAATACCAATAATAAACAATGGTGCAATCTTTTTAGCTAACAAAAATGTTTGTTTGCCCCACGCTTTAAGTTCTTCTTTGCTAAAATACAACCATAAAACGATCAATAATCCGAAAGTTAAAATCAGTGTTGGTATTGGATTTTTAACACCTGATATCAATATAGCAACAAGCAACATGAAAAATATCGCGTTTTGCCAAAGTTTTCTAGGATTTTCTTCTGCCTGGCTAAAGAGTGCTTCATTGGCTTCAACTTTTTCGCTTTTGTTATATAGTAAGAACATAATCACACCAATAAGTATGGATAACGTTATAGCTCCAATGGTTCTGACGAAGCCAACATCAACACCAATCAAACTAAAGGTAAATGTAATGGCAAGAATGTTGATGGCCGGTCCAGCAAATAAAAAAGTAATCGCTGGCCCAATACCTGCGCCTTTTTTTCTGATGCTTGCAAACATTGGTAGTACTGAACATGAACAAACTGCCAAAATGGCACCAGAAATAGAGGCCATAAAATAGGCAAGGCCCTTGTTCGTGTTAGGACCGAAATATTTAATCACTGCACCTTGGGATAAAAATTGTGCAATGGCTCCTGAGATGAAAAATGCTATCGTTAATGATATAACTCTATGAATCGTTAAATAGTTTACAATGGCTTCCCAACCTGACTCAATAATATACATCTGTCTATAACCCCTTTATGTTTTTAAGTTCGGCTGGTACACAACTGACCAAATATGCTTGTTTTCCTGTGAGCTTCATCTGATCGTTTGATAGTTGTGGATAAGACTCAATATGTCTTAGAATTTCATCTAATATTGTTTTTTGATCTTGTTCTAAATTTGCGAGTTTATAAAAAACAAACTTATCGATTTTTTCATCTTCTACAACGCCAACATCTCTGAGTTTGGCAAGATGTTTAGAAACTTTTGGTTGTGATAGATCCAAAAGCCCTTGAAGTTCACAGACACATAGCTTTTCTTGTAGTAATAACATCATAATTCTCAGTCTTGTTTCGTCAGATAATAATTTGAAAAACTGGATTAATGGTTTCATCACATGCTCCTTATATACTTAAATGCGTATATGTATATATAAAGTATAACAAAAAGAACTATTGCCGTCAATAGTAAAAAAAATCTAAGCAATTGATTGCTTAGATTTACTTGATGTATTCGGTTTTAAGATGTTTGAATATCATACGGCCAGTCAATAATACCACCCAAATCATGAAGGTTTTTATATCCTAAGTTCATCATGACCTCGATGGCTTCTCTACTGCGAATACCGCTTCTACAATAGATAATAAATATTTGGTTTTTGTTTGGATAGCGTGTTTCTATCTGAGAAGAAAGTGAAACAAGCGGTAATAAGATAGCGCCAGGAATATACCCTTGATTATATTCATCTTGCGTTCTAACATCCAGTAAGACAATGGATGGATCAGCAATCATCATGGTTTGTGCATCTTGTGGTGTAATCGACTGTCCAGTTGCTTGACATGCAGTTAGAAATAAAACAAATAGTATGCTTAGAATTGTTTTTCTGATCATGTCGTTCTCCTTATTTTTGCTCTCTTAATTATAACAAAAAAAGTTTGGATTAACGACTAAAAGCAATGAAAGGCTACTTAAATAAGCAGCCTTTAATTAAAATGATTTGTTATTTGATGCGAATTTTCCCTGATAATGATGATTTTTTAACGACATTAATTGGTTTATCTTCTTTGTTTTTGATATATATATCACCACTAATGGATTTGAGTGAAACTGATTCTGGATAAAATTCTTTTGCGTCTAAATCACCACTTACAGTTGTAAAACTCAAGAGTTCACATGTCCCTGAATCAATATCAACATCACCACTGACGGTGCTTAATCGCAATTCATGATCAACTTTAATATTTTCAATATTTAAGTCACCACTGACTTGTGAGGAATTTAGATTTACAATCGCGACATCTTTGACTTTAATGTCACCACTCACTGTATTCCATTTCGTGTCACCAAATGTTGCACCTTGTATATCAATGTCACCACTGGTTGTGTTTAAGATGAATGACTGTGCATCCAAACCCATATACGTTAGGTTGGAACTCACACCATTATGGTTCATATCAGAAATAATGACATGCTCAGGAACTTCTACTAAGAACGCCATGCTCTGACTGAATTTTCTCATAAAGAGAAACCCTAATTCTTTTTGTGTTTTAAGTGATAACAGATGATTGTTATAACTTAAATCATAGCGATCGATTTTATTTGTGCCTTTATATGACACATGAATTTGATCATCTTTTGAGGGTTGAAATGTAATGTCTTCAAACACAAGTCGAATCTCAATTTTAAGGGCGTCGCCTTTAGGATCAAAGTTTTGCCAATGCACAAACTCATCAGATTGTGTTTGTTCAATAGCTGTTTGCTTATTACTAAAATCAGCAAGTTCTTTTGCCAGAGCCTTTGGATCGCCAAATTGTGCTTTAATCTCGTCATTATCTAGTCCACGTTCGACGGCTGATGCAATCATTTCTTCATGGTCAGAAATAATCTCTTCAATGTCAGATGCACTGATATTATGATTAATCAGTTCTTTCTTTAAATCTTCTAAAAATGTCTTCATTTTTCTTACCTCCTTGGTTGATGATGTGATAGACACCACCTATAAATTCATCCCATTGTTCTCTTAACTCAAAATAATATATAAAACCTTTTTTTGTCATCTGGTAATATTTTCTTGGTGCGCCTTCATTTGATTCTTGCAAATAGGTTTGAAAATAGCCTTCTTTTGTCAGTCGTCTTAAAATCGGATAGATTGTGTTTTCGTTAATATTGATGTGTTTTGATAGTTGACTCATGATTTCATAGCCATAATCATCACGGTCTGCAAGTGTTGATAACACACACAGTTCGATAATACCTCGTTTGAATTGGGGATTCATAACATCACTCCTTTGACATAATTATAACACAGTATTGTTTGTCGCACAATACCTAAACACATTTTTATTGTAGAAAAAAAAGTGACTCATAGAGTCACCTTCTTATCCTTTGGATGCGTCAATCATTAA
>JBLRWW010000026.1:0-17723 GCA_047921055.1 Acholeplasmataceae bacterium
CAAATGCTGAAAACAGATGCAGCTGTGGTAAATTAAACGAGCCAGGCGATCGTTATTGCCGTGAATGCGGTCAAAAGCTTAGAGAACAACATTAAAACTTAATCAATAAAAAAAGACTGATTACCTGAGTGTTACTCATGTTAATCAGTCTTTTACATTATTTAATCTTCATCTTATCAACTTTATTAGCAGCAATCTTCGCTGTCACAATTGAGGTTGGAAAACCAGACGGTGAGAAAGACCATTGACTGGATTGAAAGATATAAGGAAATGGCGTTTTAATTGATCTTGCGATTTTAAAGAGTTTACTTTCAACTGGGATATCACCATGAAATGACCAACCAGTAATCGCGCCACCGGTATTATTAAGTCTTGACTTAATGGTTAAGGGGGTTGCTTCAATCACCTTTAAGATATGTGCTTTCCAGCCCTTTAAAAGGGTATCATCAAGTATCTTGATAATGGCCTCACTTAGCCTTTTCTTAAAGTCGCTATAAAGATTATGTTCTGATAACCATAGCGTTAAATCATAATCAAAGAGTGTACTAATAATGACAGCTGATTTGCCTTTAGGGGCTAAGGTTTGATCTCTTAAAATAGGGACAGAGATTTCATAAGTTGTTGTTTTGGCGAAATCATCTAACCAATTAAAAAGGTGTTCTTTTCGGTGATCTTTATCTAATGATTCTAAATGTGTCATCAGTTCAGGTGCGGTCATTGGTAACCCTGATAACCCAACTTTCTGTGGCATGTAAAAGACGTGACCAGAAAATTTATCTTTATAAAAGTCTAATCCCAGATCCACTGACATATACATTTGATAAAGTGAATCATTGCCCTTAGCTTTTAAAAGTTTCTCTTTGGTTTCAAGATAATTGACATCAGTATTTTTAATGCCTTGATACATATGATTTAAATCCCCACACCAAATCAGTGCGTCATATGGATAAGGATCATTATGGTGATATGCGATTTTCGCATTGACATCAATGGATGTCACTTCAGTGTCTGTTTTAACGATACCGTGATGCTTAATGATATAATCTCTTAAACTGTGCACAATCGTTTTTGTTCCACCTTTGGGATAATAATAATCACTGTGCATCTTTAAATAACTTAAGGCGAAAAAGGCAGGTGTGTCAGTGAAAAAATGTTGACTGATCGCGTCAATTAAATTTAAGTTACTCGTATACTTTTTTAAATAAGGAATGATTGGTTCTTTTAATTTTTCAATTTTACCAATGGTAAAAGTATACTTAAACATCCAAGGGACAATTGTTTTTAATAAATACTTATAATCTTCTTTAGGATCTAAAAATAAAGGGTTATCAATATCATATAAAACTTCCATATATTTAGAAATCTTTTTCACATCTTTAAAAATCTTAATAATGGCATCTATATCCTCAGGGTATGTTTTTAATAAAAGATCGCGATAAGACCCATAATTATCATCAGGATGAATAGAAATCATATCGTCACCAATACCCATATCAACGATATTGGGTAAAAATTCAACGTTAATGCCGAGTTGCTTTAACATCGGAAAAAGGGTGCCTGAATTTTCAACACCACGAATGCCTTGATCAAAAGTATAACCATCAATATTAAAACTACCAACCAAACCACCGACATCATCTGATTTTTCTAATAAGGTGACATCATGTCCGGCCTTTGCTAAATATGAGGCGGCAGTCAAACCGGAAATACCGGCACCAACAATAACAACTTTCTTTTTCAAGTTTTTGGTCCTCCTTTGGCTTTAAGCGCTTTTTTAACTTTGTCAGCAGCTAACTTTCCGGTAATAATAGAAATAGGGACGCCAGCTGGACTAAATGACCATTGCCCTGCTTGATAGATATCAGGGATAGGGGTATCAATTGATTTGGTAATCTTTGACATCTTATGATGGACTGGAATGGGATTGCTATCATAAGCCCATCCAATGATGGCACCATCGGTGTTATGGGTTCTGTTTTTAAAAGTGATAGGTGTTGAAGAGAAACTTGAAATGATATGGTCTTCTAAACTTGGATAAATGGATTCTGACAACACTTTAACAAAATGACGTTCCGTCATTGTCTTAAAGTCATCATAAAACCCAGAATCATCCACATGCTTGATTAAATCATAAGGACACAAGATAGAGATAATTACACCCGTTTGTCCTTTAGGGGATAATGCTGCATCTCTTAATGCTGGTATTGAGATCTCATAGGTTTCTAGGTCATATAGATTTTTTAATGTTTCAAATAGGGTATCTTTATCATTTGATAACGGATAAGCCTTTGAATGTTTACCAGCTTTATTTGGTGTATAAAAGAAGTGGCCACTATGAATTTCTTTAAAGTAATCCACGTGTAGATCTGTTTCTAAATAAACAGTTAAAACGGACTCTGCACCACGCTTATCATTGATGAGTGCTTTTTTAGTTAAAACCTTATCTCTAACTTTGGGTTTTAAAGTATCCATGTCATGAAGGTTTTGATAAAGATATTTAAGATCTGCAGCCCAAATGAGTTTCTTATAGTGGTAGAGATCTCCACGTGAATCCTTAATGACATGCCCACTTGGATTAATAGAATCAATGGCTTTATCATTTAAAATAGTCACACCATGATCACGTGCATGATGCTCTAAGGCTTTAATTAATGACCCTGTCCCACCCAAAGGATAATGATAATCAAAATAAATACTAAAATAACCAAGGGCGAAAAAGGTTGGGGTTGCTTTAAAGAAGTGCTGAGCAATGATATCAATTAAGGCTTGGTTTTTAGTGAATCGCGCTAGGTAGTCTTCAACAGGCATCGTGAGTTTATCAATTTTTAAGATGGTTGGTACAAATTTAAAAAACCAAGGGATTAAAGATAAGGCATAACCAGGTCTTTTTTTAAAATCAACAATCATCGGATTATCAATCCCATATAATACATCCATTGCTTTTAAGATCTTGTTGATTTTTTTAACAATCACATGAATCTCTTTCTCGTTATTGGGAAAATGCTTTATTAATAATGCTTCATAGCTTTTGATATCTGATGCGTCATTTAAGGTGATCACATCACCTTTAATGCCTAAAGTTACAGGACTTTTCACAAGGGTGACATCTAGCCCTAAATCTTTAATCATCGGCTTTAAGACACCAGAGGATTCAATCGAGCGAATACCACCATCAAGGATATGTCCTTTATAGTTAAATGAGTTGATATTTCCGCCAAGCGTTTTTTCTTTTTCAATTAAAGAGACCTTTAAATTTGTCTTTGATAGGTAGTTTGCTGCCGTTAGGCCAGCAATACCGCCACCCACAACAATGACATCATAATGTGATTCATGCATGGTCTAATCCCACCATTTTTTTACTTAAGGCATACACAGGTTTTACCATATCCATATGGGTTGCGTGTTTGGCTGGTGTTTCTTCAATCGTTAAATTAAAGAATTTGCCAGAGACTCCCTCTAAGTCAGGAGAAGCAGCCAAATAATAAAGGGCGTTTGCTGATATTGAGACATCTTTTAAGAATAAGGATGTGACATATTTAAAAAACATGCGATATAAAAAGCCATTATTGCTTCCAATATTTGTTTTAACTGCACCTGGATGACAGGCATTAATGGTGACACCACTACCTTGCAATTGCTTTTCATGTTCAAGCATGGTTAAAAGTTGGGCAGTCTTTGACTGACCATACCCCTTTAAACCAGTATAAATGCGTCTTTTAAAGTTTACATCTTTTAATTTGACGCCACCAAAGCGGTGGCCTTCTGAATTGACATGAATGATTCTTGAAGGTGCGCTTTTTCTCATTTTATCTAATAAAAGCTCAGTAAATAAAAAGACACTTAAATGATTCACACAAAAACTGGATTCAATCCCATCTTTGTTATATCTTTTTCTTGTGGAATGGATCCCAACACTATTAATTAAAACATCAATTTTAGGATAATGCTTGTTAATGAATTCTGCGGCATTTCTTACAGACTCAAAATCCATAAAATCAGCCAAGACAATATCAACCTTCACATGAAATAGTGTTTCAAGTTCTTTTTGAATAGGGATTGCCTTATCTTTATTTCGGCAGACCATCACAATATTAGAACCCGCTTTAGCAAGTGCTTTAATGGTGGCTAAACCGACACCTGAGGTTGCACCACTCACAACACTTAAAGACCCAGTCATCGATTGGGTCGTTTCTTTTTGTTGGGCTTTTCTACTATTTAAAAAGTTTAACTCTTCAGGCCACTTCATAAGGGTATCCTTTCACAAACAATTATCCAAAAAAGGCACGCATGAACCAACGATAAAACCGGCGATAAATGGGCACACCATTACTGATGTCGCCCCAGATATCATAATAATCACGTTGTTCTAGAATTTGACCATTGTCGTGTAAGGTAAGTCTCGTTGCCCCATACATTGGTGTTGAAGGAAATATTCTAAACTTCATCGTCATGATCCATTCAAACATAATGGTTTTATCATGCATCGTGACATTTAAGATTTCCATATGAAGACTACGACATCTTTTAGTCAAACGTGCACACATCTTTTTAAAAGGCACGATGCCTTCAATTTTTTGAATGGAATCTTGAAAGACCAAATCATCGTGATAATACGGAAAAATATGAGACCAATCGGGCTTGCCTTCTTTGTTATACGTTTTGGACCACTGACTATAAATGGTTTCTATACTCAGTGGTGGAATGTTTTTCAATTGTTCAGTCATTGTCAATTAATATCCTTTATTTGATTTTTGATTATCATTATTATAGCACGAAAATTTTTGGAGGTGTAGTTCAATGCCACATCGTGGGTTTTTATGGGTTTTAAACATCAAAAGGTGATGACTTTTCGTGGATAACACAGGATCTATTGATATAAAATAACTTGAAAAACCACCCATTGGGTGATATAATGAGTTTAAGAGGTGATTCATATGGCATACAAGTTAAAAGAGACGAGAGCCAAATACAATATTACACAACAAGAACTGAGTGATTTGACAGATATTCCAAAAAGAACCATTGAAAATTGGGAGTCAGGAAAAAGAAATCCCAGTCCATGGGTAGAAAAGCTCGTGACATCATATATTAAAAAGTATCCAAAAAACAGTCAAGGTATTGTTACTGAAAAACTTGGTATATATGAGTTAAACGACATCAAAAACATTGTGATCCCCTTAACTTTGAGATATGACATTGATAAAATCATATTATTTGGTTCTTATGCAAAAGGTCAAGCAGATCCGCTGAGTGATATTGATTTGGCAATTGATGGTCAATTCAAGGGGTTAACCTTCTTTGGTCTTTTAGAAGAACTTAATGAGTTGTTTGTTAAAGATATTGATTTAATCTATATCAAAGAAGTCGATGAAGCATCTGATATTTTAAAAGAGATTAATAAAGGGATAGTTATGTATAAACGCACGTGATAAAAACCATTCATGAATACATCATTAAAGAGATTAATTGGTATGAAATCTATGTTGGTGGCACACGATGTTGTCTAATTTGATATAATAAGTTTAAGACCATAAATGAAGATAAGGAGATGCCATGCCAAGTAAACAAGCCAAAATGATTGAAAAAGTCATGCGTCTTTTAAACTATAAAGAAAATCTAGCCAAAGCCCTTTTAAGCCCACCTTATCAAAATGATAAGTCAATGCCTAAAAAAGGCATGTATAAATCATATGATATTAAAGAAAGTAGTATGCTTTCAAGTGATATCTTAACCTTAAAACCCAAAGAAGATGCGCAAAACATCGTGATTTTATATCTTCATGGTGGTGCATATTTACACGGATTTCAGCCGATTCACTGGACATTTATTAATCATCTATTAAAACAAACACACGCGACCATCATCGCGCCAGACTACCCACTAATTCCAGAAACAGCACCTAAGACTTATGATCTTATAATCCCCCTTTATGCATCCATTTTAAATGATTATCCCGATCATAAGATTATGATTATGGGTGATTCCGCTGGTGGCGGACTCGCATTGGGACTTTCACAAATTTTGGTTCAAAAAAACATCAAACTACCTGAACATGTCATCTTGTTATCGCCATGGCTTGATGTGACACTAGAAGACCCGAGGGTTTTAGAAATTGACAAAAATGATCCTATTTTAAATGTAGGCGCCTTAAAAAAAGCAGGCAAGCTTTATCAAGGCACACTTGATCTTAAAGATCCTAAACTCAGTCCTATTTATGGGAATCTTCAGAATCTTCCGCCAATCACTGTGTTTTCTGGTTCACATGACCTACTCTATCCAGATACCCTAAGACTCATTTGTGCCCTAGGAGATAAAGTTGATGCCCATCTTTATGAAGAGATGATGCATGTATGGATGTTTTTTGGACTCCCTGAGTCTAAAAAAGTATTAAAAGAAACAATTGAGATCATCAATCAAATGTCATAAAATAAAACGTATCAAAATCAAGGCATTTGTTACCATACAGATGCTTTTTTTGTTATAATAACATCTGAGTCCGGAGGCATTATGAAAAAACTAGCACTAAAAATCAATCAAAAACTATATTATGGATGGGTAATGATGGTCTTAAGTGGCCTGGCTTTTTTCTTTTCAGCGCCAGGACAAACCTATTCGATTAGTGTTTTTATTAATGCGTACAATCAAGAATTTGGCTATTCAGCCACACAAATATCGAGTGCGTATTCGATTGCAACAGTTTTTAGTGGTCTTTTATTAATCTTTATGGGACGTGCAGTTGATCGCTATGGTGCCAGACGGATGTTAATCATTGTTGCGACACTACTTGCCTTAACAGCTTTTTATAATAGTTTTGTCACAAACTTAGCAATGATTTTCTTTGGTTTCTTTTTATTAAGATATTTTGGACAAGGATCCATGACTTTGATTCCTAACAGTTTGGTGCCTCAATGGTTTGAAAAAAAACGTGCCTTTAGCATGAGCTTGGCAGGATTTGGGAATTTGCTTGCGACCATGTCGATTCCAGCATTTAACCTTTGGATGATTACCCAGTACGGTTGGCCAACAGCATGGCGCATTTGGAGTTTGATCTTACTCATTGGTTTTGTGCCTATCGCGATTATCTTTGTTGTGAATAAACCAGAAGATATCGGTATATCCATCGAAAATAGCATCACAGGCTCTGATGATGATGTGAAAGCCTCACTATTAAAAATGGAAAGCGAAAGCTTTACCTTAAAACAAGCCATTAAAACCAAAGAGTTTTGGTTTGTAGGCTTTATCTCAACCATTCCCTCAATGGTTTCAACCGGCATTACCTTTCACTTTTTTTCAATGATGTCACTAAAAGGTGTTTCCAATCAAGAAGCAGCCATCATCATTGGTTTGATTGCGCTTCCGGCATTTGCTATGCCTTTAATTGCACGTGTATTAATTGATAATATTAAAGTAAAGTATGTCTTTTTCATCACACTTGTCATGGTCATCTTAAGCTTGGCCTTTCTCATTTGGGGTGTGACTGGATATCAAACAGCGATCATCTTTGTCTTATTATACGGAACAGCGATTGCCATTATGAGTTTGGCATTAAACGTCTTATGGCCCAATTACTTTGGTAGACGCTACTTAGGTAGTATCCGTGGTGCAGCAACCGTCTTTATGGTCTTAGGTAGTGCGTTAGGCCCATTACCCTTTGGTATTGGATTTGATTTGACCGGTGGCTATACAATTGTTATTGGTGGCATGATGGTCTACACCTTTATAGCTGTCATCATGGCGTTATCGATTCAAAAACCAGAAAAACAGGATTTTGAAACACCTGATACCTTTAATGTTTAAGTAAACACGCCCACGGGCGTGTTTTTGTTAAGTGTTGACTTTATAGACAGGTAATGACATCTCGTGTAAATCCGTGTTATAATATGATTAATAAATTAGGGATGGTGAAACCATGAAAAACAACAGATTCTCAAAAGAAAAACTACAAACCATACTATTGGTCATCGCAATCATCACATTAACCATCATTGGTCTTTATGTTTTTAAACTACTAGCCGCCAGCCTTTTAATTCGATTAGGATTGGCCATTGGCGCGGTATTAACACCGTTTGCGATTGCCTTTTTCTTAAGCTTTGTGATTGGGCCATTATCCATTTGGCTTAAAAAACATTTAAAGCTATCTGATACACTCGCGATTGTACTAGCTATTTTTATAGGTATTGTGTTTGCGTTATCGATTATAGTGATTGTCATTATCTTTGTTGTGACGCAAATGACCAATATCATTGCAAGCCTCATCTCACTGATTGACGATCAAATGGTTGAAGTTGTCTTAACCGACTTACTAAACAATTTCCAGACCTATTTTGATGGCGCATCCATTGCTGAAATCATTGATGAACTGACAAATCAAGGGATATCATTTGATAAGTTCTTTGGGCTGTTAGGTGTCATTTTTGTAGGCATCAGCAACATATTTTCTAGCATCTTAAACGGTTTATTTATCTTTGTCTTAACGCCAGTATTTTTATATTACTTAGTAAAAGAAAAAACTTATATTTTTGAAAGTATTGCTAATATATTTCCTAAACAAATCAATGGACATGTCACTGAACTTGGTAAACGTAGTGATGCAGTCATTAAACTTTATTTTATTGGACAAGGTAAGATGATGCTGTTTGTTGCAGTATTCTTCATGATTACCTATACAATCTTATCCTTTTTCATCCCTTACTTTACAGTCACATATGGCTTAATCTTTGGACTACTCATGGGTCTATTATGTGTGATTCCATATTTAGGTGTATGGTTGGGCATGGCAGCACCAATCATTTTATTAACAACCTTACATCTAGAACATGGACAAACGATGAATGGACCAAGCGTCTTTATCATTGGTATTATCATCGTCTTAGTGTTAAACGCGATTGAGCAAGTCATTGAAACGGCCATTGTACAACCCAAAGTCTTTGGTGATCAAGTCCATATTCATCCTTTAGCTGTCTTATCAAGCTTTATTTTCTTTGGCGCTATTTTCGGATTTGCAGGTGTCTTACTCGCGATTCCAATAGCAGGGACACTCAAAGTTGTTTTTCAATACTTAAAAGAAATCAATCAACCCAAAAAAATAGAACAAAAATAAATACTTAAAATGATAAGAAAGGAGTCACCATGAAAACAAAATACATTGCCAGCATATGGCTGGGTTTGATGCTCATTCTTATATTCACATCAACCATCATCTATATGGCAACATTATCTGTTGGATTTCTAGATGGTCTTTACATGACGATCATTACCATTTCAACCGTTGGATTTAAAGAAGTTGCTGATATGACACCACAGGCTAAAATATTTACAATCATCTTGATTATTTTAAGTATCTTTATGGTGGGCTATCTCTTATCGGCCATCGTCTCTTATTTTAGTGGTGGTGAATTTTATGAAACATGGAGGAAAAAGAAAATGAACAAAGTCATTGAAACATTAAAAGATCATATCATTTTATGTGGTGCAGGTGAAACGGGTATTTATGTTGCTAAGCAACTTGAACAAGCAGAAGCGACATTTGTAATTATCGAACAAGACCCAGACATCATCGAAGAAATCAAAACCTTAGGCTTTTTATATGTTTATGAAGATGCGACGCGTGAAGAAAGTTTAAAAGCGGCCAATATTAAAGATGCAAAAGGGTTAATCACAACCTTACCTAAAGATGCTGATAATGTCTATGTGGTATTAACCGCGCGTGAGTTAAGACCAGATATCCATATCATTGCGCGTGCGCACGAAGAACGTTCTGATCGAAAACTCAAACGTGCAGGGGCAAACGAAACCGTTAGCCCTAATGAAATTGGGGGTAAGAAACTGGCACTTCTCATGTTAAAACCCAAAGCGTCACACTTTATGGATCATATCATTGATACAGGTAATATCGAATTAAACCTAGAAGAAGTTCAAATCGAAGAAGGTTCAGAGTTATCTGAAAAAATGTTAAAAGAATCAAAGATTGCTGAAAAGACGGGGCTTATTGTCTTAGCGATTAGAAAAGAATCCAACAACGAGTTCATTTTTAATCCTAATGCCAATCAAGTCTTAAAGGCATTTGATACAATGATTGTTGTGGGTGAAAAATCACAAATTTATAAACTTCAATCACTTGCTAAAGGATTAAATCATGCATAATTCATTAGTCATTAGACCAGATATATTAGAAGCAATGATTGCCAATAGACCCATTGTTGCACTAGAATCGACAATTATCTCGCATGGCATGCCATACCCCGAAAACATCACTATGGCAAAAAAAGTCGAAGAAATCATTATTAAAAATGGCGCCGTTCCGGCAACTATTGCCATTATGGATGGCAAAATTAAAATCGGTTTAACGGATAACGAACTAGAAACTTTAGCCAAATCAAAGGATGTCATTAAAGTATCAAAACGCGATTTTGGTTATGTCTTATCACAAAAGAAAATAGGCGCAACCACCGTCTCAGCGACTATGATTGCCTGTGAACTTGCAGGCATTTCAGTCTTTGCTACAGGCGGTATTGGCGGTGTGCATCGTGGTGCACAAGAAACCTTTGATATTTCTAGAGACCTAGAAGAGTTGGCATCTACCAATGTCTGTGTTGTTTGTGCTGGGGCAAAATCTATTTTAGATTTGAGTTTAACCTTAGAATATTTAGAAACCAAAGGTGTTGAAGTCATTGGGTATAAGACCAAGATGTTACCAGCCTTTTATACCAACGAAAGTCAATATCAGGTTGATTATCAACTGGACACACCAGAAGATATTGCACATCTCATATCATCTAAATGGCAATTAGGCATTAAGGGTGGTATTTTAGTTGCCAATCCGATTCCTGATATGTATAGCATGGATGCTAAAACCATCAATCAAACGATTGATGAAGCCATCTTAAAAGCACAAGCATTAAACATTAAAGGTAAAGAAACAACACCCTTTTTATTAAAAGAGATATCACAAGTAACCAAAGGCGATAGCTTGGCTGCAAACCTTGAATTGGTCTATCACAACGCTGATTTAGCAAGTAAAATTGCCGTAGCCTATAGTGAGATTAACCGGTAATATTTCTTATTTATTTCATAAATAAAAAAGCAATTATTTTCATCGCGAAATCATCAAAAGTATTATATAATAGATTTAGTTACATTTTGAAACGAGGAAAGCATATGGATTTATTTAAGAAATGTTACACATATGATACAGCCAAAAAAGCACGTGAAGCTGGTGTTTATCCTTATTTTCACGAACTAATCAGTAAACAAGATACAGTGGTTACAATGGAAGATAAATCAGTCATTATGATTGGTTCAAATAATTATTTGGGATTAACCTCTCATCCTGATGTCATTAAAGCAGCAGTTGATGCGACGTTAAAATATGGTACAGGCGTCTCAGGATCACGCTTTTTAAACGGGACACTTGATTTACACAACCAGTTTGAAACCGAGCTTGCTGAATTTTTAAATAAAGATGCAGCGACCATTTTTTCAACCGGTTTCCAAAGTAATCTAGGTATTATTTCTGCCATTGCTGGACGCAATGACATTATTTTTTCTGATAAAGAAAACCATGCAAGCATTTATGATGGCACACGCCTAAGCTATGCTGAAGTGGTGCGCTATAACCATGGTGACATGGAAGATCTAGAAAAGAAATTAAAAGCAGCTGACCCCAATAAGGGTAAACTCATCATCACTGACGGTGTCTTTAGCATGTCAGGCGATATTGCCAAGCTCCCAGATATATGCAGACTAGGTAAAGCATATGGTGCACGCATTATGGTTGATGACGCACACGGATTTGGTGTGATGGGACCAACAGGTCGCGGTACTGCTGAACATTTTGGACTAGAAGATGAAGTCGATATCATTATGGGCACATTTTCTAAATCACTGGCAAGTCTTGGTGGCTATGTGGCCGCTGAAAAAGATGTCGTTGATTACATTAGACATAATTCAAGACCTTATATATTTTCGGCAGCGATTCCCGCTGCGAATACCGCTGCTGCACAAGCAGCATTACGCATCTTAAAAAAAGAACCTGAACGCGTTCAAGCACTCCATGATATCTCTGATTACATGCGTGACGGCTTAAAAGCACGTGGTATTGCAGTCAAAGATTCAAGAACCCCGATTATCCCAATTTTTACCTATACACAATTACGCACCATCTTAGCATGTAACATGCTATTTGAACAAGGTGTGTATGTGAACCCTGTCTTACCACCAGCAACACCTGTTGGTGAGTGTTTAATCAGAACAAGCTACACCGCAACCCACACCAAAGCACAAATGGATGAAGCGATGGATAAGATTGTTGCTGTATTAAACGCACTTAAAGATCTAAAGGAGTAGTTATGAAGGTTGTTATTATTACAGGCGCATCATCAGGTATTGGACTGGCCACCGCTAAAATCTTAAGCGAAAAAGGTGCTAAGGTCTATAGTATCTCACGTTCAAAGGTTTTTGACAAACACATTAAAAGCATTCAAGCAGATGTCACGGACCTTGAAAGTTTAGAGCGCGCCTACCAAGACATTTTTGAAATTGAAGGCAGAATTGATTGCATCATCAATAATGCCGGCATGGGCATCTCGGGCAGTATCGAAGATACCGACCCTGATCAAGTCGCTTATTTATTTAATGTCAATTTCATGGGTGTTTTTAACTCTACTAAGGCAGTACTACCATTAATGCGACAACAAGGCTACGGTAGAATCTTAAACGTATCATCAGTGGCTGCAAGACTTTCCATTCCCTTTCAAGCGTTTTATAGCAGCTCAAAAGCAGCGATCAATGCATTTACAGAGGCACTTGCCAATGAGGTCGCGCCTTTTGGTATTAAAGCATGCGCCATTATGCCTGGCGATATTAAAACAGGATTTACGAAAAACCGCCAAAAAAACAATGAAGAATCAACCATTTATAAAAAACGTGTGGCCAAATCCTTAGCTGTGATGGAAAAAGATGAACAAAACGGGATGGATTCAGAGTACGCAGCACGCATCATCAAACGGTTGGTCTATCAAAAACATTTGCCTTTATATAAAACCATTGGATTTAAGTACAAATTGTTCGTTTTCTTGCACAAATGTTTACCGGCAAAACTCGCCAATACACTTGTGGGCAGCGTTTATGCCTTTAAAAAACTTAAATAATTGAAGATGATCTTACACATCATCTTTTTTTTACCTAAAAAATACACTTTTTATACACAAACAAGTTGACATTCAAATCGATTCATTATATAATAAAAACGCTGTGTGAAATACACATAAAATTCAGAATTATTTTGGCTTAATAAAGCCAAAAATAATTTTTTCCACAAAAAATGAAACACATGGATATGTGTTTAAGAAAGGAGAACAAA
Source organism: Acholeplasmataceae bacterium (assembly GCA_047921055.1). Classification (GTDB taxonomy): domain Bacteria; phylum Bacillota_I; class Bacilli_A; order Acholeplasmatales; family Acholeplasmataceae; genus JBLRWW01. The sequence goes on from JBLRWW010000026.1 coordinate 13,361, forward strand.
ACATGCCAACCATTTCACAACTTGTTAAAACCGGTAGAACTGACAAAAACTATAAGTCAAAATCACCTGCATTAGGTTATGGGTTCAACAGCAAGAAAAATCAAGTATCTGATTATGCTTCACCACAAAAACGTGGCGTATGTACACGTGTAACAACGATGACACCTAAAAAACCTAACTCAGCATTAAGAAAATATGCCCGTGTGCGTTTATCAAACGGAACCGAAGTTACAGCATATATTCCAGGTATCGGTCACTCTTTACAAGAGCATAGCGTGGTTTTAATCCGCGGTGGTCGTGTGAAAGACTTACCAGGTGTACGTTACCACATTATTCGTGGAACACTTGATACCTCAGGCGTCGCTAACCGTAAACAAGCACGTTCTAAATATGGTGCTAAAACACCTAAAGCAGCACCAGTTAAAAGATAATTTAAAAAAATAAAAAAAATGATAAAACACACTTAAGGAAGAAGGTGAACTCATGCCACGTAAAGGACATATCGTAAAACGCGATGTTTTACCTGATCCAATTTATCAATCAAAGCTGGTTACACGCGTTGTAAACACACTCATGGTTGATGGTAAAAAAGGAACAGCACAAAGTATTCTATATGGAGCATTTAACCGCGTCAAAGAAGTTACAGGACGCGAACCCATTGATGTATTCAATGAAGCATTAAACAACATCATGCCAATACTCGAAGTACGCTCACGTCGTATTGGGGGCCAAAACTATCAAGTACCTGTTGAAGTGAGACCCACAAGAAAGCAAGCGTTAGGATTAAGATGGTTAATCAACTATTCACGTTTACGCCACGAAAAAACGATGGAAGAAAGATTAGCAAAAGAAATAGTCGATGCATCCCAAGGTTTGGGAGCAGCGGTTAAAAAACGCGAAGACGTCCATCGTATGGCTGAAGCAAATAAAGCATTTGCTCACTATCGTTGGTAAAAAGGAGAATGATTTATGCCTCGTGAAGTGTCATTACAAAAAACCCGCAATATAGGCATTATGGCCCATATTGACGCCGGTAAAACAACTACGACAGAACGTATTTTGTTTCATACAGGTAAAATTCATCGCCTTGGAGAAACCCACGACGGTGCCTCACAAATGGACTGGATGGAACAAGAGCAAGAACGCGGCATTACCATTACATCAGCAGCAACAACAGCTTATTGGAAAGAACATCGCATTAACGTCATTGATACCCCAGGTCACGTTGACTTCACTGTTGAAGTCTCACGTTCCCTTCGTGTTCTAGATGGCGCAGTGACTGTGCTTGATGCACAAGCAGGCGTTGAGCCTCAAACGGAAACCGTTTGGCGCCAAGCGACTGAATATAAAGTTCCAAGAATTGTATTTGTTAATAAGATGGATAAAATTGGTGCAGACTTTGCTTATGCAGTCAAAACCATGCATAACCGCCTAGGCGTTAAAGCATATCCAATTCAGTGGCCAATTGGTGCTGAAGCAGATTTTACAGGCATCATTGACATCGTTGAGATGAAAGCCTATGCCTATGATGGTAATCCCGATGAAGTAAATAAAGAAATCCCCATCCCTAAAGATTTATTAGGTGTGGTGAATGAAAAACGTGAACAATTGATTGAAGCAGTTGCAGATTTCGATGAAGAAATCATGATGCAATACTTAGAAGGCGAAGACGTGCGTATTGATCAAATCAAACGTGCCATTCGTAAGGGCACCCTAGCGGTGAAGTTCTTCCCTGTACTTTGTGGGACCGCCTTTAAAAATAAAGGTGTTAAGATGATGTTAGATGCTGTGATTGATTATTTGCCTGCACCAACCGATGTTGAATCGATTGTTGGGGTTGATAGTTATGGTCAAGAAGTCTTACGTCATGCCGATGATTCAGAACCGTTTACAGCCTTAGCCTTTAAAGTCATGACTGACCCTTATGTGGGCCGGTTAACATTCTTTAGAGTGTATTCTGGCCATACGACCTCAGGGTCATATGTCTTAAACACATCAAAAGGTAAGAAAGAACGTTTTGGACGTGTGCTTCAAATGCATGCGAATCACCGTGAAGAGATAAAGGATGTTTATGCTGGCGATATCGCCGCTGTTGTTGGCTTAAAAGATACAACAACTGGAGATACTCTTGCCAGTGAAAAAGATGATATTATCTTAGAATCAATGGTATTCCCTGAGCCTGTCATTAACGTTGCGATTGAACCAAAAACCAAACAAGACCAAGACCGTATGGGGATTGCGCTTCAAAAGTTAGCGGAAGAAGATCCAACATTTAGAACGTTCACCGACCACGAAACAGGTCAAACCATTATCGCTGGTATGGGTGAATTACACTTAGAAATCATTGTTGACCGGATGAAACGTGAATTTAAGGTCGAAGCCAATGTGGCTGAACCGCAAGTATCATACCGTGAAACCATTTCTGAAATGGCTGAAATTGAAGGGAAATTCGTCCGTCAATCTGGTGGTCGTGGACAATATGGTCATGTCTGGTTGAGATTTGAACCAAATCCAAACAAAGGCTTTGAGTTTGTCGATAAAATTGTTGGTGGTGTTGTTCCCCGTGAATACATTCCAGCCGTTCAAAAAGGTTTAGAAGAAGCCTTGCCAAATGGTATTTTAGCAGGCTATCCTGCCATTGATATTAAAGCAACGCTTTTTGATGGATCTTACCATGATGTTGACTCATCTGAAATGGCCTTTAAGATTGCTGCGTCCATGGCTTTAAAAGAAACCAAGACAAAAGCATTCCCGATTTTACTAGAACCAATCATGGATGTCGAAGTGGTTGTACCAAATGATTATGTTGGTAACGTCATTGGCGACTTAACCTCTAGACGTGGACGTCTAGAAAGCCAAGAAGGTCGTGGTAACGCGGTTGCGATTCGCGCCAATGTACCATTATCTGAAATGTTTGGTTATGCAACATCCTTACGTTCAAATACGCAAGGTCGTGCCAACTTCATTATGCAATTTTCACGCTATGAACGTTGTCCAAAATCGATTACAGAAGAAATTATTAAAAAACGTGGAGTCAATTAATCCACTTGCAAAATCATAGGATTTAATATACAATAAGTATGGTTAAATAAAACTAAAAAACAAAAAAAACTAAAGAAATTTTATAGGAGGAAATATTTAAAATGGCAAAACAAAAATTTGAAAGAAATAAAACCCATGTTAATATCGGTACAATTGGCCACGTTGACCATGGGAAAACAACTTTAACTGCTGCGATTACAACAGTTTTAGCGAAAAAAGGATTTGCACAAGTTAAAGATTATGCATCAATTGATAGCGCACCTGAAGAAAAAGCTCGTGGTATTACCATTAATACTGCACACGTAGAATATGAAACTGAAACACGTCACTATGCACACGTTGACTGCCCAGGTCATGCTGACTACGTTAAAAACATGATTACTGGTGCTGCACAAATGGATGGCGGGATCTTAGTTGTTTCTGCTGCAGACGGCCCTATGCCACAAACCAGAGAACATATCTTACTTTCACGCCAAGTTGGTGTGCCTAAGTTGGTTGTTTTCTTAAACAAAGCTGACATGGTTGATGACGAAGAGTTATTAGACTTAGTCGAAATGGAAGTTCGTGAATTATTATCAGAATATGATTTCCCAGGTGATGATATTCCTATTATCCGTGGTTCTGCGCTTAAAGCTTTAGAAGGCGATGAAGCATGGCAAGGCGGCATCCAAGAATTAATGGATGCAGTTGATAGCTATATTGACACACCAATCCGTGAAACCGATAAACCATTCTTGATGCCTGTTGAAGACGTATTTACGATTACTGGTCGTGGTACAGTAGCAACTGGACGTGTTGAACGTGGTCAAGTTAAAGTCGGTGACGAAATTGAAATCGTTGGTATTACTGATACTAAAAAAACAGTATGTACTGGCGTTGAAATGTTTAGAAAATTATTAGACTTCGCTCAAGCTGGCGATAACATCGGTGCTTTATTACGTGGTGTTTCACGTGATCAAGTTGAACGTGGTCAAGTATTAGCTAAACCAAAATCAGTAAACCCACACTTCAGATTTGAAGCACAAGTTTACGTCTTGTCAAAAGCAGAAGGTGGACGTCATACAGCGTTTTTCTCAAACTACCGCCCACAATTCTACTTCCGTACAACTGACGTGACTGGTGTCATCACTCTACAAGAAGGTACTGAAATGGTTATGCCTGGTGATAACACTGTCATGATCGTTGAATTGATTCACCCAATCGCAATCGAAGAAGGAACTAAGTTCTCTATTCGTGAAGGTGGACGTACCGTTGGTGCTGGTTCAGTTACAAAGATTTTAGAATAGTTAACTTTAAAGAGGCGAAAGCCTCTTTTTTTTTA
>JBLRWW010000027.1:0-17527 GCA_047921055.1 Acholeplasmataceae bacterium
AAGGACTGCTAAGTCCATGAAGAAAATTAAATCTTCATTTCGTTACAGCCCCTTCGTGTCTTTTATAGGTAACTAATTTCAAAATGCTATATGATGATTGATTATTAATGAGATGATTTACACTTTTTTTTAAAAGCCTATGTTAGACTGATTGAATATTATAGTTTAATAACGTTTGCTGCAGTTTCGCCGCGATCGCTATTTACAACATCAAATTCAACTTTGCTTCCTTCTTCAAGTGATTTGTATCCATCAGTTTGAATTGCACTAAAGTGTACGAATACATCTTTGCCTTCTTCTGTTGAGATAAAACCATATCCCTTGTCTGCGTTAAACCATTTTACTGTTCCTGTCATGTCGATTACTCCTTTTTCTTTTTTAGATCTACCGTCATTTCTAACTTCGACCATGTTCTAGTATACTCCATTATCATCAAAAAACCTAATATTATCATTAATTAAATAGCAAATTGGCCTTATATTGCTTATTTAGTCATATAAATCAATGATTTCTAATATAAAAAAAGACTCCTTCGTTCTAGATTAGGTTTATCATAATACCTTATCTTTAACTTTTTGGAGTCGTTTCAATCTTAAATGGAACGTGTAACCTATTTTAATACAATTGCGCACCCCTATCAAAAATCTACGCACCCATGCTTTTTGAATTGTTGTTATAAATCGCCTCAATTCTTTATGAGGTTTTTACTTTTTTATCTAAAGATTATGTGATTATATTTACAGATACTCCCTTGAAACTGTATTAATGATTTGATCTCGGATACCATCACCAATATCAGAATTAATCATAACTACCACGCCTTGTCCTTTTAATGGATAGAAAAGCATACCACCATGAAAACCAATATTGTCACCACCATGTCCAAAAAAAATATTTGATTGGTCTTTTAACATAAAGCCTAATCCATACTCAGTTTTTATATCCTTAGGTTTAGTTATCATCAATTCAGCACTTTGTTTTGTCATCCAATGACTTTCTCCTTGAAGAGCTCGCATCATTTCTATACCAAATAGCGCTAGATCTTTAGGTGTTGACCATAAACCTGCTGCAGCTAGTTCAGGATAGAATATAAATCCATTATCAATTGGGGTATCATGCTCTGACCATGCCTGTGCTATCCTTGATTTATCTATTTGATCTATCGAGGATGCAAGTAAACTATTTTTCATTTTTAAGGGTTTAAATACAAGTTCGTTTGCCCATTCTAAATATGACTTATTAGTTTCTTGTTCCAAAAGGTATTGGGCAAGTATAAATCCTCCTCCTGAGTACGAAAATGTTGTCCTTGGTAAATGAATCAATTCAAGTTTCAATGAATTAGAAGGTCTCTCTCCATGAAGTATTTGCAATAGTGTAGGTATTTCTTGAGTGTGTAAGTAACCGGAAAACCCGTGAATATTAAAACCTGCAGTGTGACTTAATAGATCTTTGTAAGTTATGCTCAGTACCTTTTCGTGATCCTCTAATGACACTATTTTACTAATATCTGGCGTTAAATTTTTCTCAATATTAATCATACCCAATTCATTTAAACGCATCACTGTAGCTGCAAAGATTGATTTGCTCATTGAGGCAGCTTGAAAAAGAGTATCTTTACTAATATGTTGTTTTAATCCGAAGGTGATTGTCTCAGAGATCTTGAAATCTTCAATGTTAACCATACTAAATCCATAAGTACGGTTAAATTCTAAAAAATCATTAAATTTTTGTTTATCTTTTAACATCAATTTTTCTATTTCTTTAAATTTCATATGTATCCCCTATTTAATAATTAATGTGTTGGACTACCTATTTTAATACAAATTAGCAACCTAACTAAATTTTAGCACTCCTAAAAAATATTAACTAGTGTACAACTCAGTCTTTAAGACACCCGATTGGGACTACATATACACCATCTGCTCTCCTATATGCAGTTGTTCCTCCATATAAAATCATCAAGAATGATGGTACTTTCATATGCTCAGTATCAATTTTTTCTTTTAGTTTTATTAGATTTGCAGCAGCTTCATCAAGTTGATTTCCTCCAACCTTTACCTCTACAGCTGCCCATTTATCATCACTAAGCTTCAAAATACAATCAATTTCTAAATTGTTCTTGTCACGATAATGAAACACTGTTCCACCTAATTTATCGAGATATACTCGTAAATCTCTTATAACCATAGATTCAAAGAAAAATCCAAATGTCTCCATATCAGATCCCAGATCATTGGGTGTGGCACCTAATGCCAATGCAGCAATCGATGGATCAATAAATTGCTTCTTTTGGCTCATCCGAATTCGAGTTGCACTCCTTAGTTTTGGTGTCCAAGCATCAACATTCTCAATAATGAATAATTTCTCAAAAGCACTTAAGTATGAAGCAAGTGTTGTTTTGTCAACACCTTCTCCGATATTCTCTAAATCTCTTAGCATTGTTTGATAATCAGTTAAAGTGGATATATTTCTTGCATAAGTTCTTAAAATTGCTTTAGCTCGACTAGGATTTCTCTTGACTCCGTCTACATCAATGATGTCAATGTTTACTAACGCTTGATAATAATCACTAATATATTTGATGGCTTGTGCTAAGGGTAATCCTGTGACACCTGGCCATCCACCACGACATACTAAATTAACCTGATCCATGATGGTCAATTTTGATTCTCCACGAACCTTATATGAGGGATCATTGAACAATTTTTCTATAGACACTTGTCCAGTAGAATCTTTTGATTCAAATAAAGACATGGGTCTCATTACGATTTTAGCAATTCTTCCTGCACCAGAATGTCTATTTGAATCTTCAATTGGTTTAGCTGAACCAGTGAGTATATACTGACCTGGATTACCTTGTTTCTCATCGACGTCAAGTCTAATAAAATCCCATAATTCAGGAATTTTTTGCCATTCATCAAACAAGATAGGTTTCTCACCATATAATAAATCTGTGATTCCAGTTGATGCAAAAACTTGATATCTCTTAAAAACTATTGGATTTTGTAGCTTAACAACTGTTTTCGCAAATCTAGTTGCTGTCGTTGATTTACCACACCATTTTGGTCCTTCAATTTGAATCGCACCAATATATGATAGTTTATCTTCAATTGTCTTCTCTATGAGTCTATGCAAATACATAAATATCACCACCTTACTTTATATTATACATATCATTCGCCATATTGTCAACATATCATTCGCCATATTGTCTTATATTGATTCTCCATTTTGTCAAATAGAAAAGGATTCAAGATCATCTTAAATCCCAATGACTTAGTGAGTTTAAAGAAGGACGTAGTTTATAGACACATCTACAATAGCTATGATCACTTAAGAATTTGTATTGACGAGTACGTCATCTTCTACAATGAAAAACGTCCACATGCTTCTCTAAAATATTCGACACCCACTGAATACGATTTTAGGTTTACATAAAGCGAAAAAAAAGACCATCAGTTTTGATGGTTCTTCTCTTTAAAAGGGTCAACTGTCGAAAATGACTGTTGTATTTACCCTATACAGTCCAAACTACATAAAAATTACTTCCACATTACCCTTTATTGCTTTTGAATACGGACAAAAGTTATAAGCCTTATCAATGTATGCTTTTTCCACTTCTTTTGTTACACCTTGAATCTGAGCATCAACTACTAATTGAAACAGAAACCCTTTTTCTTGATGCATGACAAGACTAACAATTGCCTTAACATGCAAATCTTGATATTTGATCTTGTCGCTTTTTAGTAGATATTCCATTGAGCTTGCTAAACATGAACTATAACCAACAGCAAACAATTCCTCTGGGTTTGTTCCATTATTTCCGCCTTGACCACCCATCTCTTTAGGTTTACTAAGCTTTAATTCTAATCCTGACTCTGTATCTTTAATCACTCCATCTCTACCATGGAATGTTGTTGCACTGCGTTCTAATATTTTGCTCATTTTTTATTTCTCCTTTGATTGTGCATTTCTAAATATTTCTAACCCTTTATCTGTCAGTGGATGTTTAATCATTTCTAAAAAGATTTTGTATGGGATGGTCGCTATATCTGAACCTGCTGAAATTGCTTGCTCGACATGGCGAGGTGAGCGAATCGAGGCGGCGATGATTTCAGTTTTTATGCCATAATTGTCGAACCCTTTGCGAATTTGACTGATGAGTTCATATCCCCTATCTTCTTGATTGTAAAAATCATCTAAGCGTCCCATGAATGGAGAAACGTAAGTAGCACCAGCTTTTGCAGCCATCATGGCTTGTGAAACACTAAACACTAAAGTAACATTAGTTCTAATTCGATGGGCATTCAAAATTGAAACAGCTTTAAGTCCCTCAAATGTCATGGGAATTTTAATGACAATGTTATGATGAATTTTTGCATATTGAAATGCTTCATCAACCATATCATCCACTAAACCTTCTTTAACTTCTGCACTGATTGGTCCATCGACTAATTTTGTTATTGTTTTGATGACATCAACAAGATCTTTACCTTCTTTTGCAATCAGAGATGGATTAGTTGTGACACCTTCGATAATCTTCCATTCACTTGCATTTTTAATATCTTCTAAATTCGCTGAGTCTATGAATAATTTCATGTGAACCTCCTATGTTTTATATATTTTTATGTACATCGACATGTGCATTCATGATCAGGTTTTTAAGCTGATCAAATGACTGATAGATAAATAAGTTGCGTGAACTATCCTTTAGTTTTGCAACAGCTTCCCAGCTAGCAACTATCTCGTCCCATCTTGTATAAAGTGTATCATCTTTATTAAGTAAGTCTAATAGCAGTTTTTCATATGCTTCTGGCGTATTTCCAACGGATTGACATGCATGACAATACGTCAATTCTGCTGGAATGATGAATGCATCTAACCCTGGCGTCTTCACATTCATTTTTAGAGTCACTCCTTCTTCTGGAGCAATTCTAATGATGAGTTGATTATGATCCGAGTTGTTATATTTCCATCCCTTTTGATCAATATCATCGGATGCAAACTCGATAATTATTTCTGAACGTTTTTCATTTAATTTTTTACCTGTCAAGAAATAAATTGGAACACCGTGCCAATTTTTATGATGAATTCCAGCTTTCAAAAAAACAAATGTTTCTGTTTTTGAATCTTTTTTAATACCACTTTCATCAAGATAGCCATCATATTGACCAAAAATACTTGAATTTATATCAAACTCTATTCTTTTTAAGATGTCAACTTTCTCATCTTTAATCGCGCTGGATTTATTTTCTTTAGGCTGGTTCATCGCAATGAGTGAGACCATCTGCAAAAGATGGCTTTGTACCATATCTTTTAGTGCGCCAACACGATCATAATAACCACCACGCATCATCACTGTTTCACTTTCTTTAGCCAAAACTGTTATGCTTTTAATTCTTTTGTTATCCCACTGATGTTTAAACAGACTATTTGCGAATCGCATGATAAATATGTTTTGAATCATTTCTTTTCCTAAATAGTGATCAATTCGATAGATTTGCTTCTCATCAAATAACTCTTGTAGTGTTTGATTGATGTGCTTGGCATCCTCAAAATCCGAACCAAATGGTTTTTCAAATAAAATGCGTCGGTTTTCTTGTGCTTTTATCATAATTTTCGATTTGCTTAACCCTTTAGCAATCGGTTCAAATAATGTAGGTGGTACTGCTAAGTAAAACATAGCATCTACATCTTTTCCACAATCATCAATGATATTTTTTAGCATTACATAATCACTTTGATCATTGATATCCATTTTAATATACGTCAAATAAGGTATGATGGTATCCCAATCTAAGATTTCTTTGACTTCTTTTTTAGCTTCATCAATATAATCTTCTAGCGTACAATCCTTACGAGCGATACATAGTATTTTCACTTCATGATTGATATGTCCTTCTTTAATCAGTGCATCTATAGCAGGAAATAGTTTTTTATACATTAAGTTTCCTGTGGATCCAAAAATAGTGATGATTTTATTGATCATTTTTTGTATACCTTATGACCACCGAACTCATTACGCATTGCTGCAACCACCTTTTCTGAAAATTTTTCATCATCTTTGGATTTGTATCGTGTAAATAAAGCATGTGCAATGACTGGAATAGATACCTTAAGTAATAGTGCTTCTTCAATCGTCCATTGACCTTCTCCGGAATCATCTATTTTTCCAACAATATGATCTAATCCCTGATCTTTTGTAAATGCACTCAGAACTGTATCCATCAGTAAGCCTTTAATGATTGAACCATTTGCCCATACTCGAGCAACTTTTGAATAATCAAGATCGTATTGACTGGCATTGAGTAGATCAAATCCTTCACCTATAGCTTGCATCATGCCATATTCAATGCCATTATGAACCATCTTCACAAAATGTCCACTACCTGAACTTCCCATGTATGCATATCCATCTTTGACTGCTAATGCTTCAAACAAGTGTTCTATACTTTCAACGACTTCTTTTTCACCACCGACCATAAGTGATGCGCCATAACGTGCACCTTCTGTTCCACCACTCGTTCCGCAATCGATTAAGTTAATTTTCTTTTTCTGAAGTTCATTGTATCTTCTAATGGTATCTGTATATCTTGAATTACCACCATCAATAATGATATCGCCAGGTTCTAAAATTGCACTTAACTCGTTAATCAATTGTTCAGTCGCATTTCCTGAAGGTACCATTAACCAAATGACACGCGGGCTTTCTAGATCGATGAGTAATGATTCAAGTTGATTAATGAATGTAATGTCTGGATATAATGACTTAACATCATCTTTTAAATACTTATCGTATCCTATCACTCCATAACCATCATCAATCATATGTCGAGCTAAATTTAAACCCATTTTCCCAAGTCCAATTAATCCTATTCTCATCATGAATCTCCTTTTTCTTTAATTTCTAATGTATGATCTAATTTATTTTTTTTGTATTTTCTTACTATGGATAAACCAATGTAGACTGCTATAAAACTTAAGAATAAATAACTAAAAATCTGTGAGTACCGTGTGAATTCAATAATCTGACTCCCAAAATAAACATATGCTACGGTCCCTGGAATCATACCTACTCCGGTTGCTACAATGTATTTTCTAAATCTTATTGTACTTAAACCTGATGCATAACTAATCATTACAAAAGAAACAATAGGTAATAATCTAGCAATCAAAACGACTTTAAATCCTTGTTTTTGACTAATTTCATCAACATATTTTTTAAATTTTGAGTCTTTGATACGATGATTGATAAAAGATTCTCCAATGAGTCTTGTCATATAAAAAGTAATCGTAGCACCAATCATTGCTGCTGACCAAGAAATAACAGAACCCCAGAAAAGACCATATATGATGCCATTTGCTCCTGTCAGAATAAATGAAGGCACAAAGGCTGTAAATGACTGAATGATCATTAAGATAATGCTAAGAATTGGACCCCATATCCCCCATGCTCGGATGATTGACGTCAATTCATCAAGACTGGCATTTGAAATGGTGTGATAAAAAGCTTGAATTGATTCTTGATTGAGGACATAAAGAGCAATCAATATCATCAAAGACAGGACCACTAACATCTTGAATCGAAATTTCATCTTGTATTTTCTCCTAACTCATTTGTTTTATTTGTGTCATCAATACAATAGTGAAGATGCTCACTAGGATAGAGTAGACTAACCTCGTCCCCAATTTGCAGTAAGTGATCAGGATATGTGTAAACAATGATTTCTATATTGTCATGACTAAGTACAACTCGGTGCTCTCTACCGATGACATCGATCGTCTTCACTTTGAATATGTTGTGTTCTTTATTTTTAACAATTTTTATGGATTGAGGACGAAATGATAAGATAACTTTTTGATCATTTTGCATATCACAAGGAAAAGATCCAATTGGCGTTACAAACTGTTGATCTATCTTTTTCCCATAAATCCAATTCATTTCACCCATAAGCTTTGCACTTTCTATTGTTTTGGGATGGTAATATACTTCAAGTGTTGAACCTTGATCTACAATTTTTCCGTGATTCAATAAAACAATTTTATCTGATAGGTATAAACACTCATTTAAATCATGAGTGACAAATACAATAGTTAATTCAAGTTTTTTCTGCAGAGATTTAATAAGCATACCCATTTCTGTTCTTAAAGCTGAATCTAATGCAGAAAATGGTTCATCCATCAGTATAACTGCTGGATCTACTGCAAGCGCTCGTGCAATTGACACACGTTGTTGCTGCCCACCTGAAATTTGATTGGGATAATGATCCTTGATATCTTCAATTTTTAGTAAACCTAATAATAAATTGACTTTCATGTCAATCTCTTTTTTGTTTAACTTTTTAACTTCAAGACCGAACGCTATATTTCTTTTGACCGTTAAGTGAGGAAATAATAAAGGAGATTGAAAGACATAAGCAATCCCTCGCTCATGTGGTTTTTGATCAGTAATATCTTTCCCATTCAGCAAGATACTACCGTTATCGATTTCTAACAAGCCTGTAATCGATTTGAGAAGTGTGCTTTTCCCACTTCCTGATGGTCCAAATACTGTTAATAGTCGACCTTTTTCTACTCCGAAAGTGATATGATCTAAAACCAAATGTTGATCATAGGATTGTGAAACTTGATGCATCTCTAAAATCATAGATCTTCTCCTTTACTCATATAAGTATTTTCTACCCTTTGTTAATCTTCTACTCAACCGATCGGCAATAATGAAAACAATAATATTAAATAAGATAAACACAATACTGATAACAGCTGCATTTCCATCATCGGAATTTTCAATATAGGGATACAAGATTGTAGATAGGGTAATTACACGACCTCCACCGATAATAAAGGTTGAAAAATACTCTGAAGTTGACAATAAAAACCCAATTGAAAAGGATAATATTAATCCTGGTAGTAAAAGCGGGACAACGATTTTAGTTATAATTCTTAATTGACTTGCACCTAAGGTTTGTGCTATTTTTGAATAATTAGGATCAATACCTTTAAAGAAAGTTATACCTATACTTGTTGTATAGGGTAATGAAATCAAAACGTGTGCTAGAATAACTCCCGTATATGTATTTGCTAAATTGATCCGAATCAAAATGAGATGAACACCGATAAAAAGAGCGATTGCAGGAATAAATAAAGGCAATGACATTAAAACCATTAAAAATTTTTTTGCTTTTAGTCTTTGATCAACAAGGGCTTTGGCTGCTGTAAATCCAATAAGCGTTGAAAATAGAGCTGTTAGTGTTGAAACGAATAATGTTTCTTGAATCGCTTGAATAAACAACTGATTTCTTAAGAATAATGTTTCCCAGTAAATCCAATTAAAGTTTCTTGGAAATATAACAGGATATCGATAGTAACTAAAAAGGGAAAGTAAAACCATCAAAAGAATAGGGATTAATAGGAATACAGCAACAACGGCGTTTTTTACTGTTTTCATGATCGATCCCCCACTAAATAACGATTAAGAAAGTAGGCATATATACCCACACTCATCATCCCAATAACAAGCAAAACCATATGCATCGCCATTGAAACAGGAATCTTATCAATACCTGCTTGTACATATAGACTATACACACGAGAAGATAAAGTCTGATAGTCCACACTACCCAATAAATAAGGGATTTCAAACGAGCCAAGATAATAAGCGAAAATAATGACAGAGGACCAAACGATTGTATTTGCTGACAATGGAATATAGAGTTTTCTATAAATGACTTTTTGGCTACTTCCAAGTGTTTTTGCTACATCTTTATAGTTTTCTGTTATTTGTGACATTGTATAATATGTAAATAGTCCAACAAAAGGTATGCCTTTTAAAATAAATGTGAGAATGATTCCAATACCTAAACGATCATATACAAGTTGAGGGAATTGCTGACTGTCAGAAATGAGATGTGATTGAAATAACAGTCTAGAGAGAAGCCCTGTTCTTGATGCGAGTAATATGACCATAAACAAAACAAGTAAGTATGGCAAAATAAGTCCTAAACGAAGCATGTTTTTCTGTATCATTGTTGAAAACTTGTGTGTGTTATTCGCAAGCCCATAAGCCAGTTTGACTCCAACGAATGTCGATATCAGTGTCGATATAAGTGCTATACCAACTGAGTAAACAATGCTTAACCAAATGTCATTCATGTGAAACACTTGGATATATGCTGCAAATCCTTGATAATGAAGACCCAGTGAGGGGATATGACCTAAACTTTCTATAATTGTTAATATAATTCCACCAAAAATGAAAACAGCAAAAAGAAAGATAACTGGTGATAAAAGCCACAGTGGGTGGATATCATATTTTCTTTGTTGCTTTTTATCACTCATGTCAAACTCCTTATCTCTTATTTTTCTTCATATAACTTGTATCTATAAGATGCTTTATTCTCCATACAAAATATCCTGAAATGACTAGTTTCCCATAGATCAATATACCCTTCTTTTGGCCAAGTGAGATGATTTGAAGATATGTTTTTTGTGCTTTGAAACGCTTTAAGGATTTTTCTTTAATCACTTTAAGAATGTTTCTCCATAAAATTGGAGCTTGTCTAATCGCATACACACCATTTTTCTTAACAATGTCATTATTCTTTATGTGAATACAATCTCCAGCACCAAATACATTATCTGCTGATAAAGATTGCAAATTGTCATTAACCAACATGCTTGAAGAATCGTCAACAATGAAGCTGCTATCTTTATAGAGTGAGCTTTGAGCAACCCCAGATGCAAGGACTAGAACATCATATGCAATTTTTTGTCCATTTTCTAAAAATACAAAGTTTTCATCTTTATCTATTACAGAATTATCTAAGTACGTTTGGATGCCCATTTCATTCATTCGAGATACCACAATGTCTTGTGCTCGTTTTGGACTTCCATTTAAAAGCGTGCTTTGACGATCAATGATTGTCAAATGAATACTTGAATCCTTTTGTTGATGCATAGAAAGTGCCAGTGCAATTTCAATACCAGCGGCTCCACCACCGATGATAACAATCGACTTATGTACTTTTTTTAAGTTTTCAATAGCATTTTTAATTTTGCTTAAGTGGCTTAAAGGTTTGACTGAATATACATTCGGTCCTAATGATGTATTTTTTAATTTAACGACTGACCCTGTATTCAATGAAAGGTAGTCATATTCTATTTTCTGATTGTCTTTTGTATATATCACTTTTTTTTCATAATCAATATTGACAACGGAGTCCTCAATAAAAAGGATTTCCCGTCTCTTACAAATTGCTTTAAGATTAAACCTAAACTCATCTTCTTGATAAATGCCTTCAAGAAACCCAGAAGCCATACCTGAGTAATACTGATATGAATCTGATGAAATTAGAATGATTCTTATGTTTTTATATCTTTTCTTATTGTATTTTTTTAGAATGTGAATATGAGCGTGTCCACCACCGACTAAAACGAGTGTTTTTATCTTATGATTTTCCTGCAATATCATTCACCCACAATTCTTTAATCCATGCGATCCAAAGCGCATTCATTTCTGGTAATCTTTTTGTAGTTAATTCATCCAAAGAAATCATACCGGATACACTTTGAATTGCTGATAGCTCTGTTTGTTGTGCTTCTGTCAAAAGGCTAACATCAAAAGCTGGCATATCTCCCCAAACACTTGCTTTCATTTTCTCAATTTGAGCTTCAGGACTTTGAAGAAAATCCATGACAAGTAAAGCTGCAGCTTTTTCTGGTGAGTTGAATGGTATAGCTAAGTAATGCGAATTACCGATTGTACCTGAATCAAAGACATATGATTTGACAGTATTTGGATAAACACCTGTTTGAATGAGTCCCGCTGTTTTTCCTATTTCAAATCCCATGGTCAATGCGACTTCTCCATTTTTAAATAGAGCATCTAGTTGAGCTTGTGTCGCTGGAAAGGATGTGCCTTGATTCCAGAGATATGGATTTAAAGATATGAAATAGTCTTTGACGTCTTGTGATAATGCAATTCGCTCTGCTTCACTTGCTTCAGTTTGAAACACACTAGATTCACCTGTTAGTTCATAAAAAGCATTACGAACAAATGCTGCACCAACAAAATCATCTGGTAATCTTGGATAGGTGAATTTACCTGGATTTGCCATCACCCAAGTCTTGAGTTCTTCGTAGGTTTTAGGTGGATTTGTTAAGACAGCTTCATCATAACTAAACACAAGTTGAGCGCGACCCCAAATACCTTCATAACCTTCAATGGGTATACCTGAATCATAATTTAGGTCTGATGCTTCTAGGTCGTAATATGTATTTAAATTAGGTAATAAATCAGTAAATGGTCCATCAAGAAGACCACCTTCTTTTGCAGTTAGAAAGTTTTCAGCATTAATCCACAATAAATCAGCAGTTCCTCTTGATTGATTTGCTTTTTTCTCATTAATCAATTTTGTCAAAAACTCTGGTGCGTTCATCGGTGTTCTTACTAATTTGATACCATATAGTTCCATAACATTATCAGAAACATACGTATCCATATATTGGTTGATACTCTCGTTACCGCCCCACATCAATATATTGACTTCTTTATTTCTCCCAAGTTCTAGGACTTCGTCCCAATCTTGAAAAGAGCTTATATTGATAACTTCATCACTATTTTGACATGCAGATAAAATAGTTATAATTAATAAAAGTATTACACTTATTAAAACTTTATTTATTCTCATTTTCCCGCTCCTTTGATTGTTGATTCTTATAATATGATATGGCTATATAAATGATGATCAAGGTGATAAATAGTAGTGTGAAAAGTAGGGAATATTGGCTCAATAGAACTATCTGTCTGCCAAAAAATACATACAAAATAGTTCCTGGTATCATACCAAGTGCTGTTGCTAGGAAAAACTTCCATGGTTTCATCGTACTTAATCCAGCTGCATAACTAATGAAATCAAATGAAATAAAGGGTAGTAATCTTGCTATAAATACGACTTTATATCCTTTTTTGTCACTCATCTCGCTAACCGTTTTTAAGAGATTAGAATTCTTTTCCTTTTTCTTAACAAATTCTTCACCAAGCAATCTCGCTAAATAATATGTGATAGCTGCTCCAAACATTGCTCCTATCCAGGAAATAATGATGCCCCAGAATACACCAAATACTATACCATTTGCTCCTGTGATTAAAAATGAAGGAATGGGAGCGATGATAGCTTGTAAAATCATGAGTAAAACGCTCAAAATGGGCGCCCAAATACCCCAAGATTGTATGATTGACACAATATCTGATGCTTCACCTTGATTAAGTGTATGATAAAGATTCAGGATTTCTGTTTTCCAAATGAAATAAACAGATGTTAGAATCAGAACAATGATTATGAAAATCAGTAAATTTTTATGCTTCATGGCATCGTTCCTGTTCGTGTAATTTTGAAGCATACCTTATGGTGCGTATAAATCTTAAAATACCTGTTAAGAAAATGATTCCATTAAATATCATCAATATGATAAACACATGCTGATTAAGTAACATCATGAGTGTGAAAACAACAAATGTTTCTGTTCTTTC
The DNA here is from genome assembly GCA_047921055.1 of Acholeplasmataceae bacterium. GTDB lineage: Bacteria > Bacillota_I > Bacilli_A > Acholeplasmatales > Acholeplasmataceae > JBLRWW01. The sequence continues at coordinate 13,532 of JBLRWW010000027.1, forward strand.
AGCGATGCCTATGTCATAATGCATGCTTTTTTCACCTTCATTTTTAAAGAGACTTGCGGCAACTAAAAATGTTGTGAAGTTGAAAATGACTGAGATGAAAAAGAGAATATATGCGAGTGCATGTTCTTTAAATAAGAAATAAAAACCTAAAATGATTGCTGCTTCAGCCATACGATCAAATATAAGATCAAGATATGCACCCATTTTAGAATTTTTATTCGTCAGTCTTGCAACTGTTCCATCAATGACATCGAGTAATCCCGATGTCCACAATAAAACAATAGGAATGGCAATTTGTCCAAATGCGATAAAAACACCGGCTGATACACCAATGATAAAAGCAAGTACAGTAATCATATTAGGTGACATCCTCAATTTAACAAATCCTTTACCCATTTGATTAAAGACGGGTTGGACATATTTTCTTAACTTCGTATCTATCATATGTGTGTACTCCTTAATTCAAAATCTCTAGTATTGAAAGTATATGTTCTGGTTCCATGCGTTTTTTATAGTCAGAATGAATATTGGCATGTACAATTAAACCTGTTCGATCAATAATAAAAGTTGCAGGTGATGGTAAGATCCATTTTCGATTAATGTTTTCCAACTCTAGATTAATCCCTAATTCTTGATAAGGTTTAATTAGATATTCAGGGAGTTCATAGAGAATATGATATAACTTTGAAACTTCATTATTCTCATCGCTTAAAACCGTAAAGGTTAGTCCATCAATCAAACTCTGATAGGTGTGTCTATCTGGCTTTTGTGGACTTATCGCGACTAAACTTGCACCCAATCTGTGAATCTCATCAAGAATTTCCTGATATGCTCTTAACTGAAGATTGCAATAAGGGCACCACCCCCCACGATAAAAGGTCAAAACAACAGGTCCTTTTTTAAGTAAATCAAAAAGTCGAGTAGGTAACTGATGTTGATCTGGTAATGTAAAATCCTTTGCCTTATCTCCAACTTTAACACCTTTAGCTTGTTCAGATGCTTCAAGCTCCTTGATTGCTCTAATAAAGAGTTTTTCTTTCTCCGGATCAAGCTTTTTGCTAGAAATACTTTTGAGTTGTTCTATTTTATCATTCAATGACTTCATTTAATCCACTCTACTTTCTATCCATCATTTAAGGATGATTATATATAGTTTAGCAAAATAAAGTTGTTACATATGTGAAATATTTCACAAAGAAACACTTTTTTTTGATGTATAATTAGAATATGTAAAAAAACTAGTGAAGGTTGTGGAGATTTATGCAAAAATTATGGTATTTATCTAGAGTAAAGATGTTTGAGGGTTTAAATAGTAAGGATATGCAATATATTCATCAGATCACAAAAATGTCAACCATTCCAAAAGAAACAATTGTTCAAACCCCTTATAATCAATCACAAGGAGTTTTTTTAGTCAAAGAAGGAAAGCTTAGACTTTATCAATTGAGTGAGGATGGAAAGCAATATACACTCGGTATTATTGGCAGTGGTAATACATTTGGAAATACTTCACTATTATCCTTTGGTACACAAGATGTTTATATAGAAACCTTAGAAGATACGCTTATCTGCAGATTTGATCAAGAAAATCTTGAGACATTTTTAATGTCAAAACCTGATTTGCTTGTTAAAATACTCAGAGATTTAGGTAAAAAAATACAAGAACAAAATAAAATGCTAGAACAACTTGCATTATATAGTATTAGAGATCGCATCATCTATTGGTTAAAAAAGCTTGCAATCGATTATGGTCAGGAAGAAAAAGATTATGTATCCATTGATTTGCACTTAAGTCATCAAGAACTCGCTAATATGGTAGGAGCTACAAGAGAATCTGTTTCAGTTACTCTAAAAGAACTCGCTAAAGAGGGTATTATCGTTTCTGGAAGACTGAAAATAAGCATTAACAAAAATGAACTAAAGGAGTTTGAACAAACCTATGAAATATCAAAATGATTTAATTGTCATTGGTGCTGGAAGTGGCGGATTAGTCGTTGCATCTGGTGCTGCAGCACTAGGTGCAAGAGTAACACTGATTGAAAAAGAGAAAATGGGTGGTGATTGCTTAAACTCAGGATGTGTTCCTAGTAAAAGTTTCCTTAAAGGTGCCCATCTTGCTAAGGATATGGAGGATGCTTCTCAATTTGGTATCCATTCAACCATTGAATCCATCGAAATAGGTGAACTCATGCATCGAGTGCACGGCGTCATTGATCAAATTGCTCCACATGATTCGATTGAACGATACGAAGGATTGGGTGTTTCTGTTGTTACGGGTGCAGCGAAAATAAAAAGTAAACATGAAGTTGTTGTCAATGGACAAGTATTAACTGCTAAGAACATTGTTGTCTCCACAGGATCAAAACCTTATATTCCTAAGATTAAGGGATTAGATCAGGTATCTTATTTGACAAATCTCAATATTTTTGAAATGAATCACACACCTAAGCACTTAATTGTATTAGGCGCTGGCCCAATTGGCTTAGAACTTGGTCAAGGATTTAGACATCTTGGTGTTGAAGTAACCATGATAGACCAAAATAAGTCTTTATTCACGAAAGACGATCTCGAGGTCGGTCCATTGATGGAAAAAGTATTCGTAAAAGACGGTGTACAATTGTTACTCAATAGTAAAATCATTGAGATTGTAAATGAAAATGAAACAATTAGGGTTATTGTTGAAAAAGATAATAAGAAAATTGAGATTATTGGTGATGAGTTATTGGTTGCTTTAGGTAGAGTCCCCAACACCCAAGGTCTTGGATTAGAAGAAATTGGTGTTAAGTTAAATGCAAGAGGCTATATTCAAACAAACAAAAAATTACAAACCCATGTGAAAAACATCTATGCTTGTGGTGATGTTGTAGGTCCATATCAGTTTACACATATGGCTGGATATCAAGCTGGACTAGTCATTCGAAATGCTATATTTCACCTTGGTGCAAAAGTTAACTATTATAATGTACCATGGACAACCTATACAAAGCCAGAAGTTGCTCATATCGGTTATACAGAGCAAACTGCTAAAGAACTAAATCTCTTCAAAAAAGCGATTCATGTACCTTTAGAAAGTAATGATCGTGCCAAAGCTGAAAATGATGTCACTGGATTTTTAAAATTGATTGTCGGTAAAAAAGGTACACTGATTGGAGCGACCCTTGTTGGAGAAAAAGCAGGTGAAATGATTCCTATAGCCTCTTTAGCCATACAACAAAAATTAAAGCCTAGCGTTTTCATGAATATTATTTTTTCTTATCCTACAGAATCAGAAATATTTAAAACAGCATCCTTGCAATTGCTACGTGATTCGTTTAAACCTTGGAAAGCTAACCTTCTTAAGAAAATACTATTTAAAAAATAAAAAGACTGACCCCTTACTTATTTGATAAGTTTGGGGTTAATCTTTTTTTATTCCAGTTCTACACCAAGTCCGAAAACTATACGATTAACATAATTAAAGTATGCACAAATCTGATTAATCTGAAAAATAGCTAAATCGCTTAAGTTAAATGATCTTAATGCAATAATATCTTCTTCTGCCATGCGATATGGATATTTTGTTAATTTTTCAGCATACTTGCATATTTCTAATTCTTTATCACTGAGTCCTGCTAGATGATAATCTTCAGAAATCTTTTCCATAAGAGTGATGTTTTCAGTCACATGAGCAAGTGATTGCCCGTGATGTGTGACACAATAAGAACATTCATTTGATTTGGATACAACAACACCAATCATTTCTCGTTCTTTTCTTGATAACTCACCCTTTTCAAACATGAGTCTTTCATATAAATTCATATGAATCTGTAATGTTTTTGGATCTTGACTATGGACGCTTAATACATTTGCTGTTTTTTCACCTGTTCTTTTTTCTGCACGCTCGTAGATACTTTTAAGTAATTCATCTTCTTCTCTTGAAACTTCTTTAATCCATGCCATGTTTTTCTTGTATACTCAAAACTGTAATAATAGTTAGAGTATAACTTCCTTTCTTCC
>JBLRWW010000028.1:0-8441 GCA_047921055.1 Acholeplasmataceae bacterium
GTTGTCATTAACGTTAAAATTTGACGTGTTGACACTGGATTTTATTTTCTAAAAACCAATGAGTCGACACATCATGTGTTGACTTTTATTTTACTAAAAAGGAGGTAAGCGTGTGCTGAGTCCAAAAGTAGTACAAATCGCTGTGATCATGTTCTTACTTGTCAGTCTATCATTTACGACAACAGCCGCATTTGCCTACTGGAGAGATGTAACGGTAACAACCCCTGTCGATGTTGCAATTATCGGTGAGGGCGGAGAATTGGTTGTCACAGATTTAAGTTCAAGCTTAGAAGGACAACTGGTTCCAGAAGGACGTGCCTATTTTGTAGGTGATGTCGATGTCGTTATGATGTCTTATCAAGTGAGTGTCACAAGAGACCTAATCAATGAAATGGATTTGGTTGTAAGGGCACATAGCATCTTAATTAATGATCTAGATACATACAGTCATTTAATTGAAATAAAGATTGGCGACGATGTAACTGAAGGGGTATTCGCAATGTTTAATGAAGTGGTGACCATCACCATCAGCATTAGATTGATCGAACCCATAGATGAAGCAGAAGCGATTGAAAAAGGATTTAATTTAGATCGGGTAAATGTAGAAGACTCAAGAGAAGCCTACAACCAGATCAAGGGGCAAAGTATTAGCTTTGCATTAAGTTTTGAATTAAGAAGTAAGTCAGAAGTATCTGAATAAGCTTCATAAAATAAAAAAATAAAAAATAGAAAAAATCAAAGGAGATTTAAAAAATGAGTAGAAAATTAGTTTTAGGTTTATTAATTATGTTTGCGCTAGTAGTGAGTTCATTCACATACGCATATTGGATTAACTTTACTGTAGTTCAAGATGCGGGCGTTTCTGGAACAATTTCAATTGGTGATGGTGACGTGGTTTTGACTGTAAATGCTGGCGGGCCAGCAAGTAATACAGGTTTATTGGTACCAGTGGGATATGCAGATCTTACAGCTGATCCAGTAGAAAACAGTGCACTAGAATTGCTTTTTAATGTCAATTGGACATCAGATCGTACGATTGGTGATGCTGCAACAGGTACTCTAGTGGTTACCATTACAGCAGTTGAAATTGACCCTTCTGATCCACTTGCAGATAATGTAGCATTAACTTTAGCTAGTGGTTTATGGGATGGAATGTTTACAATAACTGTAACTGGTGATGGAGCAATTACCGAAGGTGTTGAACAACCTGTGACAATTACAGTTACTTTCACAAATGAGCCAGCAAAAACCATTTATGATTTGGTCGCTAATGGTCAATTATTATTAACAATAACATTTAATGTTACTGGCGCTACTGAAGCTGCTTAGTTAATTATTTAATAAGTTTAAGAAAAAGAGTGAATCATACTGAAAAGGAGATGAAACCATGCTAATCAAAAAATATATACTGAGATTAAGTTTATTTAGCTTAATGGTTTTTTCACCATTTATAAGCATGAATCATTCTTATGCATATTGGTTTAACGAAGTAGCACCAAATTCTGATACAACAACTGGCTCAGTCACAATCGGAGAATGGAATATAATTCAAGAATGGGATCCAAATGCCGTATACGATGTAGGTGCAATTGTCATTTATAATGGTATCGAATACACTTCATTAAGAGCTGGTAATAACAAAGTACCAGGTGCTAACGGAAGTGGCAACTGGTGGGCGGCATCTTAGTTTGACGCTTTAAAGTTGAAATTCATTTAATTCTCAATGTCAAGCGATAATAAGCACGCAAAGTTAAACTTTACGTGCTTATTTTTATAAGATTATGCTATAATGATGATAAATAAGAATAAGTGAGGGTTCATGCATGTCTGAGAAAATTCAAAGTAAACCATGGGATATCGTTAAAACTGTGATATTTTTTGTAGTTGCAGGGATTTTGTTATCATATATATTGATTGAAGCATTTCTCCCTACTCAAACGGTTCATGTCTTTGGCTTTAAACCTTATGTCGTCATTACACGTAGTATGGAACCAGAAATTAGAGTAAATGATATTGTTGTTGTTAAGCAATTTGATGCCGAAGACTTAGAAGTTGATGATATTATCACCTTTATGGCTGATATTAACTATGATGGCACCAAAGAAGTTGTCACACATTATATTCATTCCATTACTGAAAACTCACAAGGCGATCTTATTTTTAGAACCAGAAGATACTATGAAGATCCAGCGGACTATGTGCCAGATACATGGTTTTTAGCAGAATCTGATATATTAGGCGAATATATGTTTCAAATTCCAAGATTAGGCGTCTTAGTCCTTTTCTTACAAAGTCCATTTGGTATAGCAGCACTTGTTGTGAATGTTGGTGTCATTATTGCTGTTGTTAAAATCATTAAAACACCTAAAAAAGAAGAAACAGTAGAAGTAGAGCAAGAAGAAAAAGACTCACTTTAAATACCTTTAAGGAGGTAGAACGAGTCAATGAAGGACAATTTTAAAAACTATAAAATATCTATGACAAAACATAAGAAAAACATTGATTTATCTATCTTCCCAATTTTTTTAGTGAAAATCACTAAAAAAAATACCGAAAAAGATAAACTAAAATTTCATGAATCACCGAAAATTTATCCAAGACGCTCGCATTTGGTTAAACGATCATTTTCAATGATTGTTTTACACAAAAAAGAAAGTCTGAATAAAAAAACCGATAAATCAAATCAACAATCCCATAAACCAATATTACCAGGTGTTAAAGCTTGGAAAAAGAAATCACCCAAAGACAGGCTAAAATGGGTTGGTTTTTTTGTCATTATTGCAATTGCTTTAATCAATACAGTGTATATGACAGCACGTTTTATTGATAACGATTACCAATACAATCTTTTTAGGTATGCTAATATTGAAGCAGTGATGCCAAACCAAGACATCACTGAACCTCTACGCGTTGGCATTGTATTAATTAGGGAAATAGATTTTAACCAACTAGACATTGGTGACCAAGTGGTTGTGTGCTGTGACTATGACTTAAATGATACCAATTGGGTTGAAACGGTTGTTTCTATTAATCATGAAACTCAAACCTTATTTACGACCTATGACGGCTTGTTTTCACTATCCACACCTTTTGATGATGTTTATGGGCGTTTTGTTGATGAATCAGGCTTTTTCGGTACCCTTTATTATTCTGCAACCTTTGTTAGAGGGTATGCTTTAATCTCTTTAAGTCAATTACTGATTATTTATGGCTATTTTTATGTTGTTATTAAAAGACGGAAAGACCGATTATTTTAACTAAAAAGGAGTAAATATGCAAAAAAAATCTGTAAAAAAGATCTTAAATATTGCATTTTATGTCTTCCTTTTTTTAATGTCTACCTATATATTGCTTGAATGGCTTGCCCCCAATCAAACCATTAAAGTGATTGGTGTTAAGCCTTATGTGGTCGTATCACCTTCAATGGAGCCAGACATTATGGTTGGTGATATTGTTTTTATTAGACCTGCAGAAGAAGCTGATTTAGCTATAGGGGAAGTCATTACCTTTTATGCCTACCTACCAGCCATCGGTTCAGTACAACTCGTGACCCACTATATTGCTGATATTATCGAAACAGATGATGAAACATTGATTTATAAGACTCAAGGCGCGAATAAAGCATTCGATGATGTTGATCAATGGCGTGATGAAGAAGGAAACCCTGTAGATATCACAATGGATGATATCGTCGGAGAACTGTGGTTTACATTGCCCTTTTTTGGATATGCTTTTTTTGCCTTAAGAAACCCAGTCATGTTGGGCTTGATTTTACTCAATGTCGCAATCGTTATTGCGATTATCAAATATATCAAATCAGGAAAGAAGGAATCTTTTGATGACGTGGCATGATTTTATAGACCAAGAGCTTAAAGCGTCCTATTTCCAAGACTTAATCATGTATTTAAAAGATGAAGATCAAAAACATACCGTCTTTCCTTTAAAAAATGATCGTTTAAATGCCTTTAAGTTAACACCTTATGATACGGTAAAAGTTGTGATTATAGGTCAAGATCCATATCACAATATCAACCAGGCACATGGGCTTGCCTTTAGTGTCTTGGGTAATACCTACCCACCGAGCTTAAAAAACATATATAAAGAGTTGTGTGATGATCTTCAAATACCATATCCCAACACAGGCAATTTAACACCATGGGCCAAACAGGGGGTTTTATTGTTAAATACAACCCTAACAGTGAGGGCACATGAACCCATGAGTCATCAGGGACATGGTTGGGAAATTTTCACCAAAAAAGTGATGATGACATTAAACGAGATTAACCGCCCGATTGCCTTTATATTGTGGGGTAAGCACGCCACGCAATTTATACCACTACTGAATAATCCCAATCATCTGATCTTAAAAGCACCACACCCGTCACCATTATCAGCACATCGAGGATTTTTTGGTTCAAAACCATTTTCTAAAGCCAATGCATTTTTAAAATCAAAAGGCATAAAGCCGATTGATTGGTCCTTATAACATATTTCTTTCATAATTTTAGTTTTGATGTATAATAAGAATTACAGAGTAATTAGAAAGCGTTAAGTGTCTAATCTAAGGATCATTGATTAGAACGAACACATACGTGGCGGTTTTCTAATTTGTCCGCTGTAATTTATTATGGTGGATCTCTTAAGTTTTTTAGAGGTCTTTTTTTCATGGCTGATGAAAAGATATGTCTATGTCTTATTTAAAGGAGTATGCCATGTTTAACACCAAAAATATAACTGATTTTTTAATTAAACACAATCAATTCCAAAGTAGTTATAAAACCATTCATGTGGGCGGCACCAACGGTAAGGGTTCAGTTTCTCATATGATTGAAGCCATATTATCAGCAGAAGGTTATCGTGTTGGTTTATACACATCACCTTATGACTTTAAACGCTTTGATAATATCAAAATCAATCGACAGATGATAAAAGACGAAGATGTAGATGCCATCCTTGAACTTTATAAATATGATTTTGAGAACTTTCAGTTAACCCCATTTGAAATCGATACAGTGATTGCATTTAAATACTTTTATGATGCTCAAGTCGATTTTGCGATTATCGAAGTTGGTCTGGGTGGCATCGATGATGCGACCAACGTCATCAACCCCATACTTTCAATCATTACCAATATTGGAACAGATCACCAAGATGTCTTAGGGCACACGAAGCGTGAGATTGCTACAAAAAAAGCAGGAATCATTAAAGATAAGACACCTGCTCTCATTGGATACGGATTTGATGATGATCTATATAATTTATTTCAATCAGTTTCAAGATCCAATCATGCACCCTTATATATCACATCAGAAGCCAAAAACATAACACTAGGTGAAAAAGATTTAACGTTCACCTATGATGATTCTAAATACGTACTACCAACACAAGCCTACTATCAAGCACAAAATGCAGCCACGACACTGAAAGTCATCGAAGTGCTTCAAAAACAAGGCATTATTATTCATCAGAAATCAATCATTGAAGGATTTAAATACCCATTACCAAACAAAAGGTTTCAATGGATGTCTAAAGAGCCTTTGATCTTAATGGATGGGGCACACAACTTAGAAGGCGTCAAAGCCTTAATCCAATCTATTCACGCACTTAACTTTAAAGGTCATATTAAAATCATTTGTAGTATCTTAAAAGATAAACCGTATCTTGAAATGATTGAAATGCTAAAAACCATATCAGAAGATATGACACTTACAACTTTTGATCATCCAAGAGCCATTGATTTAAATGATGTCAAGATCAGTGGTGTCACGCTTGACTCAGACTATCAATCAATAATCACGTCAATATTTCAACATAAACATGATCTAACCATTATGACTGGGTCACTTTATTTCTTAAGTGCCGTTACTCAATATCTTAAGGAGCAACCATTATGATCAGTCGTCAAATTAATGTTCAAAAATTAGCATTATCAAGTATGTTAGCGGCGCTAGGTGTTATACTGGCATCACCAGTATTTGCCTTTATTGTGCCACTTTTTGGCGTACCAGCAGTGAGAATTGATTTAATTGCGATACCAACGATTGTTGCAGGATTACTATTAGGCCCTATTTACGGTTTGACAGTTGGCATTTTAACTGATGTCTTAGGCTTTTTCTTATTTACACACGTCTTTGGTGCCTATCATTTTGGCTTTACCCTAAATCTTGCCTTGGCAGGTTTATCTGCAGGATTACTGATAAAACTGTTCCGTAAATCATCTCAAAAGTTCCCGATTTTTATGATTAATATTGTTTTTTTATCTCTACTGTCACTACTGAGTATACTCTATATCGTTTTAACTGATAGTATCTCGATCAATGGGACGGCCTTCACATTATCAGAAGGCTTCAAATGGGTTTTCACAGGATCTATCATCGCATTCTTTTTGGTCTTATTATGGACAATGATCATATCACGAAAGAAAAAGCCAAAAGACACTGTGCATATCGACCGTATCATCTTTATTGTATTATTTATCGAAGTGTTTGTGGTGATTCTTTTAACACCCATTTGGGTGTTTCAACTCTATCAAGCACCCCCATACATCGCGGGTGTCTTTTTACGTATCATCCGTGCGATGTGGTTGATTCCTTTAAAAGCTTATTTAATCTATTCAATTACATTGGTTGCTAAGTCCATGTATAAAGAATCTTCACATTCTGTCATTCAAAAGAGTTCTTTATAGAGACAAACAATAGGTAAAAGTTGTGCCAAAGAGATTTTAAAAATCACACAAATTAAGGTATAATAGAAACGGTGATACTATGGTAAAAATCATTGGCGCAGGATTAGCTGGTTGTGAAGCAGCCTACTATTTGGCCAATCAAAAGATTGATGTAAAACTTTATGAAATGCGTCCAAAAAAAATGACACCTGCCCATCAGACAGGTGATTTTGCTGAGCTTGTTTGTTCAAACTCTCTACGTTCTGATGACATCCATAACGCCGTGGGTCTTTTAAAAAGAGAAATGGAATCTTTTGATTCGCTCATTATGAAAGCGGCACATTATGCGCGTGTACCAGCAGGGTCAAGTTTGGCTGTGGACCGCACGCTTTTTTCAGGTTATATTAAAGATGCATTATCTAAACATCCCCATATAGACATTATTAATGAAGAAGTCACCGAAATTGATCCAGAGTGTTATACGATGATTGCTGCTGGACCACTGGCATCAGATGATTTATCACAAAGCATCCTCGATTTATTTGAAGCAGGTAATCTCCATTTCTATGACGCGGTTGCACCCATCATTGAAGGTGATTCGATTGATATGTCAATTTGCTATTTAAAATCACGCTATGATAAAGGTGAGGCAGCCTATATCAATTGTCCGATGGACCAAAACACATATGATAAGTTTTATGATATGTTAATTCATGCCAAAACAGCTGAAATTAAAGATTTCGAAAAAAATGTCTTTGAAGGCTGCATGCCCGTTGAAGTGATGGCCAGTCGTGGTAAAGAGACGCTTTTGTTTGGACCACTAAAACCAGTCGGTCTAGAACAGCCCAATCAAAAAAGACCCCACGCGGTCATTCAATTGCGCCAAGATGATGCTAAAAAAACGATGTATAACATTGTAGGTTTTCAAACGCATTTAACATGGCCAGAACAAAAGAAACTCATCCAAATGATTCCAGGACTAGAAAATGCTAACATTTTAAGATATGGTGTGATGCATAAGAATACCTATTTGGACAGTCCAAAGATTATGAATCAGGGTTATCAAACCAAAAAACATCCCAAAATCTTTTTTGCAGGTCAAATCAGTGGGGTTGAAGGATATGTTGAAAGTGCGGCTTCAGGTTTGAATGCCGCGATACAGATGCATCAATACATGATTAATCAAACAATTAACCCGCTCCCTGAAACAACCATGATGGGGGCGATGGCATCCTATATTTCAACAACCAATCATGCGTTTGTGCCAATGAACGCTAATTTAGGGTTATTACCTCAATTAACAGAAAAACATCCTAAAAAAATGCGTAAAGAACTTTATGCCAAACGTGCACTTAGTGATCTTGATCATTATATTAAGGAGGTGTATCCTCTTGGAAATCATTAAGTCCTTTTTAACCTATTTAAGTGTTGAAAAAAATTATGCTGAAAACACCATTAAAAGTTATCAAAGAGATATCCATGACTTCAATGATTTTTTAATCACAGAAGAACTCGCTGATAACATCTTAGGTGCAACCAGAGATCGTTTGGCAAGACATTATCTTTCATACATGGACCAAAAAAAGTATAGTAAAAAAAGTGTGGCGAGAAAAATATCAGCCCTTCGGACCTTTTATAAATATTTGGTCAATCAACAATTAATCGATGTCAATATCTTTGAGACCATTGATATTCCTAAACTACCTAAAAAACTACCTAAAACATTAGAAGATGATGAAATTGATGTCCTTTTTAAATCCATTGATAAGAAAACACC
>JBLRWW010000028.1:8541-16769 GCA_047921055.1 Acholeplasmataceae bacterium
AATATGATTTTAAAAAGTGGTGAAACGTATAAGATTCACCCGCATATGTTAAGACATGCGTTTGCAACCACCCTTTTAAATCATGGTGCTGATTTAAGAGTGGTCCAAGAGTTATTAGGACATGCACATTTAAAGTCAACACAGATTTATACCCATGTCTCAAGTGAAGTATTAAAAAAATCGTATCAGGACAAACATCCAAGGATGATTAAACATGAAAAAGATCGGTCCTAGTCTGATTGAATCAGGCTTTGATCTGAGTGCACCTTATTTAAAAAGACAGACCGTCAGAGCGATTATTTTAAATGACAATAAAGATGTTTTCATGCTTTATTCGAAAATCTTTGATGACTATACCTTTCCTGGTGGGGGTATCAAAGCAGATGAAGATGATGATAAAGCATTAAAAAGAGAACTAAAAGAAGAACTTGGTGCCAATATCACCGAAGAAATAACCCCTTATGGGTACACTGAAGAGTTTAAATTTGGTTTTGGAAAAATCAAAAAACAATACCAACAAATATCGTCTTATTATATTGTAAAAGCAGATATGAATGACACACCTACGTTTAACACAAGAGAAAAAACACAAGCACTAAAAAGTATGTGGGTTGATATCAATGTCGCCATCAAACAAAACGACAAAGCGATGCAAAACAGCATGCATCAAAAACCAGGATTAAAAACCGTCTTATTACGAGAAAACCTCGTTTTAAACAACTTAAAGGAGCATAAATCACATGAGACAATTTGAAATAACAAAAGCCTATCAAAACAAAGATATTTGCCTACCCATCAGACAAACAGGCCAAAGTGCTGGCTATGACTTAGAAAGTGCCGAAACCATTACCATAGAACCACAAGCCATCGTGCTCGTACCAACAGGCCTAAAAGTCTTAGTGCCAACCAATGAAGCACTCTTTATTTTTCCAAGATCGTCATTGGGCATTAAAAAAGGCTTAATGATGAGTAATTCAGTCGGTATTATTGATGCAGATTATTACAATAATCCTGACAATGAAGGCCATATCATGGTCCCTTTATTTAATTTTAGAAATCAAAGCGTCACCATTGAAAAAGGTGAACGCATTGCTCAAGGCGTCTTTCTTTCATATCACAAAGTTGTTGGTGATGCATCAGAAAATATCCAAAGACTTGGTGGCTTTGGAAGCAGTGGTCAAAAGTAAACGATTTATTAGAAAATTTCAAGAACATATCTTGCAATTTATGCCTAAATATGATATATTTACATAGGCTAATAAAATACACATGTCTAATGTTTCAAAACTCTTGTGCCTTCGGGTGGGTTTTGTGATAGTTAGGCAGAGGTCAAAAAAACAAAAATGGAGGATTTAAAATTATGGCAGTCGTTTCTATGAAACAATTATTGGAATCAGGGGTACATTTTGGTCACGCGACACGTCGCTGGAACCCTAAAATGGCACCTTACATCTTCACGCAAAGAAATGGTATTTATATCATTGACTTGAAAAAAACTGCGGAAGAAATCGAAAAAGCATATCTCGCACTATTTAATATCGTGCAAGATGGCGGTAAAGTATTATTTATTGGTACGAAAAAACAAGCTCAAGAAGCAGTTAAAGAAGAAGCTATTCGTACAGGTCAATTTTATGTTGACCAACGTTGGTTGGGTGGTACATTAACAAACTTTAAGACCATTCGCCGTCGGATCAAACGTCTTCACGACTTATATAAAATGGAAGAAGACGGATTATTTGAAAAACTACCTAAAAAAGAAGTACTACAACTTAAACATGAACGTGATCGTTTAGATAAGTTTCTAGGTGGTATTAAAGAAATGAAAAAAGTTCCAGAAGCTATTTTCATTATCGATCCTAGAAAAGAAAGTAATGCAATCTTAGAAGCACGTAAACTAAAAATTCCAGTCTTTGGTATTGTTGATACCAACTGTGACCCTGACGATGTCGATCATATCATTCCAGCGAATGATGATGCGATTCGTGCAGTCAAACTGATTACTTGGGTTATGGGTAATGCAGTGATTGAAGCTCAAGGCGGCGTTGTTGAAAAATTTGAAGAAGAAGCACCAACACCAAGAAGAGAACAACGCTCATATAAACCAAGACCTGATCAAGAGCCTAGACACGAAGCACCTAAAAAGGTCGAACCTAAACCTGAGCCTGTCAAAGAAGCAGTTTCAGAAGAAAAAGTCGAAGCACCTAAAGTAGAAAAAGCTTCTAAACCTGCAAAAGAAGAAAAAGTTGAAACAAAACCAGAACCAGTCAAAGAAGAAAAAGTTGAAACAAAAGAAAAAGCAACAAGTACTGAAGATTTAAGCGCTAAAACAGTCGCTGAACTTAAAGAACTTGCGAAAGATAAAGGCTTAACTGGATTTTCTTCCCTTAGAAAACAAGAACTCATTGATTTACTTTCAAAATAATGACGATGAAAAGGGGATGCAAACCATCCCCTTATTTTTATAAAAAAACACATATGGAGGATTTAACATGGTTACCGCACAAATGGTTAAAGAATTAAGAGAAAAAACAGGCGCAGGTATGATGGATTGTAAAAATGCGTTGACACATACCAACGGCAATATGGCTGAAGCCATTGATTATTTAAGAGAAAAAGGTATTGCAAAAGCAGCTAAAAAAGCAGATCGTATCGCAGCTGAAGGGCTATGCGACGTATTATTTGAAGGCAATGAAGCTGTCATTTATGAATTAAACTCAGAAACAGATTTTGTTTCTAAAAACAAACAATTTCTTGATTTAATTGAATTGGTTGGATCAAGCATTTTGGCATCAGATGCTAAAGACACAGAATCAGCATTAGCAATTGATATCAACGGGAAAACATTACAAACAGTCTTAACAGATGCAACTGCGATGATTGGCGAAAAGATCACTTTAAGACGTGTGAGCCGCGTATTTAAAAAAGATGAAGAAGGTTTTGGCGCATATAAACATATGGGTGGCCGTATTGCGGTACTC
Source organism: Acholeplasmataceae bacterium (assembly GCA_047921055.1). Lineage (GTDB taxonomy): Bacteria > Bacillota_I > Bacilli_A > Acholeplasmatales > Acholeplasmataceae > JBLRWW01. Next base: position 11,520 of record JBLRWW010000028.1, read on the forward strand.
AATGTGCTTAAAGCAGAAAATGCTGAACTTGCTAAAGACATTGCTATGCATGTTGCAGCAAACAATCCAAAATACTTAAATCGTAGTGAAGTTGATCAAGAAACCCTTGAACACGAAACACATATTTTAAAACAACAAGCACTCCAAGAAGGCAAACCAGAAAATATCGTTGATAAAATGGTTGTTGGTCGCTTAAATAAATACTTACAAGATATTTGTTTAGTAGATCAACCATTTGTTAAAGATCCTGATCAAAAAGTCTCAGAAGTTCTTAAACAACACAAAAATGATGTCTTAAGCTTTATTCGCCTAGAAGTTGGCGAAGGCATTGAGAAAAAAGAACAAGATTTTGCAGCAGAAGTTGCAGCACAAGTACGCAAGTAAACTTTAAATAAAAAATAAAGGGGTGTGCATCATGTATCGCAGAATCATATTGAAATTAAGTGGTGAAGCTTTAAAAGGTGAAGGAACATTTGGTATCGACCCAGTCACTGTAAAAAAGATTGCGACTGAAATTAAAGACATCTATGAAATGGGTGTTCAAATTGGTGTGGTTGTTGGTGCCGGTAACTTGTGGCGCGGTAAAACAGGTGAAGAACTTGGGATGGACCGGGCTCAAGCCGACTACATGGGCATGCTGGGTACCATTATGAATGGTCTTGCTTTGCAAGATGCATTAGAAGGTGTTTCTGTCCCTACAAGGGTGATGACGGTTTTACCTGTCTCAGCTGTTGCAGAACCTTATATTCGTAGAAGAGCCATTAGACACTTTGAAAAAGGTCGTGTGATTATCTTTTCTGGCGGTACAGGTAACCCATTTTTCTCAACCGATACAGCTGCGGCACTACGTGCAGCAGAACTTGATGCAGACATTATTCTAATGGCAAAAAATGGTATCGAAGGTGTTTATGATAAAGATCCAAAACATCACGAAGATGCCATCATGTTTAAAGAGTTAACACAAGAACAAGTTTTAATCGAAAAACTTAAGGTGATGGATCAAACAGCAGCAGCCATTTGCCAAGAAAATAAAATTGATATTTTAGTCTTTAATATGAATGAACACGGCAATATTAAAAAAGCTGTACTTCAAGAACCAATCGGAACACTGGTTAAATGGGAGGAAAACCTATGAGTGAACAAGCAGATTTAATTTTAATGGACGTTGAAGAACGTATGGAAAAAGCCGTTGAAGTGTTGGTTAAAGAGTTTGCATCGATTCGCACAGGTCGTGCCAATCCAGCATTGCTTGATCGCATTAGCATTAGTTACTATGGTGCAGATAGCCCATTAAAGCAAATTGCATCGATTCAAGTCATTGAAGGCAATCAACTCTTTATTAAACCCTTTGACAAATCGGTTTTAAAACCAATTGAACAAGCAATTTATGCTTCTGATTTGGGACTAAACCCACAAAATGATGGCACAGGCATTCGCTTATTTTTACCTCAACTCACCGAACAACGTCGTAAAGAATTGATTAAAGAAGTTGAAAAATTAGGTGAAGCAGCCAAGGTCGCGATTCGAAATGTACGTCGTGATGGCAATGACGGCATGAAGAAACTCGGCTTAAGCGAAGACGATGAAAAAGGGTATCTTGAAGATGTTCAAGAATTAACCAATGGCTTTGTCAAAAAAGTTGATGAAGAAGTTCAAGCTAAGGCTGAAGAATTACTAAAAATCTAGAAAACACCACATAAAAAAGGTCAATGACCTTTTTTTATGTCTTTAAATAAAGACTAAAATAATGTATAATAACTTAAGGTGATATGATGAAATTAAAAAAAGTGCCAAACCACTTGGCCATTATTCTTGATGGCAATGGTCGATGGGCAAAAAAATATAAACAACCCAGAACATTTGGTCACTATCGTGGTGGCTTAAATATATCTAAAATAGCGAAAAAGGCATTTTCTTTAGGTGTTAAGAAAATGACAGTTTACGCGTTTAGTACGGAAAATTGGAAGCGTCCAGAAGAAGAAATTACTTATTTGATGAGTAAACCCGTTGAATTGTTTTATGAAAATGAGCATAGACTGGATGAAATCACATATAAAATCACGTTTGCTGGGCATAGAAATCGTGTACCACAATCATTATTAGAAGTCATTGAAAAAATCGAAGAGAAAACCAAACATCATCTTGATCATGAACTTTGTGTCGCACTTGATTATGGTTCATATGATGAACTGATTGAAGCCTTTAAACAGGTTGAGTCATATACTGTTGAAGAGGTATGGAAAAACTTAATGATTAAAGAGCCGGTTGACCTTCTTATTCGAACAAGTGGTGAAATGCGACTCTCAAATTTTCTATTATGGCAAGCCGCTTATGCAGAGTTTTATTTTACAAAGACCCATTGGCCAGCGTTTAGTGAAAAACATTTGGTCAAGGCATTTAAATCATTTCAAAAGCGTCAACGACGCTTTGGAGGTCTCAAATGAAAAAAAGAGTAACAACAGGTCTTATTTTGGCCGCCATTTTAATACCTATTATATCAGTTGAACTTTTCTTAGAATTGTTTCAAGTGATTATGATCGCGTTTGTTATTATTGGTGCACATGAACTCATTCGTATGTATGAAACAGAAAAGAAGTTTTCAAAGTCAACTCAGATGGGTATTATCTTTTTAACATTACTCACGTTTGCCAGTGTGGGTGGCGTGTGGGGACCGATTGCTGATGCACAAAACCCACTGGATGTACGTGGGTATTTATCCATTACTATTTTGATTATTACCATTGTTGTCTTTAGCTTTTTAATCTTTTCAGCTGACTTTAATGGTGCTGATATTGGCAAAGCCTTAACCATTATCAATTATGTTGGTTTGGGTGCGGCATCCATTGTGATTTTAAGATTTTTAGGGGTTCGTTTTATTGTTTATTTGTTTTTAATTAGTTCATCAACTGATATCTTTGCTTATGTGTTTGGTGTCAAATTTGGTAAGCATAAAATGGCGCCACTCATTAGTCCTAAGAAGAGTTGGGAAGGTGCCATTGCTGGCACGATTGCAGCAACCATTATCGCATCCATTTTCGCGTTATTCTATGGGTCGTTTTTCTCACCTGACACCGCTCTAGGGCTTTACTTAAACCCAGGTGGAGAGCAAACCTTATTACAAAACTTTTCAAGTTTAGGGGAAACCTATCCTGTATGGGTTCAAGCATTTATTTTGGTACCTATTACCTTCATCGCTTCTGTTTTGGCGCAAATGGGTGATTTGGTTGCATCTAAGCTAAAAAGAACGTATAATTTAAAGGATTTCGGTAATTTATTACCTGGTCATGGTGGCGTACTTGATCGGTTTGATAGTGTGATTTTTGTTGCCATGTTTTTAACAGCTGTGTTTTTATTTATTTACAGATTATATCCCGCAGTTATTATCTAATACAAGCGGGATTTATATAAGCGTTTGAACGCTTATGAGAAGAGGTATATACTATGTTTTTAATCAACTTAATTATTTTCGTTATTGTCTTAGGACTTATTATATTAATTCATGAACTTGGTCATTTTTATTTCGCGAAAAAAGCGGGTATTTTATGTCATGAGTTTTCGATCGGTATGGGGCCAGCCCTCTATCGAAAACGTAAAGGTGAAACGATTTATTCAGTGCGTTCTATTCCCATTGGTGGCTATGTCTCTATGGCAGGCGAAAGCGTGAGCGATGCGTTGATTAGAAAAGATCAAGTCATTGGTTTAAAACTGAATTCAGATGGCATTGTGACAGACATTGTTTTAAACCCGGATTTAACCTTTGATATCAAAGGTGTGGTTGAATCGTTTGACTTATATGGTAAAGAATTTGATCCTCTATACATCACCATTGATACTGATGGCGACGTCAAACGGTTTAGTGTTTTAAGAGATGCCAAATACGTGATGTCTGAAAAGCGTGAAATGTGGATTACACCATCAGAAAAGAGCTTTGAAAATAAAACATTAGGTCAACGGTTTATGGTGATTTTTGCTGGACCATTGATGAATTTCATCTTGGCATTTGTCTTATTTTTATTTTTGAGTTTCTTTGTCTTAAAGCCTTCTTTAGAATCATCTGAGATCAATCAAATCAGCCCAGGTTCACCGGCAGAAACGATTGGACTTGAATCAGGCGATATTGTGACTGCCATTAATGGCGAAGATGTCAATAGTTGGACCGATTTATCTGGTATCATGGCAACCCTGACGTCCCCTCACGCAACCTTATTATATACGCGTGATGGTATACCCACCGAAGTTGATGCTATCTTAGTTGTTCAAATTCAAACTGTAGGACTAGCCAATCGTCATGCAGATGGCTCATTGTATGCTGATGAACCCATCATTGGGACGCCCTTTGGTCGTGCAGCCACTGAAGGTGGTTTATTACCAGGTGACCGCATCACAAGTATTTCAATTAACAACGAAAGTTACATGATCACAGATTGGGATGATATTATTGCAGTTTTTAGAATACATCCAAGTGGTGATGTTTTAATCAATTACTTAAGAGATGGTGAGGCAGGAGAAGCAACTTACCCACTCATAAGCACACGCGCTTTAGGCAAACTCGGCTATCAAGCGTTTATATTTCAATTTGGTATTACACCAACAGAATCCTTTGATTTAGGATATATGCTTGGTTATCCATTTAGAAGTGTTTATCAAAGTACCAATCAAGTCATTCAAACCATTGGACTTTTATTTGATCCTTTAGAAGATTTAGGCATTAGAGATTTATCAGGTCCTGTTGGTATCTTTGGCTTAGTCAGTAATACAGCAAGTCAAGGGTTCTTATCCTTAGTAGCATTTACCGCATTTTTAAGTATTAACATTGGATTACTCAATTTATTACCAATTCCTGCACTCGATGGCGGTCGCTTGGTGTTCTTAGGTGTTGAGGCAATCACACGAAGACCACTGAACAGAAGACTAGAAAATTCCATCAATAACACCATGTTTTTCTTACTGTTGGGACTATTTGTCTATGTCACATTTAATGATATTATGAGATTATTTGGAGGGTAAATCAACCCTCTTTTTTTTTCGAAAAAAAGAAAAGCAAAAAAGCGACATTTAAAGCATCAAAAGTATTGACTTTAAGTTGGATATAAGATAGAATAAAAAAGGTCGCGCTAAAAATCGAGCTAAACCTTTATAAAGTTATTATTTAAAGCCAAATAAAGTCATATATCAGTTGACATCTTGGGCGCTAGATGATAGAATTATAAAGCACGCCGAAACAGGCGGGCAAAAAGTCTTTGAAAACTG
>JBLRWW010000029.1:0-16760 GCA_047921055.1 Acholeplasmataceae bacterium
TTGTATTAAGTTGTGAACTTTATTATTTAGTGCTGATCAACTATAAAACTCGGGTTATATCATCTCATAAAGACTTTCATATCGTCTTAGGCCTTTAAAAAAAAACATTTAAACTCAAATGGTTTAAATGTTTTTTATGTTTTTATTTAAATGTCACTTCGACATTGCCTCGAATGGCTTTAGAATAAGGGCAAAAGTCATACGCGTTTTTTATGTATGATGCTTCTACATCTTTTGAGACACCCTTAATGTTTGCTTCAACAGTCAATTTAAACAAAAACCCTTTTTCTGGATGCATCACAAGACCAGCAGTTGCTTTAACTGATAAGTCATCATATGTGACACCATCATTTTTGAGTAAATATTCCATTGAACTTGCCAAACATGAACTATAACCCATCGCAAACAGTTCTTCTGGATTGGTCCCTTCAGCTTTAGAACCACCCATCTCTTTAGGTTTAGATAATCTTGTTTCCAACCCTGATTGCGTATCTTTAATCACACCATCTCTGCCGTGATATGTCGTTGCATAACGTTCTAGTAATTGTTGCATAATATCCTCTTTTCTGTATGTTAATGATAAAAATATCATTCATATACTTATCTATATTATACCTCTATTGATGTGATATAACATTTGATACACAAATATTTATCTACGCTCTTGGTTTATGTGATTCTATGGGTTTTTGACTTATGAGCTGAAATTTGGTATAATAATGTTAGTTAAGTGCACAACTTGAATCCTCAGCAAACGGCCATGACATGGTCGACTTTTTCATTTTGCAGAGAGAAAAAAAGGAGAAAAATATATGAAAAAAATAGGTTTTTTAATAAGTACGAAAGAAAACGAGAAAAGACGTGCCCTATTACCACATCAATTAGAAAAAATTAAGCATAAAGATCATTTGTATTTTGAAAAAGGATATGGCGAGGCTTTAGGATTTAGTGATCAAATGTATCAAGCATATGGTGCACATATCGCATCTAGGAAAGAAATTTTGCAACTCGATGTTTTATGTGATCCTAAAATTGGTGATGCCTCTTACATCAAAGACATCAAGACTGGTCAAACCATTTTCGGATACATTCACGCTGTTCAAAATAAACCATTAACCGATCAACTCATTTCGAAAAAAGCAACAGTGATTGCCTGGGAAGATATGTATAACAAGGGACGACACACCTTTTGGCGTAACAACGAATTAGCAGGCGAAGCTGCTATCATGCATGCGTTCACCCTTTACGGCAAATTACCTTATGATTGTAAAGTGGCTGTGATTGGTCGGGGCAACACCTCACGTGGTGTCTACCGTATTTTATCTGGCTTAGGTGCTGATATTATGGTTTATGGCAAACGAACAGAGCGTTTATTACGTTCTGAATTTCAAAATTTTGATGTGATCGTAAACTGTGTTTTATGGGACACCAGACGAACGGATCACTTGCTATATGAAAAAGATTTGATAAAGATGAAACAAAATGCTATGATTATTGATGTGAGTTGTGACCGTAGTGGTGCGATTGAATCAACCATACCAACCACCATTGAAAATCCAACATACAAAAAAGATGGCGTATTACATTATGCTGTTGATCATACACCAAGCATGATAGCTGAAACATCAACGAAGGTCTTTGGTCGAATTCTTACACGTTTCATTGACATGATTGTTGAGGATACTTATCGATTAAATGAAACCTTAAAAAACGCAATCATTATCGATGATGGCGTGATCATTGATGAGCGTATCAATATCTTTCAAGACAGAAAAAGCAAGTCCTAATTTGGACTTGCTTTTTTTAAGAGTTTTTGTGTGTAATTGATGATAAAAAGATCCAAATCAATCTTAAAATCTTCTTCTATCAATGTTTTAAATTTTGATTTTTTTGATTTGTTTTGACTCACTTCTAAAATGTTATAGCATTGGTATACACTGTGTTCATATGCATCGACTTCTTGAAGTCGATAGTGGCATAATGCTTTGTAGTAATAAAAGTAGTCAAGCAAATAGTTCATATGTTGTAATTGATTGTAAGATATGGCTTTGTTACAATAATTAAGTGTTGTTTCAAAGTCTTTTTGTGCGCCTGTATATTTTGCCAATCGAAACAGGATAAGGAGTGTCATCCGATCATTGAGACCACTGATAATATGCACTGTATTATTAATGACTTCATTTAGTTTTTCAACAATACCATCACGCTGCTCAACATCCGGATAATTTAATAGCGAACTTAAGATGATGAGTTCAGCAGATGACATGGTTTTATTGCTTAAAATTTTCGGATAATTTATCAACTGTTTTGTATGATCAATGAGCTGTCCCAAATTGATCTTTTTTTGATTGTACCGGTATAAATTCAAGGCGTGTTCATAGACTGTTATGTTGCTTTTATCCAAGATATATCGCTTGTCAATGTCTTTTAAAATACGATCTGCTTCTATCATATCCTGGTTAGCTACAGCGTTATAAAAAGCGTTAATCGTTCTCGTTTCGAACAATCTTTCTGACTCCAACTCTAGAATCACATGTTCAGATTTAAATCCTAGTTTTTCAGAAAACTGATTTAAGACGCGATAAGGAATTTCACAGTCCCCATTTAAATATCTACGATATTGGCGAAGTGAAACAATGTCGGTTGCAAACTCTTCTTGCGACATTTGTCTTTGAAATCTCAATTTTTCAAAAAATAGTGCCAATTCTCTAGATGGATGATCGGGCATAAAATCACCTCCTGTTACAATAGGACATATATGTCCTTGTGCAAATGTAGTATTTCAAGTAAGATTAAACAAAAAAGGAGTGTTCAAAACTATGACGAAAAAAATTATTCTAATTATCGGTATCGCATTATTTGCTTATAAGGGGTTTTTCTGTGAGGATCCATTTGTAACTTTTGATTTTGATAATTCTGGTGAACCTGAAATCGTAGAGATTGATTTTGATAATTCTGGTGAACCTGAGATCGTAGAGATTGATTTTGATAATTCTGGTGAACCTGAAATCGTAGAGATTGATTTTGATAATTCTGGCGAACCTGAAATCGTAGAAATTGATTTTGATAATTCTGGCGAACCTGAAATCGTAGAGATCGATTTTGATAATTCTGGCGAACCTGAAATCGTAGAAATTTAACAATTCATTTTCATTTTATCATACTGCGTCTGTAATGGTATAAATTTTGTGACATAATCTGTCACAATCGCACAATCGAACCAGTTACACCCTTTGACGCATTGATTATGAACTCAATCTGATATAAATTTCTATATGAGATTTATATTGCACTGTCTATCCGTCATAGTAGACACACTTCTAAAAATATTTGTATTAAAATTTTAGCAAGGAGGCAAGGCCATGAAACAACAATCAAAAAACATTTACCTGTATCTTCAATACGCTAAAGACCTTTGTTTGGTTTTACAGCTTTTTATGCTTCCATTTATTTACTACTTCTTTATAACATCACATGGATACGCTCAAGGCTTATCTTTAATTTCATCTGTTTGGTTTTTAATTCTCGTACTTCTTTTCATTGGATATGTGTCCTCTATTTATGCACTCCATTATATAGAAAGTCACTATCCATATCCCAAAGAATTATCTGATCTTAAAAACAACCGATATCGCTCCACCATTTTAGCAGGTTACATATTTAGCTTGTCGCTCATTAATTTGGTTGTGTTTCTCACATTCACTGTCTTTTCTTTATTCAATTATCAAACAACATTGGGTATTTATAAAGAAAATTCATATCTGATTATTATCCATATCGAAATTTTTGTTCTAACACTATATATGCTCTTACGGCTTAATGCCAAAGATCACAATCAATATTTGCCACTCATCGACTTGTTTCAAAACGAGTCACTTTCAGAACACAAGGTGATTAAAAAACCCTTGTGGTGATTGATTAACACTTACTTTTGGTTTGGGGACAGAAACTATGCTTGTCTTAGTTTCTGTTTTTTTGCGTAAAAAAACGATACTTTCGTATCGTAAGTTCTGTTTTATTATAAAACAATAAAATTATGTTCAAAAAAGTAATTCAATAATGTCTTTCTTGTCACAATGCCAATAAACAACTGGTGTTCATCGACAACAGGCACAAAGTTTTCATCAGCTGCTTTAACGATAAGTTCAGTGATGTTTGCCTCAATATTAATGGCTTGATAATCTCTATGACGCTTAACAGATGATATGTTCTTTTTTTTCATCGTATCAACATCAAAATCATTTTGTTTTTTTAAGTACCAGAGTAAATCACCTTCAGATAAAGTCCCAACATAGTTGCCTTCCCTAGTAATCATAGGAATGGTTGTATAACGATGCTTTTCCATAATTTCTAATGCTTCATAAATGGAGTGATCATCATACAATAGAACAACTTCATTCTTTGGTTTAACGAATGCTATAATTTTCATTAGGCTCACTTCCTATCTTTTTGATATCAAGGATATTATATCATATAATGTAATAACTTTGTCTAATTATTCATGATGGAAAAACAAGAATGTTATGTCTTTTGAAAAACCATTTCTATAATGGCAGCGACATGAATCGAAAGTGTATCAAATAATTCTATACCGACGTTTGCGCCTTTAAGTAACAAAGGAATTTCAGTGCATCCCATAATGACACCTTCAATACCATCATCTTTGAAACGTTCAATCATCGCAATAAATTTATCTAGACTTTCTTTTGAATAAATCCCTTGAATCAATTCAAGATAAATGGTTTGATGAATCATATCTTGGTCTTTGGCGTTCGGCGTTATAATATCGATGCCGAATTGTTGACAAGTATCTTGATAAATAGAACTTTGCATCGTAAACTTTGTGCCTATCAACAAAACTTTTTTAAGTTTTTTTAATGATATTTCTGCTGCTGTGGCTTCGACGATATGTACCAAAGGCACACTAATGTTTGCTCTTAAGTGCTCTGCTAAGATATGCATGGTATTTGCACATAACACAATCAATTCTGCACCTTGGCTAATGAGTTGAACAGCTCTTTCATATAATTGGTCATAAATAACTTCCCAATGCCCTTGATTGAGTAATGTCTCTAGTTCATGGTAATCAAAAGAGTATAGCAATATTTTGGCAGAATGTGTCCCTCCTAGTTTTTCTTTAACGCTTTGGTTAAGTTGTTGGTAGTAAATCATCGTTGACTCCCAACTCATGCCACCGAGCAAACCGATTGTCTTCATTCTAATCCTCCAAAGTTTCTTATAAGTTAATCATATCATATTTAATAATAAAAGTGATACGCCAAAAGGGTATCACTTTAAGTAATCTTTTAACTCATACAATCCTTATAGTTCTTGTTTGTTAAAGACACGTATACCAACACAGGCAAGTACAACTGAAACGAAAATTGTAACAATAATATTGATGGTAAGGTTTTGGATTTGCAACTGGCTTGAGAGTTGTGCCAGTGATAGACTGACTGATCCGGCTGGATTAAATCGATTTAAATCTGGAATAATTGTTAATATATTCAGGAGTGCATACATTGCAAAAGAAATCAATGCAGCATGTGTTGTCTGCTTCACAAGAATACTAAACACGATGGCAAGCATGGTGTAAAATAATCCAAGCGCCCAAATAGAAACTAGTGATAACCACAGTCCGTCATAAATAACCGCATCAAATAAGACGTGTGTATAGTATAGCGTAATACCAATACTTATAAGAAAAATCCCTGTAAATAGAATCATACCTGCAATCATTTTTGCCAATATAAAACTGGTGCGTGTCACATTTTTTGTTAAAACAAGATATAAAGATCCCTTAGATTTTTCTGATGAAACAACACCACTCATTAAAATCAAGTACACAATCATTGAAATAGATGTCATGTTTGAATAAAACTGTTCCCACGATTGCCTATAGGTAGGATCAGGAAAAGTGAACTCTAAATCTTGAGCAAACAACTGAAATATCTCATTCATATATTTTGCCGTGAGTGGCCCAAGTATTGCAAAAAAGATAAAAACAGACGCTATAATGACCAATTTGTGTGTCTTAACGATTTCAAATAATTCTTTCCTTAGTAGTCTCATAATGCTCATTGATGATTCACCACCTCTAGATAGATTTCTTCTAACGATGGTTCTCTAACAATCATTTTTTTAATAAGAAAATGCGAATCATAAATGATCTTATGTAACTGATGTCTTGCTTCTACTAAGTCAGTCACATCCAAACTTAAGACTAATCCATTTTGATTGATATCTTCGATAAATGGTTTATCTTTAAGTAGCTCAGTCATTTGATTGATATGATTTGATTCAAATTCAATATCAATGGTTCGCTTAGACGTCATTTGCTTAATGTTTTCAATGGTATCTTCTAATATAGCAACACCATCTTTAATAATGACCACACGATCACATATGCGTTCAACATCAGCTAAAATATGTGTTGAAAAAAAGACGGTCACTTTGCCGGCCAACTTGCTGATAATATCCATAACTTCTTTGCGTCCTTGTGGATCTAGTGCGGATACAGGTTCATCTAAAAATATAATGGCTGGGTCGTTGATAAGTGCTTGTGCAATACCCAATCGTTGCTTCATCCCTCTTGAGTATGTGCCAATACGTTTATGAGCACTTTTAGTCAGTCCTACAGTTGCCAGTAAATCAGCGACTCTTTTTTTGATGATATCATCTGCTAAGCCAAATAGTCGACCACAAAACATCAAAAATTCCTTTGCGTTCATCCAGTCATAAAACCCTGGAACATCAGGTAGAAAACCAACATCGAGTTGACTTTCATTTTTTCCGAAAACAACAGCTTTTCCTAAAATTTCAATGGTTCCTGATGTTGGTTTGGTCATCCCAGTTAACATTTTAAGCGTTGTAGTCTTACCTGAACCATTGGGTCCTAAAAAGCCATAAATCGCCCCTACAGGAACTTTTAAGTTCAGTTGGTTGACAGCTTTTAAACCTTGGTAGTCTTTGACGAGATTATCTGTCAGAATCGCGTATGTCATCTTCTATCCTCCCAAAAACTAAAAACAAAATTGGTCCAAATAAGTTTAAAAAGATAATGATAAGTATCCACATAATTCTAGAATCATAGCGGACATGTTCGGTGTTTTTCAATGTGATCAGTGCATAAATCGCTAAAATCAATTGAACCAAAAATAATGGGACCAATAGTGGTAACCATTCAAGTAATTGTTCCATAAAGCCTCCTTGTATTCCTACGGGTTTTTCTTTTATTTTTAAGTGTGTTTATATAGATAAATATAACACATTTTCTTTAGAATGCAAAGAAAAAAAACAATCCATAAATTGATTGGATTGTTTTATTAAGATAAAAATATCGCTCTTTTTTCTTTAGGTAAATTTTCAATGGCATATCGATATGCCAGTCGTGGCATCTCTTCTTTATGTTTTTTCAAATACATTGAGACGTTTTCTTCAGCTTTTGACATATAGATTTTAAGCATCCAGCCATATCCTTTTGTTACTAAATAGTGTGGATCATGCATCAATATATCTGAGACAACAAAAGGATCAATGAGTCCTTTAACGTCTTTTTTAATCGGAAGTATAAGCACAACAGCCATCGCTCTTCTAACAGCAAATGATTCATGCGTTGCCCAAGATAAAATCTGATGCGATAGCTGAGGATACATCACAAGTAAATAGCCAAAAGCATGTGTGTTAAAATCATCACAGTCATACCAATCTTTAATATAATTAAACTGCCACGCCTCAAAACGTTTAAATGTTTCTTTGGTATAATAACGTCTTTGTCGATACGCCCAATCATAGGCAATCATTGATAACGGCCATATGCGTTTTTGAAGCATTGATTCACATAGATCTAGAATCTCTTCAAAAGAAAGCCCTTTGATTTCTTTATAAAACTTTAAGCCAATAGCCCTAATATCATGTGTTCTTAATGGTTTATCTGTTTTAAGCGCTTTTAAAATGGCTTCAACGATATGGCTAGACATTGTATGTGGTTGATGAGGTATCGCCACCTCGTCCTGTCCAATTGGTATGGAAAAAAGTTCCTCTTGGTTGATCGATGCGCTCATAGGTATGTGCACCAAAATAATCTCTTAGTGCTTGCAGCAAGTTTGCTGGTAAAACAGCCGTTTTGTAGCCATCTAGATAATTGAGACCTGCACACATAGAAGGTGTTGGTACACCACTTAAAACAGCCGTTGAGACAACGCGTCTGTAACTATCAAGCAAGTGTTCAATGGTTTTTTTAAAGTACGTATCAAGCACTAAATTATCAAGTTTCGGATCACGCACATACGCTTTTTTAATATCATCTAAAAAGACACTACGAATGATACATCCACCACGCCACATCAACGCGATTTCACCGTAATTCAAGTCCCATTGATATGTTTGTGCACTGGCTTTCATCAAAGCAAACCCTTGAGCATAAGAAATAATTTTTGCAGCATATAGGGCTTTTCTAACATCTTCAATAAATGCTTTTTTATCGCCTTTAAATTGCTGAGGCGTTTGTTTAAAGACGCTTGCAGCGTGCACGCGTTCAGACTTCATCGCGGATAAAAAGCGGGCATAGACAGATTCACCAATAAGTGTGAGTGGCACGCCTTCATCTAGAGAGGCCTCTGCTGTCCATTTGCCTGTACCTTTTTGGCCAGCTGTATCTAGTATTTTATCAACCAAAGGTGCACCATCTTCATCTTTGTAAGCCAGAATATCAGCGGTGATTTCTATTAAATAACTATCAAGTTCGGTTTGATTCCAAGCCTTAAAAATATCGTGCATTTCAAAGGCACTTAGTCCTAGTAAGGTCTTCATTAAGTGATATGCTTCAGTGATCAGTTGAATATCCCCATATTCAATGCCATTATGAACCATCTTCACAAAGTGACCAGCGCCATTATCACCAACCCAGTCACAACAAACACTGCCATCATCAACTTTAGCAGCGATGCTCTTAAATATGGGTTCAACAAGTGGCCATGCTTGTTTCGATCCACCTGGCATAATGGATGGCCCAAGTAGGGCGCCCTCTTCTCCACCAGAAACACCTGTTCCAATAAATAGTAATCCTTTGGATTCTACATACTCGGTCCGTCTAATCGTATCTTGATAATGAGAGTTTCCGCCGTCAATAATGACATCGCCTTCTTCAAGCAATGGAATCAATTGATCAATAACACTATCAACAGGTTTTCCTGCTTTGATCATCATCATCACTTTGCGTGGTTTTTTTAGTGACTCAACAAGCGTTTCAAGGGACGTGGTTCCTAAAATCGGCAAGCCCTTTGCCCGTCCTTGTAAAAACCCATCAACGGTTTCTTGTGATCTTGAATATGCTGTGACTTGAAATCCTTTAGAAGCCATATTAAGACATAAGTTTTCACCCATGACTGCAATACCAATTAACGCTATATCTGATTTTTTCATACGAACATCTCCTTATATTTCTTAAACATTATAGTCTATAACAATTGCTTTCATTTTCTCATAATTTTCTTCCATTGAACACAGTAATGCAAATTGATTTTTAGCCCTTATCAGATTGTGTGTCGCATATTCTACTTTAAAATATCTGTCATGATTCAAATAATCTTCTAAAAACCGCATGGTTAATTCGTAAGTAATCACTAATGGGCTTAGTGCCAATAGTTCTTTTTCTCTTAAAGTTAACGCATGACCAACAGTGTGCATATATCCTTTGGTAAATGCCTTAAAATATAACAGATTCAGACTGACTAAAGATAGATCTGTTTCATCTTCTTTGGCTGTGTTGCAAGCAAATCGGATGGCATCTCCGAAATCATAAAGTGCACTGCCGGGCATCACGGTATCAAAGTCGATCAAACAAATAGGATGGCCCGTTTCTCGGTCGAATAATATATTGTTAAGCTTGGTGTCGTTATGTGTCACGCGAACGGGTATTTGCTTTTGATTGATACCTTCAGTAATTTGATGGGCATAATCTTTTCTTTGACGCAAAGCCTCAATTAAATCAGCTGATTTTTTATACCGATCTTTTGATGTTTGCAGAACTGCTTTTTCAAAATCATGATATCGTTTGAGTGTATCATGAAATCCTGGAATGGTTTCATATAACTCACTCATATTAAATGCTTCAAGCATCAGCTGAAATTGACCCAGGACAACACCTGTTTTTTCCATATAATCAATATGTGGCACTTCTTGATATGTGATGGCATTTTCTATCACTTTATACATACGGTAGTAGTTTTTATTATGACACACATATGTCTTATAGTCTTTGGTATCAATCAGCTCTAAAACTTGATAGTGTTGATTCCCGTTTTGCGTGTGATAATCAGATAAATAGATCGTGATCCGCTTGATATTACTCATCAGCTGATCAACATTTTCAAAGACTTCATGATTAATTCTTTGCAAAACATAGGTCATAGGATGATCTGTTTGAATGTAGTACGTATCATTGATATGCCCTTCTTTGTGCGCTTTGATATCTAATATGTTGCCTAGAATCAAAAACTGATTGACGATTGATCTCATAAATGCCTCTTGGAATTTTTATAAATTGTCTATTCTATCACTTTTTATTGTAACATACAATTCGTAATATCATATATTGATTTATCACCACGCTCTTGAAGATACATAGAATATGTATAACCTATGATATACTAAGGCTAGGATATCTGTTGAGGTGATGATAATATGAGAGATTTTTATTTAAAGTCTGATGTAGGACATATGGAGGCTATGCTGATCAAAGATGAGCATTTATCAACCGATGAGTTAATGCACCGTGCATCCTATGGATGTTACGAGGCAATCATGTCCTTAGGCCTTATAGGTTCTAAGTCATCAGTCATTATATGTGCTGGTTCTGGACATAATGGGGGTGATGCGCTCCTTTTAGCAACCCACTTAGATCCACATGTCTCATCACTTAAAATCTATTTAACCTCAAACAAAAAACCACATGAAGCATCTATTAAAAAAGCAAAAGCAATACTTGGTAACGATAAGATTGTTAACCTTGAATCGACGCAAGCATCACTTGATGCCTTTAAAGAAGATCTAAAATCGGCTGATATGCTTATTGATGGTATCTATGGTACAGGCTTTAGAGATCCTTTAAATCCGTATTTAGAATCCTTATTTCAAATAATTAATCAACACAAAATCAATGTGATTTCAATCGATATACCTAGTGGCCTTGAAAGTGATTCAGGACGGGTAAAAACAGCTGCGATAAAGGCCACACATACGCTGGCTATTGGTGCCTTTAAACCCTGTCACTTCTTATTTGATGGGCTTGATTATTGTGGCCATCTTCATTTGATTGATATTGGCTTAAAAAAGCCAAATCTAGATGTTAAACGTTTTGTTATTGACCAGACATATTTTTCAAAAATGACCTTTAAAAGACGACATAATACCCACAAATACCACCATGGCAATCTATTGGTTATTGGTGGGTCCATTGGCTTAATGGGTGCACCCGTTTTAAGCGCTCTCGCTGCTTATCGTAGTGGATGTGGCTTGGTAAGTATACTCTATACAGAAAAGACATATCCACATCGATTTCATATCATGCCTGAAATCATGACACACACTTTAAATGATGAAACATCTTTGCGTCAAATCACTTCTAAAAAGTCAGCGGTTGCTTTTGGCATGGGTCTTGATCAGTTACCCATCTATAAAGAGATTCTTAAAACACTTCTTGATCAAAACATGCCTTTAGTTATTGATGCCGGTGGTTTATTTCACTTTAAAACATTGCTTCAAACATTAAAGAAACATCCTATCATCATCACACCACACGCAAAAGAATTGGCAGATCTACTGTCAATATCAACTGATCAAGTGTTAGCCAATCCCATTGAACTCATCGAATCCTTTGCAAAAACGTGTGGTGTGACCGTTTGCCTTAAGGGTCCAACAACACTTGTTACAGATGGTTATAAAACTGCTATATGCCCCTTTGGAAACGCTGGGCTGGCAAAGGCCGGTAGCGGTGATGTCTTATCAGGCATTATTGGTGCTCTTCTGTCCCAAGGCAAATCACCTTATGATGCGGCACTATTAGGTGTATATATCTTGGGCACATCGGCTGATAACGCCTTAAAGATACATGGTGAAGTCTCCATGATGGCCACAGATGTGATTGACCATATTAAAGATGTTTTTATTGAGATAAACACATAACACAATTATACAAACACGCTTGCGGTTTTTTAAGCAAAACATATTGCATATCTTTTGCTTTTACACTTTAAAGATAGGTATAGTAAGATGAAGCTATTAAAGGAGTGTATAAACGAAAATCATGAAAAATTATCAAGTTTTATTATATTATCATTACATTCACATACCTGATCCACAAACTGAAAGAGAACAACATCTTGAATTTTGCAAATCATTAGGTCTGTTGGGCCGTATCTATATTTCTTCTGAAGGCATTAATGGCACTGTTTCAGGAACCATTAATCAAACAAATGCATACATGCAACATTTAAAAGAGCATCCTCTATTTAAGGGCATTGTTTTTAAGATTAACGCATCAGATAGTCACACATTTAAAAAAATGCATGTCCGTGTTAAAAATGAAATTGTCAATTTCAGTCTTGAAGATGATGTTAATCCCAATGAAATCACTGGCAAGTATATAGATCCCGAAACATTTTACGAAGGTCTTAAAGATCCTGATACATTGGTTATTGATGCAAGAAACACCTACGAATATGATTTGGGTCATTTTCGTGGTGCACTTAGACCAGATATTAAAAACTTTAGAGAATTACCAAACTGGATTCGTGCAAACAAAAAAGCTTTAGAAGGCAAAAAAATATATGCCTACTGTACAGGTGGCGTTCGATGTGAAAAGTTTACTGGTTGGCTCAAAAAAGAGGGTTATGAGGACGTTGGACAACTTCATGGGGGCATCATCACTTATGGGCAACATCCGCTCGTTCAAGGTGATCTATGGGATGGCAAATGTTATGTCTTCGATCAACGAATCAGTATTAATATCAATCAAAAAGAGCACATCATTGTTGGACGTGATCACTTCACAAATGAACCGTGTGAACGCTACATTAACTGTGCAAATCCCGAATGCAATAAGCAAATTATTTGCAGTGAAGAAAATGAACATAAGCATTTAGGTGGCTGTTCAGATGCTTGTACACATCACCCGAAAAATCGTTATGTTTTAAAACAGAAACAAGCTATATCATAAGTGCTTTACTCAAAGGAGTCTCATATGCCTTACTTTCTGTTCTTAGTACTATTTATGTCTCTTTTAACTTATATGTTATATGGACTCGATAAATATAAATCCATTAAAGGCAAGTGGCGTATTAAAGAATCCACTTTAATGATGTTTTCTCTTGTTCTAGGTGCTTTGGGCGGATTGATTGCCATGTATCAATTCAGACACAAAACCAAACATCATCTCTTTATATTCATCAACTGGTTTGGATTGATCATTCATCTTGGTTTGACTTATTATCTTTATATCTCAGAACTGCTCTTTCTATAAAAAAAGGTCGCTTAGTTAAGCGGCCTTTTTAATACATTAAGATTCTTTTTGATAGACTCTGACGTAAGCAACAACCATTTCAACAGGATCTAAAAACAGTTGACTTGGTGGCAATCTATTACCATCAAATGTGCCCCCAACAGCTAAATTAAGAATAATATAAAATTCTTGATCGAAGGGTGCTGGAAAATCAAACCCTGTGTTATACCATGATGTCACGGTGTGATAGAGTTCATTGTTCACATAAAAACGAAAAACATCAGGTTCCCATTCAACAGTATATAAATTAAAATCAGCAATTGATTTGCCTTGTGAGAATGCGTAATTTCTTGATGTATAGGCATTGTTTGGCCAAGAACCACCAAAATGCAGTGCACTCGATGCTTCTAGTGGTAACCTACCACGCGCCTCCATGATATCAATTTCGCCAGAGTTTGCCCAACCACCATATACATTATCAACTGGCATTAGCCAAAATGCTGGCCATAAACCTTGACCTACAGGGAGTTTAATTAAGGCTTCAAATCGTCCATAGCGTTGACCAAAGGTTGGTCTAGTAAATAATCTTGCTGAAGTGTACGGCATGTCATTAAATGTTTCCTCTTTGGCTTCAATAATCAAGTTGCCACCACGAACAAATGCATTTTCACTACGATAATACTGTTGTTCATTGTTGCCCCAACCATTTAAGCCTTCACTAGCGCCTGTGCCTATTTGAAACGCCCACTTATCCAAATCAATGCCACGTTGGTTTAAGTTATCACCTTCAGCTGTAAAGTCATCACACCATGTTAATACGTAACTTTCATAAGTCACATCACAGGCATTATCACTATCTTTTGCCAAAACAGTCAGTGTTCTTGTCACAGTCACAGTATTTAAATCACTATCTCTAACAACATAGGTGATTTCAAATGTGCCTGATTCTGACAACTTTTGATTGACTAGCGGGATGTTTTCTTGTCCTAAGATGATAATCAGTGATGTCAAATCGCCGTCTTCTGCATCAAATGCAGTGACACCCTCTAATGGATCAAAAACCTCACCAGTATATAACGTTAAATCAGTGACACCACTAAAAACAGGTGCCGAACCAATAATGTCTTCCGTTGGTGTGGGTGTTGGTGTTTCAATAATTGACGTTTGTTGACATGATGTTGCCAACAAAATCGATAGTACAATTAAGTTAAAAATCAAAAACTTTCTCATATGTCCTCCATGGTTGTTAGTATCTCTACATAACATCTTATCACGGTTTCGATATCACAGCAACCAATTAACCATGAGGCATTGTTAAACAAAAGCATCAATAATCGGTTATAATAAAGAAAAAGGCGGTGATGTTTATGTATCGATTCATGACATTTAATCTACGCATCAATGTTTCTTCAGATGGGTCTAATAGTTGGCCCTATAGATACCATAGTGTATCAAGATTAATTAGGGACCAAAAACCACTTGTTGTAGGCACGCAAGAAGTTTTACTATCGATGCAAGAAGATTTAAAACCCCAATTGCCAGATTATACGTTTTTTGGTGTACCAAGAAAACCAAATGAAGAATCCAATACAATCATCTATAACCATCACTTGCTAGATTTAGTAACCGGTGGAACTTTTTGGCTTTCTGAGACACCTAGTAAACCTTTTAGCTCAAACCCTGATTCTGCTTGTGTCCGTATTTGCACATGGGCTGAATTTAAATTAAAACGTCCTCCACATCAATCTTTTAGAGTTTTTAACACACATCTAGATCATATCAGCCAAAGAGCACGCATCAATGGTATTTCCATTATCTTTGATAAAATCAAATATCACCAAAACCTTGAAACATTGCCAACCATTCTGATGGGTGATTTTAATGATACACCAAGTTCTGATACACTTTTAGAAATCAATCGCTATGACCACCTAGCAATTTACCCAACAAAAACAACAGTCCCACCACTGAAAGAAGACAGTATTGCAACATATCATGGGTTTAATGGCCCTATCCAAGGCGAACCTATTGACTATATCTTTTTGACAAAAGACATTAAATGCCTTCATTATGCCATCTTAACTGATCAAATCAATGGTCAAGACCCCAGTGACCATTATCCTGTTATCGTTGATGTTCGTTTTTAGTTAGCGATCAAAATCTTATGATACAACCAATCAATTGACACCGATGTCAATACATGCTATGCTTAAGTGATATTTGATGATGATTTTTCCCCAAAAAGAAAAATTATCCAATGAATATAAATGTTAAATCATTTCTATTTTGTACCACATCAACCCAGGTTTCATACCAAATAAGGAGAAAAAAATGAAATTAGCTGTTATCACCGATTCTGCAGCAAATCTAAGCAAAGAAACACTTAAGAAATACCCTGATCTATATGTGATTCCTTTGATGATTGTTATCGATGGAAAAAATCACCGAGATCAAATCGATATCACTGCGCAAGAGATTTATGCAGAAATCGACAACAAAGACATTACAACAAGTTTGCCGTCGATGGATGATTTATCCAATCTGCTTGAAGATTTAAAGAAAAAAGGTTACACAGATTGTCTTGTCATTAATTTATCTTCAGGGCTTAGTGGCACATTCAATGCCTTCCGCCTAGCTTTTGAAGATGTCAAAGGTATCAACATTACCCATTATGATTCAAAAACACTTGGTGGCGGATTGGGTTATATTGTTGAATATGCGATGGAATTGATTCAAGCAAACACTCCATTAAAAGACATCGTTCCAAAATTGGAAACATTACGTTTCAATGATTCATTGGCCATTTATACCATCAATACTTTAAAATATTTAAAAAAAGGTGGTCGTATTGGTAAAGTTGCTGGTACTGTTGGTGACTTATTACATCTTAAACCTGTCATTACAGTCAACGATGAAGGCGTCTATGTGACACTTTCTAAAGCAGTTGGCTTGCAGCGATCACTCATCTCAATGAAAGACATTATGGTCAAAAAATTCGGCCAAGACTTAATTGATTTGACTGTCCATTATGGTGACGATTTGGAAAAGGCACAATTTCTTGCTGATAAATTAAAAAAAGAGCTCAATGTTAGAACATTGACACTCTCAGCCTTAACGCCTGTTTTAGGTATTCATACAGGTCCTAGTATGTTTGCATATGTTGGACGTCGTGTACCGCTAAAATAATCACATTAAAAAAAGCAAATCTCACATATAAAATGTACCCTATGTCAAGGACTAAGTGAAAAAAGAGTCTTATTAT
>JBLRWW010000030.1:0-15745 GCA_047921055.1 Acholeplasmataceae bacterium
TCCTATACAACCCATACAACTAATGATAATATCCGTATTGAAGGTTCTTATCTTAAACTGCCTAAACTAGGACTGGTTAAGATTAAACTTCATAGAGAGTTACCTCAAGGTTCTACGATTAAAGCAGCTACAATCAAGAAAGATGGAAAGCATTACTATGTATCTCTAAGAGTTGAATATGAACACCTATCACAACCAGTGAAATCATTGGAAAAAGCGATTGGACTAGACTATACACTGCAGGGTCTCTATATGGATAGCAAAGGACACAAAGCAGATTATCCCAACTACTATAAGAAGTCGCTAGAAAAATTAATTAGAGAACAAAAGATCTTATCTAGAAGAGTTAAAGGATCTGCTAACTACTTGAAACAAAAAGAAAAACTATCTAGTTTACATCTTCACATCAAGAACCAACGGAAAGACTTCTTACACAAAGCATCTAGATCTTTAGTGAATACTTATGATTTAATTAGTATCGAGACACTGGATTTAACTGAAATGGCGAAAACCAAGCATTTCAGAAAATCCATCTATGATACATCATTTGGTACATTTACAAGATATCTTGAGTATAAAGCAAGAGATGAAGGAAAAACCTTAATCAAGATTGATCAATATTATCCATCAACAAAGACCTGCAGTCAGTGTGGCGAAGAGCAAGATATAAAACTCTTTGAACGCACATACTCTTGTGTATGTGGACAAAAGATGGATAGAGACCTAAATGCAGCGATTAACATCGGTGTTCAAGGTCTAATAGCATATGTAACAAAAGCGTATGGAACAGACGCAATAGCTTGGTCAACTAACGGACACTAGTCTGTTTTACCCAAGAAGCCCCCACTTCTAATAATGTTCATTAAGTGGTGGGAGTAGTTCACGATATAAGAATCAAATAATAAGCAATTTATTTGTCAATAGTTATTTTGAAATTTAAGACGATTGTGCTTAAAGCTGTAAGCTTCTAGTGCAAAAACAGTAAACTTGGTATGGTAAGAGAGTGAAACACACTATTTTTCTATTGAAGAACGCGATAAACTTAGTAATGACAAGACATATAATAAGCATTGGTTTTAAATTGTATAGGGTAAATACAACAGTCGTTTTCGACAATTCAAGAGCATCAAAAAAAACGCCTTAGTTAAGACATAATTTAGGGGTGCGTAGATTTTTGATAGGGGGTACGTAATTGTATTAAAATAGGGCACCCAACCCATATAAGAAGTATAGGTTTGATACAGTTCGTATCAGGCCTTTTTTTGTGCGCTGTGAAGCCGTTCGTGATCAATCGGAAAATCTTTATGATATCAGGTTCTTATGATGGGACATGATACACAACGCTACTTTTTTCAATCATTCGAACGGCACGTATGAATGATTGAAATGTTTCAAAGTATTTAGAATATGCTCTAGATAACATTCAAACAAAGAGGCTAGAAAATTTATTACCCTACTCTGTATCAATCGATAAGTCGATTAGAAAATACTTAAAATCCGCCAATTTCCACCAAGATGGATTTCTTATATAGTGTTAATATTTGACCTTTATTTTTTTGCACTTTAAAATCTAGTTTTAATATGAAAGATCACTATAATCTGAGTCGAAATTGTTTTGTCTCGAAAAATGTTTAATTCGAACTTCAACATGGCAAATTAGAGTCTTTAATAACATGAATATAATTTTCTAAACATTAAATGACTGGATGGATAAGCATCATAAAAATTGAGAAAATGCACACTAATTGAAAAAAATATTGCACAACCCGTGCAAATATGATACAATTTATTTGAAGTGTAAACACTTTCATAAATATAAAAAAAGGAGAGACAAGGATGACAGTTTCTAGAAAGTTTTATTTAATCGCTTTATTGATTCTAATCGCTTTATTAGCTTTATTCGCATTGCTACCTTGGGATTACACATTATCAATCGCTATATACAATTCTCACTCGATTTGGGCAGAATTCTTCAACATGTTTGGTGAAGTGCCGTTGTATGGAGGTTTTTTATTAGCGACAACTATACTCTTTGGTAGTAGAAATAGATTAAAATCATTTAAGTACTATGTCTTATCTGTTTTAGGTGTTGTCTTTATGTTGTTGTTTTCTGTTATTACACCTTTTATGCCAATTAGATATGTTTTTGAATTTGCAGAAGGTGGTATTCCAACAATATGGATGGTTATTGCAATCATTATTGGATTAATCATTTTTAGTTTGATGTTTTTTTGGACGAAAAAAAAGGATCGAAAAGTTTTTGTTGCAATGAAAAAAGAAGCAGTAGTTCTCATTTTACTTGGATTATATGTCGTGATATCAGTTAATGTTTTAAAAATGATATGGGGAAGACCTCGTATGAGATCAATTGATTCCATTGATGAGTTCAGATATTGGTATGACATACGACCTTTCGCAGTAAATGAAGAATTCAAATCATTTCCTTCTGGACATACGGCAAACGGCATGATGATGTTTGCATATATTATGTTTATTGATAAAATTAAGTGGATTAAATCTCACTATTTCATGGCCTTTGCGCTGCTATGGGGCGTATTTGGCGCGTTAGCTAGAGTTGTTCTAGGGGCACACTTTTTTACTGATGTCATCGTGGCGCTTTACATTACTATCTTTGGATTTGCATGGATACATTCCATGGTATTTAAGAACAAAAAGCGAGCTATATCAAAATGAAAAAAACAGGGTTTTTAACATCATCAAAAGAAAGAAACTCTTACGGTTTATGGTTTGTTGGACAAAACATCATCTACATGATGGTTATTTCCTATTTGGCGATTTTCCTTACAGATGAAATTGGGCTTGCTGAAGCAGCTGTAGGAACGCTTTTTCTTGTTGCTCGTGTTTGGGATGCAGTCAATGATCCTATGCTAGGAGCTATTGTCGATAAGGCACAACCTAAGCGGGGTAAGTTTAAACCGTGGATTAATGCAGTAACATTAATTATGCCAATTGCAACCATTTTCTTATTCTGGAATTTTAACGGTAGCGCAACATTTAATGTGATTTATTTTTATATATCATATATTGTTTGGGGTATGCTGTATACTGTTAGTGATATCCCAATCTTTGCATTAGCAACAACCATGACCGATAATCCGGATGAACGCGTTTCAATTATATCTATTGGACGCTTAGCTGCCGGTTTAGCTTCAATGATCATCGGTATTCTCGCACCACAATTTATAGCAAATTTAGGATACCAGACGACCATCATTGTCCTGATGGGTATTGCTATGTTGACTATGATTCCTCTTCACTTCTTTGTTAAAGAACGTGTTTTATATAAGCGTAGTTCAATTGTCACATTGAAATCGATGTTCCGAGCCGTTTTTTCAAATAAATATTTGCTTATTTTTTATGGCTCATTTATTGCAATAACAGCAACTATGACATCTATGACAATTGCACCTTATTTTGCAAAGTGGAACTTAGGTGATATTGGTATACAAACAATCATCATGGCTACAATGGCGATACCTATGATTTTTTTGCCCATAATAACACCTTTTTTGGTTAGAAAATTTGGTAAAAGAAAGATTTTTATGTATGGTATTGGTTCATCAATTCTTTTTAGTGTAATTCAATACTTAGTTGGTTACGAGCAATTTGGATTATTTTTGATATTAAACGCTTTAAAAAGCATTGGATTATTGTCTCCTATGTTAATGATGGGCATTTTTTCAGCGGATTGTGTTGAATACGGTGCATATACCACTGGCAAACGTAATGAAGGTGTGATTTTCTCTATTCAAACATTTTCTACAAAACTTGGAAGTGCGATTTCAGGGGCATTAGCACTATTTTTCATTTCAGCATTTGGCTATGTTGGCACAGCTACTGTTCAAACAGAACAAGCACTCAATGGGATATGGATTTCATTGTCATTGATACCGATTGTAGGACTTATCATCGCGTTCGTGTTGTTTGGTTTTTACTATAAATTAACAGAAAAAGACGTAGAGCGAATGATTAAAGAGATGGCATTAGATAAAACTATTGCGGAATAGAGGAGATAAACATGGATTTAAAAGTTAAAAATATTGTAAAACAATTGACTTTAGATGAAAAATTAAAACTTATCACTGGTAAAGATTTTTGGCATTTGCAAGATATTCCAGCACATGGGCTTCAAAGTATTATGGTTACAGATGGACCACACGGATTACGCAAGCAAGATGGAGAATCAGATCATTTAGGATTAATGAATAGCGTACCAGCAACCTGTTACCCAACTGCAGCGGGCCTTGCTAGTACATGGAATGTAAACCTAATTCGTGAAGTTGGGGAAAAACTTGGAAAAGAATGTCTATCTGAAAAAGTATCAGTATTACTTGGACCAGGTGTTAATATCAAACGCAATCCACTAGGTGGACGTAATTTTGAATATTTTAGTGAAGACCCTTTGCTAACTGGAAAACTCGCATCTAACATGATTAAAGGAGTTCAAAGTCAAGGGGTTGGCACCTCGATAAAACACTTTGCTGTAAATAATCAAGAAAGTTTTCGGATGAGTACGGATGTTCTTGTTGATGAAAGAACACTTAGAGAAATCTACCTTAAGGGTTTTGAAATTGCTGTTAAAGAGGCACAACCATGGACTGTGATGTGTTCTTATAACAAGGTTAACGGTAAATATGCTTCAGAAAACCAGCATCTCTTAAAAACAATTTTAAAAGAAGAATGGCAACACGAAGGACTAGTTGTGACGGACTGGGGAGCAAATAATGATCGTATAAAAGGGCTAATTGCTGGGCAAGATTTAGAAATGCCAAGCAGTGGGGCACTACATTATAAAGACATTAAAAAAGCTTTGAAAAATGGAGAATTGGACGAATCTACTTTAGATGATCGTGTTGAAAGAATTGTGGAATTAATAATCAAAGGACAGAATGCTTTAAAATCAAATCCTGTCAAATATGACAAAGAAGAACATCACGCATTTGCAAGAAAAGTTGCATCTGAAACTATTGTTTTACTTAAAAATGAAGACGAAATACTCCCTTTGAAACGTGAACATAAAGTAGCGTTAATTGGCGAATTTGCAGTTAAACCACGATATCAAGGCAGTGGGTCTAGTTTAATTAAACCCACTCGTCTCAGCAATGCATACGATGCCTTTAAAGAAGTGTTAGGTGATAATCTAATCTATGCCCAAGGATATGATTCTAAAAAAGATACATTGGATCAACAATTGATTGATGAAGCAGTTCAAGTAGCAAAAGCTGCAGATTATGTTGTTCTTATGGTTGGCCTAACAGATGTTTATGAAAGCGAAGGGTTTGACAGAGACCATTTGGATATACCCAAAAGTCATCTAGCCTTGATTGAAGCTGTTCAATCAGTAAACAGCAAACTTGTCGTTAGTCTCTCAAATGGTTCGCCTGTTGTAATGCCTTGGAAACACCTTGTAAAAGGCATCATCGAACAATATTTAGGTGGTCAAGCGTCAGGACAAGCATTAGCAGATGTTATCTTTGGTTTTGTTAATCCTTCAGGAAAACTCGCAGAAACGTTCCCAAAAGATTTATCTGAGGTGCCTTCGAGTGCACATTTCCCAGATTATCCTAGACAAGTTCAATATAGAGAGGGATTATATGTTGGATACCGTGCATATGATACATTAAACTTAGAAGCCCTGTTCCCTTTTGGTCACGGATTATCTTATACCAAGTTTGAATATGCGAACTTGAAGATAAATGTTAATCGGGGTAATAAAAGCATAGATTTATCCTTTGATCTTTCAAATGTCGGTAATTTCCCCGGCAAAGAGATTGCTCAAGTATATGTTTCAAAAATCGACAGTAAAGTTTATCGACCACTTCAAGAATTAAAAGCATTTGATAAAATTCAACTTGATATCAATGAAACTAAGCGAGTCGAAATATCTATAGCATTTGAAGATTTGGCAATATATCAAGATGGGTATAAAGTAGAATGTGGTTCATATCTATTCTCTGTAGGAGCTTCATCAAAAGATATTAAATTAAAAAATAAAATTGACATTGAATCAGAAGATGTCGTGATTGATGACAAGCAAGACGCATATCGGATTACAAAACAAACTTTTCATCCTAGCAAAACTGATTTTGAAAAGTTATTGGGGTATCACATTCCTGAGATGCCAGCGGTTAAACCTTATAACTTGAATAGTTTGTTAGGTGAAATCAAAAATCATCCAATTGGAAAAAAAATGACAGGTATGATTCAAAAACAGATGACATCGATGATTGGCGAGCCAGATGACGCTATGAAACTGATGATGGAAAAAACAGTTGATCAAATGCCGATGAGAGCTTTAATAACCTTTAGCGGAGGAAAACTCAGTAAAAATAGAACATTAGGTTTAATCGATTTAATGAATAACCGCTTTATTCGAGGTTTATTCAAAATTATCAAAGGCTGAAATATAGACTGCTATTTTAATTAAAAAATATTAAATTCTATTATTTAAAATTACTTAATAATCTTCTTAGTGTACACAGACGAAAATGTATAATGGCAGCACACATTCGATATAAAATAAGTCACCAGAATAAACAACATAAAACATAGACTACTAGTGTATGCTAAACATATCCAACCAATCACTTCAAAAAAAGGCCCTTTAAAATAGGTTGTGGTTTATCAAAGACCCCCCTTTCAAATGGGTTGTGGTATCATATCCCTTTCAAATAGGTTGTGGTGCACAAATATAGGCATATCAGATTGATTTCTGATATGCCTTTTTCACTACCCATAAATTATTATTTTATATATTTAATTGGTGTATTCTTGTTTAAAGAAAACATAATGCGATTACGCATGCGATAAAAGTTTCTTAACCCATTTGCTGATTTAATAATTGTCTTAACCCTTGAATTCATTCCTTCAATGGATCCATTAGATAATCTTCTATTTTCTACTCTTTCAAATGAGTTCATAATTTCAGGCTTCCATTTCTTGAGTGTCTTTCCGAATGCTCTGAAACTCAGATGATCATGATTTCTAAATTGCTTGATGAGTTGATCAAACTCTAGTTCACAGGTGTCAACTTCAGCACTTTTATTAAATTCTCGATAAGCTTCCTTCAGTTTATATGCTTTTTTTAAACTGTCGCTTGTTCCAAATAGATAATTTAAAATATCTGATTTGTGCCAGGCTGCATTGAGCTTTGGTATTTTGATTTTCCCATTATAGATTTTCTCATAGTCTTTAACGAAGAAGTAATGAAATTTTTTAAGCATATAGTAGTAGATGTCATTGGATTCCAAAGATGATGTTTTCTTGTTAAACAGGTTCATTGTTTCTATACGTATTTTCTTCATAGCCTCATTCAAGATTCTTATGACGTGAAATGAATCTACAGCTATTTTCGCTTTGGGAAAACATAGTTCTATAACTTCTTTATAACTATCCCACATGTCGATTATAAAGACCTTAACTGTATCCCTTTCACGTTTAGGAATCCGGCTAAAGCATTGTTTGAGATAATGTTTATGCCTTGTTGCGTAAACATCAATGACTTGATGTGTTTTAAAGTCAGTTAACATACAAGCATATTTATAATCAGATACTTTTGCTGTGAAGAACTCATCCATACAGATATATTCTGGCAGTGTTTGACGTTTCGCATCTATAAAATCGTCAAAGATGTTGATGACACTTTGAATGGATGTGTGATAAGAACGTGCTGCAGAAGTGAACGTGCTTGTATAACTCTTTAAATGATTTAAAATTGAGAGTTTTGTATAATCGCTGATCGTGCGATAGTAGCCAGCAAATGGATTATGTTCATAAAATACTTTCTTACAAGATTTACACCGATATCTTCTTGCTCTATAGATAATCAAACAATGATGATTGGTTGAGATACTATGTGTGATGCTTTTTGTCTGATAATCATGAACTGTTTGCGTCTGAGTACTACATACTGGACAGACTACCATCTCTTTTTTAAGTTGGATTAATACTCGAACTTGTAATGCTGAGTAAATCGTTTCAATCGATTCAATACGATGGGACATGTGTTCTAAATTGAGAAGCTTTATGGTATTATCATTCATGAAGACCGCCTTTCTTAAAATATAGGGTAGTAACTAAATTTTATCATATTCGCGGTCTTCTTTTTTTAACATCAAAAAAGGCCTTTCCAAAAGACTGTGGTAGACCACAATCCTTTTTAAAGCCTATACTCTACCACAACCTATTTTAAATAACTCAAAAAAAAAAATGGGCAATATATCAAAAGATATATTGCCTAATCTTTATTCGTTTGATTCTAATAACTTTATTTTTGACATTGAGTCAAAACAATAATTATTTTTTTATGCCTCTTAAGATGAGTTCTTTGAAGATTGATAAATCACCTTTACCTGAGATATCTTCTGTTAGCATGGCTTTTTCTCTATAAATAATTTTTTGTGCATAGGCTAAAATACTCTGGAAAATAGTAATCAGCGTCAACACCGCCTGATCTTTTGGGAAATAGATTGATTTATCCAAAAGTGCATGTTCAACGATTTCAATTGGTATATTCGATGATTTGATGGAATTCAAGTATATATTGTATCGATTATCAGGGTAACTGTTGTAAAAATGATAGTCAAACGCCGTTATATATTTTACAGCTTTTTGATTGTTTAAGAGATCATTAAATATTTTTTCGATAACATTTTCTAAGTTTTGAAACGCTGTGATATTTTGATTATAGGTGTAGTTAGAAAAAGAATATTTAATAACTTCCATCGCAACTATTTGAATATCAATTGCAAGGTCATCTTTGGTTTGATAATAATTATATACAGATCTTAAAGATATACCAGCAGCATCAGCTATATCTTTCATAGTTGGTGAATGAATACCCTCTGAAATAAAAAGATCTCTTGCTTTATCAATGATTATTCGCCTATTCTTTTTTTTGTAGTTATTTTCATTGTAGTTTAATAGCTCATTCATAATATCCCCCTCAGTTCTTATTTCATTTTAACATTTTTGCAGGTACTATGCAATCAAAATTGCTACAAAACATATGGGTTTTTCAGTGTACGCAGTAGGTGTATTTATATGAAAAGAGCTATCTAAGTTTACTTAAAAAGGTGGATGTGTTAACTTTTGATGATGCAATTTTTAGTTTTGATAGATGACAATAAGCAAAAGAACACTTCACAGCCTTGTTAAAGCATTAAGATGGTCTTTTTTTCACACTAAAATGTAGCTTATTTAATATTTTATTTATTTTTTTGTTCAATTGTGTATTTTGTATAGATATTTTTATTTATCTTTTTATCTAATGTGTATCAGAAAACTCCCTCTTCAAAGAATTAGTGAGAATTGAATGAAACCCCGATTTTCTATCTTTAAAATATGTATAAACATCTACGTTTTTCATTTCAGCATATGGTATAATTTGTCTACGCATCTAAAAAGTTTGAAAAAGCGCATCAAGAATATCTGATTACACGCTCTATGTCTAGAGTAGCTACTCCAACAGATAATCCAGTCATTGAATCACTCAATGGATGGATTAAAGCAGAATTAAAGTATAACTTAAAAATGTATGATTTCAAAGATATCAGAACAGCTATAGAACTCTATATCAATTACTTCAATAACAATAGACCAGCCTGGAAACTTGATTACCAAAAACCAGTTGAATACAAAACAATCAATGAATTTAAACAAATATTGAAAAACCATTTAAATTACATGATATAATATAAGCAATAAAGAGAGATATAAGTTACTTTTTTAATACCTTAGGGGGGGGGCAGTGTATCCCAGAAAATCGCAGCAGAGCAAAAGAATTTTATTGATGAAAAAGAGATCATTAATAAGTCCTTTATAAATCTAAGATGGCGACATTTTTAAGCCACAACAGCTGTTTGCTAATGTCATGGACAAAGTCTTTCCATTTATGGTGCCTTCTTAGTGTGTTTGTGATATGATGGAGGAGGCTAGAATATAAGATTCGTTCACGCTATTTTGAAAGGAGAAGGATGAAGGATATTTAATATGCATAAATCCGGTATATAATGAAAAATAAAGAAACTGATGGTATTGTCAAACAAAAAAATAGGGTATTCATCATCAAATGTGCAAAAAAAGTATTTTTAGAAAAGGGTATTGCATCTACATCAATTGCTGATATTGCACAAGAAGCTAAGATGGAGCGCAAAACCATATATAACCATTTTCAGACAAAAGAAATGATAGCTGAGAACATTTTTTTAAATTCACTTGACGCAATTAGTCAATCTATGGGTGAATTGATTGATTATTCAACTGCAAAAAATGGATTTGATAGAGTTAAAGCATTCTTTGTCCATTTTGTTGATACTTTATTCAAGTTGAAAGAAGAAGTGCTTTTCACGGTTCATTATGATTATTATTTTAGAACCACAGCAAAAACTGATTATGTATCGAATGTTTTGATGGCCCATCAACACCCTGAAGTCATTAAATTTGTTAATCAAGGTATTAGGGATGGCTCTATTGGTTTAGATAATAAAGAAATTGTAACCACATTTAGAATAATTGGTTTATCACTGATGAGTTATGTGTCTCGCATATTATTTAGGGGACATATTATAGAAGCTGAAATGGGGATTACTGAAAAATCCGCCTATGATTTTTTGGATTTATTGTTAAAAGGAATGAGAATTACACAAAATGTGTAAATACGCTTGCTTTTTGCAGGCTTTTTTTTTATAATGATTGATATAGTCTTAAATATGAAAGCGCTTTATTATCTTTTATGAAAAATATGCTATATCAATTAGGAGAAAAGAAATGGCAAAAAAACAGTATGTACTATCCACGAGTGAAGTGACAACAAAGGAACGGCTCAGTTTTGCTTTTACTAACTTTGGGCAAACAATGATTTATGGTCTTATTGTTGTGTATTTAATGATTTATATGACTGATTATCTTGCAATCAGTGCTGCAATTGCTGGTATTATACTTGGATCAGCTAGAATTTTTGATGCAATAAATGATCCTTTAATGGGTGCGATACTAGATAAAACGAATACACGATTTGGAAAATGTAGACCTTATATGTTATTCACTCCGATTCCACTTGCAATTATCACTCTTTTGATGTTTGCACCATTTTCAATGGGAGCCACTACAACAATCATTTATGCCAGTATTACTTATTTGGTTTTTACAATTATATATACAGCAAATGACATTCCTTTTTGGAGTATGAGTTCAGTTATGACGACTAAACCTGAAGAAAGAGTCAAAATTGTAACGACTACACGACTTATTGGTGGCTTTGGAGCAATGATTTCTGTTGGTTTATTTTGGACAATTAATAAAATGGCATCTGATGCAGGACTGAATCCTAGAATGAGTTTCTTTATTGCTGTTTCAGTATTTGTTTTCTTTGGAACAATCTTATTACTACAGGGTTTCTTTAATACAAAGGAAAGAGCCAAAAATACAGCTAAAAGTACTGATAAATTACTTGATAATCTTAAGTTAGTCCCTAAGAGTAAACCACTAGTTATCAATATTATTGCAGGTATGCTCATGTCTATCACTATGATTGGATCAACAGCGATGACAACATATTTTGTGAAATGGAATATTATGGAAGTCTTTCCTAATATGTCAAGCAATGATATTTTAAGTATTTATACACCAATTATTGGAATTTTACCGTCATTAGCAATGATTGTAGGGCTTGTCTTAACACCATTTTTGGTTAAGAAATTTGAAAAACGGAACTTACTCTTGCTGGGTAGCATTTTCGGAATTTTGGCGAATATCGTATTTTATTTTGTAGGATATGATAATATCTATCTTTTTGTATTTGGTAGATTTCTTGCCTTCTTACCTTTAGGCATGTGGATTAGTGTTACGACACTGATGATTGGCGATAGTGTTGATGAAATCGAACACAGAACAGGAAAGCGTGTTGAAGGTACCGCATTTTCCTTACTAACTTTTGTTGGTAAATTTCAAAATGGTATCAATGTAGCTCTTACGGGATTTATCTTGTCTATGGTTGGGTATGTAGGCACATTAAATCCAGATGTTGCGCAACAATCAGCAGTGACTTTAAAAGGTATCTTTATTATGGTCACACTTGTTCCCGCTTTAGGCTACTTAGTCATGGGAATCCCTTTTATATTTTATGATTTTAGTAGAAGCAAGCATCAAGATATATTAGATGATTTAAAGAAAAGAGCTTTGACTGAATAAGATAAATACAAAATAAGGGAATATATTGAAGGAGATTTATATGGATCCTAATTTAAAAACTGCAAATTTGCTTTTGATAACCAAACCATTTGTTACAAAACTTTCATTAATGAAAACACACATATATAAAAAAATAGCAACTCTTGATGCTACATTCTCTGTTGCCAAGGAGCCAATCCCCTTCGAAAAAAGAAAAGATCTAACGATAACACCAATCAAAAAAGGAACAAAATGGGGTATTAATCATGATTGTGGTTGGTTTCATTTGACGGGGAAAATACCAGTTGAGTCAAAACAAAAAAAAATCAGTGCCTTGGTCAATATAGGATCAGAGGGGTGTGTTTTTGACGAATCAGGTACCCCAGTTATTGGCATTTCAAATATTGGTTATGTGATGGACTTTTTGCAACCCGTTTGGGCAAAACAAGAAATACCAATAACTAACGCAGCACAAGGTGGAGAAACCGTTGATCTTTGGATTGAATCAGGATTTAATAAGTTTTTGAATTTAATTCCACGTTCAGCAAAACTTAAAAAAATAGACTTAGTGGAAGTTAGAAATGATGTTAAGGCATTATACTATGATTATTTATCTCTTTTGACTCAATATCTCGTTACATCAAAACATACAGAAAAAAGGGCTTCACTTAAAAAAACGATTCATCAGGCTTCTAAATTGATGAAACATCTTGAACCTGATGATGTTATTCGAGCTAGAAATGTTATTCTTGAAGCTTATAAGAGTGGAGAATCAAGCACTCAAAAAGTTTATGCAACTGGACATGCACATCTTGATTTGGCTTGGTTATGGCCCATTCGCGAAACAAAAAGAAAAGGCTCTAGAACCTTTTCTAACCAACTTCGAAATATCGAAATGTATGACAACTATATATTTGGTGCAAGTCAACCGCAATTGTTTCAGTGGATGAAAGAAGATTATCCAAAACTTTATGAAGAAATCAAGCAGGCTGTTGCACAAGATAGGATTGAAATTCAAGGTGGAATGTGGGTTGAATCAGATACAAATCTACCCAGTGGGGAGTCATTGATCAGACAGAATTTATATGGCATGGAGTTTTGGCAACAAGAGTTTGGGAAAATGCCAAAAACGGGTTGGTTACCTGATGTTTTTGGATTTAGTGGAAATCTACCACAAATCATTAAAAAATCTAACATGGATTATTTTATGACCATCAAACTGAGCTGGAATGAACACAACAAATGGCCATATCATTCATTTGTTTGGGAAGGTATTGATAACAGCCAAGTTATTGTTCATATCCCACCACTAGGAAATTACATTGCAGATGGGAATGCGCACAGTGTTGTTGGCAGTGCAATATCAAACAATGAAAAATCAAAAATACCGATATCATTAATGCTCTATGGTGATGGTGATGGTGGTGGTGGTCCTGGTGAAGGTCATATGGAAAGCATTATACGTGGCGAACACCAAACGGGAATTCCTAATGTCGTTATGACAAGTTCAGAACAATTTTTCGAAGAACTTGAACCGTATAAAAAAGATATGGACACACATAAAGGTGAAATTTATTTAGAAAAACACCAAGGGACATTTACGACTCAAGCAAGAACTAAACGATTTAATAGAAAATGCGAACAAGCTCTTCACGATGTTGAATTTTTGTCTCTTTTAGCAAGTAAATATGGATTTAAATATCCTAAAGACCAGATCGAAAAAATTTGGAAGGAAATATTGTTATATCAATTTCATGACATTATTCCTGGTTCTTCTATTAAACGAGTTTATGTTGAGGCTGAAGCAAGATACCAGATTCTTCTTAACAATCTAAATACACTCATTCATGATGCTATAGATGCACTACCAGTGTCAGATAAGTTAGCAGGCATAAATACAACTAGTTTTCAACGATTTGAATATATTAAACATAACGATATTTGGTATATGGTTAATATAAAACCGTATGAAATTGCTAGTTTACGTCAGGTAAACGAAAAAGAACTGTGCAAATATGATGAATATTCAATGGAAAACGATATGCTTCGTGTGCAGTTTGATCGTCATGGCGAAATCATCAGTTTAGTGACACTTGATGATCAAGTTGAACACTCAAAATCATACTTAAATCGTTTATCTGTATATAAAGATAAAAAAAAGTTTTTTAATGCATGGGATATTGATATCAATTATACAAAGAAAAAGCCTGATTGCTTCAGACTGATGAGCCATAAGACCTTTCTTGATGGGCCTTCTGTGACTAGAGTAAACACATATCGATATGATAAATCAACTTTGATTCAAAAAGTGACACTTACTCAAGGGAAACCTCTCGTAGAGTTTGTAACAGAAGTTGACTGGCATGAAAAGCATAGGATGTTAAGAGCAGACTTTATTCCGGTTGTCTATTCTGATGAAGTGAAGTGCGATATTCAGTTTGGAAACATTATGAGAAGCACGAGAGAAGATAACAATTATGATAAGGCTCAATTTGAAATTTGCGCACATAAATGGGTGAATCTCGAAAATCATTCACATGGTTTGAGCTTAATTAATGATTCAAAATATGGACATAGGGTCAAGAATGGTTTGGTCTCGTTAAACTTACTCAGAAGTCCTGTTTATCCAGACCCACACGCAGATCAAGGCATCCAACAATTCAGTTATGCTATTTACCCTTATCAAGGCAAGTTTGAATCTAGTAATGTTCAAGAATATGCTTATGCTTTCAATAATAAATTAATTATAGCAAACAGCATTGAGCAACCATCATTAATTTCATCTGATCAGAAAAATATAGTGATTGAAACAATTAAACAATCACAAGATGGTAAAGGGATAGTTATACGAGTTTATGAAAACCAAGGTAAACAAACAATCGCTGCTCTAACATCAAATATAAATTATTTTCAGTGCTATGAGACAAATATGTTAGAAACCATCATTGGTATTGCGGATTTATCCAATTTGCATTTTTCTGCATTTGAAATTAAATCCATATTACTACAAAATAAAAATTAAAGCAGCCACTTATTAGACATTGTCACAAATGAGTAATAAATGCTAATATAAGAATACCCAATAGTGTGCAGATAAGAATACCCAATTCTAATCACTAAAAGGTATTCTTTTTTGATACAATAACCTTCCTCTCATAAAGATTATTGTATTTTGATGCACAAGTCAAGCAATGAAAAGTCATCAAAAAATGAGGTGAATTTCTTTATAAGAATTGATTCTCACACGACTTGCTGTTCATTTACACGGTTATATCGTCTGAAATACAAATATGACAAACACATCAAAATATTAAGTATATAAATGAAGTTATCTCTTAGCTTTTCTTTTTTTTTTGGCATATTAAAAGAAAGTTTGAAATGAGGGACATAGGGTCTTTTGAACTTCAAGTCCGTAAAAAAAAGTGTATTTTTGTATAAATCGTATAGAAACTTGATTCATATCAAGGAAATTAACACAATTTCTTGATATATTTAGGTTAGAAAGGGTGACTAACTATTAAAAGTCAAGTACTTTTATTAGATAAACAGTAAAAAC
>JBLRWW010000031.1:0-15540 GCA_047921055.1 Acholeplasmataceae bacterium
TTGGTTAATGTGGCTTTTATGAATAATATGCTTAGAATGTGAATAACTATGACAGACTACTGATGATTGCCTTGGCAAACGCTGGCAAGTCGTTAGGCGTTCTAGATGTGATAAAGTTTTTATCAACCACAACGTCTTGGTCAAGATAAGTTGCACCGGCATTTTCTATATCAACTCTCACAGAATGAAATCCTGTTAATCTGCGCCCTTTTAAGTCGCAACTTGATATCATTAGCCATGGCCCATGACAAATGGCTGCAATCAACTTATTTTGATTATTGATTGCTTTGACAAAATCAACAGTTGCTTGTGTACGGCGCATGTAATCCGGTGAAAAGCCGCCTGGTATAATGACTGCATCATAGTCACTCGCTTTGATATCTTTGCTGGCAAAATCGCTTTTCATTGGTAGTCCGTGTTTGCTGTGATAAATGGTATGTTTTTCTGCACCAATCAAATCAACATCAAACCCCTCTTCAAGCATACGATAATAAGGATAAAGCAGTTCTTTGTCATCAAATAAATTCTCAAGTAAAATCGCTATTTTTTTCATACACATAACCCTTTCTTTAAAAGTTTTATAAGATAAATCTGTGTACCTATGTAACATTATTATAACCTTTGAAAGAGTCTGTTTTAAAATATATGCTCCATAGCAAATGAAATAATGACCATAATGCCCATTTATAAGGTATACTGTGAGTACTAGAGATAAGTGTCCATGATTTTTGATAATAAACCGCTTGAACGAAAATCATGCTAGAAACACACATATTTAATCATATATATAAAATCCTCAGGAGAAAGGAGAAAAAAACATGTTAAACGAACTTGCTCGTATCATCATCGCCGTATCGATCTTATTCATTGTATTTTTTGCTTATATGAAAAAAGATATGCTTCCAAAATTAGTGGCATATGTCATTTTATCATCTATCGCATTAACTATGGCACTAAGCGGATTAGCCGGGCTCATATCTGGTGTTGATTTTTTAAGTTTTTTAGTAAGCATCATAAGAACACTTGGAGATTTGGTAGTGTTTGTTGAACTTG
The DNA here is from genome assembly GCA_047921055.1 of Acholeplasmataceae bacterium. Taxonomy (GTDB): domain Bacteria; phylum Bacillota_I; class Bacilli_A; order Acholeplasmatales; family Acholeplasmataceae; genus JBLRWW01. Next base: position 1,054 of record JBLRWW010000031.1, read on the forward strand.
GATTGATCATCTTTTTATTGTTCTTCACCAAGTACAAGACCAAGATTATGCCATTAAAAGTTGCTATTATTGTGTATGTTGTATTTAAATTATTGCTTGCATTTGGCGCATTATAATTCATAAAAAAATAACATATAAAAAGACATGAAAAATGAAAACCAATGATGTGCTACACCTTAGTATATCGTTGGTTTTTTTTATAGCAAAATAACGTGTTGATAGAAAAATCAATGTCAATTAAATGATTAAAAACATTGATAAACACATAAAATAACGCACTTTAAAACACAAGTTATAAACGTTAATTTTATTAAAAAAAGGTATTTATTTTATGAAAATCACATCAAAAACAATTGCCATTAAGTCGCCTAAAGCACCATTTGGTTGTGTGTCAAATGACTCAGAAAGATAGATGAAAAACATGTGGCAAACCAAAAACCAGTTTTACCCCCCCAGCTAAACAAACAAAAAAGCGGACAAGAAGTAAAATGTAGGCATGACGTTAGCATCACTTGTTTAAAAAAATCAACTTATTATAAATTTTTCTTAAGTTGCAATAACCATAGCGCCTTGTTTTGTTTTTCATATAGATTATCAATATAATAGAGATTGGACGCAAATTTTAGCATATATGAATGGCTTATCACAAATAGCTGTAATGTTGTATAATGTTACTATATGATTGTAAGCTCATATGGATACAAAATCCAGGTTTTTATTAAACGATTTTTAAAATACATTATATAGGAGTATGTATGATGAAATATGAAATTTCAAAAAAAATAGCAGCATCAGGTGTAGTCGCAGTCATCAGAGCAGAAAGTGCAGAAAAAGCACTACTTATCAGTAGCGCATGCTTTAAAGGCGGTATTACTGCACTAGAAATCACGTTTACTATACCTAATGCGTCTGATGTCATTAAGACGTTATCAGCAGATGCTCAATTAGACGGTCTTTTATTAGGTGCAGGTACTGTGCTTGATGACAAAACTGCGACAAAAGCAATCAATGCAGGCGCACAATATATTGTGAGTCCGGGGTATGATCAAAAAACATTAGATGTCTGTATAAAACATGACATACCTTATATACCAGGATGTCTTACCATCACAGAGATGATGACAGTTTTAAATGCTGGTGTTGATATCATTAAACTTTTTCCGGGAAGTGCATTTGGCCCAGACTATATTAAAGCGATTAAAGGACCACTACCAAATATCAATATCATGCCCACGGGCGGCGTGAGTCTTCAGAATGTAGAGACTTGGATTAAACATGGCGTTGTTGCTGTTGGCGTCGGCGGTGAATTAACCGGACCCGCAAAAAATGATGATTATCAAGGTATCACACAAAATGCAAAAGCGTTCATAGAAGCAGTTAAAAAAGCAAGACAAAAGTAAGGAGTGTATTTATGGCAAAAATTATTACATTAGGGGAAATCATGTTGCGCCTTTCGGCACCCGGTTTTAAACGATTTGTTCAATCAGAAAGTTTTGATGTTTGCTATGGTGGTGGAGAAGCAAATGTTGCAGTGAGTTTGGCATATTTCGGTCATGACGCCTATTTTGTAAGCAAACTACCTGCGCATGATCTTGGCGAAAGCGCCGTTCAAGCACTATCAAGATGCCACGTCAACACATCATATATTCTCAGAGGTGGCACACGTATGGGTCTTTATTTTCTTGAAACAGGTGCAAGTATGCGCGCATCAAAAGTCATCTACGATCGCGCTCATAGCGCTATCGCTGAAGCAGATGCATCTGAATTTGATTTTGATCATATATTTAAAGATGCTGACTGGTTTCATTTTTCAGGCATCACACCAGCACTTGGAACAAAAGCAGCTGAACTCACTAAAAATGCTCTCATTGCAGCGAAAAAAGCAGGTGTCACGGTGTCTGTTGATTTAAACTATCGAAAAAAACTTTGGACACCATCTGAGGCACAATCCGTGATGAAGCCACTCATGAACAATGTCGATGTTTGTATTGGTAACGAAGAAGATGCTGAACTTGTTTTAGGATTTAAACCAAAAGGCATTGATGTCACCAAAGGACATGTTCAAACAGAGGGTTATAAAGAAATATTTAGGGAAATGAAAGAGATATTTGGTTTTAAAGTGATTGCTTCAACACTAAGAGAATCACATTCCGCATCAAAAAATGGTTGGAGTGCTTTATTATATGATGGCAACAACTTCTTCCAATCAAAACATTATATGATTGAGCAAATCATTGATCGTGTTGGTACTGGGGATGCATTTAGTGCCGGACTTATTCATGGCTTAATTCACAAAAAGCCACAAGATGCACTTGAATTTGCCGTAGCAGCCAGTGCACTTAAACATACGATACCTGGTGATTTTAATCAGGTTTCAATAGAAGAAGTTGAAGCACTTGCTCAAGGTGATGCTTCAGGTAGGGTACAAAGGTAATAAGTTTTTGCTCTAAAACATATGATTTGATATGACAAAACAATAGTTTCAATACTTATAGGATCTAATTTAATAAGAAAATCGAGATGATGTTCTTGACACCAATTTAAGACATGTTTTTTTTGATAACAAAAATGGCTATAAATGATTTCATATAGGGATGTTAAAGAGACAAGTAGGCTATACGATTAACAAATGTATCTCGCTATTTATAAAACATTAACTCTAGATGCTCGCCGCTCTTGGAGACAACCAGGAAATAGACCACAAATATGGTATAATTGATATAAGAAAGCAGGTATTGATATGAAGCCATTGACCATTGAATCCTTCCTAGATTTCCGCTATATCGGAAATATAAAAAGTGCACCTGATCACAAACATTACGCATGTGTTGTTGCACGGGCCCATCTAGAAAAAAATGAGTATCACCACACCCTTTATATAAAAAACCAAAAGGGCATGACCAAACTGATGAACTTAAAAACAAATCAAGGGTTTGTTTTTTTAGATGACAACACATTACTGATTAACTTTCAAAGAACTAAAAAAGAAGAAAAAGACGTTAAAGAATCATTTAATCAAAGTTACTATGAGTATGACCTTACTAAAAAAACGATGAAAAAAGCGTTCACTCTACCTATTGTTGCCGATATTGAACACGTGATATCTGATGATGTGCTTTTGCTTTCTGCCACACTTCATCAAGAGGCTCACATCCTATATGAAGGCACAAGTGAACAACGATTGGCATACATTAAGAAAAAAAAGAAGACGGATTTATACGAAGATATTGATTGTCTACCTTACCACTTTAATGGTTCTGGTTTTACGCATGGTTTAAAAAAACAGCTATTTTTATATGATTTAAAAAGAAAAGCACTTAAACGTGTCTTCGAACCCACGTTTCATTTAGAAACATATACGTTATCTAGCGACCATTCGGTCATTTATTATACGGGTAAAGAACCAGAAAAAGTAAAATCATTCACATCTAAAATTTATGCGTATCATATAAAAAATGATGCACATGACATTTTATATCATCACTTAAACTACAACATTGTTAAACTTATTGAGTTTGATCATCAACTGATTGTTGCCGCCAAAGACATGCAATCATATGGTATCAATCAAAACCCTGATTTTTATCGTTTAGAGTCAGGTGAACTTTCATTTCTAGCATCATTTGGGCAATCTCTCGGCAATACCGTGGGCACAGACACCAGATATGTAAAATCTGAGACATCTTGTGTGATTGATCAACACTTCTATTTTTTATCCACCATTGATGACCATACAGAAATCAAATCACTTAATATTGACGGCCATTTAAAAACCGTTTATCAAATGCCAGGAGCCATTGATGGATTAATTCAATACCAAGATAATCTCTTAATGGTTGCCATGGTCAATCAAAAACTACAAGAAATATACACATTATCTTTAAATGATTCAACACTCAAACAAATCACTAAACTCAACCATCGCGTACTTTCTTCTTGTTATGTGGCAAAACCAAAAACAGTCGTTTTAAAGAAGAAAGACCATGAAGTTAAAGGGTTTGTTTTATTACCCAAAGATTATGATAAAACCAAATCATATCCGGCCATTCTAAATATTCATGGTGGACCAAAAACAGTTTATGGTCAAATCTATTATCATGAAATGCAATATTGGGCAAATGAAGGGTATATCGTCTTTTTCGCAAATCCAAGAGGATCCGATGGTAAAGGTAATGATTTTGCTGATATACGTGGTAAATACGGCACCATTGACTATGAAGACTTAATGGACTTCACTCAACTGGTTTTAAATAAATACCCGGCCATTGATCAGCAAAGACTATATGTCACAGGTGGCTCTTATGGCGGTTTTATGACCAATTGGATTGTTGGACATACACATATGTTTAAAGCCGCAGCAACACAGCGATCAATTAGCAACTGGATATCATTTTATGGCACATCAGATATCGGATATTATTTCGCGACCGATCAAGCGGGAGGTCATCCGATTGTAGATATGGCAAAACTCTATGAGCAGTCACCCATTAAATATGTCATGCACGTTGAAACACCGCTTTTATTCATTCATTCTGATAAGGATCACCGATGCCCTATGGAACAAGCACAACAATTTTATGCCATATTAAAAACCAAGGGTGTTGACACAAAACTCATTTGGATTAAAAATGAAAATCACGAACTATCAAGATCAGGGAAACCTCAAGCGCGTATTAAAAGACTCACAGAAATCACACACTGGTTTAATCAACATGTATAATTAAAAAACGATAGGATAAAAAACTATAGGAGGCGACGTATGAGACCCAATTATCAATTGGCTATTTTTGACTTAGATGGTGTTCTAACAGAAACCTCAGAGATGCATTTTAAAGCATGGTCTATACTGTTTAAAAAACATTTTGACATTAGAATAGATCCAAAACTTGAATCATTAACCAAAGGTGTTTCAAGAATGGATTCTATAAAGGTACTTCTAAAGGCATATCACCTAGATGAAACACTTAATGAACAAGAGATATTCAATTTAGCCCAAGAGAAAAACAAAACCTATCAATCATTAATTAAAGATCTCACACCAAAAGACTTATTTGATGGGGTCATTGCTCTGTTTGATTATCTGAAAGGTAATCACATCAAAATTGCTTTAGGTAGTGCTTCAAAAAACGGGCCACTCATCATCGAGAAACTTGGTATCACGCACTACTTTGATGTGGTTGTTGATCCTTCAAAAAACAAAGGAAAACCAGCACCAGATATATTTCTTTCAGCATGTCACGCTTTAAACCTCTCACCACATCAATGCATTGGATTTGAAGATGCCAAGGCGGGTGTTACGGCGATTAAAAAAGCTGGCATGACAGCCATTGGCATTGGTAGTGAAGATTTATCGCAAGCAGATTACTGTTTTAAACACATCAAAGATGTACCCTATGATTTACTATAATATATAAGAAAAAAGCGAGGCGATTATGATGAAAACAAGAGAATACATCCTTCAAAAAGAACAACGCCAACATTTGATTCTTAAAAGGTCTAACCGTTTATCAAAAAAAGAATTACAGGCTGATGAGGCGATTTTTTCAATAGGTAATGGGACCATAGGTACCAGAGGCCACTTTATCGAAGGGTATGGGCAAAATGATTTACCATATACCTTTATCAACGGTTTTTATGATACATATCCTTATCGCTACGAAGAAAATTCACCGATGTTTCCACAATATGGACAAAACATCGTCAATATACCGGATGCATCATTAACGCGGATTATGCTTGATGATGAACTGATCAACCTAACACACGCAACACTTGTGGGACTAGAACGCACCTATGATTTGCGTCAAGGGACAACCAAACGTATTGCGCAATATGTTACACCAAAGGGCGTTCAACTAGAACTAACAGAAGAAAAAATTGTGAGTCACTTCCATGATGAAGTGATTGCAACTAGGGTGACATTGGTTTCACCTAATTTCGAAGGCGAAATTCAACTCAAATCATATATAACATTACCGCCCTTAAAACATACAGAACGCATCGATCCACGATTAGGGCATAGTTTAAAACAACTAAAGATTGAATCATTAAAAGTAGCCCCATCTTACGGCATACTCAAAGCTCAAACCATGTATTCTGAACTAGATGTCTACACACTTGTTACACACGATCTGCCCTTTGACTATCAGACACAAGATGAAGGCATTTTTGCAACATATGCGAAGGCATATCAAAAAAATGAAGTCTTTCAATTTACAAAGTATCAGATGCACATCCATACAGAAACAGAAGAAAAAGCACTGGCTATATTACTTAATCGTGTGGAGGCTAAAAAAACGTTTGATGACTATTTAGCACTTGAAAAGACTTATTGCGATGATTATTTTTGTAAGAGCTATATTTACTTAAGTGATGAAGAACTCAATTTAACGCTCAATTATAATATGGTTCAATTAAATCAATCCGGCGGTGAAAAAAGATATCAACACATACCTGCCAAAGGACTCAGTGGTGAAGGTTATGAAGGACATTATTTTTGGGACACCGAAATATATATGTTACCATTCTTTATTTTTACCCAACCAAATCGCGCAAAAAACATTTTACTTTATCGCTATAAGCATCTCAATCAGGCAAGAAGTGAAGCAAAACGATTGGGTGGCCATCGCGGCGCTAAAATTCCATGGCGAACCATTAATGGTGAAGAATCATCACCTTATTATCCTGCGGGAAGCGCACAAATTCATATCAATAGCGATATAGCCTATGCGATTATGCAGTACTATTATCAAACCAACGATTTGGATTTCATGATTGAGTATGGTTTTGAGATGCTTTTAGAAACCGCACTTTTCATATATGATTATGGACATTTTAAAGACGGTCAATTTCATCTAGATACCGTCACAGGTCCTGATGAATACACAGCACTTGTTAATGATAACTATTATACAAATACCATGGCCAAATATCATTTTGAGTCTATTTATGCATTTGGAATGACACATGCAAAAAGAGTTTCAAATATATATAGGAAACTTAACATAGAGCCAGATATCCTAGAGTCATTTAAAAACGCTGCAGATCAAATGACAATATTAATTGATGATCAAATGATGATTGCCAAGCAAGATCAATCATTCATGCAAAAAAAAGTACTTGATTTAAAAAAACTATCTAAAGACCAATTTCCACTCATGCTTAATTTCCACCCGCTTTTCATCTTTAAACACCAAGTATTAAAACAAGCAGATGCACTGCTTTCAATGGTGCTGCTACACGAAGACAACCAAACACTTTTAAAAAATACCTTTGATTATTATTTGCCAAAGACAACCCATGACTCCAGTCTTTCAAAATGTGTCTATGGATTATTGGCATATCAGTTGGGCGATGATGATTTGGGGTATAAGTATTTTAGAGAAATGTGTGATCTTGATCTAAAAGATTTAAGAAACCACACACGATACGGACTTCATGTTGCCAATATTGGTGGCACATATTTAATGTTGATTCGCGGATTGTTTGGCGTGAGGTTAAGCAAAGATGCACTTCATATTGCACCAGTCAAACAAAAAGAGATACGCGAAATTGAGACACATATTGTCTATCGAAATCAGTCACTCATATTAAAAGTTTCTGATGATACACTCACCATCATAGTTGATCAAGAAATATCGGTTCACATCTATGGTCAGAAAGTTGATATTACGGATGTTTATCAGACACCAATTCAATCTTAGCGATTGGATATAGACATCATAATATAAAAAGCACACCCTATGGTTTAGGTGTGCTTCTTTGTTTTAAGATTTGTTTTTCGATCACCAGCGCAGATATCTTTAACCCAAAAATAACTTTAATGATAGGAAGGATTTTTGCATCAAATGTTGTTCTATATACCCATTTTGGATGTCTAGAAAATCCAGCTTTTTCCATCGCCTTAATTGTTGATTTAGCAGAGGGTGCTTTCTGGTAAGCACCGGTAATATAGTTTTCAAAAGCATTCATCATTTCAGCATAATCTTTATCATAACTATGTTCTTTGATAGAAGGTACAGCGATTGATTCAAATCCAGTCTTGACTGCACCGGGTTCAATTTGAATCACTTTAATACCATAAGGTTTAACCTCAATACGCAATGCTTCAGTCATGGCTCTTAATGCATGTTTGGTTGATGCATACCAGCCAATGCCTGGAATTGAAAGATTAGAGACAAGTGATCCAGTGATAATGATGCGTCCAGATTTTTGTCGACGCATAAATGGTAGAACAGCATGATTAACCATGGCTGCACCAAAGAGATTGACATCATACATATCTTTGATGTGGGATAAATTGTTGATATCTACAGGACCATACTGACCATAACCAGCATTGTTATAAACAATATCAATACGATGATGTGTTTGAATAATTTCATCGATACACGCTTGAATGGTCTTTTGATCTGTAACATCCATGAACTTCACAGAAGCACCCAAATCTTTTAAGGGTTTCATACGGTCTAGGCTCCGTGCAGCAGTGTATACGACGTGACCTTGACTCAATAATTTTTTTGAAATTTCAAAGCCGAAGCCAGAAGATGCCCCGACAACTAGAATAATTTTTTGACTCATAGTGTTGCCTCATTTCTTGTAATGACTATGTCTATTGTAAATGAACAAGCGTTGATTAACAACAAAAAAACATACAAAAAAGCAATTATGGGAAATCACAGTTTTTCTGTAAAAATGAAGAATTAACAAGCAAATTATAAAAAAGCGAAATATCATTGACAATTGCTTAATATAATTGGTGTAATTTCGATGCTAAAAGTGTGAAAAAATAGGCATATAAACAGTATCATTTTCAAAGATCATTTTTAAGGAAAATTTTTAGAAGAAAATATATCATAAAGCCAAGCGAAAAATAAAATTTAACTTTTTAAAAAATCATAAAATCCATTTATCAATAATAGTGATCACTCAATAAACGCACAACAAAGCAATTTATCAGAAATGGTAAAATGATGGGTTCCATGGTGTCTTGATTAGGATCAAGTTATTCTATAAAAAAATATATTGAAATATAAAACAAAAAAAATGTAGAAAAAATTGAAGAAAAAGTACTGAAAAAATGAAGCGACATGACTAAAAATAATCATCTATGATTTGACATCAAATATCGACAAAAACATGCAATTATTTAGTTATTTTTCACATTTCGATAGAAAATAACAGTAAATAGCACCATAAGGCGATTATAGATTGTCTCTAACTGTATTATGTGTATAGATATACTTCTTCATAAATATCCAGATAACGCTCGTGACGTCTTTAAGTGACATATTTTTTGTTGTATTTAATCGAAATATTGTATGCCATGATATTAAATAGTCTTATGACTCATCAGTTGGTTGTATGGTTTATATCGGTTGATAGAATCTCTTATTTTTATGTAAATGCTGCCATTCCTTTCATTACAAGAATATGTTTATTGTCTTTAAATAGCGATTAACAAGAAATGTAAGCAAATGAACTCAGTCGTGATCAAATCTTTGATTTCGAATTTTTTACGATATACTTTTTTAGCAATGAACACACGATATCACTCATTTTCATCATGTTTTACCTTATGAACTGTACGCACACATTTCAATTTATTTAATCTATAAAACTATATTTTTTGCTTATTTCTACGAGCATAAAAAAATGACCTACTAAGAGGTCATTTCAAGTTAAATTCGGATTATAATCTTTCAATTGTATCTAGGAAAGCTTCAATTGGTTGATTACCAACAAGCTCATGTTTGTCATTAATGACAATCTTTGGTACACCAGAGACATTAAACTTATTGGATAAATCAAAGAATGTTTGTGCTTCAATCATTTCGCCTTCGATATGTTCGTTTAACATGGCCAAACGATGAGCATTTTGAACAGCACCTGGACAGTGTGGGCAACTCAAAGTGACAAACACTTTAATGTTTACAGGTTTTTTAAGTGCCTTGATTCTTGCAAGCACTTGATCTTCATACTGAATATCTAAACCTGACATTTCTAATAAAGCACTGATAAATGAGTTGATCTCATGTCCTGCTGGTATGCCGTTAAACTTCACACCTTGATAATTGTTTAGTTCATCAAGGATGACAAAACTTGGTGTCAATGTCACGCCATAGTTTAATGCTTCATCAGCATCCTTTTCAATATCTTTTAAGACCAATGAAACTTTACTGCTGAGTGCTTCAATCTCAGTAAGTAATTGTTTGGTTTCAGCGCATGTTGCACATTCACCTTCTTTGGTGAATAACACCAATGTGATTGATTTCTTGGCTTGAGCCAAAATATCCTTTATTTGTTTTTCTACATCTGCATTAAATAATTTTTCCATTTCTTTATTCTCCTTTATATTTATGTGTTAGATAATGGTTAATTGCTAAGACTGCTTTGGCACCTTCGGCGACCGAAATAATAATTTGTTTATAAGGTTGATCGGTCACATCTCCAGCAGCAAATATGCCAGGACATGATGTCATCTGATTTTGATCAACAACGACTTCGCCGCTTGTATTGAGATCAACCAAATGTTTTAAGATATGACTGTTTGGTACAGTGCCAATTTCAATAAACAATCCATCGGCTTCAATGATGCGTTCTTTTTGAGACGCTTTGTCAAACACTCGAACGCCTGTCATTTTTTCTTTTCCCACAACTTCTAAAATCTGTGTTTCCAAGAATATATCAACAGCATTTAATTGTTCGATTTTTTTTAATATGATGTCGTCTGCACGCCATTGACTGCGATGAACAACGGTAACCTTTTTTGCCCAATGAGACAAATCAAGAACTGCCTCTGCAGCACTGTTACCTCCGCCCGCAACAATGACATGTTTATCTTTAAAAAATGGCGCATCACAGGTTGTACAATAAGAGACACCTTTATTGGCATAACTGAATTCACCTGGAATATCTAATTTCCTTGGAGCACCGCCAGTGGCCAGTAGTAATGTTTTGCTAAAAAGTTGTCTGCCATCAGTGAGTCCAATCTGAAAGTTAGAGGACTTGCGTTCAATCGATTTTACAAAAACATCTTGGTAGATCGGTACATCCAATGCCTTTACATGATCTAGAAATTGATGCGAAAGATCTTTGCCCTCGATCATCTTGATACCTAAATAATTATCAACATCTGACGTGTTATGCAGTTGTCCACCGATTTCTTTTGTGATGACGCCGACATTCAAGCCTTTTCTTTTTGCATAAAGCGCAGCATTTAATCCTGCGGGTCCACCACCGATAATCAAAATGTCCCATAACAAAATGTCATCAAAAGCTGAAGATTTAACTGATGATTCTAAGTTTAAGTTAAACACACTAAAATCTCCTTTACTTACATGTTTTTTATAATAAGGTTAATGGCGTCGTTTAAATGATCAAGTTTGATATGATTTTCTTCCTCGATTTGTTGAACCAAGTTAGAGGTTGTTAATAAAGCAATCACTTTATCAACACTTGAACGAATCGCCTTAAGTTGTGTGACGATATCTTCACATGATGCATGATTATCCATCATGACCAAGACACCACCCATTTGTCCTTGAGCACGCTTAATTCTGTTGGTTAAAGAAATATCACATTTCATATAGATCGAACCACCTTTATATTTGGTTTTTTATACCACATCTATAATACCCCCCGGGGTATATGATTTCAAGACATATGCTTAAGAATGTTAGCAATATGTTGACCGAGATGATGATACGTCTTGATTGTGATATAATAATAAACGTAAATAAACCCTATCTCATATTTAAATTATTCAATGACATTACAGAAATTGAGGCAACAACATGAACAGATTACTCACCATATTTATCGTTTTCTTCAAACTTGGCGCATTCACCTTTGGTGGTGGCCTTGCCATGATACCCATCATTAAAAGAGAAATCATCGATAGAGGATGGATTGAAGAAGAGGAACTTGCAGATTATATCGCAGTATCACAAGTCGCGCCGGGTATGATCGCCATTAATATAGCAGTTTTAGTAGGTAGACACTTGGCCGGACGCAAGGGCAGCATTGTGGCTGTTTTAGGCGTTGCACTACCTTCTTTAATCATTATCACATTGATTGCATCACTGCTAAGACAATTTGCAGACATATCTTTAGTGATTTATGCGCTACGCGGCATATTGGTGGTCGTTGTCATCTTACTATTTACCGCTATGATTGACCTAGGTAAAAAAGCGATTCGTAATATATGGCTCTTATTGTACTCAGCCATCGGTTTTGCCTTAGTCTATTTTCTAAATGTCTCTTCAATCCTAATCATTTTATCGGCATTTTTACTAGGAACCATTCATGCTTGGTGGATTTATAGAAAGCAGGCGTCATTATGATAGAGTTGATACTGGTGTTCTTATACGTCGGATTATTTACAATAGGTGGTGGTATGGTCGCCATTCCACTCATTCAACAACAAGTTGTTCAAAGAGGCTTACTCGCCTATGATGAGTTTATCGCCATGATTGCCATTGCAGAATCCACACCAGGGCCAATTGGTATTAATATTGCAACATTTGTCGGATATTCACAATATGGTTATATTGGTGCCATTGCAGCAACCACAGCATTCATACTGCCATCATTTTTGATTGTTTCATTTCTAGCGGGTCTTTTAAAGAAATACCGCTACAGTTTGTTGGTGATTTATTGGTTTTATTATTTAAAGGCCGTCATTATTGGTCTGATTGGATATGCCGCAGTCAATGTATTGATTCACTCAACAGTGGCTGAAACCACGCCGCTGACATTAGATTATAAAGCTATCATATTAATACCTATACTCTCAGCTTTATATCTTAAGTTTAAAAAGCGTCCATATATTGTTATTGCTATAGGCGCAGTGTTTGGAATGATTATTTATTCAATATAATTAAAAAGGGCTAAAGCACACATCGCTTTAGCCCTTTTACTTTATGCTGTTTGTATAAGTTCAATGGGGTTCATTCTAATCTCTTTTTTAAACATATGCATTTCATATAGATAGGCAATAAAAGACAATAAACCGGATAAGCCATCTGAAATTGCAAAAGTCAACCAGATACCTAAAATACCATAAATAGGTGTTAAGATATATACCAATGGCAAAAAGATGAGCAGTTGTCTGGATAGCGCAACTAAAAATGCGCGGACAGGGTATCCCAATGCTTGATAGGTACTAGACATAATGAATTGAAACGCTAGGAGTAGAAATCCAAAAGGCATAATCTTAAATGCCTCTACACCAATTGAAATAAATAAAGGATCATTTGACCGACTAAAAATCATAAATAGCGGCGTTGCAAAAAAATACATGATGGATGCAATAAAAACAAAGTAAATAAGCAATAAGCGCGTGCTATACCTAATGGCGTCAGTTAACCGCTGATACTGATTTGCACCATAATTGAAGCCCACAATGGGAATCATGCCTTGAACGAGACCGAAGCCTGGTAGTAGTAGAAACACAATCAATCGATTGATGACTCCGAAGACAGCAATATAAATGCCAGGCTGTGTTGGCGCATATTGGTTTATTAAATGATTAATAGCGACAACTACAAAAGCTACCAAGCCATTTCTAACAAATGTAGGTAAACCAATAAGGATGGTTTCTTTTAAAATCACGAAATCCAATCTATAAAGACTGCTCTGGTCAATTAATAGTGCAGACTTTTTAGACAGTGAGGCACGTAATATAAAGATAAACATCATTGTTTTGGCAATTAATGTCGCGATAGCGGCACCAGAAACACCCAAACCAAAGCCCCAATCAAAAATAAAAATTGGATCGAGTAGAATATTTGCAAACGCACCAATCAATAACGAAATCATCGATATTTTGGCACGCCCCTCAGCGCGAGCCAAATTATTAAGAACAATCGCGGATGTAAAAGGAACAAGCGATAAAACAATATAAAACATATAATCTCTGGCGTAAGCGACATTCACCGCTGTCGCACCAAAGGCATATAAGATTTCATCAATAAATATCAAACCAAAAACAGTTAATAGACTTGCAAGTAGACCATTGAAAAACAAAGCGCTATTCACAACACGCTTCATTGTATCAGTATCGCCTCGACCAAACGCTCTTGAAAATACAGAGGCGCTTCCGATACCAATCATAAGTCCAATCGCAAAAATGAGTGTTTGTAAGGGTAAAACGATTGTTAAGGCACCGATGGCTATTTCGCCAACACCCCAAGCTAAAAAAAGCGTATCAACCAAATTATATAAAGCATTTGCAAACATTGCGATGGTTGCTGGGATTGCGAGTTTCATTAAAACTTTTTTGACTTCCATCTGCCCAAGCATCACACTTTGATCCATTGATATCATCACCTTTTCATATAACAAAAGTATTATAACACTATTTATAAAAGTGGTCTATACTAAAAGGCTATATTATTTTGATTAGTCATCAAAGAAATAACTAAAGCAAAGATATGCTATATATCAGCAATAAGTGTAAAATATCTGCAAAAATCACGTCAATAA
>JBLRWW010000032.1:0-15006 GCA_047921055.1 Acholeplasmataceae bacterium
CCCATAAAACTGGAGTCTCTTTTTTTAGAGTGTCCGTTTTATAGGGTATAGTTTAATGTTTGCTTGTTTTCTTTTTACGACGATTTATAAATCTTTATATGCTTTGACGAGATCATCTAAAGCTTTTTTACCATCACCAAAGAGCATTAATGTATTGTCATTGGCAAACAAAGGATTTGGCAGGCCAGCAAAACCAGGGCTAAGTGATCGTTTAATCACAACACACGTTCTTGCCTGATCAACATTTAAGATAGGCATGCCAGAAATTTCAGTATTTTTTTCACGAGCCAATGGATTAACGACATCATTCGCACCTAAGACGATCACCAAATCCATTTGAGCAAACATTGGATTGATTGTTTCTAAATCAAGTAATTTATCATAATCAATATTTTCCTCAGCCAATAAAACATTCATATGTCCAGGCATCCGTCCAGCAACTGGATGAATACCAAAGACCACTTCAACACCGTTTGCTTCAAGTGCTTCAGTTAAAAGTCTAACAGGTGTCGCTGCACGGGCAACTGCCATACCATAACCTGGGACAATCGCAACACGTTGGGCTGACTCTAAGATCATCGCAACTTCTTCAGGTGATGTTTGCTTAACCTTGCCTTGATAGACATCATCGGCACTCACAGAAGAAATGTTGCCACCAAAACCGCCGAATAATACATTAATTAAGGAACGATTCATAGCTTTACACATAATAGAAGTTAAGATAATACCTGATGCACCCACCAAAGAACCAGCAATAATTAACACAATGTTTCCTAGAACAAAGCCTGTGGCTGCAGCTGCAAGACCCGAATACGAATTGAGTAAGGAAATGACAACAGGCATATCCGCACCACCGATACCGACAACAAGGAAAATACCAAGGACTAATCCGCCTGCAACAATCAACCAGTACCATAAGGTTGTATCAGGTGCTAAAACCATGAAGATACCAAGGGCTAAAATGACTAAAAGTAATACCAATTTAAACAGTAGGTCACCAGCAAACTTGACAGGTTTATCGGGAACGATCTTTAACCCTTGTAATTTACCGTAGGCAATAAAACTACCAGAAAATGTAATCGCACCTATCAAACCACTTAAAACAGTTGCGATAAGCATTGTTGTTTCAAGGGTCTCTGCACGGATGATTTCAAATCCAAAGTACACACCAGCGACTAAAAAAGATGCACCCCCACCAAAACCATTAAAAATAGCAACCATTTGGGGCATGCCAGTCATTTTTACGCCAAGTGCTGACCATATACCGACAACCGTACCAAGCAGTAGGGCAGCAAGTATAATATACCAATATTGAAATTGACTAACAATCATGCTTTGTTCAACATCGACACGCACACCAAAATCAACCAAAGCAGTTAAAAAGGCAATCAACATCCCGACAGCACCAATAAAATTACCTTGCGAAGCTGTTTTTGGTTTTGAAAGCTTTTTAATACCGAGAATAAAGAAGATGGCACTGATTAAATAAAAGATAGCAACCAAAACATCTTTACTTTGAGCTATAACGTCATAAGTCATCGTTTGTTCCCCCTAAACTTTTCTAACATGCGATGACTGACCACAAACCCACCAACCACATTCACGGTTGCAAAAAATAAGGCAATGGCAGCTAAAATAAAGGGGAGTATACCCACTTCACCAGCATTTTGCTGTGTGAGAAGGACACCCACAGCACCAACGATGGTAATGCCAGAAATCGCATTTGACCCAGACATCAACGGTGTATGGAGTGTTGCAGGTACTTTGGTAATTAGTTCAAAACCTAAAAAGATACTCATAGCGAAAATCGTTATTAAATAGATAACAATCATGATTTTGATCCTCCCAAACTGTCTTGTAATTTTTGATTAGCAAAAGCTTTTTCATGGGTGACAACGGTGTTTAGAACGATATCATCTGCCCAGTTGATGGTGCCAATGGCACCTTTAACCCATAAGTTTTGCAAAAACGATGTGATATTTTTTGAATAAAGCATCGAAGCATTCGAAACAAACTGTGTGGCTAAATTGGTAGACCCAACAATGGTCACACCGTGTTTTACCACGATTTTACCTGGTTCGGTTAATGCACAATTGCCACCGCGTTCTGCAGCAAGATCAACAATGACACTACCTTTTTGCATCTCCTTAACCATCGCTTCAGTGATTAAGACGGGGGCTTTACGCCCAGGGATATTGGCAGTTGTAATCACGACATCTTTGGACTGCAATGCTTCAGACATAAGCATGCGTTGTTTTTCATAATACGCTTCATCCATCGCTTTGGCATACCCGCCTTCACCGCGTGCATCTTCAAGGTCAAATTCAAGGAATTTAGCCCCTAAAGAAAGCACTTGTTCCTTGACTTCGGGTCTGACATCGTAAGCTGTTACAACGGCACCTAGACGCTTTGCAGTGGCAATGGCCTGTAGGCCAGCCACACCAACACCTAAAATAAAGACATGTGCCGGTGGTATCGTGCCTGCGGCGGTCATCATCATCGGAAAGATCTTCGTACTATGTTCTGCACCAATCACCGCTGAGGCATAGCCAGCAAGATTGGCCATAGATGATAAGACGTCCATACTTTGTGCCCGCGTTGTTCTTGGGATGCGTTCTAATGCAAATGATGTGATATTGGATGTGAGCATGGCATCAAATGCAACGTTTTTTTCATAAGGTTCTAAAAGACCGATCAGTATTTGATTGGGACGCATTTTTTTGACAAGCGCTAAACCAGTCTGTGACGCTGCTCCAGCTCTAACAACCAATAAAACGTCGACCTTATCGATAACGGCATCACTATCATCAAGGATTGTCACGCCTTTTTCTTCATACTGTATATCATCGTGCCCGGCAGCGATGCCGGCACCTTTTTCTAAATAGATTTCATAACCTTGTTTGATGAGAGCAGAGACATGGTTAGGGATTAAAGCGACCCTGGTCTCAAGGGTTGCAGATTCTTTGATAATGCCAAGCTTCATGGATAATACCTCCTTAGATATCATAAACCTTTGATTCTATTATAATATAGGTTCGCTTGAGTTGCACCAATTAGGTATCATTTATGAAAAAGACCGAATCAATGCTATAATCATAGTACATCAAAACGATACATCATACACAAGAAGACTTTACAATCAGTCGTTTTTAAAATGCATTAAACCTTGAAAGGGTGGTTAAAGATGAGATTATTAGGTAATATTATTTGGTTTATTTTTGGTGGCTTGATTGCAAGCCTTATTTGGTTTATTTTAGGACTTTTACTCTGCGTTACTATTATTGGTATTCCGATTGGACTTCAATTTTTTAAACTCTCAGGTCTCTTTTTATTTCCTTTTGGAAAAGAGATTGAAACCAACTTAGAATCATACCCTATTTTAAATATTCTTTGGGCAGTCTTCTTTGGCTGGGAAATTGCGCTTAGTTATCTATTTTTTGCTGCGATCACCGCTATCACGGTCATCGGCATTCCATTTTCATTGCAGTGGATTAAACTCACACAATTGGCCCTTTTCCCTTTCGGGGCGAAAATCAAATAATTTCGTTGACAAAGACCCTTAGTAATGATAGAATAATATCGCGTGTGAAAACACACCATAGTGGGAGATTAAATTCATACCACATACTTATGTAAAGAAGGAGGTTGTGTCTCATGGCAAAAAAAGTTGTAAAGATCGTTAAATTACAAATTCCAGCGGGCAAAGCAAACCCTGCGCCACCAGTTGGTCCAGCTCTTGGTCAAGCGCAAGTAAACATTCCTGCATTTTGTTCACAGTTTAACGAAGCAACAAAAGATCAAATGGGGTTCGTTGTACCAGTAGTCATTTCTGTTTACGATGACCGTACATTCTCATTTATTACCAAAACCCCACCCGCAAGTGACTTACTTAAAAAAGCAGCAAACATTAAAGCAGGGGCAGCGAATTCTAAAAAAGATAAAGTTGCAACCATTAATCGCAGCAAAGTAAGAGAAATTGCAGAAATTAAAATGCCTGACTTAAATGCATACGATGTAGAAGCAGCAATGAAAATCATTGAAGGTACTGCACGTAACATGGGCATTGTAATTGTAGACTAATTTAGATGATAGGCTATCTAAATTGTGGGAGGAAATCCCGCTAGACCACATTTTAGGAGGAAGAATATGAAAAGAGGCAAGAAATATTTAGAAGCAGCAAAGTTATTTGATCGCACTCAAAGATACGCTGCTGACGAAGCGATTAGCTTAGTCAAAAAAACCTCGTTTGTTAAGTTTGATGCGACTGTTGAATCAGCATTTAGATTAAATCTAGATCCAAGAAAAGCAGACCAAAACTTAAGAGGTGCCATCGTTTTACCACATGGTACTGGTAAGGTTTCAAGAGTTGTAGTTATTGCCCAAGGCGAAAAAGCAAAAGATGCTGAAGCTGCAGGCGCAGATTATGTTGGTGATACAGAATTGATTCAAAAGATCGCTGGCGGCTGGTTTGACTTTGATGTCATGGTCGCAACACCTGATATGATGGCTCAACTTGGTAAACTCGGTCGTATTTTAGGACCTAAAGGCTTAATGCCAAACCCTAAAACCGGCACAGTAACGATGGACGTAACAAAAGCTGTTCATGAAATCAAAAATGGTAAGGTTGAGTATCGTACAGACAAGATGGGTAACATTCATGTGCCAATCGGTCGTGTATCATTTACTGACATTCAGTTAAAAGAAAACTTAAAAACCATTCATGATCAACTCGCACGTATTAAACCAACAACCGTTAAAGGTATTTACATGAAAAACATCACTGTAACATCTTCTATGGGTCCTGGTATTCGTGTGGATCAAGAATCATTGAAATCAAGCAAGTAAAAACATTTAAAAATTAAAACTTAAGATGCCAAAGACAGTAGGTGCTTATGCTTAATTTCCTACCGAGGTGAAAACGACATTTAAAAAACGTTCTCTCTTTTGTCTTTGTGCATAAGAGAGAATTTATTTTTGAAAGAAGGAGGCATTTCATGCTAAAAGCAGTTATAGAACGTAAAGCAGAAGCCGTCCGCATTTTATCAGAAAAACTCGGACGTGCAAAAACAGTTATTGCTTTTGATTATCCTGGACTTACCGTTGAATCGTTTACGAAACTCCGTGGCCAGTTAAGAGAAGCAGGCTGTGAAGTGACTGTGTACAAAAACAATATCTCCCGTAGAGCATCGATTGCTGCTGGATATGAAGCATTGGCTGATACATTCGTTGGCGCTAAAGCTTTAGCAATCAGTTACGATGATGTTGTTGCACCTGCGAAAATCGTTTACGAATTCGCAAAAGAAAACAAAGTAGTTAAGATTCATGCCGGAATTATTGAAGGCAATGTTGCAGATATTGACCAAATCAATGCCCTAGCGACACTACCATCAAGAGAAACATTGTTAACAATGTTGGCAGTTGGACTGTTAACACCAGTCAAAGAGTTAAGCGTTGGGCTTAATATGATCAGTAGTGAAGAAAACTAATTTAGGAGGAAATTAAAATGGCAAAATTAACAAAAGCGGCTTTTATTGAAGCCTTAAAAGAAATGACTTTATTAGAAATCAAGGATTTAGTAGACGGATTAAAAGAAGAATTCGGTATTGATCCTACAGCAGTAGCAGCAGCACCTGCAGCAGCAGCGGCAGCGGTTGAAGAAGAAAAAACAGAATTTGATGTTATTCTTAAAACTTTCGGGACTAACAAAATTGCAGTTATTAAAATCGTTCGCGAAATCACTGGTTTGGGTTTAGCAGATGCTAAGACATTAACTGAAACACCAGACGCAGTCGTGAAAGAAAAAGCTAAGAAGGAAGATGCAGAAGCGATCAAGACACAATTGTCAGACGCGGGTGCAACTGTTGAAATTAAGTAAGTTTTAAACCAAGTGCGTATAAGACCTGAGACGATCTCGGGTTTTTTCGCCGTTAGGATGTACGGATGAGTCACTATTTTAAAAACGATAGTAATCTTAAACATAACGTAGAAAACTATGATGTAAAAATCAATGAAACATCATTGCGGTTATTTACAGATCGTGGCGTTTTTTCAAAATCAGGTCTTGATTATGGGACGCGTTTTTTACTTGAAACATTGGTGATAGAACCACACATGGTTCACGTGTTAGATATGGGATGTGGGTATGGTCCAATTGGACTATATCTTGCAAAAACGTATCCCTTTTTACATGTTGATATGGCAGATGTAAATACCCGTGCCCTTGATTTAGTCAATGAAAACATCAAGACCAATCAGGTAGATAATGTCCGTGTTTTTGAATCAGACTTATTTGAAAACATTAAAGGACAATACGACATGATTGTCACCAATCCGCCGATTAGAGCGGGTAAAAAGGTTATTTTTAAATTGTATGAAGATGCACATCATTATTTAAAAGATGATGGCACTTTGGCTGTCGTCATTCAAAAAAAGCAAGGTGCACCCTCAACTTATGAAAAACTTAAGACTTTATTTGATATTGTAGAGGTTCTTGACAAAAGTAAAGGTTTTTGGGCGATTCTTGCTAAAAAGACAAAATTGTAGTTGACTATTTACAACTGATGTGTTAATATTATTAAATGCATATTAATGGTTTTATGATAAAAATCAATCATTAAAAATACGATTAGGAGCGTGGATTATGGGTTATCGGACCGTAAAATACGGTAAAAAGGCGGAACGTCGTAACTATTCAAGAATGCGTTATGACATCGACTTACCGGATTTGATTGCGATACAGACACAGTCATTTGACTGGTTCATTAAAAAGGGTATTGACGAGCTTTTAGACGATATTTCGCCAATTGAAGGACACAATGGTGATTTAAAACTCTATTTCGAAGGCCACTCATTATCAGAACCAAAGTACAGTGTTCAAGAATCTAAGCTTAGAGATGTCAATTATTCAAAACAATTGTCAGCTCGTGTGAAACTAGAAAATGCCATCACCGGTGAGGTACGTGAAAATACCGTCTTAATGTGTGAGATCCCTTACATGACACCATCGGGGACTTTTGTCATTAACGGCGCTGAACGTGTCGTTGTATCACAAATTATTCGTTCGGCTGGCGCTTATTTTACAAGCGAATTAGATAAAAAAGTAAACCAAATGAAATACATGGGTCAAATCATACCAACCCGTGGGGCTTGGATTGAATATGAACTAGGCTCAAAAGATATTATGTATGCAAAATTGGATCGTTCGAAAAAGGTACCATTAACGACGATGATGCGTGCTTTAGGATTTACTAAGAAAAAAGATATTTATGAAGTTTTTGGTAAATCTCAATTCATCGATGCAACTTTTGAAAAAGATGAAACAAAAAATACCGATGAAGCAATCATCGATTTATATTCTAAGTTAAGACAAGGCGAAAAAGTGCCTGTTGACGCAGCAAGAGAATTTATTCGTATGCGTCTTTTTGAGCGTCGCAGATATGATTTAGCTGCTGTTGGTCGTTATAAATTCAACAAAAAGCTTGATGTTTTAAAGCGCATCTTAGGTACCTATACTGCAACAGATATTATTCATCCAGAAACGGGTGAAGTTTTGGTTGCAGAAAAAACGAAAATCACGAAAGAAATTATCGCGTTATTAGAACAAAACCGTGCGGTCTTAAGAAAAGAAGTGATTCGTAAAGAAGACTCGCTTCAAAATGAAACACCAGAAGAAATCTTAGCACAACGCTTACCTGATGGTGATGAAACACTGTATACAAAAGAACATATCCAAAACTTACGTACAGGCGAAGTATTGGTTGCTAAAAACTCTATCGTTGATGAAGAATTATTCGCAATTTTAAGAAGAAATCGTCAAGCATTAGATGAAAAAGTCATCAAGTATTTCTTAGGTCGCGATGTGTATGAAAAAGAAGCGGAACGTAGCGGCGTTATGGTCGAAATGATTGAAGTCACTGTTAAAGATAAAGAAACAGATCGTATTTATCCTGTTAAAGTGATTGGTAACGATCAAAGAGAAGATAAAGAACATATTACATTATCAGATGTTGTCGCATCGATGAGTTATTATTTAAATCTTTATGATGGTCTTGGATCAACAGATGATATTGACCACTTAGGTAATCGTCGTTTGCGTTTGATTGGTGAGTTATTAAAAAATCAATTTAGAATTGGTTTGGCACGTGCTGAAAAAAACATTAAAGATAAAATGTCAACCACCACGTTTGCTGATGCAACACCTTCAAACATCATTAATATGACACCTTTAGCGGGTGCCATTAAGACATTCTTTGGTAGTTCACAGTTATCACAGTTTATGGATCAAATCAATCCATTGGCTGAATTGACGCAAAAAAGAAGAGTATCTGCGTTAGGTACTGGCGGCTTGGCACGTGATCGTGCGGGCGTTGAAGTGCGTGACGTTCATAACTCGCATTACGGTCGAATTTGTCCGATTGAAACACCAGAA
The DNA here is from genome assembly GCA_047921055.1 of Acholeplasmataceae bacterium. Classification (GTDB taxonomy): domain Bacteria; phylum Bacillota_I; class Bacilli_A; order Acholeplasmatales; family Acholeplasmataceae; genus JBLRWW01. The sequence goes on from JBLRWW010000032.1 coordinate 8,429, forward strand.
GGTCCATCAATTGGTTTGATTAATTCGCTTGCCACTTATGGTAAAGTTGATCAATATGGATTTATTCAAACACCATATTTGGTGGTTGAACGTTCTTCGGGAAATGCCGTTGTTACGCAAAATTACAAGTATTTAACAGCTGATGAAGAATACGATGAAATCATCGCTTCAGCAGCAAGCCCACTGGCTGAAGATGGTTCATTCTTAGAAGAACGCATCATTGGACGTCACCGTGGTGAAACCTCAGTGTTTGATATTGAAGAAGTCACTTTTATGGACGTTAGTCCAAAACAAATTGTTTCGGTTGCAACCTCAACCATTCCATTTTTGGAGCACGATGATGCATCACGTGCTTTAATGGGCGCGAACATGCAACGTCAAGCAGTACCACTTTTACAACCAGATCCACCGATTGTTGGGACAGGTATTGAATACCGTGCTGCAAAAGACTCTGGTAGTGTTGTTGTTTCGCAAGTTGAAGGTTTTGTAACTTATGCTGATAGCACTAGAATTCAAATCACACAAATCCCTGAACAAAAAGTAATGATGGGTGATATGGTTTTATTTGATCCTAAAAAAGCATATACCTATGAATCAGCCAAACAACTTGCTGACTATGGCATGGCACAAACAGAAACCTATGATCTCATTCGTTTCTTTAGATCAAATCAAGATACATGTATCCTGCAAAAACCAATTGTCAGTGTTGGTGAATACGTTGAAGTTGGAGACATCTTAGCCGATGGCCCATCAACATATAAAGGTGAACTTGCCCTTGGACGTAACGTTACTGTTGCGTTTATGACATGGGAAGGCTACAACTATGAAGATGCCATCATTATGAGTGAAGACTTGGTTTCAGGTGATGTGTATACATCCATTCATATTGATGAATACGAAATTGACACCAGAGAATTAAAAACCGGCACAGGTAAAGAAGAAATCACAAGAGAAGTACCTAATGCGAGTCTAGAAACCTTAAAAAATTTAGATGAGCGCGGGATTATCGTACCAGGTTCAGAAGTTAAAGAAGGCGATATTTTGGTTGGTAAAATCACACCAAAAGGTGTCTTTGAACCAAGCCCTTCTGAAAAATTGATTCATGCCGTTATTGGTGAAAAATCAAGAGAGTATCGTGATTCATCACTTCGCGTACCACATGGTGGCGGTGGTGTTGTTCAATCAATCCAATATTTCTCTAAAAAGAATGGTGATGCACTCCCAAGTGGTGTCAATGAATCCATTCGTGTTTATATTGCTAAAAAACGTAAAATATCTGAAGGGGATAAGATTGCAGGACGCCACGGTAATAAAGGTGTTATCTCAAAAATCTTACCAAGAGAAGATATGCCATATTTAGCAGATGGCACACCGGTTGATATTATGTTAAACCCGCTGGGCGTACCATCACGTATGAATATTGGTCAAATTTTAGAAATCCATTTAGGGATTGCTGCAAAAAAATTAAATGTTAGAATTGCAACACCTGTCTTTGACGGCGTTGATGATGCTGACTTAAAAGATATTATGAAAGAAGCTGGATACTTTAAACCTTATGAAGTTGATGGCGTCTTAAAAGATGAAGCTACAGTCATGGTTGACGGCAAAGAAAAAGTCGTTAAAAAAGACTGGGCATCCATGATTGAAGAAGATGGAAAAACCGTATTATACGATGGTCGCACCGGAGAACCTTATGAAAATAGAGTCTCTGTTGGTGTGATGTATATGATTAAGTTATCGCACATGGTAGACGATAAATTACATGCACGTAGTGTGGGTCCATACACATTGGTCACACAACAACCAATGGGTGGTAAAGCACAAAATGGTGGACAACGTTTCGGTGAAATGGAAGTGTGGGCACTTTATGCTTATGGTGCAGCACATACGCTTCAAGAAATGTTAACCGTTAAATCAGATGACATGCTTGGAAGAAATAAAGTTTATAGTGCCATCACACACGATAAACCAATTCCACAAGCAAGCATTCCTGAGTCATTTAGAGTGTTAACCCGTGAACTTCAAGCCTTAGGTTTATATGTCGAACTTATTGACGCCAAAACTGGTGAAAATGAGGCCGGTAAATCGTTGGTCGATCACTCACCAGCGCGTGGTAAAGGAGGGTTCAGATAATGGCAAAAGAAAAATTAACTTTAAAGATTAAAGATTTAAAATTATCAGAAAGTGCCCAAAATGCTCTTGAAGTCTCAGGGATGAGTCAATTAGAAGACATCAATACCTTTACCTTAAAAGAATTACAACTCCTTTTAGGGGATAATTTTGATGAAGTCTTAAGTCATGTTTTAAGAAAATATGCACTACCTAGAGCATTAGAAAACTTAAATTTAAGCAAAGAAACTGTCGCTATTTTGGAAGCAGCCGGCATTGAAGATTTGGATGCATTCCTTAAATTCGATCGCCACACCCTTTATCATTTGTTTGATGAAGATATGCTTTTACTACAAGAAATTAATACATTATTACCTATTTATGGTGTGGACCCATTAAAGATTCACACACATGAAGCAGATGGTGATGATGTTGACTACGTCGCACCTGCTAAAGTGGTTGTCCCAGCAGAAATTAAAGGGGCGTTTACAACTGACGAACTTGAACCAAATGCACAAGATATTGATTTATCTGTCCGTATTAGAATGCAAAAAGCACCGATTCGTAAAGGATATGGTTCTAGACTCTATAGTCATTTAAAAATTCGTTTGGCATCACCAGATGAAATTAGACAATGGTCATATGGCGAAGTTAAAACACATGAAACCATTAACTATAGAACATCAAAACCAGAAGAAAACGGATTATTCTGTGAACGTATTTTTGGACCTCAAAGAGATTACCAATGTGCGTGTGGTAAGAAACAAAGCGGTAATAAAGGCCAAATTTGTCAAAAATGCGGCATTGAAATTACCGAATCAAAAGTTAGAAGAGAACGTATGGGACACATCGAGTTAGAAGCACCTGTGGTTCACACATGGTATTTGAAAAACTCGCCTTCACGTCTAGCGATTTTATTAGGTATTAAAGCCAAAGCATTAGAAGAAGTTGTTTATCATGCATCTTATATCGTTACCGATCCAGGCAATGCACCTTTGATGAAAAAACAAATTCTATCTGAACAAGATTATTCTGCTTTAATGGAACAATACTATGGTCGTTTTACCGCCTTAACGGGCGCTGAAGCGGTTAAAAAGTTATTACAAGAACTTGATTTAGATAAAGAAGTTAAAAGTTTAAGAAGAAAATTAAAAACATCATCTAAACAAAAACGCGATCGCATTATTAAACGTTTGGAAGTTGTTGAAGCATTTAATAATTCTGATAATAAACCAGAATGGATGGTTATGGATGTCATTCCTGTCATTCCACCGGATTTACGTCCGATGGTGGCACTTGATGGCGGACGTTTTGCTACAACTGACTTAAATGATTTATATCGCCGGATTTTAAACCGTAATAACCGTTTGAAAAAACAAAAAGAACAAATGGCACCACGCTTAATTACTAAAAATGAAAAGCGGATGCTTCAAGAAGCCGTTGATGCATTATTTGATAATGCGAAACGTGGTAAAAAAGCGGCTGTTGAACGTAACCGCCACTTAAAATCATTATCAGATATGCTGCGTGGTAAACAAGGCCGATTCAGACAAAACCTTTTAGGGAAACGTGTGGATTATTCAGGTCGTTCAGTCATTATTGTTGGACCAGACTTAGAAATGTATCAATGTGGTATTCCACGTGAAATGGCCATTACGTTATTTAAACCATTTGTTTTAAGAGAATTACAAAAACAAAACGGACTAGACCCACAAGCATCAAAGAAGAGTGCGAATAACAAATATGACCGCATGGACGATGATGTTTGGGCAGCATTAGAAAAAGTGGTTAAAGAACACCCAGTATTACTAAACCGCGCACCGACACTTCACCGTTTGGGTATTCAAGCATTTGAACCTAAATTGATTGACGGCAAAGCGATTCGCTTACATCCACTGGTGACCCCAGCGTTTAACGCGGACTTTGACGGCGACCAAATGGCTGTTCACGTCCCGTTATCCAATGAAGCGCAAGCTGAAGCACGTCTTTTAATGCTTGCATCAAATAACATCTTAAATCCTAAAGACGGTAAACCGGTGGTTACACCATCTCAAGATATGGTCTTAGGAAACTATTATTTAACCATTGAAGAAAGTTTGACAGATGAGCGTCCGTTTACTGGTCACCGTTCAACAGAAAGAAAAGCAGACTTTTTAGTCAAGCATCGCAATGAAGGTCATTTTTTCACCAATTTTGATGAAGCATACTTGGCTTATCAACATGAGATTATTGGTCTTCATACACGCATTATTATTGATCCAAATTCAATCAATCAAGTGTTTACAAAAGAACAAAAACATAAGTACTTAGTCACAACCTTAGGTAAATTAATCTTTAACCGTATTTTACCGGAGACATTTAATTACTTAAACGAACCTTCTACTAAAAATTTAGAGGTCGCGACACCAGATATTTACTTCATTAAAAAAGGATCAAATCCTAAAGAAGCATTAAAAGATATTCCAACCCCAGCACCGTTTAAGAAAAAATTCTTATCAGAAATTATTGCACAAGTCTTTAAGAGATTACACATCAGTGAAACATCACGGATGCTTGACCGCTTAAAAGATTTAGGGTTTAAATACTCTACCGTTGCAGGGATTACCGTATCATTTGCAGATATTAATGTGTATTCTGGCAAACAAGCACGTATTGATCAAACCAATGAAGCCATTGAAGCAATTACCGAATGGTATGAAGATGGTATGTTGACTGACCAAGAACGTCGTGAGTTGGTCATTAAAGAATGGACAACGGCACGTGATGATATTCAAAAAGGCCTTATGGGCGAATTTGATGAAGACAACAATATCTTTATGATGAGTGATTCAGGTGCCCGTGGTAATGCCTCAAACTTCGCACAGCTTGCTGGTATGCGTGGTCTGATGAATAACCCTAAGGGTGAAACCATTGAAGTACCAGTTCAAGCATCCTTTAGAGAAGGCTTAACTGTGTCTGAATTCTTTATTTCTACCCATGGTGCGCGTAAAGGGTCAACCGATACCGCGCTTAAGACAGCTGAGTCAGGCTATTTAACACGTCGTTTGGTTGACGTCAGTCAAGATGTAATCGTGGTTGATGAAGACTGTCAAACGGAACGTGGATTGTTGATGAAAGCCATCGTTGATGATGGTAAATCGATTGTGCCACTCTATGACCGTATCGTTGGACGTTTTGCAAGTAAAGATGTCCTTCATCCAAAAACAAAAGATGTGATGGTTAAACGTAACGAATTGTTCACTGAAGAAATCGGCATGAAAATCATTCAAGCTGGTATTGAAGCCGTTGAAGTACGTAGTAATTTAACATGTAATTCAGAAAACGGTGTATGTGCCAAATGTTATGGCAGAAACCTCGCAACCAACACACGTGTTGAAGTTGGTGAGGCCGTTGGTGTTGTCGCTGCACAATCCATTGGTGAACCAGGCACACAGTTAACCATGAGAACCTTCCATACAGGTGGGGTTGCCTCAGCATCAGATATTACCCAAGGGTTACCACGTATTCAAGAGTTATTTGAAGCACGTAATCCAAAAGGTAAGGCTGAAATTAGTGAGGTTGATGGTAAAGTCAAAGCAGTTGATCGTAACCGCGGTGGCTCTTTAATCACCATTGTTGACAATAAAGAAAAAGAATATAAATACTCAATCGATCCGAATGTCGAATCATTGGTTCGTAAAGGATCATTGGTTAAGGCAGGTCAAAAATTAACATCAGGCTCTATTAATCCGAAAGAATTATTAAGAGTCGTCTCAGCAGATGCGTCACAAACATACATCCTAGAAGAAGTTCAAAAAGTTTACCGTGCACAAGGCGTTGAGATTAGTGATAAGCATATTGAGTTGATTATTCGTCAAATGTTAAGACGTATTCACGTTGTTACAGAAGGGGAAACAGATTTACTACCTGGTACTGAAGTCTCAGTTTCTGAATTCAAACGTGAAAACAAAAAAGCATTCCTTGCACGTAAGAAATTAGCTGTTGGTCGTCCTATATTATTAGGTATTACCAGAGCATCCTTAAGAAGTGATTCCTTCTTATCAGCAGCATCGTTCCAGGAAACAACCCGGATATTAACCGATGCAGCCATTAAAGGTAAGACTGATGAACTACACGGCTTAAAAGAAAATGTCATTATTGGTGGCTTGATTCCTGCAGGTACAGGGATTTTAAGAGAGTCAGAGTTTAACTATGACACATCAGATACATATACGGAAGTCGAAGATGATTTTGATTATTAATTAAACAAAAGGGTCCTTCTCTTTAGGAGAGGGACTTTTATTATGCTAAAAACACATGTTTTTTACGCGTGTTTGAAAAGAAAATTCTTTACGATTGTTGAAGTTTTTGATATAATAAACATATCAGATCAAAACCATTGACTTGTGATAAACACAAAAGTCATTGCGTTTGTTTGATAAAGCCAAACCCGGAGTGATCCGGCGACGGAAAACTATAGGGTCTTTTTA
>JBLRWW010000033.1:0-14121 GCA_047921055.1 Acholeplasmataceae bacterium
ATGAATGGCTTTGTTAAGCGGTTTTTAATGAAAGCAATGTGATAGACTCAACGTGAATGGTTTGTGAAAACATATCCACTGGCATCACAGTTTTTACCTCATATGATTTTAATAACTGTTTAACGTCTCTTGCTTGTGTTTTTGGATCACATGATATATATAAAATACGTTTTGGTTTCTTAATTAAAACAGCATCAATAAATGCTTTTGAAGCGCCTTCTCTTGTTGGATCAAGCACCAAGCAATCAATCTTTTCTTGATAGGTCTTGATCGTTTCTTCAACATCTTCATTGATAAATGTGACATTTTGTATTTGATTGGCTCTCATATTAAAAAGTGCATCTTTATGCGCCTTTTGATTGATTTCAACCGCAACCACTTTTTTCGCTTTTTGGCTTAGTAAAAGTGATAACGTGCCAATGCCAGAGTAGCAATCCATCACGGTATCTGTCGGTTTAATCATAGCAATATCCATTGCATTTTGATATAAAACCATCATTTGTTTTGGATTGACTTGATAAAATGATTTCAATGATAATCTAAATTTTAAGGTACCGATATAATCATAAATATAACCAGGTCCATAAAGAACTTTTTCTTCATCAAGTAAAACCAAATGGGTTTTTTTACGATGAATATTTTGTAAAACTGTTTTTACTTCTGAATGCTTTTCTAATATTTGCTTGATGATGCCTTTATGATTTGGAAACAAGTGTCCTTGTGTGACAAAGCACACCAAAACTTCTTTTGACTGATAACCTTTTCTTAAAAATACATGTTTGATGATACCTTGATTTGAATCAATATCATAGGCTGTTAATTTATATCGATTAAGCTCAAATTCAATGGTTTTCATAATCTCATTAAGACTTTGATCTTGAATGTGGCAATCTAAATATGGAACTATATCCTTGCTGCCATCTTTATATAACCCTAGTTTTAATCTTTTTTTATGGATGGTTGCTGATAAAACGACCTTATGACGATAATTTAACGGTACTTCACTAGGTTTGAGATCAATAAATGCATCCTTAATTTCAATGCCTTCAAATTGGTCTTTAACATAATTGTTTTTGAGTGTCACTTGGTGATTATAGTCAATATGTAAATAGTCACATCCGCCACAACGTTCAAAAATAGGGCAAACAACCCGTGTTCTAAAAGGTGATTTTACCAAGACATCTGAGACATTCACCTTGGTTTGTTTTTGATATGAAATAACTTCTCCAGGTAATGCATAAAGCAGTGAAACACCCTGGTCACAAGCGATATATTTCTGGTCAATCATTTGATGACATTTAATTTGCATGGATACATCCTACTTTCATGTCTATTTTAACATAAATCATTAAAAAAAGGGTTGCCCCTTTTACATTTTAATCAGTCGATTTTAAATCTTTATAAGCGCGTTCATATAAAATCTCAGTTGCAAAATATAGTTTTGTTACAACATTTTTATGATTGATTGGATAGATATAGTATGTATCATCTAGTGTTGATAAATCGATGCAATCGCCTTTTTTCATATAATTATATTCGATGTGAAGACCGTAAAGTGATAATGGCTCTTTCATGAGTTTTTTAGGCACACCATCTTCTACCCATTCTAATAGAAATCCATGTTTGTCATGTGTCAGTTTGCCCTGTCCTAAAGGGATAAATCCTTTAGCGTTTGGCAGTGATTCAATCATGACATCATCATGAAAATAATAAGTGCCATCCTCTATTTCTTTTCTAACATTATCTTTTAAATGCTCAAACCAATCAGGGATATGATCAAATGTTGTTTTACCATCAGTTGCACGTAATGATCCATTGGTTTCTAGCACATACGTTTTCTTGCAGGATTGACAAGAAAGTTCTGCACCGTTGCTCTTCATTTGAAAGGCGGTGTGACACTCAGGACACTGATATAAAACGCGTTCTAAACCTTCAGCTCTAAAGGGTTCAGTGATATGAATATCATGCGCTTTTTGATAACGATATTCATCATATACAAACGCTTGATTGATTCTTTCATTAATGGCTTCAACTGACAATTGATGAATCTCATCTTTTTTAATGATTTGGGTCATGTCAGCTGTTAAATTTACTTTTCTTTGTCTTAAGTTCCACTGAGGCTGAGATAAATAATTTCCATGCATATTTAAGACAACCACAGGATGTTTTAACACTTTAATCATTTTACCTAAAGATTCTGGGAGCACAGATTGTGTCCCAACAATCGTGTACCTCGCTTCAGGGTATATTGCCACTATTTGTTTTAAATGCTCTAAACTGTATTTGACATGACGAAACATTAAGGGATCACTGGTGAATTTACGTTTACAAATCGCACCAACATGTCTGAGTAACCATTCTCTTTTAATGAAACCATCAATGGCAACAATATAATTTGCACGATGAGGAAAGATTGCTTTGGTTGTTACTTTAAAATCAATAAACGCGTGATGTGTGCACAATAAAATATATGGTGGCCGACAATCATCCATATTCACTTTATTGACTTTTAGCTTGCGTTTCCAAACAGTAGGAAAACTCAGTAAATATGCCAGCGGTGTTAATAAATAGAGTTCTTTTTTCGGTTTTTTGTGCATATCAAAATGTTTGACTGGTTTCATAAGTATCCATCCTTTTATTATATTATACAACTTTTTAGAGACGTTTGCTAAAATGGTTTCATTCATTGTATAATATAATATACGTAAGTTTTATAAGCCTCGGAGGTTGCCATGTCTACCATCAAACGATTCACACTTTTAGTGATAACGGTTTGTCTTATGTTTTTTTCATCTCTCACAGTAAACGCACAGATTGACTGGGATTTAGAAGATATTTTCACAAATCTTGAACTTGTTCGTTTTATTATTGATGTAGAAACACAAGATATTGTTTTTGCAAGTCAAAGTGCTATGTTATTTTATGGCTATTCTGAAACAGAATTCTTATCCATGAAAGTCAGCGCATTAAATATTTTATCTCCTGAAGACATTCAAACTGAAATTGACCGTGCCAGTGCGTCAGAACAAAACTATTTTATATTTAAGCACCGACTAAAAGATGGCTCAATCAGAGATGTTCAAGTCTATTCATATCCCTTTGAACATGAAGGTAGAGATTATTTATATACCACCGTGTTTGATGTGACTGAATCCGTGCGACAACAACGTATCATATCAGTGTTACAAGTGGTTTTAGGAACCACAGCACTTCTTCTCATTGGGACGCTTATTGGCTTTGTGTTCTACTTAAATAAAGATAAAAAATCATATGAGTATTTAGCCAATCACGATATTCTAACCGGTGCGCGTTCAAGACTCTATTTCGAGAAAATCACCAAAGACTTCATTGTTAAACGCATGCCTTTTGAACCTTTCGCCTTTGTGATGATTGATATTGATCACTTTAAACAAGTCAATGATTTTTATGGGCATGTTGTTGGTGATCAAGTGCTTAAGTTTATTGTTGATGAACTTTATAAGCATATGCCAAGTCAAAACAAGATTTATCGGTATGGTGGCGACGAATTTATTTTATTTATTCAACAAGAATCAACATTAGATGATATTGAAATGTATATGAAAGAGTTAGTTTCAAAACTTCATGCCAATACGCCTTTCGCCTTTGATCTTGTTTATTCTTATGGCATTCAAATGATTAATGACCGCGAAGACTTAAGAAGTGCTATTAAAATTGCCGATAGCCGCATGTATAAAATGAAAGATGCAAATAACTCAATATAATCATGAAAAAACGCAAGTCATCACATATGATGCTTGCGTTTTATGTTGATTGAATCCAGTTGATAAGCATTGCCACAGTTTCTAGGTGTTGTGCGTTTCTGCTGATGGTTGCGATGCCATCATTTTTTTGTTGACCATAAAACCCAAAGTAACTGTGATTGCCGCCCTCTATACTTTGATACACTGTGTGACTTGGTAATAACCTTTGTGTTTCAAGATATGTCTTAGCATTAAGAATCAAATCATTTTGAGCCGTAATCGACATGACTTTTAATGTTGCTTCAGATAAATCTGCACTATTTGCTGGATAGGCACCTAAAAAGAATAGACCATCGTAAAGATCCTGGTGATCTTTGATGTAGAGTGATGCGCTGGCGCCCCCCAAAGAATGGCCACCAATATACCATTTTAAATCACTTGGAAAATCATGCATAACATCGTGTGCGGCATCAGTATTAAGTATCGCTAAATTAAATGGCATGCCCACTAAAAAGACGCGATAGCCTTCTAGTGACAATAAATATGCCAAATAGGCATAACTATCACGTTCAACCAATCCACCTGGATAGATGATAATATTGGCTAAAACGTGATCTAAGGGTTCAAATATGCGTAGGTTTTGATGCACTTGACTCAGACTTAAAAAAGTGTCATCCTCATAGGTTGCCTGATAAGTGCTTTGTCTTAAATAAATAAAAGCCCCCAAAACAACAATTGAAACACTGACTAAACCCCACAACATTATTTTTTTAAACTTTGACATGATATGTATCCTTTAAAATGTTATTTTATGTCTAAAGGTTTTGCATAACGATGCGCAATTGAACTTGCTGCTGCAGCAGCAATCGCGCCAACGATATCATCTAAAAATGTATTACATTTGCCTTCTTTTTTGCCTTCGTCATCCAATATTTTAATAATCCCTGGTTTAACTTTATCGACATAACCAAAATTAGTAAATCCAATAGAGCCGTAAACATTAACGATCGATAACGCCATAATTTCATCAATACCATAAAGTCCATAGTCACTTAATAACATGGATGATAAGGGTTCTGAAAGTAACCCTTTTTCAGCTAAAATATCAAGTTCTAATCCGGTGAGTACTGCATTTTGAACTTCGCGTTTCATAACGACACGTTTGACATGATCAACGCATGTTTCATAGACGAGTTCAGGTACATACTGGATTTGCAGATTAAACGTAATATCAGCAATCTGTTCTAGCTGAACACCACGATCATTAAGCATTTTAACAACGATATCATATTTGGTTGTATCATTTAAGCGGTTTTCTTGTCCTTGATAAGGTTTCATATTGATTTCTCCTTTGTGTTGGTAAATACCATTATAACGCATCTGTTTCATCAATGAAAGTAAAAGAAGTCTGAAAATGAAAGCCATCACAGTTTTTGTGATGGCTTCTGCTATCTTCTATAACGCTTCGCTGATGGTCTTACCTTGCATATGCAATACCAAGTAATCTGGCCCACCTGCTTTTGAATCTGTACCACTCATATTGAATCCACCAAATGGTTGATACCCAACAATGGCACCAGTACACTTACGGTTGATATATAAGTTGCCCACATGGAACTCACGTCTTGCAAGCTCGATATGGTCTCTATTGTTAGAGAAAATCGCACCTGTAAGGCCGTATTCGGTATTATTGGCAATCTCAAGAGCGTGATTGAAAGATGTTGCTTTAGTGATTGCTAAGACTGGACCGAAAATTTCTTCTTGCATCAAGCGTGCATATGGATCAACATCTGCAAACACCGTCGGTTCAATGAAATAACCTTTAGAGTTATCTGATTTGCCACCACACAGTAAGCGACCTTCTTTTTTACCAATTTCAATATATTCATGGATCTTATCAAAAGCTTTATCATCGTTGACTGGACCCATAAAGTTTTTCAAATCTTCAGGATCTCCAACTTTAAGACTTTCTGTGATATTTTTAACTTTTTTTAAAACGTCATCATAAACATTTTCGTGAATGATCGCTCTCGAACATGCACTACATTTTTGTCCACTAAAACCAAACGCTGATTTCACAATCGCATCTGCTGCTAAACTCGTATCAACACCTTCATCAACGACAATGGCATCTTTCCCACCCATTTCTGCAATCACACGTTTAAGCCATAATTGCCCTGGTTGGACAATGGCAGCACGTTCATAAATGGTAATCCCAACTTGCTTAGAGCCCGTAAATGAAATAAATCTTACCTTAGGATCTTTAACAAAGAAATCACCGACTTCGTGACCACGACCAGGTACGAAATTTACGACACCGTTTGGACAACCTGCTTCTTCTAAAACCTCGATAAACTTATAGGCAATCACTTGTGTGGTCATCGCTGGTTTTAATAATACTGTATTTCCAGAAACAAGTGCAGCACTGGTCATCCCCACCATAATTGCTAATGGAAAATTCCAAGGGGTAATAATCGCGCCAACACCTAGCGGGATGTAACGATACTCATTACGTTCAATGTTTCTTCTGCTTAAAATTTTATCATCAATACGTGTCATTTCAAGCATTTGTCTACCATAGTACTCTAAAAAATCAATCGCTTCTGCCGTATCTGCATCGGCTTCAGCCCATGGTTTACCTGCTTCTTTGGTCATCAATGCTGAAAATTCAAATTTGCGTCTTCTAATAATGCCTGCTGCTTTAAATAAAATGTCAGCACGCACTTTAGGATCACTGTTTTTCCATGTTTGAAACCGTTCGTAGCTCACGTTTAATGCATGTTTGGCATCTTCTAATGTCGCTTGACCGATGGTACCAATCACTTCTTTGGTGTTGGCAGGGTTTAAAGATGTGTAATGTCTTTCAGTTTTAATGCGTTTGCCATCAATGACGATGTCATAATGCTTCCCTAAATAGGTACTCACTGTCTTTAATCCTTCTTGATATGCTAAGACATTTTCCTTTTGATTAAAATCCGTGAGCGGTTCTGTTTGATACGAATAAATTGCCATGTTAATAGCCTCCTTTTATTTTATACAACTGAATGTTCAATATCGTGTTGTGTTTGATCTTTAAAACGATCAATATCTAATGCGCTTAAATCTGCGCTTGGTGTCTCGCCTAAAATCATTTCACTGATGAGTCGGCCTGTCACTGGTGCCAACATGAAGCCGTGTCCACTAAAGCCACACGCCATATAAAAGCCTTCTAGTTCTTTTGAACGACTAATAATGGGTTGTCTATCGGGTGACATATTGTATGAGCCACCCCATTGTCTAACGACGCGCAATTGACCAATGCGTGGCAATATGTCAACTGCTGTTTTAGCCATTTCATCTAAAAATTGCCACGAGGATGAAACATCATGTCCTTTTTCAACATTGGGATTGCTTCTACCCATTAAAAATGCACCATGTGGAACTTGTTGACAATAAATATTTTTAGAAAAACTCATCACCATTGGGCCTTGAATCTTTTCAACAGGTTCAGTGGCTAGTATTTCATGATTTTCTGAATATACCGGAATATCAATGCCTGCCATTTGACCAATTTCATGGGCATAACCCCCAGCAGCATTGATCACAATTTGAGTTTCATAAGTGTTTTTGTTGGTTTTAACACTTTTGATTTTATGATCTTCTCTATCAATGGCAACCACAGACTCATAAAACGAAAATTTGACTCCTAATCGCTTGGCTGCTTGCATAAACGCATCCGTCATTTTAAATGGATTTAAATGGCCATCTGTTTGACAAAATGTGGCACTGATAAAGGCATCTTTATTTAAATGTGGCACAATATCCAAAGCTTCTTCATTGGTTAAATAACGTGTTGGTATTCCTAGACTATTTTGTAGGGCCACATTTTTCTTAAATTGCGCATCTTCTTTTTCTGTGGTTGCTAAAATCAGATAGCCTTCTTGTTTAAATTCAATATCACCATCATATTGAAGTTCTTCTTGAGCTTGTTCGAAAAAGTCAATACTCATTTTTGCCAGTTGACAATTCATGGGTGTTGCCCATTGTTGTCTGACACCTGCACCGCATCTACCGGTGGCACCCGCAGTAAAATAACTTTTATCAACGACCACAATGTCTTTAGCACCTTTTTTTGCCAAATGATATGCAATACTGACACCACTGATGCCTGCGCCAATAATTAAGATATTAGTCTTCATGGTCAAGCCCTCCAACAATATCTTTTAACTTTACACCAAGGACCATGGGTCTTGCTTTATGTTGTTTTACATCCTCAATATTTAGCTGATAGCGTCTGGCAATATGAGACTGAATCAAATGACCACATGTATTGGCTTGGCATGGTCCCATCCCCACACGTAATATACGTTTTAAATCTTCAAATGTCATAAACCCTTGATCAAGGGCGTCATCAATTTGTTGTAAGGTGATGTCTTCGCAACGGCAAATGATGACTTTGTTTTTATCAACCACGTGGCTTTATGGTGACAAAGTCATGGATGTATTTATCATCTGTAATGACTGTAACCAATGCAGTTTGTACATCTTTAACCACTGAGATTGATTTGATTTCGGCATCGCAAATGACATCACCATTGCGATTGACACCATACCAAATTTCACCTTTTTTAGGATAGGGTGAGAACTCATAAGGAATTTTAAACATAGCTTTATGATTGATCAATTGTGCAATCATAATCGATAATCCTGGACAATGAATGACACACTTGCCACACCCTGTACATTGATCTGCATTTAAACGTGGTTCATCATTTAAGCCATCAGCGATACTAATGGCATCAAACGGACAACTGGTCACACATGGATTGCACGGTATTTTTTCATAACATTCTAAAATAGCCTTAGGCTTTACTAACTGTTCTTGACTTGGAAACTTAGATAAAATCATGTCTAAAGACGGATATCCAGTTTTAGTTAACATATGGACCTCCATGAAGTTTATTGAGCCCTTGTTTTGTTTTTTCACCATAAGCACTATCTCTTAATCTTTTGAGTTCTTGATGATAAAATGATACTTTTTCGTTATGATTTTTATCTTGGTGCCCCAAATACTTTAAAACACCTAAGCCAGCCAAATGACCTTCCATCATCGCAGAACTTGCTTCTTCGATGCCACTTGCATCGCCACACGTAAATAAGAAAGGTATACTTGTTTGATGGTCCTCATTTAAAACAGGGACCAATCCACCCAATTCTTTAATGTATTTCATGTCAACATGAAGCATGCCTAAGAGTTGTGTCATTGGTGAGAGACCAACCGCAATACACACAGCATCGGTTTCTATCACTTGATTGGTATTTGGAATGACTTGAAATTGATCATCCAAACTGGCAATCTCAATGGCATTAACAGATGTTTCACCCAATGCACGTACAATGGTTTTTTGCATTAAAAATGGCACACCAAGACGTTTAAGCTTTGATGCGTGTACTTTATAACCACCAATCACAGATTGGGCTTCAATGAGTGCTTTAACCCGCACACCTGCTTGAATCAATTGATAAGACACAATTAATCCAATATTCCCACTGCCAATCATGACAACCTCTTGTGCTGGCATGATGCCGTAAATGTTCATTAATGTTTGAATTGCACCCGCACCATAAACGCCTGGTAAATCATTATTTTCAAATGCAAGTGCTCTTTCTGATGCACCGGTTGCTACAATAATTGCATCAGCTTGATATTTCTTATAAGTCGATTCACAAATGGTTGTGACGACTCGATCTGAATAAAGTCCTGTGACTGTTGTTCCTTTGATGACTTCTATATTGGGTTCTTCACTAATCTTATCAATTAAGTGTTGAGCAATGACAAAGCCACGCTCTTTGGCATATTGTTCTTTAGAGCCGAAAAACTTATGTGTTTGCTTCATCAATTGACCACCCAAATGATGATCACGATCAATAATTAAAACTGAGAGTTTTGTCCCTACAAACATTTGAGCTGCACACAACCCAGCGGGCCCGCCACCAATAATGATCACATCTTTTTTTATCATTTGATGACCCCCTTATTGGTTTGTATCTCAACTTTCATATCTTTTTTTAAAGGGGTGATACATGTTCTAACATTGTCCACGCCATCGACGCGCATATTACATGACGCACAATTTCCTATGGCACAATAAAACCCTCTAAGACGTTTTAATTTGGGACTATAACTCAATGTTTTAATGCCTAAATCATGCAATGCAAAAGCTATCATATCGCCTTCGTAGCCATTATATTGTCTGCCCTCAAAATAAAAAGGAATCTCCTTTTTTTCCGGGAAGATTAAAATGGGATGATTCTTAATGCGCATAGACGTACCTCATGTCAGATATTTGATACTATTTTACCATATCTAAGCGCTTCCATCAAATGGATTTTGATAATTTTGTGAATAAAAAACCCACGATCTTTGATTCTTTGAAGATCGCGGTTTATTTTATAATTGAGCAAAGCAACGCATGACTTATTCTTGTGATGATTGTCGTGTGTTTATCATCATTTTTATTTTAGGATAAAGTAAGTAAACAGACATTGCGGCATAAATCACCAATGCTGCACTCACCGCAGTTAAGACGTTTAAATAAGCATTTAAAAAGGTCACTTGATGCTTAATATAAATGCCAATATATGCCCAAGATAAGACAAGCAAATAAGTAACACTTTTAAGTCTATAGGCTGTTAAAATACCTAGAATCACACCAACCCACAAAATAAATACAGTCCATAAATCATCTGATTGCAAAAACGACAGTTGCAAAGACACCAAATATATGGTGACATTGGCGATGGTGGCTACAGTTATCCATCCTACATATGTATGAAATATGACCCTGATGATTGTATTTTTTTGATCAATTGATAAGACTAAGATAATTAATGTAACTAAAAGTCCAAGCATGATCAAAAGTGATAGTAAAAGCGCATCATAATGCCAACTTAGAATCCACGCACCATTTAAAAGCGAGGACAAAATAAATAGTTTTTGTCTACCGACATTTTGAGATTCACCCTCATCTTTCCAAACCAAATACACATAGACACCCAAAAAAATATAGATTAATCCCCAAATAGAAAATGTTAACCCTGCAGGAGCAAACAAATTTTCATATCGATCTGATATTTGTCCTGTTGTTTGTCCGTTGATTGGTAATGTATTGGCAAGTCCATTGAGAAACAACATCAAACCATAAGAAAACGTTACACCAAGTTTTATCATTTGTTTCATATCAATCACGTCCTATCACTTCTTATATTTTATCATATAACATAAAAAAAAAACACCATGCCGAAGCATGATGTATAAAGACATCAAAAAATGGTGGAACTGAAGGGACTTGAACCCTCGACCCCTACAATGCCATTGTAATGCTCTCCCAGCTGAGCTACAGCCCCAATCCATTTAATTAATTAACGTATGGACGCTCTTCTTTTTCATCTTTGATCGTCGTCGGTAATTCCTTTTCAACATTGGGTTGTTTTTGTTGTTCTTTTTGTTTTTCTTTACCCAAGTTTAAAGCGGCTGAATGTTCTCTATATTTCTTATAACCACCATAGCCATCAATACTGAGATAGCCAGCACCAATTAATGAAATAATCAGAAAGAAAATACCAACTGTTTCGTATCCAAAACTACCTGAAATTGCGATGACTGTCCCTAAAGTTAATGCGCCAATATGAACCCAAAACTTTGGAATTTCTGTTTTTTCTTCAAGAAACACAACTGAATTGAAAAATACCAACCCACGTGCATAGAAGAAAAATGCTAAAGCAAACCGGTAAACATCAGCCCAAATAGCTTCTGTTTGGATGCGGCCAGAGGCAGCAACATAAATCAACATGATCCCGATTAAAGAATCAAAAATGATTTCAATTAAATTAATGGTTCTGAGTGATTCTTTATGCAATGACTTAATTAAAGGGACAACTCTAAAAATAGAAAATACAACAATTGCAACCCCTGTGATGATATAGACAACCTCATCTGCAAAAACCATATATACACCAACACCAATTAAAATCGCTGCAAGTAAAAATTTAAGAACCCAACCATAACCATATTGTAACTTTGCCATAATAAACCCTCCTATCTATCTCTATTATACATCAATTAATAAAATATTACGAGAATGATCACTATTCTTATAAACCACATTTTAGAGGCATGCATTATATGTTATATTTAAAAAAATCCGATTTCAAGGCGATTTATGCTTTTAATTCTCGGTTTTCATGTAAACTGATCCATCACGTTTGCGCATCAAAAACTGATAATCAATTAAATACCTTCTTAATGTCACGTAATCATGATAAATAGGTTTTAATAACGTATTAACATCACTTTCGGTATACATCACATCTTTTATAAAAATATCCTTAATCCACAAAAGCACCAAATATTTCTTTTTTTCTTTGGCAGGAAATTGTTTTAAAATAAGTGGCTCTCTTGATTCAAAACACGTATCAAAGACACTTTGTAATTCATCATTTGTATATGTAAACATAGATACCCCTCCTATAGACGCATGAAAATCAGTTGGTCATCGGCTTGTAGATCAAAGTGGTTCAGGCGATGCAAATCGCCTTCTAAAATATGCAGTTCTTGTTGGCGTATGTAGCCAAAAAGCATATGTGTCTTTTTAAAGTTGTAATAAAATGTTGTAATGAGTTGTTTATATGACTCAAAATGTATGGGAAAGTCTGTTGCAAATAAATCTTTTGCCGGTTTGATGATGATCGCTTGATCATCATATGCATCTTGGTTTGGAGCAATCGTTAAAAGGTGCTCATAAAAAGGTGCTGTTTCTTTAAATAACGCCAACTTACTGAGCAAAAGCGAAATGATTTTATTTGAGATAATGGTATTTTCAATACTAAAATCTTTAACAATATGTTCATTCTTTGGATCCAGAAGTTCAACAATGATGCGTACATTAGGGTTTTTGATTTGGCTTTCAAGGGTAATTAAATGATTAATAATATTGGCATCAAATGCATCGCGTGCTTGACGTTCATCACTTAAAAGTAAGATTGTTGTCTTTTTATCAGTTTGATTGATGGTTTCGATCATGACATGTAGATCTTGATCGGCAATGGAGATTGCCTTAAAATGACTTTTGTGTAAATGTTCATATTGTTTAAATGCCTCCATAATAAACGTTAGTTTATTGTTTGAACCGACAATATAAACATCTAGGTCATGTGACTCGATGATTGGTTTGGTTTTTAATTCGATTGGATCAAAAACATGTTGAGATGTCAGATTTTTTTTATGATTATCCAATGACAACACATATAAATGATCACCTTTTTGTGCAATTGGAATGGCGTGACTATGTTTAATGAGACAATCTTCAAGTGTTGTGTTTTCTAAGTGATAAATCTCTGAGCCTTGAAATGAGAAAAGCGATAAATAAATAGATTTAATATGATGATCAATTAAGGTTTGCGCAATGATTTGACCAAGGCGTTTATCAAAACAAATCGGCATAATAAAATGCTCACCAAGTGAATCAACCACTTGTGATAATGTTAATATCTTATCTTTGGTTTCAATATGTTTAATTTCGACGACAATCGGTGGATGGTGTTTAAATGTAAGTGGTCCTAAACTTAAAACGGTTTTAATGACATTCAGATCGCTTTTTGACAAACCCTCTAAAACATCTTCATGTGCATCTAAATTCATAATCAGAATCGCTTTAGCATTGGTAATAGAAATATCTTCTAAATCTGATAATAATAATGGATCCCCATGTTTAACTAAAATATTTAAATTTTTAAGTTGTTTTCTATGATGTGATGCGGCAATCGCATTGATGACTTGACCTTCAGCATAACTTTTATCAACTTGCGCAAGAATCATCACAGTCACACGCTCTGTATCAACAAAGAGTAAATCAGCAACCAGTTCTGGCACTTTAGAGTTCCAATTTAAAATGACAATATGATCATCAAGAATGATTTTGCCTGACCCATCTTTTCGTTTTTGAACGAAGTCTTTAATCGCGTTTGTTGTTAGTGCAATAATCACACCTGAAAAAAGGATAAGTCCAATAATAAGAACTGTAACGGCTAAAATCAATGTGTTTGGATTATCAATTTCTAAAATCGCGTTTGGTGTGAGCATCCATTTCAAGCTGCCATTTGCAAATGCATCAACAAATGATACAAAAGACGGGTCAATGATCATTGCAATATATGCAGCAACCGTTAAAATAAATAAATTAATCAACACCATGAGCATAATTATATATAAGAGTGGACGTTGGTAGGTTTTAATACTAAACACGCTTTTGGCATGTGCAAATTTTTGTTTTATGCTAGACATTAAAAAAACACCTCACTTTATTTTATTATAATATAGTTTGTTCATTTTGAGTGAAATGTTTTTGATTAGTTTAGAATT
>JBLRWW010000034.1:0-13808 GCA_047921055.1 Acholeplasmataceae bacterium
GTAGTGAATTGTTGTCTATAGATGAAAACATGAACATGTCTTGCAAAATTCAGGTCATTGGTACCAGTCCTGCCACAAATTCTTTCAGCCTATATCTTAACTTTGGGCGGTGCTTTTTTCATTGAAATCGTATATAATATACAAGGGATTGCCAATCTATTTTTAGATTCACTATTTACACCTTATTTGGACTCGACCTATGTTAATATTGATACCAGTGTCATTGTCTTAATTGGTGCGTTTTACACATTTATGAGTTTAGTGGCTGTCTTTATCATGGATATTACTTATGTATTAATTGATCCACGCATCAAAATTGGCTCCAAAAAGTAATGAGCTTAAAAGCATAAAGAGGTAAGAAGTGATTAAATATATCGTTACACGTTTGATTGGATTGGTGATGACATTAATCATCATCATTTCTTTATTATACATAACTACAAACTTTTCGATGATGCGCATATGGATGAGACCTTATGATTTTCGGTCTGCGATGTCTTTGGTTTTCTCTAATTATTTATCATTTATAAAAGGTTTAATCACATCATGGGATTGGGGCGTAAACTTAAAGAACGAACCAGTCTGGCCAATTTTTTTGGAAAAAGTACCCGTATCATTAAGAATCAACGTGATTGCTTTTATCATTTATGCACCATTAGGGATAGGGCTTGGCATCATAGCGGCTGTAAAAAAAGGGACATGGGCTGACCGCTCTATTGGCTTTTTCACGATGATTTTTAGTGCAATTCCCAGTTTTATTATGATTTTCGCGATTATTTATTTAACCGTTTATTTAAATAGGTGGTTACCCTATCGTTTTCCAACCGAAACCGATACAGTCGCCAGACAAATTAAAGGATATATCATTCCGATTCTAGCCCTTTCTTTAGGTCCGATTGCCTCATTATCTCGTGTGATTCGTGGTGAATTGGCAGAATCATTAACCTCAGAATTTATCTTACTTGCAAAAATTAAAGGACTTAATAAGAGACAATTGATCTTCAGACATGGTTTGAGAAATGCCATGGTACCTGTTTTACCCGAGGTTACACAAGCATTTATTATGACATTGACGGGCGCGTTTTTTATAGAGATTGTCTATAGCATTCAAGGCGTTGCTAAACTGTTTTTAAGGTCACTGTTTCAACCATTTATGGATTCATCTTATGTATATATTGATACACACATGATCGTCTTAATTGGTGCCTTCTACATGACCATGACGATGGTTGCCATCTTTTTATTAGATGTAACGTATGCTCTGATTGATCCACGCATTAAAATAGGTTCAAAAAAATAAAAAACGCTATAAACGAATCATCGTTTGTAGCGTTTCTATTTCTTGATCTGTTAAGTGTCTATAGGTACCTAATGGGATATCAAGTTTAATATGCATCACACGAATGCGTTTTAAGTCGGTGACTTCATAATCAAGCGCTTGACACATGCGTCTGATTTGCCGGTTTAGCCCTTGAGTTAAAATGATATGAAATGTTTTATTACTAACTTTTCTTAATATACATGGCTGCGTGATTGTATCTAGGATTTCTATACCAGAGGCCATAGCATTTAAAAAAGATTGGGTGATGTTTTTATTAACAGTCACAACATATTCCTTTTCATGGTTGTTTTCAGCACGCAATATTTGATTGACAATATCACCATGATTGGTGAGAAGAATAAGACCTTCAGAGTCTTTATCAAGTCGTCCAATATGAAAAATACGTTCTGGATAATTAATAAAATCAATCATGTTTCCAGGGATGGATTGATCGGTTGTTGATGTGACGCCCTTTGGCTTATTAAAAGCAAGATAGACATGTTTGGGTTTATGAGATACAATCACATCATCAAGATGGACTTGGTCATCAAGTGTTACTTTAGCGCCCAAACTTGCCACCAAGCCATTGATTTTAACGCGCCCATCTCTAATATATTGATCAGCCATTCTTCTTGAACACACACCAGATTCACTTAAAAACTTATTGATCCGTATAGACATAAAAACATCCTTTTCATTTTGATTTCAATTTATCATAGCACATGTGATGTTCAATTGACCATTTGATTGATAAGAAATGGTCGTTTTTTACCCACTTGGTTATAAATTATGTTAAAATGACATAGAATAAAATGTGTATCAATGACATTTAAAAGGAGATTAAGTTATGATAATCAAACCATCGATACGTTCTAATTTTTTTACAAATGCACACCCCATAGGATCAGAAGCATTTGTATTAAATCAAATCAATGAAGCCAAAGCACTCCCACCATTTAAAGGGCCTAAAAATGTTTTAATTATTGGTGGATCATCTGGATATGGATTGGCATCACGGATAGCCCTTGCTTATGGTGCAGATGCAAATACAGTGAATATTTCTTTTGAAAGTGGTCCAAAGGCCAAAAAAACAGGATCGGCTGGATGGTGGAATAATATCCATTTTCAAGCACATGCCAAAGAGACACAAAATATCCATAAAGATTTTATTGGTGATGCCTTTTCAGAAGAGATGAAAAAAAATGTCACTGACTACATTAAAACCCATTTGGGTGGAATAGATTTAGTCATTTATTCACTTGCTTCAGGTGCTCGTATGAATTTTGAAACCAATGAATTGATTAAATCAAGCATTAAGACTATTGGTGAAGAAGCACATGGTAAAACGATTGATTTAATTGATTTATCAGTTAAAGACTTGGTTGTTACACCAGCAGATGATCAAGAAATTGAGAACACCGTTTTTGTAATGGGTGGATCTGACTGGCATCATTGGATTGATTATCTTGATCAACAGGGGGCACTTAATCACGGTGTGAAAACAATCTCGTATACATATATCGGTGGACCAACAACCGATAAGATTTATCGTAAAGGGACCCTTGGTAAAGCCAAAGAAGATCTAGAAAATCACGCATTTAAAATGAATGAAGTCTTAAAAGAAAAATATCAGGGGGAAGCACTCATATCCTCAAGTAAAGCTGTGACTACCAAAGCAAGCGTTTATATTCCACAAATGACGATTTATGTATCATGCTTGTATGATGTCATGATGAGACACAATGTCCATGAAACTATTTTAGAACATAAATACCGTTTGTTTAAAGACATGATTTATGGTGAAAAACGCATCGTTGATGACAAAGGACGTATTCGTCTTGACCATTTGGAAATGGATCCAAACATTCAAAAAGAAACGATCATGCTCATGACAACACTTGAAGATGATGCATTGATTATGCGTCAAGGCACTCAGCAGTTTTTAAAAGATTGTTACCAAATGAATGGGTTTGAATTTGATCAAATCGATTATGAAGCAGATGTTGATCTAGAGAAACTTTCAACACTTGAACCAAAATAATAAAAAAAAACATCCTTTAGCAGTTATGCTAGAGGATGTTTATCTAAAATAAGTCAGTAAAAATGGCAACAAAGCTATGAAAGAAGATAAACACATTAAACAAAAAACCAAAAACAATAATAAAATATCCTATTTTTAATGTGACAACATATGTTTGTTTTCGATATTTATTAAGTAGGATGCCGACGAGTCCAGTGGTGATACCTAAAAAGGATAACACTGCAAGTGATGGTTGATAAAGTGATAACACACCAAAAATGACAGTTAATAAAGCCAAGCCAAGCATCACAAACGTTAAGTAAGTATCATGTTGTGTAAATCTAGTGATGATGATATCATGTTGGTTGTTATTGTTTTCATGTCCGCAATAAGGACAGGTCATCTGATGATCGTCGTGTTGATGATGACACATTAAACAGTCCATAATGATTCCCCCGTTAAAAAAAGATGGTTTTATTATATGATTAAATGTATTATATGTCAAATTGGTATATAGTTATCGCTTTTTTTGATAATAGGATTTCAGCCAAGACACTGCAAAGTCAACAGCAGGTTTAATGTCAAAAACAATCATATCAGTATGTCCCACTTGATGGCTTTTTGCCAGTTGTTTTTTTTCTAATGCTTCACCCAAAGCTAAAAAGGGTTCATTATCATAATCGAAATCCTTGAAGGTTATCCATGTATCTTTAAATTTTACACCATTGGATTCTAATGGAAGTGCCTCTGATAGTGCTTCTGCTAAATGAAGTATTGTTGCACGGTCATAAGACACACCGATCAAACACACTTTGCCATTTAGTTGATAAAGACGCCCCAAAGGGGTGTCCATACCAAACGCAGGTGTTAAGACGTGTTTTTTGGTAATTTTACGTGCATATTTACCTTTAGCAATAAATGAGTCTAAGGGATGATTGGAACGTTTAACATTTGGATAATGTCTAAAACATTCGCTAACGCGACCAATACCACGCGAGGTAAATGTATGCTTGTTAAATGAGGGTGTGTGGGTTCTAATGACTTCAATCCATGATTCAGGCACGGGTGGATGCATCCATGTTGCAGGGTCAGAGTTATCGCCCGTATGTGCAGGCATCACAAGGGTGCCTTGATGCAGTGTGGCTAAAAATGCATCAACGACAGTCATTTCTCTACCAACGACCCAACCGATTTTTGATAGTGATGTATGTAAAAGCACATGGTCTTTACACCCTAGACCAGCATTTTTCAAGGCGTTTACTAGGTCGTTTTTTGTAATAGGATGCGGTGTTTTTTCGATGACAGATTGTTCACTCATTTGGCATGTCATCCTTTCTCTTTGTTTGAAATGATTATAACATAGAATCATTGTAAATTGTTAAAGCGTCAGATACGTTTTATACTATGAACTCCATCGGATTTAAGGTATAATTGGTATATAAGTTACATTAAAAAGGGTTGATAATGATGGACACCACAATTTATCAGGAAAAAGATTTGGAAAATCAAGATGTACTTGATCATATCCATAACGTTATTTCAAGTGACGGTTTGGTGGTTTTTCCAACGGAAACGGTTTATGGCATTGGGGCCAATGCACTCAATCCAAAAGCCGCACATAAGATTTATGGTGTTAAAGGGCGTCCTTCAGATAATCCTTTAATTGTTCATATTGCTGATATTGATTGGTTGCCTGATTTGGTCACCCATATTTCTAGTCAAGCAAAAAAATGCATCCAAGCGTTTTGGCCTGGTCCTTTGACGCTGGTGTTTCATAAGCAAGATATTATACCTTATGAAATCACAGGTGGACTAGAGACTGTGGGCATCAGATATCCATCGCACAGACTTGCTTTAAAAACCATTAAAGCTGCACAAAAACCATTGGGCGCACCCAGTGCCAACATTAGCGGAAGACCATCATCAACCATGTTTGAGCATGTGATATCAGACTTAATGGGTAAAGTTGATATCATCATCGATGGTGGTAAATCAACGATTGGTCTAGAATCAACAGTGCTTGATGTCACATCAGATATACCCACCATTCTAAGACCCGGTTTTGTTTCAAAACAAATGATCGAAACTGTCTTAGGCATGTCTATCTTAGATGTTTCTGAAACACAATTAACAGATGTCCCTAAATCACCAGGGATGAAGTACACACATTACGCGCCAAAAGGTAAAATCACAGTCGTCGAAGGCACACAAAAAGATGTCATCAAATACATTAACAAGACTGTTGAGCAACTAAAAGATATTAAAACAGCAGTGATTTGTGCCACAGAATTCATTAAAGACATCACATGTCAACATGTCATTGATTTAGGCTCTGTTTCTGATCCTGATGAGATTGCTTCTAATTTGTTTATAGCGTTGCGTCAAATGGATGATTTAGCCATAGAGCATATTTTTACGCACACATTTTCAAAGGATCATATTGGATCAGCGATTATGAATCGCTTATTAAAAGCTTCTGGCTACAATATCATTACATTATAACACCTTGGAGGCATCATGAAAAAAACGATTTATCTCATCATAGCATTTACCTTTACACAAGGTGTTATACATAATCTTGGTCACCCTGTCACACCAGCATTTGTCCGTAGTTTGGGCATAGAAGATTATATGTTTGGTGTTTTTTTTGCTACCATGAGTTTTGGTTTGATGCTTGGTGGTCCTATTTGGGGTGTTTTAAGTGATCAAGGAAAGAAAAAGGTATATATTGTTACAGGTTTATTGATTTATAGTGTTGGACAGATTGGATTTGGATATGCCAACAATCAAGTCTTAATGGTGTTTTTTAGATTTTTAAGTGGCTTTGGTGTGGTGAGTTCATTAACGCTATTTACAAGCCATATCATTGAAATCTCAAAGATTGATCAACGGGCAAAACATCTCGCATACATGGCAGCTTCATTTACACTAGGATCCTCGATGGGCTATTTCATAGGAGGATTTATTTCAACCAATGTTCAAATTGCATCTTTTTTAGGCACATCTGACTATAAAGTGATGTTTTTATACCAAGCAATTTTAAATGTGTTGTATGCCGGTGTCATTGTTCTATTGCTTAAAGAAGCACGTACACAAAACGTTTTTGACAAAAAACCATCGGTCATTGAAGGACTAAAAAACATTTCAAAAATGCCAACAAGACTCTTACTGTTTTTTATATCTTTGACACTGATGACCATTGGATCAATCAACTTAAGTAAGTACATCGATGTTTATTTTGATGAACTCGGATATAATCCACAAGAATTAGGTACGTTTGTCATGGCCACAGGATTTGTATCGTTATTTGCAAGTATTTTCTTTGTACCAATCTTTGCGAAGTATAAAAAACAACTTTGGGTCATTGCAGTCATTCAAACATTGAGTGCACTCATCGTATTTTATGTTTTTAGAGCCAATGGATTCATTATCATGATGTATACCGTTTATATGGTTTATGTCATCTTTAAAACCATTTATCAACCGCTTGAACAAAACTATATTGCAACATTTGCACAACATGGCAGTTATGGTGGTATTATGGGACTTAGACAGTCATTTGTGTCTATCGGCATGGTTATTGGACCTTTAATCGGCGGTTTCTTATATGAAACAAGACCATTGCTTTTATTCGATTTTAGTGCCATAGCGCTTTTAATAGGTGTTTTATTGCTTATTGTTGTGCACTTTAGTGCACTCAAAGAACAAAAAAATATAACATAAGGTGAGGGTTTATATGTCTTTTCGGCAGATTTTAAAAAGGTCATTTTTGGTTATCTTTATTTTATATGTGGTTTTAATGATTTTACCGAAACCTCAAAGTGTTGATGGGATTAATCCCTTAAGAAAAACCGATCGTCCACTCATCATTGCCCACGGTGGTGGCAATCATGAGTTTCCAGATAACACACTAGAAGCGTATTATCATGCATTTAGTGTTGATCCCAATGTCATGCTAGAAACAGATGTGAGTTTGACCAAAGATGGCATCGTTATTTTATCGCATGATACAACCTTAGATCGCAAAACAACCTTGACAAACGCACGCATCATCGACATTAATTATCATGATTTAATAGAGGATGAGGTTGATTTTGGTTATCACAATCAAGTGGTACCTAATTCCAATGGGTTTAATGTCACAGGTGAATTCTTTAAATATGAAAATTATTTAGGCCAAACAGTCACGCCACTTGATGTGACCTATCCCGATGGTGTAGAACCGCGACATGAGACAAAGTTTCTAGCAACAACACTAGAAACATTGATTACGGCTTTTCCCGAAAACAACATCAATGTAGAAATTAAACAATCGGGTCAGGTTGGACTTGATGCACTTAACGCGGTGATTGAACTGATGGATGCGTTAAATCTTGAGTATCAGACATTTGATCGGATCATACTTGCATCCTTCCATCAAGAAATTTTCGAGGCGATGCAGACGTTAAAAAAGACCACGCATCCATCTTTAATGATGTCGCCTGAGCAAAGTGGTGTGATTACATTTTATGCACTCCACATCTTAAGATTAAATGTGTTTTATAAAGATCCAATTGCAGCTCTTCAGCTACCAACCGAACAATTTGGTATCAATTTATCAACCAAAAGCATTATGAGAACAGCCCAAAGACATAACATTGCTGTTCATTATTGGACCATTGATGACCCAGAGGAAATGCGCCGCTTAATCTTATTAGGCGCTGATGGGATTATGACCAATAGACCGACGTTACTCAAAGAAATAATTGATGAAATCTATGGATAAGAAAAAGCACATGTCGTGACATGTGCTTTTATTATAAGATTAAGTTAAATTGGTTTGATTGACCCAATCTGATGGGATATCATAGACATTTGAACACACAGCGCCAATCAACATGCCGCGATCACAGCTTGCGCCACCAAGTTTTGTATTTAACTCAACAGCCTCTTTAAAAGAAGATGTATGGGCTAAAATGTTATAAATAAGCGGTATGGCATGCGGGATATGACAGGCTGTGCCTGAATGTTCTAAAACAAAGGCTTTGCTATCTTTTTGTTCTAAAGCAATAAGTAAAACATCTTTATAATGTGCAGGTGCTTTAGAAACACTTTCTTTGAGTGCTTCTTTTAGAGGTTTGGTTTTCAATTGTTCAAAAAGCTCATCAAACATTTGATAAAACAGATAATAATCAGAAATCATTGTAAATGCTTGTGCCAGGCTCCAAGCTAAATCAATGGAAAGACCTAATTCTTTAGTCACCAAATAAGGAATAAATCCAACAAGCTGATCATCATTAATTTCAAGTGCGTCTGAAGTAAATTTAAGCATTTGATTGTACTGATTAATAATCAACTTTTTACCGTATGCCTCAACATAGCCGACATATGAACCACCTGGCTGAATACGATTAAATATTAAAGATTCATAAGCCTCCTTTGTTAAATCTGGTGTCTCTTTAAGCGCTTCATATAACCATTTAGCAATATCACCTTGTGCTGAATGATCACCAACTTTGGCATAAGGGTATGCCAAATAAGATTTTCCAGCACGTTTATATTTGGCTGGATCTATTGGTTGAAAAACCAATGATTGTTCATGTGCTAATTTTTCTAGGTAGGGCATGTTATAAACCCAATTAAATCCTAGGCTGGCGGCATTTGAAACCAATGCACCTTTAAGATATTTATCCATAAAATCGACTCCTTTATTGTTTGATTCATCAAACTTTATATGACAGTTTTATTATAACATACTCCATACTGCAATCATTTATACACGCAATCAAACACAATAAAAAAACACACGATTTATTCTTGCTATAAAAGCGCTTTCATGTTACAATAAATTTGGTTGGAAACACGAAGAATATTAAAGACTTTTTTCGATGTTTAAAGCGATAAAAAATCATGTAAACTATTGGAAAAATATGATTTTAGATTCTACTGTCTAGCTGATTAAAAAAAACCAAACTTCGGTTTAAATATCATAGGGTAAAAGGAGTTTTTTTATGCTGAAAAATCACGGGAAATCACCCATTGCATTACCCAATATTTTACTACCAAATAGCGGTATTGACATGTCTAAATGGGCAGTTATCGCATGTGATCAATTTACGAGTCAGCCCAAATATTGGGAAGATCTAAAAATATTTATCGGGGAAGATCCCTCAACTTATCACATGGTTTTACCTGAGGTATATTTGGATCAAATGACACCAAAGATGATTGATTGTATTAATCAGACGATGGCATCATACTTAGAAAAGGGATTATTAAAGGCCATCGGTCCTTCAATGATGCTTGTTGAAAGAACCACACATTATCTTGAACAACGCTTGGGATTAATGATGAATATCGATTTAGAGGATTATAGTTATGAGCGTCATGCAAAGCCTTTAATTCGCACAACAGAAAGAACCATTATTGAACGTATACCACCGCGATTGATGATTCGCAATCAGGCACCACTAGAACTTACACACGTGATGTTGTTGGTTGATGATGATCGGTATCATATTTTAGAAAATCTTTTTGAAAGAAAAGATGAGTTTGATTTATGTTATGATTTTAAACTTAATATGGATGGTGGACATATTAAAGGGTATCAAATCAAGTCTTGTGATGGTATTATCGAAGATTTTATGCAATTCATTAAAGATGATGAAGATCCCTTATTATTTATTGTCGGCGATGGCAATCACAGTCTCGCAACAGCAAAAGCACATTGGGAAGATTTGAAAAAAACACTATCTAGTGAAGAAATACATACACATCCTGCACGCTTTGCTTTGGTTGAAGTTGTTAATTTATATAATCATGGACTTGATTTTGAAGGTATTCATCGGGTATTATTTGATGTAGATGCATCATTTATCGAAGAACTTCAACAAGCGATTGATCAGGAATATGCAACCAATATTTATGATCATCAAGAGCGTCAGCAACAACTATTTATTCCTAAAAATGCAGCTGTCGCATACGAACAAATTCAAGCATTTATTGATATCTATTTAGAAAATCATCCTTTAGCATCCATTGATTATATTCATGGTGAACAAGAAGCTATTGAAGTGTGTAAAAGACATGAAAACAGTATCGGTATTATAATGCCGAAAATTGAAAAAAAGGAAATATTTCCATTTATTAAACAAGGTAAAGTGTTACCAAGAAAATCATTTTCTATGGGCAGCGCGACAGCCAAACGATATTATTTAGAAAGTCAACTCATCATAAAGAGTGACCATTTGAAAGGGGTACTAGACAATGAAAAGGATTTATAATTTTTCAGCAGGGCCAGCGATTTTACCAGAGGCAGTCTTAGAACAAGCTGCACAAGAGATGCTTAACTATAAAGATAGTGGCATGTCTGTCATGGAAATGAGCCATCGCTCAGCATTGTATCAATCGATTATTGATCAAGCAGAAGCCGATTTAAGAACACTTTTAAATATTCCTGAGTCATATGCTGTCTTATTTTTACAAGGCGGTGCAAGCACACAGTTTGCGATGATTCCAATGAACTTATTAAAACATGGCGTCGCGGATTATATCATTACAGGATCATGGGCTAAAAAAGCGTATGAAGAAGCACAAAAATATGGCAATATAAAACAAATAGCGTCATCAAAAGATAAAAACTTTGCCTATATTCCAGATGTTGAAAATCTTGATATTAGTCCTGATACTGACTATGTACACATGTGTGAAAATAACACCATTTACGGCACCAAGTTTTATAACTTGCCTAATACAAAAGGTAAGGTGTTGGTTTCAGATATGTCATCATGCATCTTATCAGAGCCCATTGATGTTACAAAATATGGTTTAATTTATGCCGGTGCTCAAAAAAATATTGGACCTGCTGGAACGACCATTGTCATTATTAGAAAAGATTTGATTAGAAATGATTTAGATGGCTCTGTACCAACCATGTTAAGATATGATATACATGCGGAAAATGGATCAATGTATAATACCCCACCAACGTATGGCATTTATTTATGTGGGCTTGTCTTTAAACACTTGCTGAAACTTGGCGGGCTTAAAGCGATGTATAAAATTAATTTAGAAAAAGCCAATATACTTTATGATTATATTGATCAAAGTCAACTATTCTTTGGTACTGCAGAGAAAAAATCACGCTCATTAATGAACATTTGTTTTAAAACCAGTGATGAAGCGCTTGATCAACAGTTCATTAAAGAAGCCAAAGCTAAAGGCTTTGAAAACCTTAAAGGTCATCGTTCTGTTGGCGGTATGCGAGCATCAGTTTATAATGCGATGCCATTAGAAGCTGTGTGTGCTTTAGTTGACTTTATGAAAGCATTTGAAAGTATACATGGTGGTCAAAAATGAGACATATCCATTGTTTAAATAACATTTCAAATGTGGGATTACAAGCTTTGCCAAATACATATCAATTAACCGATGATATCAATCAAGCGGATGCTATTTTAGTCAGAAGTGCACAAATGCATGATATGATCTTGCCTGATTCTGTCCTAGCTGTTGCTAGAGCAGGTGCTGGTGTGAATAATATACCTTTGGCTGACTATGCAAAAACTGGGGTTGTTGTATTTAACACACCAGGTGCCAATGCCAACGCAGTGAAAGAATTAACGTTAGCGGGTATGCTTTTAGCATCCAGAGATATTTATGGTGGGATATCTTGGATTAAAGAAAATCAAAGCGATGAAAACATCGCAAAAAGCATTGAAAAAGTCAAATCTCAATTTGGCGGCACAGAAATATTTGGTAAAACGATTGGTATTGTTGGACTTGGGGCTATTGGTATCTTAATTGCTCAAGCATGTGATGCCCTTGGATTAAAAGTTGTGGGCTATAGTTTACCAGAGCCACTCAAAGCAGTGATGCATTTATTGCCTAAAAACATTGTGCTTGTTGATCATATTGAGGCCTTATTTGAAGCCAGTGATTTTATTAGTTTAAATGTCCCTTTATTGGCAGAAACAAAACACACAGTCAACAAACAAACCATCGAGCTTATGAAAGATGGTGTCATTATACTTAATTTTGCTAGAGATGCTTTGGTCAACGATGATGATATCGAAGCGGCACTTAAATCAGGTAAAGTCAGACATTACGTAACAGATTTTCCTAACAGTAGAACAGCTCAAATGCAAGGTGTTATAGCGATTCCGCATTTAGGCGCATCCACTGAAGAAGCTGAGGATAATTGTGCACAGATGGCAGCGATGCAGGTTAAGGCGTATATCGAAACAGGCACGATTAAAAATGCAGTCAATTATGGTGACCTTGAAGCAGATGATTTAAACGGCAAAGGACGTTTTGCTATCCACTATATGGTTGATGATTTGAAGGTCTCGGAACTTAAAAAAAGCATTGAAAACAAAATGACCATATTATCATTTAAAACATCACAAAAAAATCAGTTTGGTTATGCACTCATAGATACCAAAGAACAAGCAGATCAAGCGTCTATTGATCAGTTACGTCATCATAAAGGTATTATACGTGTTCGTAAAATTGCATAAAATAAAAAAAAGTTTGGAAGTGCTCCAAACTTTTTTCATGTTATGATTTTGGTTTGTTTATTGTTTTTTTGCGTTGGTGTCTTTTAACTAAAATATAAATGCCATATCCAGAGGGTACAAAGACGACTGCAAATGGCAATAATGTCGCTGTTACAATCAATAAGCCATCAAAAAATGAAACAACGCCATTAAAACCAGTGACAAAAGCGGATGCAAGACGATTAAAGAAAGGATCTCTCGATGAGACATAGCTTTGATAAATACTCACATTGACTTCGCTATAGTCAACCAAACTATCAAAATTATTGAGAGTACCTTGAAGTCCAAGAAGTTCGGTTTCAATTGTAGCTAGGCGTGTGTTAATCGTAATCATGTCATTTAAAGATGCATTTAGATATAAGTCGACCAAGCGATCATATTGGGCTTGCAAAGCTGCAATACGGTTAGTGATATCTAAATATTCTAATGAAATATCTGTGCCAGTTTTACTATATGAACTCACCTCAAAGGCATCACCAATAGACGCGATGAAAGCATCTAATCGATCTGATTTAATTCTAATTTTAAACGTGGCTTGTGTCTCTCTAATACGTTCATAATCAAACCATTCATCAGCTTCAACGTTTGATTTTAAAGTATGAATACTTTCTTCTAAGTCTTTGGTATAAATCGAAAGATCAACCTCATAAATGATTTTTCTCGTGGGTATTTGATCAATGAGCAAAGTGTCTCCAGCCTCATTTTCAGGCACACCACTTTCATAGTCTAGTGAACCATCGGACGCACACCCTGTAAGTAAAAACACACTTAAAAAGATGAATAGTAAAAAAAAGATTTTTTTGTTCATGGTTTTCTCCCCGTTTAATGTTTTTATTATGACTTAATTATAATACATATATAAAAAAAAGACAATGATAGTAAAATGTACCCTATGTCAAGGACTAAGTGAAAAAAGAGTCTTATTATTAAA
>JBLRWW010000035.1:0-13560 GCA_047921055.1 Acholeplasmataceae bacterium
TTTTCGAGCACATACATTAAAGTATTTTTTGAATTCGAATGATTTACGATATACTATCGATGAAAAAATAGACGGTTTTATCAATTGTTTAACGATGCATCAATCCAAAGGACTCGAGTTTAATATCGTCTTTATCATCGGTTTAGAACAAGGGATTATCCCTTCAAGGCGGATGTTACAAATTGAAGGCAAACATGAAGAACGCAGGCTCCTTTTTGTCGCTATCACCAGAGCAAAAAATGCGCTTCATATGTCTAGGGTTATCTATAGTCATCAAGGATACTATATGAAACCATCAAGCTTTGTGAAAGATTGTGGGTTATGATATCCTATCAACTTAAATAATGGTATAATAGGTATAGGTGATTTTATGCAATTTAAACAAAGAATGAATGAATTAATCGCGTTAATCAATCAAGCTAATATTGAGTATCATACCTATGATCAGCCAACCATTTCTGATCAACAGTATGATGCTTATATGAAAGAATTGATTGAACTAGAAACCAAATATCCGAATGATATCGATCCACATTCGCCCACCCAAAAAATTGGAGGGGCAGTTTTGGACGGATTTAAAAAGATTTTTCACAGAGTACCGATGATGTCTTTAGCCAATGTTTTTAACATGAGTGAACTCAAACAATTTGATGATCGCATTAGAAAAGTTGTTCAAGATTTCAGTTATGTCACAGAGTTAAAAATTGATGGTCTAGCTGTTGCTATCACTTATGAAAACGGTAGTTTTGTTAAAGCCGCAACCAGAGGCAACGGTGTCGTGGGTGAAGACATTACGGAAAATGTTAGAACACTTAAGAGCGTACCATTAAAATTAAATCAACCATTATCCATTGAAGTACGTGGCGAGATATTTATGCCACACAAGAGTTTTATCAAACTCAATGAAACACGTAAAAAAAATAACGAACCACTCTTTGCTAATCCACGAAATGCTGCCGCAGGCACCATGCGTCAACTAGATAGTAAAATTGTTTCTAAAAGAGATTTGGACATTTATATTTATCAACTTGTTGATGCGCAAAATCATGTGAAGACACATTTTGAAACATTATCTTTTTTGTATGAACTTGGGTTTAAGGTTAACCCATATTATAAATACGTCCTCGACTATGAACAACTCACGCGTATCATTGATGCTTATGATGTGTTAAGAAAAACATTAGCATATGACACAGACGGTGTTGTCATTAAAGTCAACGAATATCAACTTTATGACACCATAGGATTGACCGCAAAATATCCAAAATGGGCAACCGCCTATAAATTCGAAGCAGAACAAGTTCAAACCCAAATTACAGATATCAGTTTTCAAGTCGGACGCACAGGTGTGATCACGCCTGTGGCTGAACTCGAACCCGTCATGGTTTCAGGCAGCCGTGTTTCTCGCGCAACACTTCATAATGAAGACTATATTACAAATAAAGATATTCGCGTCAAAGATACCGTCTTAATTCATAAAGCGGGTGAAATTATTCCTGAAGTGATAGAAGTCGTTCAAGCATTTAGAAAAGATCAAGTACCATTTAAAATGATTACCTTATGTCCTGAGTGTGAATCGCCTTTAATAAGAAAACAAGGTGAAGCTGATCACTATTGTAGTAATCCAAATTGTCCGGCAAAATCAGTAAACCAAATCATTCACTTTGCAAGTCGTAGCACGATGGACATTGATACATTAGGAGAAAAAGTCGTTAAAACACTTTTTGATGAAGGTTATATTTCTGATTTATCAGATATTTATACGTTAGCTCAACACGAAGAAACGCTTAAAACGTTACCTGGTTTTGGTGATAAAAAAGTTTCAGCATTATTAAAAGCCATTGAAGCATCCAAAGATCAATCATTTGATAAATTGCTGTTTGCATTAGGCATTAAACATGTTGGCGCTAAAATTGCCAAAGTACTGACCAATCAATATCCATCCATTGAAAAGCTCATGGAAGCACCCTATGACGATTTAATCGCCATTGATGAAATCGGTCCAATGATTGCTCAAGCATTGGTTGACTATTTTTCTGATGAAGACAATATTAAGCGCATTGAAACCTTAAAGTCCTATGGATTAAAGATGTCATCAGAGATCACAGAACCAACCTCGGAAACACTTAAAGATAAAACCTTTGTCATCACAGGCAAACTACCAACCCTCTCACGCCAAGAGGCCCAAGCGCTTATTGAATCACATGGTGGTAAGGTGAGCGGCTCTGTGAGTTCTAAAACGGACTATGTGCTTTGTGGTGAAGATGCAGGGTCAAAAAAAGATAAAGCAATGGAATTAAATATTACAATCATCGATGAAGACACATTAAAGGATATGATCACACATGGATAACGATTTTATAAGAGTACGTGGCGCACGTGAAAACAATTTACAAAATATCGATTTAGATATTCCAAAAAACCAACTGGTCGTTATGACCGGTATTTCTGGTAGTGGAAAATCAAGTCTTGCCTTTGATACACTCTATCAAGAGGGTCAAAGAAGATATATGGAATCATTAAGTGCATATGCCAGACAATTTTTAGGTAATTTTGAAAAGCCAGATGTTGATCGTATTGAAGGTTTGAGTCCAAGTATTAGTATCGATCAAAAAACAACGTCGCATAATCCAAGATCAACTGTAGGTACCGTGACAGAAATTTATGATTACTTAAGATTACTATATGCACGTATTGGTGTGCCTTACTGTCCAGATTCAGATGAACCTTTGACCAAACAGTCCATTGAAGAAATGACACAAAGTGTTTTAAAATTACCTGATAAAACAAAAATTATGGTGATGGCACCCATTATCGAAGCCGGTAAGGGGACACACCAAAAACGCATTGATCACTATTTAAAAGAAGGCTTTCAACGTGCTTATGTTGATGGCAAGATTTATCTTTTAGATGATATGCCATCACTTGATAAAAACAAAAAGCATGATTTTTACATCGTTGTTGATCGCTTGGTCGTTCAAGACGGTATTAGATCACGTCTTTATGATGCCCTAGAATTATCAACAAAAATGGCGCTAGGGCGTGCTAAAGTCGATGTTAACGAAAAAGAGATGTTAAGCTTTAGCCAAAACTATGCGTGTGCCAACTCTGATTTTACAATACCCGATCTAGAGCCTAGACTCTTTTCATTTAATACCCCCATTGGGGCATGTCCATATTGTAATGGTCTTGGACTTAAATTAGAAGTCACTGAAGATTTGGTTGTTGATCCAACCAAATCCTTATTAGAAGGCGGATTGATTCCTTATAAAAACAATGATGATGAAAATTTAAACAGTTTAATGCTAGAAGAAGTGTGCAATCATTATAATATTCCAATGGACCTACCAATGCAAGAACTCACACAAAAACAAAAAGACATTGTATTATATGGTTCTCCTGATAAGCTTCATTACCGTTTAAAATCATCGTCTGGTCGTATTCATGAAAAAACAGATTATCATGAAGGCTTGATTAAAAACTTATCACGCCGTTACATTGAAACAAGCAGTGAATGGATTCGTACATGGATTGAAAACTTTATGGTTGAATCTGAATGCCCCGTTTGTCATGGTGCACGTTTAAATCCACAAGCCTTATCGGTAAAAGTGGGCGCGAAGAACATGCATGAACTAACATCGCTTTCGATTGATGACACACTTATATTTTTAAAAAATTTAACATTATCAACTGAAAAACAACAAATCGCGAGACTTGCACTTGCAGAAATCATCTCACGCCTAACGTTTTTACAAGATGTTGGTTTGGGATATTTAACGCTTGGACGCGCCAGTCAAACATTATCGGGTGGGGAAGCACAACGTATTCGTTTAGCAACCCAAATCGGTTCTAAATTAACAGGTGTTCTATATGTTTTAGATGAACCTTCGATTGGTTTACATCAAAAAGACAATCAACGATTGATCGATACCCTTAAAAAAATGCGCGATTTAGGCAATACACTTGTAGTTGTTGAGCACGATCATGAAACCATGTTGGCTGCCGATTATTTAATTGATATAGGGCCTTTGGCAGGTAAAGCTGGGGGACGCGTCATAAGTTATGGCACCCCCGAAGAAGTGATGAAGGATAAAAGCAGTATTACAGGACGTTATTTATCCAATGAGCTTTTTGTACCTTATCCGAAAAAAAGACGTGAAGGCACTGGGCATGACATTATGGTCATTGGTGCGCGCGCCAACAACCTAAAAGATTTAACAGTATCATTTCCAATGGGAAAACTCACCGTTGTTACAGGTGTTTCTGGAAGTGGAAAATCAACCTTGGTCAACGATATTTTATTAAAAGGTTTACAACAAAAGTATTATAAAACCAAAGATAAGCCTGGTGCACACGATTTAATCAATGACAATCAGATGATTGATCGTGTCATTGAAATCTCACAAACCCCGATTGGACGGACACCAAGAAGTAATCCTGCAACCTATACCGGTGTTTTTGATGACATTAGAGACTTATATGCACAAACCAATGAGGCGAAAGCGCGTGGGTATTTAAAAGGCAGATTTTCATTTAACGTACGCGGCGGCCGATGCGAAGCATGTGGCGGCGATGGCGTTAAAAAAATATCAATGCACTTTTTACCCGATGTTTATGTTAAGTGCGAAGTATGTCATGGTAAAAGATATAACCATGAGACACTCCAAATTAAGTATAAAGGCAAACACATTGCTGATGTCTTAGACATGACCATTGATGACGCCAGTGCCTTTTTCGAAAATCACCCAAAGATATATCAAAAGTTAAATACCATTCAAGATGTTGGTTTGGGTTATATCACCTTAGGTCAATCAGCAACCACACTTTCTGGTGGGGAAGCACAACGTGTGAAGTTATCAAGTGAACTTTATCGTAAGATTACAAGTTCATCCATCTATATTTTAGATGAACCGACCACAGGTTTACACACAGATGATGTGAAGCGACTGGTTAAAGTCTTACATAAAATTGTTGATGATGGCGCAACCATGGTTGTGATTGAACATAACTTAGATGTGATCAAAAATGCAGACCACATCATTGATTTGGGGCCAGACGGTGGACATATGGGTGGAGAAATCATAGCTATTGGTACACCCGAAGAAGTCGCCAGAGTAAAAAGCAGCTATACTGGACAATATTTAAAAAATGCGTTAAAATAATAAGGTTGTCATTGATTGACAACATAGGAATTGATGGGGGTTTATATTATGCAGCAGCCCAGTAAAAACTTTAGAGTTAAGATTAGTTTTTTATTACATAAAAAGTTTTCAGTGCACATGGCATTATCGTTTTTAATTAATGCGTTAACTGCTGCGGCTATTTTTGGTTTTGCAGCAGGGATTAATCAGCCGATTGTTTCAATCAATCCGGCGGGGTTCATCATTGCCATGATGTTACTTGCTTTAACCGAAAATTTCATCAAACTGTTGGCATATAAATACATATTAAAATATATGCTCTTAAGTTTTGGTTTAATCTCATACATCATCTTAATTCTATTATTCTTCAGTATTGATTTGATGTTAGGGCCGACATTTACCTTTTTAGGCATTGAACATTTAATGATATTCACGCTATTGTTTGCGTTTACGAGATTTGGGATCACACGCATATATCAACGACACTTATTGCTTAGAAAACTAGCAAGGAGATAACCTATGGGCATTAAAATTGAAAAAATTATCAAGGATTTAGATTTGGAATGCATCGCTGGAGCGCAGGCATTACAAAAAGAAGTGACCGTGGATTTATTGACACGACCTGGTGTTGAAATATCAGGGTTTCTTGATTTTTATGAACCTGATCGGATTATCTTAATTGGATCTAAAGAAAATTCTTTTTTAAATCTCTTAGAGGAAAACGTACAAAAAGAGAGACTCGAAAAAATATTTGAAAAAAGACCACCAGCTTTTGTGTTTTCTGTCAATGTTGATATTTCTCAAACATTTATCGATTTGGGTAATCGATATGATGTATGTATTTTAAAAAGCAAAAACAGAACAACAGCTGTTAGTGGTGAGTTATATAACTATCTACACAAAAAACTCGCTCCTAGAAAAACAGTACATGGCGTTTTATTAGATATTCACGGCATGGGTGTTTTAATTACTGGAAAATCTGGTATCGGTAAAAGCGAAACAGCACTTGAACTGATTAAGCGCGGACATATTTTAGTGAGTGATGACCGTGTGGATATCTTTCAAGCTGTACATGGTGTCTTAGTCGGCCAGGCCCCGAAAATCCTTCAAGGATACATTGAGGTAAGAGGGATTGGGATCGTTGATGTTGTTTCAATGTTTGGTGCTGGCGCATATCGCGAAAGCAAAAAGATCCGCTTAGTCGTTGAGCTTGAAAAGTGGCAAGACGATAAAAACTATGACCGGTTAGGCATAGAAACACAAATGATAAAAATCTTTAGCACCGAACTGGCAAAAATTACCATTCCAATTTTACCAGGGCGTAATGTAGCAACACTAGTTGAAAGTGCTGCAATGAATCAAAAACTAAAATTTCTAGGGTATAACGCTGCTGAAAGACTGACAAGTGAAGTGGCACGCAGAGCAAAAGGACAAAGAAGGGATGAAGATGATGATGAAGGATATAATGATTAAACATAGACAAGCATTTTATATTTACGGTGGGATGTTGGGTGTTTTAATACTCATGATTATACTTGCTGTAGCAACCCAAAGTGGTGTGCCTTATAACAATGTCGCAGTCGATTTAGGGTTTGCACAAATTGCCTGGTATGCACTCTTTATTTTGACAGGTATTTCTTTAGGCGCTTTTTTAAGTTATTTAGAGTTTAAAAAATTAGGATTAGATACCGAACTTTTATTTGATGCGCTCTTATGGGCAGTCCCGCTTGCGATTATTGGGACACGTATCTATTATGTTATTTTTGATCCAACACCGAATTATAATAGTTTTTTAGATGTCATTAATATTACACAAGGTGGTTTGGCCATTCATGGTGCCGTCATCACAACGCTTGTTTTCTTAATAATTTTCACGCGCATTAAAAAACTTAGCTTCTGGTTGATTGCTGATGTGATCGCACCAGGGTTTTTAATTGGACAAATTGCAGGACGTTGGGGCAATTTTATGAATCAAGAAGCATATGGTCCTGCCATTCAAAGTAATTTTGTTTTAAATCTTTTACCAAAATTCATTACAGAACAAATGACCATC
The DNA here is from genome assembly GCA_047921055.1 of Acholeplasmataceae bacterium. Taxonomy (GTDB): domain Bacteria; phylum Bacillota_I; class Bacilli_A; order Acholeplasmatales; family Acholeplasmataceae; genus JBLRWW01. The sequence goes on from JBLRWW010000035.1 coordinate 7,195, forward strand.
AATGGTGTTGTTCATCATCCAACCTTTTTATACGAAGGCATTTGGAATTTCGTTGGTTTGGTGTTCATTTTAATTGCTAGACGTCAAAAATGGTTTAAAGTGGGCGACATGATGGCCTTTTATCTCATTTGGTACGGTTTAGGTAGAGGTGCAATCATTGAACCACTAAGAACACAAGGTGCTGCTGGTGATGCACTAATGATCTTTGGATATCCTGTTAATATTTATTTATCACTCACGCTTTTCATGCTTGGCGGTGTCGCAATCATTTTATTGAAGCGTAAATTTATTAAAGATCAACCTTATTATGTTGATATGCTTATAGAAAACCAAGAAACACATGATTAAAACCATTTTATTTGATTTAGATGGTACCTTGATTGAGACACCAAAAATTATTTTATCAACCTTTCAAGAACTATTTGATCAATATATTCCCCATGTGCAATTAACAGATGCATTACTATCCTCGTTTTTAGGACAAACACTTTTTAAGACATTTGAAACATATGTGGATGATCCTAAAAAAGTTGATGAGCTGGTAAAGATCTATCGAGATGTTTCTGAAGAGAAAATTAATTTAGGACTCAGCGCTTATAGGGGTGCTAAAGAGGTTTTAATTTATTTAAGAAAAAAAGGCATTCAAGTGGGTGTTGTGACCTCTAAGTTAAAAACTGTAGCAACCGAACACTTAATTAAAACGGATCTTTTTGATGAAATCCAAGGACTGATCGGATATGAAGATGTTATCAATCATAAACCCGACCCAGAGCCGATATTAAAAGCTATCGCTTATTTTAACTCAGAAAAAGAAGAAACACTTTATGTCGGTGATCATGAAAATGACATCATCGCTGCTAAAAAAGCAGGCATCTTAACATGCGCAGTCAGTTATAGTCTTCGATTACAAGAAATGTTATTTGAAAATCCAGATTTTGTAATTGATGAATTAAAACACATTAAAGATTTAGTTTAAAGGAGAAAGTTTAAGATGTTATATGATGTATTAATTGTAGGCGCAGGTCCTGCAGGCATTACTGCCGGTATTTATGCAAAAAGAGCCAATTTGAATGTCGCGATGTTTGAAGCATCAGCACCAGGTGGGCAGCTCGTTAATTATAATGAAATTGAAAACTACACCGGGTTTAAAAAAATGGCAGGTTATGAGCTTGCAACAGCGATGATTGATCACGCCTATGATATTGGTGTTGAAGTCATTTATGAAGGTGTAACAAAAGTTGAAGTCAAAGGCAACATAAAAATTGTTACAACACCAGAAAACACTTATGAAACCAAAGCGGTTATTATTGCAACTGGCAATGTGCCAAGACGTTTGGGCGTTGAAAATGAAGATCAACTCGCAAGCAATGGCATTAGTTGGTGCGCCATTTGTGATGGACCACTTTATAAAGGACAAGATATTGTTGTGATTGGTGGCGGCAACTCCGGTGTCGAAGAAGCATCTTATTTAACCACACTCGCAAACCATGTCACAGTTGTTCAAGATCTTGATTTTTTAACCGCTGATAAAAAAGCACAAGACATCTTATTAAAAGCAACCAATCTTGATTTTAGATTTGGCGCAAGAGTCATCAAGTTTGTAAAAGGTGATGACGGTTTAGAAGGCGTTGTCATTAAAACAAAAGATGGCAAAGAAGAGACATTAAAAGCCACAGGTGCATTTGAATATGTGGGGATGATTCCTGTGACGGATATGGTTAAAGATTTAGGTATCACAACCGATTATGGTTATATAGAGGCCAATGAAAAAATGGAAACGAATGTCCCTGGTATTTTTGGTGCCGGCGATGTCATTGTTAAACACATCAGACAAGTCGTGACAGCAACCAATGATGGTGCGATTGCGACACAGTCTGTATTAAAATATTTAGAAACTTGGGAGTAGTCTATGTCATTTGCGCGTACTGTTAAAGAAGAGTTGGTTTCACAACCTGTTGATTTTCAAGAACAGCTGGCTGAATTTGCCGCTTTTTTGAATATGTCTACAGAATTTCATATCAAAGACAAGCAAAAGATGCTTGACTTTAAAACCAACAATCCGACAGTCGCCAAACGTTTCTTACAATTGGTAAGATCGCTTTATCAAGCAGAAACCAGTTTAATGACACAAAAGCAATATAAGTTAAAACAACGTCAAACGGTCATTATTAGGTTATCATCTAAAGTTGAAGATATCATCAATGAACATAGCTTATTAGAAGCCCCTTTGGAAAGTGCTGAATTAATCACTCAAACAGATGAGACCAAGCGTGCATATTTAAGGGCAGCCTTTCTCGCGTCAGGCTCAGTCAATCATCCAAAGACAGCTGAGTACCACCTAGAGATTTATGCGACCAATTCGGATCATATTGTGTTCATTCAAAGTTTGATGAATGCCTTTGATTTAAATGCCCGTATTACCAATCGTCGTAAAGGGTTTATTGCTTATATCAAAGATGCTGAGGCCATTAGCGATTTTATCGCTTTGGTTGGGGCGCAAAATTCGGTCTTTCAATTTGAAGATATTAGAATCAAAAGAGATTTTAATAACTCGATTAATCGTATTATGAATTGCGAGATTGCCAATGAGAAAAAAACCATTGTAGCAGCCAATCAACAGCTCAAAGACATTGAGTTAATTGAAACGCATTTTGTGATGGACCAACTTGATGATAAACTCATAAAAGTGATGGAGATTAGGAAAACATATCCTGATGTGAGTTTAAATGAGCTAACGACATATTACGAACAAACCTATGATGAGACCATCAGTCGATCAGGGATCAATCATCGGTTAAATAAAATCAAACAACTTGCTGAAAAAATCAAGGAAGGCAGGGAAGATATATGATTATTGGCACAGGGATTGATTTGGTTGATTTAAACCGAATCAAAGAATTAGTGAGCGATCGTTTCATCGATCGCATCTTAAGTGAGTCAGAAAAAAAGCTTTATGAGAATATTGCAGCCGAAAATACGAAACTATCTTTTCTTGGTGGACGTTTTGCTGCTAAAGAGGCACTTTTCAAAGCCATACGCAGCGGGCACGGAAAAACATATTATAAAGATTTTTCGGTGTTACATCGTATAGATGGTAGTCCATATGTTGAAACAGAGTATTTCACGCAAGGAGAAATCATCCATTTAACCATCACGCATACAGATCAATTCGCGATTTGTTTTGCTGTGATTGAAATGCCGTAACACCGTTTAACATATTTAAACATACTTGTTGTAATTATGGGTTTATTAAAGTATAATTTGAGAAGATAGGATGTGACATTATGGCTAGAGCCCAACAAAATAAAAAGCCACAAAACAAACAAACACAAAACACACAAAAGGTCGATAAAGTAAAAGGTAAAAAGAAGGTTCAAGAACCACAAAAACGTGACATGACGAAAAAAGAACTGATGTTTTATCGCGGTGGTATGTTGGCCATTTTATTAACCGTTGTTGTTGTTACTGTAGTGTTAATTGTTAGAACCATTGCCAACAATGAACTAGAAAGAAATCCATATGAAGATTACATTTCTATTGTTGAATCTGAACTAGAAGAATTGGTCTTTGACCGTGAAGATGGACAATATGGTGATTTTACATTCTTTAATAATAAAGAAGGTTATGAAGACTTAGCAGAAGTGATTAATACCAACGATGTGATTTATTTTTATTTCTATCGCAGTAGCGATATGAATCAAGAGATTACAGATGCATTATTGGAAATTGAGAACATCGATGATTTGGCCATTTTATTTATTGATCTTGATCGCACGGCCAATCAAACGGTTTTTGAAAATCCAAGATTGGCACATTTACCACTCGTAGAAGACCGAAATCATCAATTGATCAGGTTCTATATTGATACACAAACCTTTGAAAGTGATGCACGTGTTGATCACATCTTAATTGAATTAAACAAACTTGCATAAGCATCAAAACATAAAGGGCACAGCCCTTTTGTGCTTTAATAAGGAGAAAAAAACATGAACAAACAGATCATATCTGACATTAGAAAAGCCTTAAAAATTAGTGAAAAACAAATTGAAACAGTTTTATCTTTGCTTGATGAAGGTAATACCATTCCATTTATAGCCAGATACCGTAAAGAAGCAACCGGTGGTCTTGATGAAGAGGTTATTAATGAGATTCATAAAACCTGGGAATATCAAGAAAACCTTTTTAAAAGAAAAGAAGATGTCATTAGACTGATTGATGAAAAAGGCATGATGACTGATGAACTAAAGACAGAGATTTTAAAAGCAGAAAAATTGGTTGAAGTTGAAGATTTATATCGCCCCTTTAAAGAAAAGAAAAAGACCAAAGCAACTGAAGCCATCGCCAAAGGGCTTGAGCCTTTTGCCAATTGGATTTTAGAATTTCATTCAAGTGATCCAAAAGAACAAGCCAAAGCTTATTTAAATGATAAAGTTGAAACAATTGAAGAGGCGATTGAAGGCGCGAAATACATTATTTCAGAAAAAATTAGTGATGATGCCAATTATCGTAAAGTGTTAAGACAAATGACGGTCGATTATGGCATTTTAGTATCTTCGGTTAAGAAAAATGCTGTAGATGAACGTAAAACCTATGAAATGTATTATGACTATAACGAAGCAGTAAAAAAAGTAAGACCACACCGTGTTTTAGCGATGAATCGTGCTGAAAATGAGAAAGTCATCACGGTTAAAGTAGAATCTGATAAAGAACGTATGACCACCTACCTTGAAAGACAAGTCGTCAATCACCGTCAAGGACCAAGTGTGCCTTTAATTACTGAAGCGATTGAAGATGGGCTAAAGCGTTTAATATACCCAAGTATTGAAAGAGAAATTAGAAGTGAGCTCACTGAAAAAGCAGAAGAACAAGCCATTGAAATTTTCGCACTTAATCTGCAAAAATTATTGTTACAACCGCCTTTAAAAGGTAAAGTAGTTTTAGGGATTGACCCAGCATTTAGAACTGGCTGTAAACTAAGTGTTGTTGATCAACAAGGTAAGGTTTTAGAAAAAGGTGTCATTTATCCCCATGAAAAAACCATGGGTGGTCGCATCACAGATGAACAAATCTTAGAATCACAAAAAATGGTGATTCGCTTAGTTCATAAACATAAAGTTGAAATCATCGCGATTGGCAACGGGACTGCATCAAGAGAAACTGAAAGCTTTATTGCAGATCTCATTAAAAAAACAGGACTACCAGCAGCGTATGTCATTGTCAATGAAGCTGGGGCATCCGTCTATTCAGCAAGCGAACTCGCAAGAGAAGAGTTTCCCGATTTTTCAGTGGAAGAACGTAGTGCAGCATCGATTGCAAGACGCTTACAAGATCCCTTATCAGAACTTGTAAAAATTGATCCAAAAAGTATTGGTGTGGGTCAATACCAACACGATGTTTCAGCAAAAAAATTAAATGAGTCATTAAACTTTGTTGTCACACAAGCCGTAAACCAAGTCGGCGTGAATGTCAATACAGCATCAAAAGCGTTATTGATGTATGTATCGGGATTAAATAAGACAAGTGCTAAAAACATTGTTGATTACCGTAATAAAATTGGAGAGTTTAGAAACAGACAAGAAATCCTTAAAGTCCCTAAGTTAGGTGAAAAAACATTTGAGCAATCCATCGGGTTTTTAAGAATTCCTGAAGGCGATGAAGCGCTTGATATGACTTCAGTTCACCCTGAGAGTTATCATATCGCTAGGGAAATCATGAAGATCTATAACTTTGATTCATCCATGTTTGGTAAAGACATGATAAAATTATTAATTGATCAAATCAACAGAGATGAACTTGCGAAAAAACTCAATGTGGGCATTTATACATTAAATGATATCCTAGATGCATTCATTCAACCTTTAAGAGATCCAAGAGACCAGTTTGCACAACCTATTTTAAAAAGTGACATCTTAAAATTAGAAGATTTATCTGTCGGCATGGAACTTGAAGGGACAGTCAGAAATGTCGTTGATTTTGGCGCATTTATCGATATTGGCCTAAAAGAAGATGGGTTATGTCATATCTCAAAAATGTCAAAATCATACATCAAACATCCAAAGGATATCCTAAATGTAGGAGACATTGTGAAAGTTTATGTTTTATCCATTGATTTAAATAAAGGGAAAGTCGGTTTAACGTTGTTAAAAGACGCTAAATAGGTTGACAATTATCTAAAAATACGATATTCTATATAGGCGCGAAAGCGTCTAAGGTGGAGCAATACTCAAGTGGCTGAAGAGGCGCCCCTGCTAAGGGTGTAGGTCGGGAAACTGGCGCGAGAGTTCAAATCTCTCTTGCTCCGCCATTATTAAGGCCCGTTGGAGAAACGGTTAACTCACATGCCTTTCACGCATGCATTCACGGGTT
>JBLRWW010000036.1:0-12784 GCA_047921055.1 Acholeplasmataceae bacterium
TTTGCACTTACATTAAAGTAAGGATACACCTGTTTTAAGTCCTTAAGGACAATTTCTACGGTGTCAATTTCGTTGGCATCGCATGTGAAAGATATATTAAGTAATCCATCAGATAAAATCGTCTGACTGATCATATCAATATTAATCTCGTTTTCTGCCAACCTAATAAATAAATCTGCAACACTTTTTGGTGTCTGTGGAAAATGGTTGATGGTAACCATCACGACATTTTCAATAACAGATAACCCAGTGATTTGTCTTTGTTCTAACATAAATGATTTCTCCTGAATAACGGTGCCCGGTCTTTCATCATGAGCCGATCCAACGATAATTTTAACGCCATATTTTTGTCCGATTTCAACGGCTCTAGGCTCCATAACTTTGGCACCTAAATACGCAAGTTCAGACATCTCTTCATAACTGATTTCAGATAGTTTTTTCGCCTTTTTGTATAAGTGTGGATTGACACTATATATTCCATCAACATCTGTATAAATTTCACATGCACATTGATATTTTGCAGCTAAAGCCACAGCCGTTGTGTCTGAACCACCGCGTCCCAATGTGGTAATATCACCAGTGAGGTTAACACCTTGAAAGCCAGCAATGACAACAACTTTTCCTGCACTGATGTGCGTGTTTATTTTATCGATATCTATGTCTTTAATTTTGTTTTTCGTGTGTAGTCCCTCTGTTTGGATACCCGCTTGATATCCTGTTAATGATACTGCACTGCATCCTTGATCATTTAAGATCATTGAAAGTAACGCTGTTGAGACTTGTTCACCCGTTGAAATAAGCATATCTATTTCACGTCTTGAGGGAGTTTTAACAGCTTGATTGGCCAATTCCAGTAGCATATTGGTTGTTTTTCCCATGGCCGATACCACGACAACAATATCTTCACCTTTATTTTTTTTGGCGATGATTTTATTCGCAATCGCGCGCATTTTTTCAATGGTTTCTAATGATGATCCACCATATTTTTGAATAATCATAAGATATCTCCATCTAAACAATCGTTACGTAATAAGTCATCATATGTTTCTCTTTTAACAACAATTTTAGCTTTGCCATCTTTTACAAAAACAACTGCAGGTTTGGTGAGTCTATTATAGTTAGATGCCATCGAGTAGTGATAAGCACCCGTTGTAAAGACTGCCAAAATATCACCTTTTGAAGGTATAGGCAAAAACGCATCTCTAATAATGATATCACCTGATTCACATGCTTTTCCTGTCACAGTGTAGTGTGCGACATTAGTATCATGCATACGATTGGCAAGTTTTGCATGGTAAACGGCTTGATATAAAACTGTTCTAATATGGTCTGCCATAGAGCCATCAACAAACACGTATTTTTTATCGCCAAAGGTTTGTTTGGTTGTTGCCACTTGATAAAGCGTTGTCCCTGCGTTTGCCACAATGGCGCGTCCTGGCTCAATACTTATTTTTGGCGCACTGATGTTTAGGTGTTTGACTTCTTTTGAAATATGGTCAAGCAAATCACTAAGAAAGGTTTCTGCTGTGATAGGGCGATCGTTTTCAGTATACTTAACCCCAAATCCACCACCAAGATTGATGTGTTTGATATCAATACCTAATGTCTCTTTGATTTTTTTAGCATAGGCCAAAACAACTGATGCATGATCAAAAAACGAATGCGTTTCAAAGATTTGTGAGCCGATATGGCTATGAAAGCCCAAAAAGTTTAAATTTGAGTGTGCATTGATTTTTTTAATGATTTCAAATGTTTGGTCATCAAAAATACTAACACCAAACTTGGAATCATTTTTGGTTGTTTTAATATATTCATGGGTATGCGCTTCAATGCCTGGATTAATTCTTAATAAGACATCGATATGTTGGCTATCTTGAATGGTTTCTATGAGTAAATCAACTTCATCTATGTGATCACAAACAATGGTTTTCACACGATGGGCTAATGCCATTTCAATTTCTGACTGTGACTTGTTATTCCCGTGGAAATAAACCTTATCCATTGGGAAATTGGCCTTGATTGCTGTGTAGAGTTCACCGCCTGAAACAACATCGATTGATAACCCCTCTGCTTCGATAAGTTTTACCATTGCTAGCGTTAAAAATGCTTTTGAAGCATAAATAATTTCGGTTTCAATATCTTTTGACTTGAAATGGTTGGTAAACCATTGACATTGTGAGCGAATATGCGTTTCATCCATCACATAAAGTGGGGTGCCATATGACTTAACTAAGTCAGTTGTTAAGCATCCGCCAATCGTTAATATCCCGTCTTCGTTGACGTTTTGTGTGCCAAATAATTCCATATAATCCTCTTTCTTAACTAACAAAAAAAGCCATGAGCAAAAGGTGTCATGGCTTCATCATTGCTGAAGCGTCCTTTTACCCAACATGTTAAAGCGCATTCGATATGGGTCGGGTAACCCACGCGAACAGTCTTATGCTTGTTCAACATAAGCCCAGTGCGGTTGCACTTCGGCGTCAGCCCCTTTCCTTCGAGTACTATTGGCGTGACGCAGCCTCTTTTAACACATAGTTATTTTTCTTATTAAATACTGTTAAAGTGTAACATAAATCATCATACGTGTCAATTAAAAAGTGATATGTTTATTGACTAATTGAATTGATGAATCGCTTTTGTTTGATTTTTGGATACATACTGTTTTTAAATCTTAGTAAAACATATAAGACCAATAATAGGTGATAAATGATGGCGTATCGACTCAATATAATATATGGATTGTTAGGATTAATGCTAATAATAAATGCAAGGTGCAAATAAATCATGGCATATGTTACATAACTTAGTTGATGAAGACGTCGCCAGTGATGTGGTTTCATACGGCTTCTTACAAAAACAAATGATGTTAAAACCAACGGCACAAACAAGATATTTGCTATTAACCCTGTGGTATTATATCCGCTCAGTGCAAGATCAATCCGATAAAAACCGTGTGGTATCAATAAAATAAACGCCATAATAGCAACTTCACCGCGTACCATATCTAGGGGTGACCGAATCACTGATTTTTTCTTTAATGCACCTGTAAAAATAACAAGTAAAAACAAAGAAAGACTCACATGACCACTAATGATAAACACATTTATTAAATAAAGATTAAGCCCAAATTGTTGCTGGACAATTGAAAAAATAGCCAATAAAAAGGCGAAGGCCTCATAGAAATATTGGTATTTATGAATATGCTTGCTAAAGAAAAAAACGTAGAAAAATACAAATGGGAGTAATAATACCCCAATATTTGATAGGAAAAAATCAATCATTACTCAGTGCCTCCTTCTTGATGGTTATCAACTAAGATGCCGATTAAAGGCACACCATCAAGTGTTCTTAATCCGTGAGGTGAAACATTTAATATTTCTTCAGTTAAATCTTGACCTGCTTGATATCCGTTGTGACTGCCATTTGGCCAACGTGGTGAGTTGGTCACGTCGTATATATTACCGTTGACTGCTATATACGCTTTTCTACCTGATCTACCATCAAATGCAGCCAGTTCTTCTAGTGTTAATTCAAGCAATGTTTGCTGATCTTCAGTCACATCAGGGTCATTTGTATTGATGCTTTCATCTAAAGTGTTTGTTTGACAAGCACTTAAGATCAAAACCAGTCCAAAAAAGCATACGTAAAATAATTTTCTCATACGACATCATCTCCTACTTATTACTTTTATATCATATAAAATAAGCGCATATTTAAAATTAGCATTCGTCAGCAACATTATGAAAAATCATGGGATTCAATGAAAGAAAAACACCTGTCATATGACAAGTGTTTTTGTTTTATCTTAATACTAGCAATACATGCTCACAAATGAGTTCAAATAATGCTTCTTCGGTAACATCAAAGTCATCATTGACATACTGATAAATCAGACCAGAAATGAGTGCTTGAATGACACGCCCTTTGTGAGGATGGGCAATCAGAGGTGAAATCACACCTTCTTTAACCCCCATTTCAAAAATATCAATAAATCGATGATTCATACGTTCTTGGATTTTTGATGCATATTTGTGTATGTCATCGCCAATATTCATAAATGCGCTTTGTTGTTGATTGAGTAATGCATCCATAATAATTTTAGCATCCTTCATCACAATCAATATTTTTTTCAATTGCTCAATAAAGGCTTCTTTGAATTTTTCTGATGCTATTGGCGAGGTTAAAATTTGTTCATAATTATTTAAAAGATGTTTGTATGTTTCTATAATGATTTCTTCTTTGCTATGAAAGTGTTCATAAACTGTACTTTTACCAATATTGGCCTCTGTCGCTATTTTCGATAAAGTCAAATCGCTTATACTCGAGTCACTTTTGATATGTGACAAAACAACGTCTATAATTTTATCTTTCGTCGTTTGCATGCATGGCCTCCTCTTTTTTGATGAGTTTGCGATTAAGCAATGCATAGATGGTTGGAATCACAACAAGCGTTAATATGGTTGCGTAAATCAAGCCGCCAATCGCGGTGATTGCCATTGGTTGTAGTAACTCTGCACCTTCACCAATACCAATAGCCAAAGTGGTAAGTGCCAAAATGGTTGTTAAAGCTGTCATAAAAATAGGTCTAAGTCTTGTTTGTCCCGCTTCAACAATGGCCTCCATAATTGGTTTGCCTTGTTCTCTAAGTTTATTAATATAGTCAATAAGTACAATACCGTTGTTAACAACAATACCAATAAGAATGATGAGTCCCATAATGGATACCAAACTTAAAAATGAGTTGGTAACAAGAAGCGCCATCAATCCACCAGTAAATGCGAGTGGAATGGTACCTAGAATAATGAATGGATAAACCAGTGATTGGAATTGAATGGCCATAATCATATAGACCAATAAGATCGCTACAAACGCAGCAAGTGCAAGTTCTATAACAGCATCAATGATTTCCTCATTTTCGCCTTCAAAAGATACGACATAGCCACCACCATACTGACTAAATGTTTCGCTTTCTAAATAGGCATTAACATTTGCGTTAACTGCTTGAGATACCAGTGTGATGTTTTTACCATCTTCGACTTGTCCTGTGACATTTAAATATCGATTTGATCCATCTGTGTTGATTGTAGCAAATCCTGTCACACGCTCAATAGATGTCACACTTAATGATGAATCCGTTTGATAAAGTGGTGCCACACTAAATGAAGATAACGTTGGGTCAGCACTGACAGGGTTTAGTTCAATGCGGTTATCTCCTGTAACTTTTAAAAATGGGTTAACAATCAATTGAATAGGATCCCCTGGATTATATGTTGGTAATAAGAAATTGGGGACATAAATACCTTGATTGGTCTCTAACACATAAGCATCAATCATGGCTCTTGTTGGTGCATCAAACAATTGAACACCACTTAAAAACGTTAGATAATCACCGAATAAATCAAAGTTTAATCCACCGGCAATGGTTTCTACTGGTATTTCTAGTACATACTCAATACCTTCAATGGTCACGGTAAATTGTTGGGTTTGTCCTAGGTTGCCAAGATTTTGGAATAGATAGCTGATATTATCTGAGACATCTTTATTAGTCATACCAAGCCGCATCGCTTGATCGCGATTCACGGTGATTAACACGTTGTCAGCGCCTTGTGTAATACCATTATCAGCACTTTTAACACCTTCTGTGTTGGCTACAATGAGCGTGATATCATTAGCAATCGCCTCAAGCGTGAGTAAATCAAATCCACTGACCTTAATATTAATGCCCGATGCCCCACCAAAATTACCTGTGCTGTTTTGTGCCGACACCTCAATATCTAAGAGTTGATTGGGTTCTAGTGTTACGCTTTCTAAATCAAAATCATTAATTAAATCTTCAAAAACTTTTTGGTATGCAACTGTTGATTGTGTTCTAGAATTCTTTAAATTGATGGTAAAATTCAAACTGCCGCTTGCGCCGCCGCCCATCATATTACCGCCAAATGGTCCGCCACCACCGCCACCAATGCGTGCTGATACGTTTTCAATATCATCAATATCTAAAAAGAGTGTTGTTAGTTCATCAGCATACTGAGCCTTATCTTCAAATGCTGTTTGACTGGCAAAATCGATTGAGATATTAATGGTGCCTTCATCTGATGTTGGTAACAAAATAAATCCTCTAGATATAACTAAAGCTAAAGACGCACCTAATAAGACAAAGACAACCCCTAAGGTTAAAAATTTATGCTTAATCGTATATAAGACAGATGACTTATATATAGCTTTTGATTTGGTAATAAGCTTGCCTTCTATTTTATTATCCTGATCATTAAGTAAACGAGAAGAAAGTGATGGTACGAGCGTTAATGCAATAATTAAACTTGCTCCAAGGGAGTATGCAATCGTCAATGCCATACTAACAAAGACTTCAGCAACCAAACCTTCAACAAATAAAATAGGAATAAAAACAGCGACGGTTGTTAAAGTTGATGCTGTTATGGCGCCAGCAACCTGGCGTGCACCATCAACGGCGGCCTCAACTTTTGATTTGCCTTCTGAAATCATTCGATAAATGTTTTCAATGACCACCACGGAGTTATCGACCAACATACCGATACCTAATGCAAGTCCACCCATTGAAATCAAGTTTAATGAAACATTGGTGAAATACATGAGCATAAAGGCTGCAATGACTGAAATCGGTATCGCAAGTCCGACAACAATCGTTGGTTTAATGTCTTTTAAAAATAAGAATAGAACAATAATCGCCAGCAATCCACCAACAATTAAGTTTTGCAAAACGGTATTAACCGATTGTGTAATAAATTCGCCTTGGTTAAATAAAACCGAATAACTCGATTCTAAAGGATCGTTTTCAATAATTTGATCTAGCCTTGCGATGATACTATCGGTCACTTCAGTAATACCGACATCTGATTGTTTTTGAAATGATATTTGGATACCTTGCACACCATTAACTTTTGAATAGACGTCATCATTGCCATTGGTATATGAGATACCATCAACAATCGCGAGCGCTTCAAGTGTGATGACTTCGCCACCACTAAATGTGATTGGCAAAGCTTTTATCTCGTCAAGTGTTGCAGGTTTAGTGCCTAAATAAAGCAATCTAAGTTCGCCTTCATCCAACGCAACACCGATAAGTCCTCCGGCGTTTTGCGCTTCAATGATTTCTAATACTGTTTGCTCATTTAAATTATATTGTGTTAACAAATCTTGATCAAGATTGACCTCTAGAATAATATCGGCAGCTCCTGATATTTCAACATCTGCCACACCAGGAATACTTAGTAAATCATTGATGATGTCTCGATTGACCCATTCGGTATTTCTTATTAATGCCTCATCATCTGTAAGTAATTCGTCATAATCTCTAAAAAATGTCACAGACATCACCGGAAGCAAGTCTGGACTTAATCGTAAAATTCTTGTATTATCAACACCATCTGCAAATGTGACATTATTGAGTAGTTCTCTAATTTCAATAATCACACTATCCATATTTGATGACTGTGCAAATGTTATGATCGACACACCAAAGTTTTCGTTTGAAATTGACTGGATCGATTCAAAGTTTCCTATCGTTGCCACATTGGCTTCAATCTTTCTTGAAATTTCGCTTTCGACCTCTTCAGGACTAGCCCCTGGATAAGGTGTTACAGTAACAACAAATGGTAAATTGATATCGGGAAACAATGTTAGGGGTAGTCTGGTAACCGAAAATAACCCTAATACAATAACGATCAATATACCCATAAGTACTGTGATTGGTTTTTTTACGCTATATTTACTCATGATAGATCTCCTTAGTTTGACATGCCGACCGAACGGTCGGTCGGTATGTTCATTATATCAAAGGGTTTCCCTCTTATCAAAGAAAAAACACCTCAAAATTGAAGTGTTTCATTATTTCACACAATCTGATTACAAATGGCCAATGGTTGCCATATGAATGGCGAATTGCTGGATGCCATCAAGCGCAAGCAAAGCATTTACTTGTTCATCATCAAATGCGTTAATCGCACACGCTCCGCACCCTAATTGCTGTGCAACTAAGTATGCATTTTGACTGACATGCCCTGCATCTAAAAATAGGTATCTATATCCTCTAAGACCATAACGATATGTCATGCGATACTGATCAGCAACCCAAATCAATGTCACCGAAGCTTCATCAACTGAGATCTGATCAAAGCAAGCATGTCTTAGTTTTTTGGAAAAATCATGTTCTGATTTTAAACAAATGAGTTTATGCTCAAGTGCCAAATATCTATATAGACCAGGCTTTAAACCCTCAACATTTTTAATGACTATATAGGTTTCAAAGGCGTGTCTAGCCCCAGCTGAGGGCACAACTCTTAAAGTGTGTTTGTTGTCTTTAGTGCTTTTTACACCTTGCGTCATATATAACAGATAAGATAATGATTCTAGCGACAAGGCTTTATTCGGATAGCTTCTAACACTAACTCTTTGCATCATAGCTGTTTTTAAATCTATATTTGGTATATCTATATCGCTCATCTGTGGTAGATGGATGAGTTCTTGGGTATATGCCATTTGTAGCGGTGGCTGTGTTAAACCTTTTGATTGATCACTTCGTTCCATCTTTTGATGGGTCGATTGATCTAAAAATTCTTGTGCAATATGTTTTATTTTCATCATGTCCTCCTTTTAAAAGTCGATTGAGATTAGCCGCATCTAAAGTAACCAATAGATACTTCATCTATGCCCATTATACCATAAAATGAGGGGTAACTCTATTGCCATCTTGCTGCAGCAAACGCATTTTTAGTGTGTTTGCCTTTATATGTAGCACTACGTTTTTGCTTATCTTTGGATTGGCCGTACTGCATCGTATCATGCTTTTTAGATTGGTCTTTTTGTGTTTGGTAACCTTTTTTTGATGGTTTATGTTTCTTATGATTTGAAGTGCCTTTATAAGATGCTTCTTTTGCTGATGTCATCGGTTTTAGCATAACATATGCGTTGTGATATAAATGATTTGAGACAACATCAATTGGTTTATTGATGTGTTTTTCAATCGCTTTTAACAAATGTAATTCTTCATGACTACAAAATGAGATGGCTGCACCGAATAATCCTGCGCGGCCTGTACGACCAATACGATGAATATAGGTCTCTGCGCTTTCAGGTAAATCATAGTTGATGACATGCGATAATTCATCAATATCAATACCACGTGCTGCAATATCAGTTGCAACAAGTACTCTAATTTTTTTGTTTTTGAAATTGGTTAATGCTTCTTGACGTTTGTTTTGTGACTTGTTGCCGTGTATAGCATCTGCTTTTACGCCAATAGCTAATAATTCTTTAACTAGTTTATTAGCCCCGTGTTTCGTTCTTGTAAATGCTAAAATCGATTTATAAGAAGGATTGGTGAATAAATCAATCATTAAATTTGTTTTATCTTTTTTGTTTACGAAATATAAATGTTGTGTGATCGCTTCAAGTGTTGTTTCTGGTGGTGTGACTGAAATTCTTACGGGTTGATTCAATAAGCTATTTGCCAATGCATGAATCTCATGTGGCACTGTCGCAGAAAACAACATGGTTTGTCGTGCTTTTGGGATGGTTGCAACAATCGTTTTAACATCGTGGATAAAACCCATGTCTAGCATACGGTCAGCTTCATCTAAAACCAAATATTTAACATGATCTAAATGCACATATCCTTGATGCATTAAATCGATCAAACGACCTGGTGTAGCAATTAATATATCAACACCTTTAAAAAGGGCTGCAACTTGTGGTCTTTGTGAAACACCACCATAGATAACTTCAGTTTTTAGTCCTAAGCGATAGCTATAGGCTCTAAAACTGTCTTTAATTTGCTCAGCTAATTCTCTGGTTGGTGCTAAAATTAAGGCTTTAACATGTTTATCTTTGGTTTGATCTTGATAAAGTCCTTGAATGATTGGAATGGCAAAAGCAGCGGTTTTTCCTGTGCCTGTTTGTGCGCTTCCTAAAATGTCACGTCCCTCTAATAAAACAGGAATCGCCTGTTCTTGGATAGGGGTTGGTACTTCGTACCCTTCATGAAAAAGGGCCTCTAAAATTGGGGTAATTATGTTTAGTTCTTTAAATATCATTATATGTTCTCCTAAGGTTTATTTGTCTTTTGGATTTAGGACAACAAAAAAAAGCGCTGTGGATAAAAAGTATACACAACGCTTTCTCATATCTTAGGCTGATATCTGATGGATATCAAATGCTTATATAGTGCTCCATGATGTCATGGGCGGTTGTATTTTACTTTGCTAACTTGTTTTGGTTGTTTAATCTAAAGCAACTCATCTTAACACACTCAAGACATAATAGCAACCATTTACTCTTTTTTACCTAATAACGTTGTTTTCTGGTTACCTAGAAAAAATGTGAGCCAGTCATCTTTGGATTTTAATAAAACGATAAATACATAGAGTGCCCCTGTGAAAAACCCTAAAACCATCATTAAGACAATCCATATGATGCTTACTACAATACTTTTTTCTCTAAAAAATATCCACATTGAAAATAAGATGAATCCCACATATAAATCAACCAGTGAGACAATGCCCCATGGATTATTTAAAATCACACTGCCATCAGCGAAAAAATCGCCATTGATAAATCCGTTGAATAATGCCAGTGTCATCGCCAATACACCTAAACCTGAAATGATTTTCGCTAATGTCATTATGTATTCTCCTTTAAATCTTTTATAGTGATATTCTATCACAAGTATTTAGCTAAAAGCGTTACATATGAAATATATTGATTGTGTTCATGTGACTTATCTATAAGAATATGTCATAAATGCTTCTTTTATTGCTATAATAGTGTTATAGAAGGAGGATTAATGATGAAAATATTAAATGAAACATATACACTAAGTAACGGTGTCAAAATGCCTAAAATCGGTTTAGGTACATGGCAAACCAAAAAAGGCGAGGAAGCATATCAATCTGTTTTGATGGCACTCAAACATGGTTACAGACATATTGATACAGCCGAAGGTTATCAAAATGAAGCCAGTGTTGGTAAAGCTGTTAGAGATTCTGGTATTCCACGCGAAGAGATTTTTGTAACTTCAAAATTAGAATCACACATTAAAACGTATGAAGGTGCACTTGAAGCTTTTGAAAAAACCATGACTGAATTGGGATTTGATTATCTTGATTTGTTTTTGATTCATGCACCTTGGCCCTGGAGTGATATGGGTAAGGATTGTAGTGAGGGTAACGTCTTAGCGTACAAGGCTATGGAAAAATTACATAAAGACGGTCGCATTCGTGCCATCGGTGTGTCTAATTTTTCACCTAAAGATATCGAAAATATCATTACACATTGTGAGATTGTGCCGCATGTCAATCAAATCGGATACTTTATAGGTATTGATCAAAGCGAAACCATTAATTATTGTAACGAGAAAAATATTTTTATTGAAGCATATTCACCACTAGGTATTGGATATCTACTCAGTAATAAAGATATTATCAAAGTTGCCGAGGCTTATCATGTGTCACCAGCACAAATTTGTATCCGTTGGTGTTTACAAAAAAACACTGCACCACTTCCAAAATCGATTCACGAGAATCGCATCATTCAAAACACTGAAGTTGATTTTGAAATCAAGCCAGAAGATATGGCTTTTCTAGATACAATCAAGGGCGATCCAAGACGGTGGGAATAACGATATGATTGCATTCGGAGTGATTGGCGCAGGAAATATTGCGCGTACATTTTGTGAAGCAGTCAATGGTATTGGTGGTCACTTATATGCTGTCGCATCAAGAGATATCGATAAGGCCAAAGACTATCAAAAAACGTATGGATTCGACAAAGCTTATGCAAATTATGAATCCCTGTTAGAAGATCCGTTTGTCGATTGTGTTTATATAGCAACACCACATGGTCTACATTATGAACACATGATGTTGGCACTTGATTATGGCAAACACATCTTATGTGAAAAAGCTTTTACCTTAAATGAAAAACAAGCAAAAGCTGTACTAGATAAGGCTAAGGTCAAAGGCCGTTTTGTTATGGAAGCATTGTGGACAAGATTTTTGCCAACAGTCAAAGAGGTCTTGACACTCGTTCAAGATGGTTTGATTGGCGATATCATAAAAGTTGAAGCCAACTTTTGTTTTAAAGCAACCCTTGGTGATGAAAACAGATTGTTCGCACCACACTTAGGTGGCGGCGCATTATTAGATGTTGGTATATATCCTTTGACATTTGCAGACCTCTTTTTAGGCACACCAGAAAATATTGAGAGCACGGTCGACTTATATCATACAGGTGTTGACTTATCCAGTGACATTAAACTAACCTATCCACATGCTACTGCACATCTAAAAGCATCTTTGGGATATAATATTCCGATTGAAGGTTTTATTTATGGTTCAAAAGGTTACATCCACATGCCAGGTTTCTTTGCTGCACAACATGCCCTCATTTATAATAGGGATAATGAGTTAATCAAGGAAATCAAACATCCGCACATGGTCAATGGTATGGAATATGAAATTCTTGAAACCATCAATTGCATATTAAATCATCAGCTTGAAAGTCCTCTTATGACACATGACAAAACTTTAGAGATGATGCGTTTGATGGATACACTCAGAAATCAATGGAGCCTTAAATATCCGCAAGAATAACATTTATAAACACATCATACATATGTGATGTGTTTTTTTTATGTATGTTTTACGTTAAGTTTATCTTTTTTCGAATAATCATAACATCCTATTTTCTTTGAAAAAAAGCACATCAATGAAGGTGTTTTGCCAGAACGCATTTTAGCGATTACTTTTAC
>JBLRWW010000037.1:0-12634 GCA_047921055.1 Acholeplasmataceae bacterium
TAAAAAAAGCCACAAATAATTGTGGCTTTTATCTTTATGTCTCGATCAAATCAATGAGTTCAAACATCATGTTGACTTCTTTTTTCACCACTTCAAGATGATCATCATTCAGTGGTCTAAACATTTTTAAGTCAAAGGTGTCAATACGTGTGTCTATTGCGACATAAACAAATTGATCTTTGAATGTAAATGCTACTGACTTTCCAATACGTGCGAATTCAATCATTTTTTCCATCAGCCTAGGCTTTAATAAATAAAATGCGGAATGTTGATTGCCAGAAAAGACATCAAAGGTTTGGTTGAAATTAATCGATTCTAAATCAACTTTCGCCATGTTATAAAATGATTTAAATAGTCTGACTTTATTTGGCAAAATATAAACGTCAAACTCAAATTTTTTTTCAAACTCAATTTCAAAGAAACGTCCCTGAAAGGCAGTGATCTTGGTTGTAGATTTTCCATTGCTTCTAACTTCTTGAATGTGAACATCTGCAGATTGAAATTGCTTGCCATTGATTGTCCCACTTAAGTAATCTTCCGAACGAAATGTGCTTTTCTTATCAACAATTTTTGATTGAAAGACAAACTCTGATGTAAACCCCCTGATAGGATCATAATTGGAATGAGGAACCAATGCTTCTATGGTTTTTTTGACATGCTCAATCTTATAGGCATTACTTAAGTCTTTAAAAGCTTTGGTAATGATCAAACCGATAAGTCCTGTGAAAACAATGACTATAATCATGATAAACGGATTGGCGATACTCATCAAAAAACCAATAAAAACAAAAAAGCCCACTATGATTGTAAATGTTTCAAATACTTGTTTTTTCTTTTGATAATGTGCAATTGACATGCCCAATCTCCCTATGCTTTTTTAGATAATTTTGCTTTGTTTTGTGTCACATAAAGTGCTTTGCTGTTTGCTACGAATTTTGAGAATTGTGAAAACCCAAACTCTTGATAGTTAAATCCTGGCATGATTTTATCCAATTCGACTTTGAGTTTGGTTAAACTCATTTCATTTGTCTTTGTTTTTTTAACCATTTCAATAATGATTTGATGCACATCTTCTATTGCCACTTTTGGCTTATATTCTACATGCATGTCTTGATCAAATGTTTTTAAACCTTTGATGCTTGATACCAAGCCTGATAAACTTTTAAATCCGTATTTTCTTGTATCAAAATCTGAAAAACGATTTTTTAAAATATTACCCAATTGGCTTAAAGGCATTTGATTTTTAATGCCGCTTTCAATAATGATATCTTTAATCACTTCTTCAATTTCTAATGTTTGATCATTAGTGGGTGCATCTTCGTCTTCTAAGTATTCAAAATACTTAAACTCATTACACGCAGACTTAAATGCCTGTGTGACTTTTTTCTCGTTGCCAACACCAATCACATACATACCACCTTCCTTAAGCTTAATCGCTAAAGGGGTGAAATCAGAATCTGAGGTGACTAAGAAAAATGTGTTCACTTTTTCTTGATACATAATTTCTTGTGCATCAAGTGCCATGGCCATATCGGCTGCATTTTTAGCGGTAGCAACAAAATATTGATGCATGGGTTTAATCGCGAAATTAAGCGCGGTTTGATGCCATTCACCAGATAACTTTTGAATATTACCATAAAAACGTGCAATGACGATACGTCCGTATTTGGCAATCTCATTGATGACTGATTTTATGTATGTGTGTGAAACATTTTCTGAATCAATTAATAAAGCAATTTTATAATCTCTTTGTTCCATATGTCCTCCTTTCTTTTTAAATAAAAACATCCATGGATCTATGCCACAGATGGATGATCATCAGTATATATTATACCTTAGAACACACTAAAAACCTAATTTCTATTTTGATACGTATAGACCAACCGTTCAATACCAAGCGCAAGACCAATTAAGAGTATTGTCCAGGCGAAAACAGCATCATAATTTAAATAGATGCGTTCAAGATATATTTGTCTGCCAATCGAATTTGGTGTTTGACTTAAATACTCAGCCATTACAAGCACTTTAATGCCAAGACCCATCGATTGTAGGAGTGCTGTTGTTAATGAGCGTTTAATTAAAGGGAAATAACAAAATCTGATTTGACTGATGATGTGATCATCTTCTAGTTTATAAACATCAATAAAACTAGGATCAATATCAATAATGGCATCATGAATACCTTGATAGATCAAAGGAAAAATCATTAAAAAAGTAATAATATAAGGCGTTAAAATAAATCCAAATAAAATGAGCACGATCACAACAATCGATATCACCGGTATGGTTCTAAGAATGGTTACATAAGGTGAAAACAAATAAGACATGGTTTTATACTTGCTGCCTAAAATGCCAAGTGCCATCCCCATAAGAACTGAAATGGCAATCGCTATAAAAAGTCTTAAAAGTGTGAACAACATGACTTTAAGCGATGCCAGTGATGAAAATAAGGAGAAAAATGCTTTAAAAACGTCTAATGGGGATGGCATTAACATTGGTTGGTTAATAAGTCGGTATGTCAAAAGCCAAATCAAAAAAATCATGAAGATGGATGTGATGGTTATATTGATTTTTTTCATATGGCCTCCTTTAAAACTTAGGGTTGATGATAAAATCCATCATCTGGCTTTGTTGGTCCAATCAAATTTGGATTCACCTGGATGATAATATCAAAATAGTCTTCAATCGCTTCCTTTGCATCTTGTGCATGCACGTAAGAAAGATGACTTCTTTCGATGGCTTGAACCAATACATTAAGTTCTAAATCAAATCCTAGGTCTTGTGCTAAACGTGCTGCCTCTAGTGGATCATCGGTTAATGATCTTATAGAGTTTATAAAATCATTTTGTAATTTTATAATGGCATCTTTGGCTAGACGATGGTGAACAAATATACCTGCTTGAGGATAGGATGTTGTGCCTGAGATTTCTTGATAGGCTGCTTGAATATCTAAAATAGAGGTTAAATCAAGCGCTTCTGTTAACACTGATAATGATGGCTCTGCGGTTAGAATAATATCTGTTTGATCCGATAGCAACATGGCTTGTGCGGTCATTAATCCATCGACATAAGTTCTTGTCATATGAATATCATAGGCATCCATCAAGTAAGATAGGATAATATCAGCTGTTTGATTTTGGCCAAACATTGTGATGGTTTTACCATCTAAATCTTCAAAAGACTCAAAGTTTTGGGTGTGACTGATAATATAAAAGTTTCCCCAAACAATGACGCCTAGACATAAATAGTTGGGTTGATTTAAATAAAGTTTAGCGCCTAAGTTCATCGGTGCGATAATCACATCATGTGTTTGGGCAGAAAATGCTGATACCAGTAAATCAGGTCCTGAGATGATATCAACATTATAATAGTCGTCATTTTCTAAATAAAGTTGTGCCAACTGTGTGCTGCCATAGGGTACCATCATGGTCACTTGATTTGCTTCTAGATCTTTTTGACATGCTGAGACAAAGATCATCATTAAACAAAGCAAGAGAAAACACAGCCGCTTTTTCATCGGCTGTAGCGTCCTTTTTCATGATAATGTGTATGCAGTATATGATGAAGTTCATGTGTTGATAGTTTTGATAGATATTGCTCGTATAAATCTTGAATGGCTGGGTTTTGATGCGACTTTCTAAATGTTGACTGTTGATCAATATCATATAAGACTTTAGACCGTTCTTTAATCACATCAATATGTGCAAGATCTTTCGCCTTAATGATGGGTTGACCACCACCATTGATGCATCCACCTAAGCAGCCCATAAACTCAACGAAATGATACTCTTTATCGCCTTTTCTAACCATTTCCAAGAAGGTTTCAATCCCAACACCACCCTGAACGACCGCGACATTCAAACTCAAATCATTGATTTGATAAGTCGCTTCTTTGATGTTTTTCTTGCCGCGAACTTCTAAAAATTCAAGCGGTGCAGATTCACCGACTAAAAGTTCAGAAACGGTTCTTAACGCCGCTTCCATCACACCGCCTGAGGCACCAAAAATAGATGCAGCACCAGTGTATTGAGCCAGTGAACCAAACGGAGCTTCAGGTTTTAAATGTTTGAAATCAATGTTTCTTCTTCTAACCAAACGACCAAATTCTCTTGTCGTTAAGACAATATCAACATCTTGATATCCATCTCTACCCATCTCTGGACGTTTGGCTTCATGCTTTTTAGCAACGCAAGGCATTATAGATACAGAAACGATATGTTTTGGATCAAGTTTTAGTTTTTCAGCATAGTATGTCTTAATCAGTGCCCCAGCCATTTGTTGTGGTGATTTACATGATGACATGTGTTCGATCAAATCGGGTGCATAGATTTCTAAATAATTGACCCATCCTGGTGAACAGGATGTAAACATTGGTAATTTTTTACCTTGACGTATCCGGTCAAGTAGTTCTGTACCTTCTTCAACAATGGTTAAATCTGCTGCAAAGTTTGTATCAATGATTTCATTAAATCCTAACATCTTGAGTGCAGCAAACATTTGACCTTCTACATTGGTACCCATGGGATAGCCAAACTCTTCGCCTAATGCTGCACGTACACTCGGTGCCACTTGAACAATGACTGTTTTTTCTGGGTCCCTTAGGGCATATTCTAGGGCTTTAATGTCATCGTGTTCTCTAATTGCACCCACAGGACATGCTTGTATACATTTGCCACAGTAAATACATCCAGCATCTTCAAGCGGATGATAAAGCGCGGGTCCAACATACGTTTCTGTGCCTCGTTGATTAAAATTGAGTATACCTAACCCTGTATTGACTTGACATGCCGACACACAACGCCCACATAAAATACATTTACTACTATCAAGAATCATCGCGTCAGATGAGTCGTTTAAGTGCATTTCTTTTGGTACAAATCCAAAGAGATCACTAAATTCATTACCAACAGAATATTGTCTTAATAAATCTAGAAACTCACAATTTTCTTCTCTCGTACATTTAAAGCATTCGAAATGATGGTTGGCTGCTAAAAGTTCTAAATTCATCGAAACATAACTATATATATCTTTACTTTCCGTAATGACTTCCATACCCTCATACACTTTGGTACGACACGCGGGCTTTAAGCCTTTTTGTCCTTTAACTTCAACCACACATAAACGACAATTGCCTTCTTCGTGCACGCCTTCTAAAAAACATAATCTAGGAATATCGATATATAGTTTTTCAGCAGCTTTTAAGATGGTTGTATTTTCATTCACTGTAATGGATTTCCCATTAATCGTTACATTGACAAATTTATCCATTATGCATGCACCTCCATAAGATGTGGGTCTGTTGAAATAGCGTTGACTGGACATGCTTGAACACATGCACCACATTTAATACATAGTGCCTGATCAATAGTATGCATGGATTTCGGCCACCCAGCAATAGCACCAACAGGACAGTTTTTCGCACACTGTGTACATCCGATACATGATTCTAGGATGGTAAACATCGTTAATTCACGGCACACGCCCGCAGGACAACGCTTTTCAATGACATGCGCCAAATATTCATCTTTAAACTGTTTTAAGGTTGATAACACAGGATTTGGTGCTGTTTGTCCCAAACCACATAATGATGTATCTTTAATCATATGGCCGAGTTGTTCGAGCATGTCTAGGTCTTCTAATGTGCCCTTACCTTCAACAATTTTATTTAATATATCTAACATACGCTTTGTACCTTCACGGCACGGTGCGCATTTGCCACATGATTCATCGACTGTGAAATCAAGATAAAACCGTGCCACATCAACCATACAGTTGTTTTGGTCCATAATGATCATACCGCCTGAACCCATCATCGATCCAAGCTTGGTTAAATTATCAAAATCAATGGGTGTATCTAAATCTTTTTCAGTAATGCATCCACCAGAAGGTCCACCTGTTTGAACTGCTTTAAATTTGCGTCTGTTAGGGATGCCGCCACCAACATCAAAAATAACTTCTCTTAATGTGGTGCCCATCGGCACTTCAACAAGTCCAGTATTCACAATTTTACCGCCTAGGGCAAATACTTTTGTACCACTGGATTTTTCTGTACCTATCGCTTTAAACCAAGATGCACCATATAAAAAGATAACGGGGATATTAGCAAACGTTTCAACGTTATTCACATTGGTTGGTTTGCCCCATAAGCCTGAGACTGCCGGAAAGGGCGGTCTTAATCTTGGCATGCCACGGTTACCTTCAATTGAAGCAATCAATGCGGTTTCTTCTCCACACACAAAGGCACCAGCGCCTAAGCGAATTTCTAAATTAAAACTAAAGTTGCTACCAAAAATATTGTCACCTAAAAGTTGATATGATGTTGCTTGGTCAATGGCGATTTGTAATCTTTCAACAGCCACTGGATATTCTGCTCTTACATAAATAAATCCTTGGCTTGCACCAATTGCGTATCCACATATAGCCATCGCTTCGATAATTGAATGTGGATCGCCTTCTAGAACAGCGCGGTCCATAAATGCACCCGGATCGCCCTCATCAGCATTACAAATCACATATTTTTGATCACTTTTTGAATTGTGCGCAAATTCCCACTTTAAACCTGTAGAAAACCCACCGCCACCACGACCACGCAAGCCTGAGGCTTTGACTTCGTTAATGACATCAATTGGTTTCATCTCGGTTAAAACTTTACCTAGAGCATAATAACCATCTTTTGCGATGTATTCTTTAATATCTAGGGGATTAATATTGCCACAGTTTCTTAATGCCACACGCTTTTGTTTGGCATAAAAATTGAGTTGACTAAAATTTTTAATTCGTTTTTTGTTAATTGGGTCTTTGACAATAAGTCGTTCAATAGGACGCCCTTTTAAAATGTGTTCTTCGCAAATCATATCCACATCTTCAAGTTTCACCTTTGAATAAAATGTTTCGTCAGGAAACACAATAATGATGGGTCCTTTTTCACATAAACCAAAACAACCCGTTAAGATTAAATCAATTTCATCGATTAATCCCATGGCTATAAGTTTATCTTCAAATGTTTTTTTGATTTGTTTGGCATGAGAACTTAAACATCCTGTCCCACCACAAATCAATAGTTGCATACGTTTAATCATCTCATCACCTACTTCTTCGTTTTATACAAGACATATTTTTCTATGACTTGTCCATCAATCACATGTGATGTGATGATTTCTTTGATTTTATCAACAGTGACTTCACAGTAAATGGTATGATTCCCATCGGCATCAATCAATTCAACAATGGGTTCATATGCGCATTCGCCCATACATCCGACCTGTGTCACAATAATGTCTTTAAGTTTATGTGCTTCAATGTCTTCAATAATTTGGCTTAATATAGGACGTGCACCTGCAGCAATCCCACACGTGCCCATGCCCACTTGTATACGCATGGTACCTTTACTAAAACGCATTTCAATGTTTTTTAATGATGCATCACGCATTTTTTTTAAATCGGCTAAAGATTTCATAAGTCTTCGTCTCCTTTAATCTGATGGATTGAATCATTAATATATGATTGAATCGCTTTTTTTACAGACCCTCTATATAAATCTAATCCTTGTGTCGCTTCGATGATCTCGCTTTTTTTTATGTGAATAGTCTTTTGATTGACACCTAGTGAAAACGTAAAATCAAAAGCGTTTTGATGAATGATCAACATATATAATGTTTCTGCTAAATCACCAAATGGTGGACAATCAATATGATCTTTTTTGAGTTCTGCATAAAGTGTTGTCCCAACACCTGGTGTTGATGTGATTGCCATCAATCCATCACATTGTTCAGTTAATTGTTTTAAGTAGGGTATACCTAGTCCTACACGTCTTGTTGTTCTTGTGGTATAAAATGGATCATATGTCTTTTCGATTTGTTCATTTGACATGCCCACGCCATTATCCTTGATTTTAATTGAGATGATTTTTTTGATGTCATCAATTAATAGCTCGATATCTATATGGGTTGCTTTTGCATCAATGGCATTGATGCATAAGTCATAAAGTGTGAGTGATAAATCATCCATGTTTAAATACCTTAAAGAAAGCGTCAATCGAAAGGCTTTCTAGTTCTATTTGGTTTTTCTCTGTTTTTTCTAGTATATCCATCAGTTGGTGTGCATCTGAATTATAAAAGATTTTAAACCGAGAAAGATTGTGTTTTTTAATAAATGCTTCTTGATCTTTATGGCATGTCAATTCGATGGCATCAAAGGTGATACGATCTAAAAATGGTAGAGCACTATGCTTCATACGATCAAGATGTGCCAATATTTTAATGTGCTCAAATGGTTTTAAAATCTCTTCTAATTCAAATATGGATAATGTCAATGGTTTAGACAACAAGTAGTCAATATGTCTTATCGGTTGATCTTCAATGTCTGTGATGTTTTGCTCACCATATACGTCAATGTCATAAGGTATTTGATGACAAAAAGTTTCCAAAAGCCCATCAAACTGATGAGCAGCTTGAAATGATTTTAAGTAGATCAGCACATGAATGTCTTCAATCGTCGTCACTTCAACGCCAGGTATCAGACATATGTCATAACTTTTTTCTAAAATTTCTAAGGTTTGATATTGTTTGAGACTGTTATGATCTGTAACAGAAATCAAATCAAGTCCTTTTAAATGGGCCATATTAAAAATATTATTTGGACTTAATAATAGATCTGCACATGCTGATAAACAAGAATGAATGTGTAAATCATAATAGTAAATCATAAATATCCTCTTTTATATAAATCTATAATGACTTCATGACTTTTTAAAGACGTTGATATTAGAGCGATGTCGGCTTCGTTGGCTTTTTTAATCATCGTTTCAGTTGGTATTTGATCTTCACAAATAATGACGCTTGATAGAAAAAGCATCGATGCCGTCGCAACCGTATTTATGTGATTGATAATCGTAATTAATATATCTTGTGGTTGCGCGCATTTGATTGCGCGACTTAATAAATCAGTTTGATAAACAGATAAAAACGCTTGATCGGCTGTTTTGTCATGCGTATGAAGTCTATATGATGACGTGATGATATCTTTTATAAGATTCATAATGTGTCCTTTAGAATATCAAATCGCAAGTTTAGTTTTGTGCCTTTTTCAGAAGATTCAATCATCATATCATCGGCTTGTCTTTTGATGTTAGGCAGTCCCATACCAGCACCAAATCCTTGTTGTCGGTCATGATCTGTTGCTGTTGAAAACCCCTCAGTCATCGCTTGATTGATATCTATAATGCCTGGTCCAAAATCAATATAGTTAAGAAAAATATGATGATCATCAAACATAAACTCCATAATGCCACCATCTGAGTGAATCACCATGTTAATTTCTGCCTCATAAGACGCTGAACATACCCGTTTAATAAAATGATGGTGATACTTAAGACCCTTTAAAATGCGTTTGACATCGCTCGAAGCATAGCCGGCCAAGTCATAATCTTTTGGTTTAATAAAATATGTTTTTTTATTCATAACGTACAATACCCTTAACGCCTTTTTCATATAAAAGGCCAACGGTATTAAACATTGTATGCTTTGTTTTTAAAACCATGATGTTTGCTTGCTCAGCTAAAAACAACACCTTTGAAGCCGGGTGTTTATCTCTAACCATAA
The DNA here is from genome assembly GCA_047921055.1 of Acholeplasmataceae bacterium. Classification (GTDB taxonomy): domain Bacteria; phylum Bacillota_I; class Bacilli_A; order Acholeplasmatales; family Acholeplasmataceae; genus JBLRWW01. Next base: position 9,600 of record JBLRWW010000037.1, read on the forward strand.
TCAAGACATTCACATCAAGCATTTCAGCGGTTCTGACCGCTTGATTGGTTGCTAATCCCGTGATTAATGCGCTTTGGCTTAAGACTTCACTAGACTTTACTGTATTTAAAATCATAAGCGCATCACTCATTAAATCTGAGCTAAATCCGTAATTGATTTCTTGATCGTCACAAAAGGTTTTTGGTGTCAAAACCTCGCATGATAATAAGGCAATGACATCATGAATTTTCATAATCGTTTTTAACCTTATATAACATTTCTTTGGCTTGTTGAACATTGGCGTTGCCACATACATGCTCACCGATAGTAAAAACCGGCGCTAAACCGCATGCACCAATACACCGTGATGCCTCAAGCGTAAACGCTTGATCCGGTGTTGTTTGTCCTGCTTTAATTTTTAATTCATCGCTAAAGGCATCAATTAAGTTTTGTGATCCTCTCACATAACACGCTGTGCCAAGACAGACAGAAATAATGTTTTTCCCTTTTGGGGTAATCGAAAATTGTCCATAAAAAGTGACAACCCCATTGATTTTAGCAACACTTTCATTGAGTTCTTTGGCAATGATTTTTTGAACGTCAATCGGCACACAACCAAAAATTTTCTGTGCGTCATGCAGTGTCGGCATTAAAGGACCTTTTTGATGTCTGTGTCGCTCGATCGCGTCAAAAAGTAATGCTTTTTTTTCTTCATTTAATTTGCTTTGTGGGCTCATATTAAATGACTCCCTTCGGTTCGTAATAGTTACCTTCATTATAGCACGAAAAATACAATAAAAAAGCCCCTTGTCAAGTAAAATGCACTTTGTTATGATGATAACGTTTTCTTTATACCGTTACTTTATAATTCATTTAAATTAAACACCTAAAATAAACAAAAAAAGCCGTTTTTGGCTTTTTTAGTGTTTGAAGTGTCTCATGTGTGTGAATACCATAATCAAACCGTGTTGATTACATAAATCAATGCTCTCTTGATCTTTAATCGATCCTCCCGGCTGAATGATACCTTTAATACCATGCCTAGCAGCAAGTTCTACCGTATCTGCCATCGGCAAGAAAGCATCAGATGCCAAATAGGCTTCTTTGGCTTGGTCTTTGGCTTGATCGAAAGCAATAACTGCTGCGCCAATCCGACTGGTTTGTCCAACACCTAAACCAACCGTGCAATAAGCCTTGGTGAGTGCTATGGCATTGCTTTTCATGTGTTTAACGACTTTATAGGAAAATAAAAGTTCATCGATATCTTCGTTATTAGGCTGTTTAATTGTTGGAAAACTTAGTGTTTGATATAACTCATTATCACTGCTTTGAATTAATAATCCACCAGATACGGATATCATTTCATGAGTATTTTGAGCTGTCGCTCTATCAAATGTTAACAGTCTAACTTGTTTTTTTTGCATCAGGAGTTCTAGCGCTTCATCTTCATAATCTGGCGCCATAATAACTTCTAAAAACAACTTTGATAGTTGTTCTGCTAAAGCAGTTGTTACGGTCCGGTTAAACGCAACAATCCCGCCAAAAATTGAAATCGGGTCTGCGTGATGTGCTTTGATAAACGCAATTTCAATGGTCTTCCCTTGTGAAATACCACATGGATTCATATGTTTGATAACCACCGCAGTTGGCGATTCAAATGACCCGATGAGGTCATAAGCCGCTTGGGCATCTTTAATATTGTTATAAGATAAATCTTTACCGTGGATTTTTTTAGCATTTAAAAGTCCAAAAGGTGATTTATTGGTTTGCTCGTATAAAGCTGCTGTTTGATGAGGGTTTTCACCATATCTTAAGTCTAGTACTTTTTGATATGTTAAATTAAGTGTGTCTGGATAGAGTTCTTCAGTAAAATAAGATGCCACCCATGTGTCATATTGTGCCGTTAATCGAAACGCTTTGCCAGCAAGAGATCGCTTGGTTTCTTTTGATAGCATTTGATTTTTTGATAATTCTTTTATGATGTGCTCATAATCAGAAGGGTCTGTAACAACACCAACGTCTTGCCAGTTTTTTGCAGCAGATCTAATCATCGCTGGTCCACCGATATCAATGTGTTCTATTACATCTTTTTCTGTTGATGATGGATCTAAAACGGTTTGTCTAAAGGGGTACAAATTAACAACGAGTAAATTAATCCATTCAATACCCAAAGCGCTGGCTTGATCGATATGTTTTTCATTGTTTCTTATGCCTAACAGAGCGCCATGGATCTTTGGATGCAGTGTTTTAACACGCCCGTCCATGATTTCTGGAAACTCAGTCAGTTTTTCTACTGGTGTGACCTTAATGTTATGTGACTCCAAATGTGTTTGGGTACCACCTGTTGAAAAAAGCTCGTATCCAAGAAGGATGAGTTCTTTTGCAAGTATGACTATATCGGTTTTATCATAGACGCTTAGCAATGCTTTTTTCATGTCACACCCTCTTTTCTTGATGGTTTTATTTTAGTTTGTTTGTCTTAAAAATGCAACCTACAAGAAACATTATATTCATAAACACACACGATGACATAAATCAAAGATTTTGTAAAAGAAAAACAGATCGTTTGAATAAACCATCTGTTATGTGTGTATTGTCTTGTCATAACCAAGTTTGTTCCACTTTTTAGGTTGTCACAACCAAGTTTGCTATGTGATTAGTATGGAGTTTGCTTGTATGCATATGATATAACAACCCACTGTTCAAAAACTATACCAATCCACTTTTAGATTTTCTATATTTGCCATCATTCACCTTTTTATCGTTTTATTTGTGATTCTTCACCTTCCATAAAGCCATTGGATGTTCTTTTAATCTATCTGCTATTGCTTTATCAAATAGTAGTTCTGGATTAAATTCACCAGCATTAAAGGAATCTATATATTTTTGTTCAGTTTCAGTTAACTCAAATAACGTTTCAATAAATTGGCATACTGTTTGTTTAAAAGGATCTGTATCTATTCTTTCACCAACACGTAGCAACGGAATAAGATTACGTTTGATTGCACTAAAAGACAGATTTTCCATGTTTTTCTTAAACTGATTCAATAAATCAC
>JBLRWW010000038.1:0-12545 GCA_047921055.1 Acholeplasmataceae bacterium
CTCTCCTTTTATGTACTATGCCTGATTGATTTTGATACTTCCTGTTGATAGTATAGCTTTGATACGAATGGTTTTTGTATCAGTTTGTTGTGTTTGATGTCTTTGCCCTTGATTTAAGCCATCGAGTGAAATAGACCCAGTTGATGTCTCTAATTCATAATACATAATCGATAAATCCTCTAAAACTATGTCTATAGAGCCTGTTGATGATGTTAAATCATAATCAGTAGCACTCACCAAGTCAATGTCTATCGATCCTGTTGAAGTCTCAGCAACAAAGTCACCGGAAACGACACCATTGGAGGCATCAATTGATCCTGTTGATGTTTCAAGTGATAGATTGTTTACACTAAACTGATCAATAGTGATACTGCCAACTGAAGCCCGTACGACTAAATCATCGCCAATGACATGCTTAAGATCAACCGATCCTGTGGATGTGGACGCGCTAAAATCATTTAAAACATTCACATAAGACAGAGAAATGCTACCAACATCAGAAGCAACAATCAACTGATCAAGGATATAATAAGCATCAAACTCAACGTCGATTCGACCAACATTGGTATGCAAATCAAGGGTATAACTCACATCATTTGGTAAATACACGTTAACTGACATTTTCTCTTTAGATGGACGTCTTAATCCGAAAGAAAACCATGTGTTTGGCTGTTCTTGTGTAACAGTTAATCCATTTACTGTTTCATTAAATGTCCATGTGTCATCATCTTTTTGATAATAACGAATCTCAATATATTCAGCATCATGCAAATGAATATAGATTTCTCTGTAGTCAAAATCAAGTGTGATTTCATTTGGTTTATCGTCTGTTTGATAAATGATGAGATCCCCATAATCTTCATCGTTATTAAATACAGCAAAGACATCTGCTCCTAATAAAAAGCCAATACTTAAAAATAAAATACCTAATAAAAATACGACAAATATAAACCATTTTAAAATTCTCATTTTCTACCTCCATAAGACTGAATGAGTCTTGAAACGCCAACGATTAACTGAGTAAAAACCCACTTAAATCCAATTATAAATAAAACACCTACCACACTTAAAACTCCAACAGCAATAAGTCCTGAACCTAGCATAACAAAGCGATTTTCTATGGGCACTGTTGTTACTAAAAATGAGACAATAAATGCCACAAATGATATCGCGCCAGATACAAATATAACACCACCTGTAAAGACTAAGATAACAGCTACCAACAGTAAGATTACAAAGGTAATCCCGAGTGGTAACAATAATGGGGTTGATAATAAGACCAATAAAATCAACCAAGCACTATTGGATAAGTTTTTCACTGTTTTTTCTCGCTTTAAAATCATGTGTGGCGCCATGTGTTGCATAATCGCTTTGACATCATATGAGTTGATGATATCCTCTAATGCTTCACCTTGATCTTGTCGTTCTAATATCATTTCTTCATAATATGCCAAAATCTCTTGAACCTCTGACTGATAAAAATACCGATCCAGTTCTTTTTCTAACGTTTTTATAAATTGTTTCATACTGTCCTCACTTTGTTAAAATATCATATATTTTTTTAATGTCTTTCCATTCATCCATAAACGCTTTGACATGATCTTCACCTTTGGTTGTAATTTGATAGTACTTTCTATTTCTTCCAGCAATCACTTCGTTATATGTTTTGAGCTCATCTTGCTTTTCTAGACGTCTTAAAATCGGATAGAGTGTTGACTCACTGATTTGAATATACTCAACCAAATCACTGACCAGTTTATACCCATATGAATCACCCTTGGTCAGGAGTGCTAAAACAAATATTTCGATGATGCCTTTTTTTACTTGTTCCTTCATGTGATCACCTCGAATACCTCGATATACACTATATTATACAATGCATAGTATCGCTTGTCAATAAAAAAAGTTCAAATTTATGAACTTTCTTCTAAAACTTTTTGTTCTTGCTTGCTTGAGGTTAAATAACTCACCCGTTCACCAATGACTTCTAAGACATTAATCTTCTTATCTTCATTGATTTCATACTTGCGTGTTTGTACACGTCCTTTAACAGCTAACATCACACCTTTTTTTGCATAAGGTTCAATCGCGGTTGCCAATCCTTCCCATACCGATAACTTGATAAAGTCTGTATCATATTGACCATCCATGTTTTTAAATGCGCGTTGTACAGCTAGACTCATGTCACCAACCTTACGACCATCAGTTAAAATTCTAAATTCCGGATCATGGGTCAATCGACCAACTAAAATCACTTGATTAAGCATATGTATCTCCTTTTTGTTTTGATTATACAATAAAGAGTTAAACAAAAGAAATGCCCAAACAAAGACCTCAAGTAATGATAATCTATGTTTTTTATCAATATTACTACACGATGATAGTGATATCGTTTTTTAGTTCTTAATGATATTTAATATTAATAAAAAAAGCCAAAATTAGGCTTTTTTGTAAATAATGCTTGAAATACCTCTAGGTGTCATTTCTAGGATCAGTGATGTTATATCTTCAAAGGTTATTTCTTTTAATTGATCAACCACATCAAATAAGTTCATATTGGCATGAAAATACTTACCATATAAATAAGCCTTACTATCCAAATGATTGAGTGCATAAATAAATTGACCCAAATATACTTTCTTATATCTTAGAAAATCTTCATGATTCACTTGCAAGATCAGATCTTTGGTTAAAAATTTAATTAAAAAATTTTTTAAGCGTTTAACCGATTTACTTTCGGCATAAATCATGACATTTTCAGCTTGTTTTTCAACTGTTGTTTGGACGTAAAAACTTTGATTGATTAACCCTTTTTCAATCAATTGGTTATACATTGGTGAAGACGAGCCTAAAACCATATTAAAAAGCATCGATAATGTCAAATCACGTCGTACATTTAAAGCGGCTGTCTGACGCTTTGGTCTTAGTTTTAAACCGATCATGAGCTTATCAATGGATAAGTCCATCACTTTTTCACTATGTTTGACCAAGACGCTTTTAGGTTCTTTAGGCAACAATATCTTAGGTTTTTGATGTTTATCGGGATACTTAAGATCATAGGCTTTAAAATAGGCTTTTAGTGCTTTTATGTCAACTTTTCCAGCAATAACGATTAAACGGTTTGATGGGTTATAAAAGTGATCATAGGTCTGTTTTAAGAGTTCAGGCGTAATGGCTTGAATTGATTCTAATGTACCACCAATATCATATCGTAATGGGTGATTATGATAAAGTTGTTCTAAAAGTTCATTTTGCATTTGTGATGTTGGGTCATCTAGATACATTTTTAACTCTTCTGCAATGATACTTTTTTCTTGTAAAACACGTTTTTCTTCAAAATAAGGTGTATCAATCATGTTGAGTAAATGATCTAGTGCCTCAAAAACATGATTTGTTGCCATAAACAAATAAGATGTTTGTGCATATGAAGTCATGGCATTAGCATCTGTCCCTAAAATCGAAAATTGTGTAAATGCATCGCCTTCTGGCAGTGCAAATGCTTGATGTTCTAAGAAATGTGCCATACCGTATGGCGTTTCAAATGTCTTGCCTTCGTGCTGATAGTTTAAGTGTAGGGCACCATAAGGGATACTGAGTTCAACATAAGTGGTATAGTATGGATCTTCTTTTGGTAAAATATGGACTTGACATCCGTTTTTCAGTTTTAATATATAGACGTCTTCATGAAAACGTTCAAAGGATTTTTTAATCATTGGCGCCTCCATGTAACACAAATATTGTATCTAAGTTTAGTTTTGCTAAACATTGATGAATATCATCCATGGTGATTTGATCAATCATGTGAATACGATCATCAATGGTCCATGTTTCATGAAACATCATTTTTAAAAAGGCCCGTTCTGTTAAAACAGATTGATGATCAAGACTCATTTTTAATTGATGTTTAATATAAGATTTTGCAACATTAAGCTCATCTTGAGAAAAACCATTTGATTTAATACTTTCGACAAGGTTCTTAACTTCATCAAGGGCAAATTCTTTTTGCAATATATCGACACCTAAACCAATATGAATCGTACCTTTATAGGCATTATAACTAGATGAAATGTCATAGCAAAGTCCTTGTTTTTCTCTAATTTCTTTAAACAAACGACTCTCAGGATATCCACCCAACATGGTATCAACCAACCATGCCGCATGATACAGTGCATCCTGTCTAAAAATCGGGAAATGATAACCCATACGAATCATTGCTTGATTCATTTTGGTTGATTCAAACACCGTTTTTACGTCTCTTAATGGTCTAAAAGAAAGATTCACATCTTCTAACTGCATCACATCGGTATGTCTACATGCATTTAAAATCTGCGCTTTTTCTGCGTTGGTTAACACCCCATTAACAACAACAAAAACTTGATTTTTTAAAAAGACATCATGATAATAGCGTTCCAATTTGAGATGGGTCATCTTCTTAATGTCTTCAAGTGTTCCAGAAATCGGATAACCTTCATGATCATCTTCATAAAAAAGTGCTTGGAATTGGTGTCCGGCATAGGTTCTCTTCTTATCCTTGAGTGACTCCCATTGCTCAATTAACAAACGTTTTTCTTCGTTAAATATTTGTTTAGAAAAAGATTTGCTGCGATGCAACACATCATAAAATAACGCCAGCCCTTCTTTGAGCAGCGTGTCATCTAAAACACTTTTGGGATCGATCATCGTCAAAGTAATCGTCATGGCATGATATTGTCCAATCCTTGAAACTTTGGTTTTAAAATAGGCCCCATAAAGTGTTTCTAAATGTGTATAAAATGCCATTTTCGTTTGAAGCACATCGGTATGCGATGTTAATAATCTTGGCAACAAAAAACGATACACGGACGACGCCTTATCATCTATGTCAATAAACGTCTGAGCTATTTGTATCGTTTTAAAATTTTGATCAATGAATATCATTAAAGGCTTTTTAAAGCAACTTCCATCATTTTTGTAAATGCTTCTTGACGCTCTTTCGCACTTGTTGCCTCGTGAGTGACTAAAGAATCTGATACTGTCAATAAACATGCTGCTTTTTTACCTAACTGTTTGGCATTTGCGAATAATGCAAATGATTCCATTTCAACAGCAATTGTTTGATATTTTTCAAAAATGGTTTTATAATCATCAAAATTGTTACGGTAAAAAACATCCGATGAGTGAATGGTCCCAATATGAAGTGGGATATTGAGTTTTTCTGCTGCTTTAATGAGTCTATTATTCAGTGGTTTACTTGCAGGCAAAATTTTTCTAGAACTCACACCCATGGTTTTCGCATAAGTCGATTCTGAATAAGCATCTTTAACCAAAATGACATCGTATAGTTTCAATTGTGGATCATAGGCGCCACAAGAACCAATACGAATGATTTTTTCAACATCATAAAAATTAAATAGTTCATAACTGTAAATGCCAACACTTGGCATGCCCATACCTGAGCCCATGACTGATACTTTCTTTTTGTTGTAATACCCTGTGTAACCAAACATATTTCTGACGGTATTAAACTGTGTAACATTGGTTAAAAATGTCTCAGCAATATATTTCGCTCTTAATGGGTCGCCTGGCATTAAAACTGTTTTAGCAATCAGATCTTTTTGATCTGCTTCAATATGAGGTGTTGGTATCATGTGTTTCGCTCCTTTTATTTTTTACAATATCAATGCCATTGGATGTGCCAATGCGGGTTGCCCCTGCATCAACCATTTGCATGGCTTGTTCATAGGTTCTGACGCCACCTGATGCTTTGACTTCAGCGTTTGTTTTAACTGTATCTTTCATTAATTTAACATGCTCAACTGTCGCGCCGCCTGTACCAAAACCAGTGGATGTTTTAACAAAATCTGCATGTGCACGCACTGCCACTTGACATGCCGCAACAATCTCTTCTTTTGTTAAGTAACATGTTTCAATAATAACTTTGACGGTGTGACTACTCGCTGCTTTAACGACACCTGATATGTCTTCATAAACTGTGTCTAAGTCACCCTCTTTAAGTGCTGATACATTAATGACCATATCAATTTCGTCGGCGCCATCCTTAATGGCTTCTTTTGTTTCAAATGCTTTGACAGCTGGTGTCGATGTGCCATGTGGAAATCCAATAACCGTACATGTTAAGACCTCTGAGCCAACCAACGCCTCTTTGACATAAGCGACCCAAATTGGGTTCACGCAGACACTTTTAAAGTCGTATGTTCTGGCCTCTAAAACCAGTTGATCAATGGCAGCTTTGGGTATGTTCGCGCCAAGCTTTGTGTGATCAATCAATTTGTTTATTTGCATATTCATGCCTCTTTTCTCATCTTACTTGTCCAATAAATAGCGCATTTGTGTTTTGATAAATGTGTGTGCTACTTTGGTAAATTTTGTTTTTTTCATAATAGAAAAAGCTTTTTTGCTTGTTTTTTTCGGTAAAACGGTTGTGCCTTTAATAAAGCCTGGAACATCCATCACTAATTTTTCAAACAGTGGTAGGACCTCATCATAGCGGACAACTCGAATTTCTTGACCCAAACGATAAAAGATATAATCAAGATGTGGTGGAAAAACAGTTAAAGTGTTTTCTTTCCATTCGATCGCGTAAACGATTTTTTCCTTATTTTCAACCAAAATGTGATAGCGCGGGACATAGGTATCTAGATCTTTATAATAAAGTTGTAAATCAACTAAGTCATCAGTATATCTTAAAATATCATGCAATCGATTTTTTTCAATCAAATGATAATCTTTTAAAATCACAGGGTTTCTTTCAATATAGGCTGATTTAATCATATGAAACACTTTTAAAACAACTTCTGTTTTATAGGCCAAAACATCTTCAAACATTTCATTATAAATATGAAAATCAAATTGATCACATATTTTTTTAACAAATAAAAACATGTGATTTGCTAAATAATCAGGTGTTAATATCGGCATTTCAAGATGAAAATTCAAATCCAAGAACTTTGGACTTAACCGATAAATATCTGGCACTTTGGATTTGGGTGTAATGACAAAAACCGCTTGATAGTCCAAGTGTGGATGATCATAAACAAACTCAACACTTTGATCTTTAATATCAACGGTTATGCCTTCAATCGTCTCAAAAAAAGAAATTAAATATTCTAAGTCAATTTTTCTTGTGCGTTCTTTAAAAAAGTGAATATGAAATTGAGCCATGCAAACACCGCCTTTTATCTTAACCTTAGTTTATCACAGGATATAATCAATCACAATATTTTAAGATTCATTAAATCGTTTCAATGTTTTATAATCTGTCTTATCAATGGTGAGAGGTGTCACTGAAATATAGCCGTTTTCAAATGCATAGACATCGGTATCTTCATCTTCAATATAATTGATGATGCTATAATTCACATGATAGACATCGGCTTTTTCGCTTTTAATGTATTCTGCATGATGCAAGCGCATGCCTTGTTTGGTGAGTTTAACGCCTAAAGGTCTAGCAAATGTATCTTTAGGAAAATTGACATTTAAAATACCCGCTGGGATTTCTTGTAATCCAGCTTCTAATATTTCATCTAAAATTTTAATGGTTTCATCAAACAAATAAGGCAAGTGAATGGTTGGTGCGGAAATAGCAATCGCATCAACACCGCATATTTTAGCTTCCATTGCCGCAGCAACAGTACCTGAATATAACACATCTTTCGCAATATTAGACCCGTAATTAATGCCTGATACAACCAAATCAAAATCAACATTGAAAAGCTTTAATCCCAACCGTGTTGCATCGGCTGGCGAGCCATCAACGACCAATGTCCCCATGGATCCCATGAGTGGGTCAATGACAAATGTTTCAATACGCGAACGTATGGTAATGGCATGACTTTTTGCACTTTGAGCATCTTTTGGTGCTGACACATATATATTTCCAAAAGGCGCAAGCGCTCTAATCAATATTTTTAACCCTTCAGCTTGATAGCCATCATCGTTTACGACCAAAATATTCATTTATAAGTCCTCCACCACATGTGCACATCGCGTGCAAAGTCCATCATCATTTGTCTTTTCGACAACATTCCAGCAACGATCACACACCACACCGTCTGCTGCAGATACGGAAACTTCCAATTTGGTTGCTTGATACAAGTCAACCTTTGAAACAATGAGTACTTGTGCCAAATGCATATCCAGAGCCTTCATGGCATGCATTTGTTTTTCAGTCACGCTTAATTTGATATGAGCTTGTAGTGATTTACCAATAATTTTTTCGCTGCGTGCCGTCTCTAGTGCTTTTAAGACATGTTCCCTGACATCCATAAAAATCTCAAAATCTTTAAGGAGTTCTGGATCAGCAATCACTTTTTCTTCTGGCATGGATTCTAAATAAACATCATCAAGTATTTCAAAAGGCAACGCTTGATAAGCTTCAGATGTTGTATGTGGCATGATTGGTGTTAAGAGTTTAAGTAAACCCATTGTGATATCATAAAGCGTTGATTGAACGGCTCTACGAGACAAAGAATCAGCTGATTCAATATAAAGTATATCTTTGGTATAGTCTAAATAATACGCACTTAAATCGTTGATCATAAAAGTTACAATCAATCGATAAACCTTATCAAATGCATAGTGATCATAGGCTTTGATGACCTGATTCACCAATTTTTGGTAGTGATATGTCATCACGCGATTCATTTGGCCACGTGAGGCCTCATCAACATATGTGGTTTTAGGATCAAAATCAGCAAGATTACCCAACATAAATCTAAAGGTATTTCTAATCTTACGATAGCCTTCACTAATTTGAACCATCATATCTTGACTGATTCTAACATCAGATTGATAATCCACACTGGCAACCCATAAACGTAAGAGGTCAGCGCCTTGTGTTTTCATAATCTTTAGTGGATCGATGGTATTACCAATCGATTTACTCATCTTACGACCTTGACCATCAAGGACAAACCCATGTGAAACAACCGTTTTATAAGGGGCTTGGTCATGATTGGCAACGCCTGTAATTAATGACGAATTAAACCATCCACGGTATTGGTCAGACCCTTCTAAATATAGATCAGCTGGATAAGGTAGACCATTATATTCTAATACGCTATGACTTGACCCTGAGTCAAACCATACATCCATAATATCTGTTTCTTTTCTAAAAATACCATTGGGGCTGCCTGCGTGAGTAAAGCCTTTAGGCAATAAATCTTTCGCATCTCTTTCGTACCACACATTTGAGCCAAACTCTAAAAACAGTTGACTGATGTGGCTTAAGACGTTTTGATCGAGTATAGGTTCATCGTTTTCAGCATAAAAAACCGGAATTGGAACACCCCAAGCACGTTGTCTTGAGATACACCAATCTTCTCGACCGCTGATCATATTTGATAAGCGTAGTTCTCCCCATTCGGGATACCACGTCACGTTTTTAGTTTCTTCTAGCAGTTGTTTTTTTATGCGTTCGATACTGGCAAACCATTGTGGTGTCGCTCTAAAAATCACAGGTTTATTGGTTCGCCAATCATGTGGATAGGAATGGGTAAATACTTCATGTTTGATGATGGATCCAACTTCAATTAACTGATCAACAATTTGTTGGTTGGCAACCTCATAATATAGACCACTAAACATGCCAGCTTCTTCTGTCATATACCCTTTATCATCAACTGGACATAAGATATCCAAGCCATAGGTCTTACCAATGCGATAATCATCTTCACCATGGCCAGGTGCAGTATGAACCAATCCGGTACCATCGGTATCTGTGACATGTTCACCTAAAATAATCGGTGAAATTCTATCATAAAGCGGATGCTTATAGGTCATATGCTCTAAGGCTTCACCCATAAAGGTTTCAATGGTTAAAACATCTTTCCATGCTAATTTTTCAGTTAAATAAGGCACCAATGACTTGGCACATACATATTTATTGCCATCGGCTTCAATTAACACATACTCAAAACGAGGATGCACAGAAACCGCAAGGTTTGCTGGTAGCGTCCATGGCGTGGTCGTCCAGATTAATAACGACGCACCTTGTAATACTTCAGGCACATCAATTAATTTAAATGAAAAATAAATCGAAATGGATTGTTTGTCTTGATATTCAATTTCAGCTTCTGCCAAGGCAGATTCTGAAGATGGTGACCAATAGACAGGCTTTAAGCCTTTATAGATCAACCCTTTTTCAACCATTTTGGCAAATACCTTGACCTGATTGGCTTCATAACTCTTATCTAAAGTAATATAAGGATCTTCCCAGCGTCCTAAAATACCTAGTCGTTTAAACTGTTCTTTTTGTCTGTCGACTTGCTCCATCGCAAATTCATGACAAATTTTACGGTACTCAACCAAAGAAATCTCTTTACGGTTGAAACCTTTTTTTGTAACAGCAGTTTCAATGGGTAATCCATGTGTGTCCCACCCTGGAATATATGGCACATAGCGCCCTTTCATGGTTTGATAACGCAAAACAAAGTCTTTTAAGACCTTATTTAATGTATGCCCAATATGAATGTCTCCATTGGCATATGGCGGGCCGTCATGCAATATAAAAGGCTTTTGATCCTTATTTTTTTCTAAAACACGCTCATATAGTTTGATTTGGTCCCAACGGGCCTGAAATTCAATTTCTCTTGTGCCTAGATTTCCACGCATTGGAAACTCTGTTTTTGGCATTAATAATGTATCTTTATACTCCATGTGACATTCTCCTTTATAAATAAAAATCGCCCTTATCGCTAAGGACGAAAACTAACTTCCGCGGTACCACCTTAGTTCTAGATGTCTCTAGCACTTAAATATGTTGATGCTCAAAGGTGATATGTTTTAAAACCTGTGTGCTAGGCTTACACCAGTCCTAACTCGCTTTGTCACGTGATGGTTTAAAACGTGTCCTTTTTTATCACATCGATTGAATTATTCAACAATTTCCTTTAAAAAATCTTCAATGGTGCCATCCTCATAAACACCTTGATTAGCAAACATGAATACTTTTTCTTGAACATGAACAATTTCGCCTTTTACAGCAAACACAACGCCTGAGAAAAAAGCAATCACTTTGTTGGCTTGATCAATATCAAGTGGTTCAAAATTGAGAATGAGTGGTTGGCCAATCAGTAGCTTTTCAGCCAATCTGGTTAAATACTGATCTTCATCTGAAACCAACTTTTCAAAAACAATTTGATCTGCAAGTGGTTTTTTTTGTAACTCTTTTACTGGTTTTTCTTCTTTTTTCTTTCCAAAACTAAATAATCCCATTGTAACCCCCTGATGTTAAATCAATTGTTTAAACTTTGACCCAATTCTTAAATGTGTAGCACCATATAATATCGCCAACTGATAGTCATCTGACATCCCCATCGAGCGATAAGGTAAACCATAGCGATTGGATAGTTCTGCCAGTTTTTTAAAGGCTTTTTCGGTTTGAACATGATCATCTAATTTACCAATAGTCATCAAACCAATAATATTTATTTTATCATATTTTTTAATTTCTTTTAGAAATTCAGCCAAATTATCTTCAAAAAGACCACTTTTTTGATCTTCCTGGGTTAAATTGAGTTGAATGAAACATTTTTTTGGCTCTGATGCATACTTTTGAATGGCTTCTGCCAAAGACAAACGGTCTAGCGTGTGGATATAATCAATCTGATTGATCATCGACTTAACCTTATTGGTTTGTAGATGGCCAATAAAATGCCAGATAAGCGGTTCATCGCTTAATGTATTTTGCTTTTTAAGTAAATCTTGAACTCTGTTTTCACCAAAATGATTGATACCTAACCGATGAATCTTAATGATCTCATCTGTATCAAAATATTTAGATGCACAAATCACGGTTTGACTTAAGTTTAAAAGACTCATACATTAAACCTAAAGAGCATAATATCGCCATCTTTAACAATATAGTCTTTACCTTCAAGTCGTACACGACCATGTTCTTTTGCATGTTGTGGTGTTTGATATTTAACTAAATCATCAAAGGATAGCGTTTCTGCTTTAATAAAGCCGCGTTCAAAGTCACTGTGAATGATGCCAGCACACTGTGGTGCCTTCATGCCTTCTTTAAATGTCCAAGCTCTTACCTCAGGTTCACCTGCTGTAAAATACGTTTTTAGCCCTAACAATTCATAACTCTTAGAAATCACTTCTGATAACCCTGATTGTTTTAATCCGTAAGCTTCCAAAAACGTGATTTGTTCAATTTTATCTAAATGTGCAATTTCCATTTCAACTTGAGCAGATATTAAAATGACATCTATGGCGTGTGTTTTGGCATAGGCTAAAACGCTTTGATAATGTTTATTACTGTTTGGATCAAACAAATCATCTTCACTGACATTGGCAATATAAATCATCGGTTTTGCAGTTAATAACTGAAAACTTTTAATGATTTTAGCTTCTTCTTCAGAAACATCAATTTGACGTACCGACATGCCTTGATCAAGTGCATCTTTAATTGTTTTTAATAACTCAAGTTCTGCCATGGCTTCTTTGACTTTCGCTTTGGCTTTTTTCTCAAGTCGTGCAATTCTTTTTGTGACAGAGTCTAAATCTGCCAGTTGTAATTCAATGGTGATGGTTTCAAT
>JBLRWW010000039.1:0-12511 GCA_047921055.1 Acholeplasmataceae bacterium
TAATTTTATAATAAGACTCTTTTTTCACTTAGTCCTTGACATAGGGTACATTTTACATTTTGCTTGTTTTTTTTTAAAATGATCAATAAAAAAAGGCTTTCGCCTTGATTTAGTCTAATACTCTAACATCTGTAACATCCAACTCTGTGGGTGTTGCACGACCGAACATATCAATATTCACAACGACTTTTTCTTGATCATTATCAACATCAAAAACTTCACCTTTAATACCAGCAAATTTACCACTGACGATCTCAACTGATTTACCAATTAAGTGATCGTATGTTGGTTTATTAATAATACCGACTTTTAATAAAATCTGATTGATCTCATCTGGCATCAATGGTACTGGTTTTGTCCCACCACCGCTTGATCCTAAAAAGCCTGTAACACGTGGTGTGTTTCTCACAACAAACCATGATTCATCTGTAACAAGCATTTCCACGAAAACATACCCTGGGAAAAGTTGTTTTACTTTTTCTTTTTCTTTACCATCAGCTTTTTTTTCAATCACTGTTTCTTCAGGGACAACAATTCTGAAAATATAATCAGACATGCCCATACTTTCCACACGTCGTTCTAAGTCCAGCTTGACGGCATTTTCATACCCTGAATAGGTTTGAATAATATACCATCTAATGGATTGACTCATAAAATGCCACCCAATAAACGTAGGATTAAGATATTATAAAGCAAAACAACACCTGTTAAGATAAATAAGAAAATTAATGTTCTTACGCTGTGGTCAATAAATTTTGGACGTGTAGGCCATGTGATTTTCTTTAATTCAGGAATCGCTGGTAAGAAGAATGGATAGATTACTAAAACCAATCCAAAAATTGAAATAACAAATAAGACCCATGCGAAAATCAATCCATTAGGTTCTTGACCTAAAATTGGAAAATCGGGTTGAATTTGTAACAATGTGTTTCCACTAATAATCATTAATGCCAACGCACCTGAAATGGTTGCGAGCACGCCTAAGAGTAAATTCTCCCATTTATATTCCGTGGTTAGAATTTCTACTAATTTGCTTTTTTGTTCTGTTGGTTTTTGTTTGATTGCCATGATAGCCTCCTACTTACTTTCTTTATGTACTGTATGCTTGTTACATCTTGGACAATGTTTTGTCACTTCTAGACGCGTTTTTTGCGTCTGTTTATTCTTTGTTGTTGTGTAATTTCTGCTTAAGCATTCACTACATACTAATATTACTTTCTCACGCATTAAAAAACCACCTCTTGTGGTCATTTGCAAGTGTATTGTATCACTTATAAATGACAGTGTCAACTATCTTAAGTTATTATAACATATTTTTATATTTTTCCTTAATGCGATAAATCGCATTGTAAATTGTCTTAATATTTAAGTCTAAATCAGCAGCAATATCTTTGATTTTTTGTGCTTCAATAAAATGTTTTTGATGCACCAATGCTTCTAATTTTGACCCGAATTCTATCACAATTGGGTCATCATAATTATCTAGATGAAAGCCTTGATACAAACAGGCATCTTCACTGAGTTCATAGACGGGTAGACGTCTAACCAATTGATACAATTGCCTTTTTAAAATCATTTCAAAATATCTGGTGAAACTTTTATTTTTTGCTTCATTAAAGGTATTAACCGCTTTGATCAGCATCAAACACCCTTCTTGATAAAAGTCATCATGTTCTTTATCTTCAACGCCCAATAAATGCACGTTTTTCCAAATAAGTTTGCAATATTTTTGATATAAAAAGTCTAATGCGATGTGACAATGATTGGATTGGATGAGATAAATCAATTCATAATCATTCATCACAAGTCTCATATTATGATAGACTCTGATACATCATCAGCGCTGCAGCGACGCTGACGTTTAATGAATTGATCTTGCCATACATGGGAATTTTAACCAACATGTCACAATGCTTTTTCACCAATGGTCTAATACCGTCACCTTCGTTACCTAAAACAATCGCAATCGACTGATCTTTAGGGATGTGATCATAGGTTAAGTCACTTGAACCATCGGTTCCAATGGTTTTAATTTCTAACGCACTGAGCTTCATTAAGGTTTGGTGGATATTAGATACCAAAATCACAGGCACATGTTCAATCGCTCCTGATGAGACTTTAGCAACCGTCGCATTTAAAGGTACTTGACCTTTTTTACTCATAATAATGCCTGTATATTGACATGCTTCTGCTGTCCGCATAATGGCCCCTAAGTTGTGTGGGTCTTCGATGCCATCTAAGATTAAGAATCGTTGCACTTTGGTTTCATCCAGAATTTCTTCTAGCGCCATATACGTATACGCTTTGACATCAGCAACCACACCTTGGTGTAAGGCGTTATGTGTCATACTATTGAGTGACCCTTTATCAACTTTTTGATAGATGATGTTTTTATCTTTTAAAAAGTCAATCAAGCCAGAGTCATTTGTTTTTTCATCCACATAAACCTTATAAATGGGTCTTTTGGCAAATATCGCTTCTTTCACTACATTTTTTCCGTAAATAATCATGATTTATCCCTCCAGTGAAACCTTACATCATGGTTTAAAACCAATCGAGTGGTCATTTTTTCAAAAGATATAAAGATATAAAAAGGCGCATGGCGCCTTTTTGTTATTTATTGCAAATCGGCCAAACGATTGATAATACTGCGAATCGATATCTTTATCCAACCATATAAGTTTGAGATCACATACATCATTGGGAATGTTGCTTGCGTTAAGGCAATGAGTAATAGAATCACAGGGACTGATAATGGTGCTTCTGTATAGAAGCGTTGTGTATAGAATGGTGCAAAATTAAAGAATTGTGGTAAGAACGTCACTGATAGAATAAATAAGAATACCATTAAAATAAATAATCGAATACGTAATTTATTAAAGGGTTGTGACACTCTAAATAAGACGGTTAAACACGTAACGGTTGCCATAATAACGATTAATGTCGTAATTTCTAGTGATGTCATATTGAGTGGTCCAGCAAATGCGTAAATAATTAAGGTGTTAATCATAACCACCAATGCACCAGGTAATGCTGCTTTAATGATATTTAATAAGAACTTACCTTTAACTTGCTTGTTGTTTGGTTCAAGTGCTAAGAAAAACGATGGGAATCCAATAACCAAATAATCAATTAAAACCAACTGACTGGGTTGAATTGGATATGTTTCTTGTCGCACAATTGTAATAATTGCAAGTAGGAAAGAGAAAATCGTTTTGGTTAAAAAGAGTGTTGATACACGTTGAACGTTATTAATCACACGACGTCCTTCAGTCACAACTTTTGGCATTGAAGAAAAATTAGAATCCAAAAGGACTAAGTGTGAGACGTTTCTTGCTGCTTCACTACCTGATGCCATTGCAATGGATGTATCTGCTTCTTTTAAGGCTAAAATATCATTGACACCATCGCCTGTCATCGCAACCGTATGGCCATTATTTTTAAGTGATTCAATCAATAATTTCTTTTGTTGTGGCGAGACACGTCCAAAGACGGTATAGCGTGATGCCACGCGCACAACTTCTTTATCTTGCATGCCTTCTAGGCTAATGTATTTTTTAGCATCTTCAATACCAGCACGCTCTGAGATTCTTGAGACGGTTGCTGGATTGTCACCAGATATAACTTTAACAGCAACATTGTGGCTCTTAAAGTATTCAATGGTTTCAATCGCATCTGGTCTGATCGTGTCTTCAATCATAATGAGTGCCAGTGGTTTGATCTTACCTGATACTTGATTATCAGCTATTGGTTCATCGGTATGTGCAACCACTAAGACGCGATACCCTTCAACAGCATTTTTATCTGCTTCTCTCATGACGGCCTCAAACCCTGATTTAATGACAAACTCAGGTGCACCGATAATGAATGTTCCATAACGATCAAATTGAACAGCGCTATATTTTCTTGAACTTGAAAATGGCACAACTTCTTTATGACGAATCCGCTTGCCTGTACCAAATCGTTCTGCCAAGGCTTCTGATGTTAAGTTTTGATCGTTTTGAGCGTTAAGCGTTGCTGATATAATATTTTTTAATGTTAGGCCAGTTTCGTTTTTATATTCAATAATACTTTTAACGGTCATGGTACCATCAGTTATAGTTCCGGTTTTATCCAAGCAAAGGGTATCCACACGCGCCAACATTTCAATACAA
Source organism: Acholeplasmataceae bacterium (assembly GCA_047921055.1). Classification (GTDB taxonomy): domain Bacteria; phylum Bacillota_I; class Bacilli_A; order Acholeplasmatales; family Acholeplasmataceae; genus JBLRWW01. The sequence continues at coordinate 4,155 of JBLRWW010000039.1, forward strand.
TATAACTCTTGAACCAATGTATTGTTTTGCGCAAGTCTCACAACCCCTACAGCTAGTGCCATGGATGTTAATAAGAAGAGTCCCGATGGAATCATCCCAATCATAGCACCTGCGGTACTAATGACAATCAACCGGTATTCGCTGCTACCTAAGATTTCACCAATGGTTTGGTATGCCGAAAAATCAAGTGATCGAAACATAATATAAAAGAGCAGACCACCCAGTGGAATAATAAAGGCACCAATGATACGAATAATTGTTCTTAAAGACCCTAATAGATCTGATTTAGGTTTTTGGTATTTTTTCGCTTGATTGGTTAATTTTTGAATGTAGATATCTTTACCAATAGCGGTTGCCTGTGCATAACAAGACCCCGATACAACAAAGCTGCCTGAATAAAGTGTATCGCCCTTGCGTTTTAAAATTGGGTCTGATTCACCTGTTAAAAGTGATTCATTCACCTCAACCATACCCTCACGGATCACAGCATCTGCTGGAATTTGTTTCCCAGAAGATAAATGTAAGATATCATCAATTACCACATCTTGAACTGAAATTTCCGCTTCATCTTTATCACGCATCACAATAGCGGTTGGTGCTGAGAGTAATGATAATTTATCAATGGTTTTTTTTGCGCGAATTTCTTGAATAATACCAATGGTAATATTGGCTGTAATCACACCTAAAAAGAGTAAGTGCTTAAACTCAGCACCCACTGAGATGAGCCAACCGGCAATACCAAAGTTTAAAAAGTTAAAGAAGGTTATGATATTTGTCGTGATAATGGTTGAGATGCTCTTTGAACTACCCGTATCACTAATGTTGGCGAGACCCGCCATCATTCTTAATTCAACTTCTTCGGTGCTTAAACCCGTTTTAACTTCTGGGTTATAACGTTCAACAACGATATCGTCTTTACTTTTAACTTTTTCTTTAACATCAAAAACACTGTCTTCGCTATCGTTTAAGGAGACATGTAGTCCTAAGGGATCACCCTTCATCTTGACTAAGTCTTCTTTGAAAACAGTTTTTGGTCCTTTTTGTTTTTTCTCTTGTGATGAATCTTCTAGTAGTTGTTCAAGTTCTTGTGTTTGATCATTTGATTTAGCCATGAGTCTCCCCCCTTTCGATTAAGTGAATGGCGTGTTTAATAAGTGTCTGTGCACGTGATTCTTCGTTTATAGATAAATAGCCGATTAATGCTTCAAATCCTGTTGCCAAATGATATGTTTTGGCATCAATGTTTTTTCTGCCTGGTCCAGAATTGTTTCGGCCATGCTTGAATTGTTCGATTTCTGCTTCTGATAATATGTTTGATTCGATAAAATCTGTCATGATTTTAGCTTGAGCAACACCTGATGTGTATAAAACAGCGTGTTTATGTAATTGATTCACATTGGTTAACTTTTTTTCTTTGATGAGGTAATTTCTAATCATCAATTCATAATAAGCATCACCGATATATGCAAGTGCTAAACCATTCAAATTAAATCCATCCTTTATCAATCAATACCTGTCTTAAGGCATCTGCTTTTTCATAGTTTTTTTCTATGCGCGCTTTTTCCCAATCTTGATACGTTTCTAATATATCGTCTGAAAGATTTAACTGCATATCAATACCTAAGAGGTCTAATATGGTCATCAATGTTTCGTGGTGTGTTAGAAGTAGGGATAGATCACTCGTTTTATTCATCGTCTTAATGACTTCTTGAATGAGTGTTAAAACATTTGGGGTGTTTAAGTCATCATTCATGTATGCCTCAAATTGTTTCATAATATCAACATCAACATCTTTGGACGTCATGTGATTTAACCTTAGGGTTAACATCGTTTTTTTCAATGTTCTTTTAATTTTATCATATTCTTTTTGATACTGCACCATTAACTCATCACTATAATTGATTTTTTGACGATAATGGTGACTGACCATCAATAAACGAAATGCATGTGGATCATATGACGCAATTAAATCTTTAACCAAAGTGATGTTGCCGAGTGATTTACTCATTTTTTCTTGGTTAATATCAAGCCGTCCAACATGCATCCAAAAACGTGCAAGATGATGGTGGTTGATGGCCATTGATTGGGCAATTTCATTTTCATGATGTGGAAATTTTAAATCGGTACCGCCACCATGGATATCAATTTCGCCATCAAATAATGCTTGATTCATGGCGGCACATTCTGTGTGCCATCCTGGGCGCCCACGCCCCCAAGGACTTTCAAAAGATAAGCCTTCTTCGGTTGTCTTCCATAACGTAAAATCTTTTGGGTCTTTTTTTTCATCGTCTAGTGTAATTCTGACCCCTTGTGATAAATCATTTAAATTTTGTTTGCTTAATATACCATAGTCTTTAATGGAGTCAACTTTAAAATATACACCACTTGATACATGATAGGCATGGCCTTTTTCAATCAATTGGCTGATATAGTCAATCATTTCTTTAATATAGCTGGTTGCTTTTGGCATCTCATCTGGTAATTGACTACCGATTGCTAAGGAAACGTCTAAAAAGTTTTTTGTAAACATCTCAGTGATTTCAAGTTCATTAATGCCACTTTGTTGAGCCTTTTCGATGATGCGATCATCAACATCAGTAATGTTTGAAGCATATGTCACGTGATATCCCAAATGGACTAAATAACGTTTTAATACATCAAAAAAAATAACAGGGCGGGCGTTACCAGCATGGATGTCACCATAAACGGTTGGACCACAGACATACATCGTCACTTGATCTTTTTTGATTGGTTCAAATAGTCTTTTTTCTTGTTGTAATGAATCATATAAGTATAACATATGTCATCCTCCCTTATCTTCATATTATAATAGATACCCGATAAAATAACAAGCAAAGCCCACCAAATGATGATTTTTTTGAAATTGGCTTTGTAAAACAATAAACCACAACTCTAGATCTTGATTTTACTGGCTTATTTGACGGAGCGCATTTAATATCTCAACCATGGCCCATGTGTCTTGTTTACAGTATTCAATCAAATCTTGATAGGTTTTTTCAAAGACATCTAAAGACATATTTGGAAACTGTGCATATGCAGTTAACGCTTCTGTACCATTACCAATCGGTAAGGTTTTATAGTCTAGTGATGTGAATATCGGCAATACTTTTTTAATAGAAAAACTGCCGTTTAATGCCTCGTGATAAAAATTAATACCGCCTGCCTCTTTCTCGTCATAACCAAGGGCTTGGTATAATTTTTTATTGCCTCTTAAGATGTGCATCAAGTCAAATAGGCGATCAATAATGTCAAAGAGTCTTTCTTGATATGCAGGAAATAATGCTGCCATTTCCTTTAACCTTGTTTGTTCAAAAGACTGGTTATAAACCATGACTGATCCACCATCATCTTTAATCACATCTAACATGGTCTTAATTAAATCTTCGCGAATATCCTCGTGATTTTTTGCTAAAAACCCATAATGGTCTTTATCTTTATCGCACACTCCTGGTGCGCTTTCAACATGAATTGAAAACTGAAACAGAGATTGCATATAAGGTTTTTCCCCTTTAAATCTGGGTAGTGGTGCCGGAAATGTTTCAAAATCCAGATGATAAATCGGATATTTGAGTGCTCCAATGCCATCTTTTATTTTTGGATAATGATAATAAGGTTTCATGTCATCAATGACATCTCTTTGGATGATATTGTTTTCACGCTTAAGCCACGATTTTGGAATATCTTCTAGATTGACATAGCCTTCATTGATTAAATCAAATGGTTTTCTTTTCTCGTTATTTTCATCTACAAAACCATTATGATTGGCCATATATGTAAATACACTGTTGTGTGCAGGTACGTGATTAAAACACACAGGATAAAAGACACACTGTCTTTGGTCTTTACGCTGACAATGAGGCCCTAAGTCAACAGGATTGGCATTTAGTGTGTTTAAACGCTTAATAACCTTTGTCACATCGTTTGCGACAATAGGCATCATGAGTTTAGTTAATGATGTGACATCAATAAACACAATTAAATCATCGTGATATAAAGGTTCGTTATTGAGATCAGTCTCACCATCATGGATATAGTCACTATTTAAAACGGCCAAATAGTACGCACGTTTTTTTTCTGATTGGTGTGCTGTTTCAAAGACGTATCTTTGATATGCAATGTCATAGATATATCTGCCCACAGAAGAGAGTCGATCAGTTAATAAGGCTAATTTTTTATGAAAATCACTGCCTTCAATATCTGTTAAATCTGAAGCTAATGTCAAGATACCTGTACTTGAGGATATAAACATAGGTACTTTTTCTTTGTCTTTATTCTTAAAAAACATATCTTTAAATTTTTTAGATGTGGTGGCTTTTGTTTCAAAGATTCGAATCGTATCTTTGTCTTCTTGATACCCATCAAGAAAACAAAAAAAACGAAATCCTTCTTGTTCAACTTCAAACCGCTTTTGTTTAAAGGTATCTAGACTATAAATCGTTTCGCCTTTAAAACGATGACTAATGGCTAGACCACTGACGATTTCAACTTGATTATAATAAGGTAACATCGTCTCTAATTGTGGATCATCTTGATCAATTAAGTCTTGATTGACATCATCGGTCATACTTTCAAGAATGACATGCGTCTTAGCATGATTTTCTGCGCTCATTAAATCATCAAGATCATCAGAAAAAGAAACAATCGCCTTGTCTTTTTCTTGATATATCTCTTCAAGTGCAGCAAATCTGTCACATCTTAAATAATTAATGAATTTCGTTTTAGAAATATGCATACCATCACCCTCTTTATTATAACGTAAATCTATGAAAAAAACGATATCGTTTGAGATATCGTCTTTTGTGTGTAAAGGTTAATTAGGGAATCTTTCTTTAATCCAGTCTGTGATATAAAACGATTGAATATCGTTAATCACGGTCGGGTTATCAGTCATTGTTTCATCATTGCCATTAATCATTAAATGTTGTGTGCCAACCACACCAACAGTCAGTGTTGCTTGACGTGCATTTTGACCAACTGTTTGTTTTGCTCTTAAGTTGACATCATCAGCAACATCAACATTGATTTGATTGCCTGCGCCGACACGAATCAAATACTGAAGAGATTCATTGGCACCATAAAAGCCAACCAGACCGCCAATTGAAAAGGTCTTACTTGCAACATCATCGTGGTCACCTTTGACATGCGTCACAGATAAATTACCATCATAAAAACCTTGATAAACATTGGATAAACTACGTCCAACCAATCCACCTACATACACAATATAAAAACCTTTAGTAGATGTTTCAAGCGTGTTAAAGTCTAGTTGAGAGATTATGACATCGCCTGTTGAATAAATACTATCAACGGCTCTTGGTGAAATTTTACCTAAGTTATCGCCAATCACACCACCAACAAATATTGAAAAGTCACGATCGCGTGTGTTTGCTGCATCAAGTGCAAACGTTACATTGACATCACTTGCAATACGTTTTAAGGTTGCTTCTTCATATAAATAACCAACCACACCACCCAATTTAACACGACCATATGATTTTGATGTTAAGCTGACATCGACATTTTCTAATGTGATGTCTTCTAATTTACCGCGTTGTTCACCTACAGCACCACCAACATACATATGAATGGTCGAGGCGATTTCAACATAAATCCGACTGTTTTTAATGGTAATATTTTCAATTAAAGCATTTGATCCTGCCACATAACCAGAAATGATACCAATGCGTGCAGATGTTTGCATGACAAGTGGTTCTGCTTCGGTGCCTATGGTAATGTTATCAAAGACTAAATTTTGAATCGTTCCTGTTGAAACAAATCCAAAAATACCTGTATATGTCGATATACTATCAAATGTAATGTTTGAAATGGTATGTCCTTGTCCATCAAAGGTACCACTAAAAGAAGATGAGAAAGGTGTCACAAATGTAACGCCTTCAAAATCAAGATCATTGCCCAACACATAATTACCACTGCGGTTGTTTTTCATATTTAAAAACTGCTCTGTGGTTTCAATGGTGACCAATGCTGCTGAAAGTGTTGTAAATTCATAGGTTCCAACACTTATGATGTCACGACCAATCGAAGCTGACACTTCAATACGATATAATGTTTCTGTCGTCAAAGACGTAAAGGTAATACCTTCAAGGCCTTCGGCATCATTGACATTGAGTGTTCTAACGCGTTCATTGCCTTTAAAAACCTCAACAGTCAAACTATTCACTTCTTCATTTGGATCGGTTAATACCAAGGTAAAGATGACTTGTGTTAATTCAACTTCAACCGATGTAAATTCAACAGATACATCTGTTGTTTCTTGACATGCCACAAGGCCTAAAGCGAGTAGACCTATAACAAAGATTGTAATCATTTTTCTCATTTATTTTCACCTCTAAGTTGATTCATAGTATATTTGATACGATTTAATATCATCGGTTTGCCCAACAATGTGATTGAAATGGGTAAACTGGGGCCATGCATATCACCAGTCGTCGCAATTCGAAGCCCCATAAATAAGGGTTTGCCCTTGACGCCAACGGTTTTACCTGTATCTTTAATCAATTGTTCGATGGCTTCTTGTGTCCATTCAACCGATTGTAGGTTTTGATAAAAGGCATCTAATAACGTTAAACTTTGATTATCTTTTAAAAACTGTAATGCTTCTGCTTCAATATTAAAATCCTGATGGAAAAATGCGCGATGTAATGTTGTGATTTGTCCGATGTGTGTCATACGATCTTGCAGCACTGAGACAAGCAGTTCTAACCATAAATCGCTTTGAATCTCAATATGATCTTTAAGTAGATATGGTCTAGCCATCGATGCCAGTGTCTTGACATCAAGCATTTTAATATAGCGACTATTGATATAAGCCAATTTATCTTTATCAAACATTGCTGGTGCTTTTGATAAACGTGATGGATTAAATAGCGCGATAATTTCCTCTTGTGTGAGAATTTCTTGATCGCTTTCAGGTGACCATCCTAAAAGTGAAATAAAGTTAAACATTGCTTCAGGTAAGTAGCCCATATCAGCATACTCAGAAATAAATTGAATCACATTTTGATCGCGTTTGCTCAATTTTTTCTTTTGCTCATTGACGATAATGGTCATATGACCAAACTTAGGCGGTTGCCAATCGAAAGCTTCATAAACCATCAATTGCTTGGGTGTATTCGTGATATGCTCTTCCCCTCTAAGGACGTGTGTGATTGCCATCAAGTGATCATCAATGACAACTGCAAAGTTGTATGTGGGAATACCGTTATCTTTTAAAATAATCCAGTCTTCGACATCTTTACTCTCAAAGCTTAAATGTCCACGCACCAAGTCATCAAAGGCATATGTCTTTAACTCCGGCACTTTAAAGCGTATGGCATAAGTGTCACTGCCTTCTTTAAAGTCTTTATAAGCCAAGCCTTTTTCTAACAATTGATTGGCATAGTCTTGATAAATATTTAAGCGTTCAAGTTGTCGGTAAGGGCCATAAGCGCCACCCATATCAGGCGATTCATCCCATGCTAGACCCAACCATTTTAAATAATCAAGTTGTGAAGCTTCGCCGCCTTCAACGTTTCTCAAAACATCTGTATCTTCAATACGCACAATAAAATCGCCCTTAAAATGGCGTGCGTACAAATAATTAAATAAGGCACTTCTCGCGTTACCTATATGCAATAATCCGGTTGGACTTGGTGCATATCTAACTCTAACTTTACTCATATGTCACTTCCTTACATGCATGTTTAATTATACGATATATTGTTTAAATAAACAATAAAAAACATATTGTTTCACATTTTAAGACGCAACATACCCAATTTGTTTTAAATAGCGATTGACTTGCCGTCTGTTTTTAAAAATAATGGTCTTTTTAGGGTGTGTATTAATAATCGATTTAATCAAGTTTCTTGAGTCTTTTTTTCTACCATCCCATAAGATCCATTTAATGAATCCTAAATCTAAGCGTTCACGACATCCATCGGCAATAGAATCACGTTGTTTTTTTCTGTATTTAATACGTCTTTTTATAGCCCCGTAAAGACATTTAAAGCGATTAAAATTAAAGATGAAAATCTGATCGCACATTTCATAGCGTTCAGGCACTAAATAACGATATTGACCATCAACAATCCATGCATCTTTTTTAATGAAGTCATAGATTTCTTTTTCAATGAGTTGCTTATCACGCTTTTGCCAATTTTCCTTAAAATAGATGGTATCAATATGTAAGATCGGTAACTCATAATGACGTGCTAATTTTTTGGCAAATGTTGATTTACCTGAACTTGAATATCCGGTTATTTGAATCTTCATATTTATACACCCTCTTTGATTTCGTTAGCCAATGGCATGATATTAACGCCTTGTGCGTCCCC
>JBLRWW010000040.1:0-12469 GCA_047921055.1 Acholeplasmataceae bacterium
CAATTTTGGAAAGCCAGGTTTTACCATACGATTTTGGAAAGCCCTATTTGGTTCTTACCATATCATTTTGGAAAGGACCGTTTTAGTTTGCTTATTTAACAGCTTCGTCAGCAAATGCGAATAAGCGAGCCAATAAAGTATAGTATCCACTAGTAGTAATTGATACGCCAGCAGGAACATTATCAGCAGCATTTGTTCTCCAACCGTTTTCAATGATATCATCAGTAATTAAAGCAACTTGTTCAAACCACTCTAATTTGTCGTTATCTTCTAACCATTGAATGTAATCAGTTTCAGTCAAATCTCTTTGACCATGCATACGGTAACCATAACCTAAGTCTTGTTTGCTTAATTCTCTCCATACAAATGTTCCATCTTCTTGGCTTCTTGTTGATTGTAATGTATCGATCACTAATGATTCGATGGCACCTTTAGGTGTAACAACCATTTCAGCACTATAGAGATCAGTACCAGATGCATAAATTGAAACGAATTTACCAGCTTTTGCATTTTCGACTGCTTGAAGTGCAATGGCACTATAAGCGTCACTTACTGATGCGCCAGTCACATTATCAATGTAACCTTCTTCATTAGTAGTCATTGCTTCAATACCATTTTCTAACCAGAAAGCTTCGATAGCAGCAGCTTGTTCATACCATTCTTTACCAATTTCACTCGCTGGTAACATGTTATAGTTATCACCTAGTTCTTTTTTGGTTTGAGCATTCCATGACCAGACATATGGTGTTTTTCCTGTGACGACTTCATCTTCGATAATGTCTTCGCCACCAGTACGTCTACCTTGAAGTGCATCAATGGTATAACCAACGATTTCGCCATCTTCAATTGTAACTGTTACAAAAGTAACCTGTGGTGCATTTCTATGAACGCTGACTTCGTAAGCTAAGAATTCTCCATCAACGGCAAATTCCTTTTCGCCGCAAGCAAATAAAGCCATAGATACAAATGCTACCATAAATAATAACAATAGTTTTTTCATGATTTAATTTTCCTCCTATGTATTGTTTAATCACTCTTATATTATACATAATTGTCAATCAATTTGCAACGTTGTTTATGGTTTATTTAGGCTAAAAACGCTTTCTTAGTTAAATTTATCAGTTTATTGAATAATTGTCAATTTTTACTTTGAAGTTTTCCTAAAAAATGATACAATATTAACGCAGAAAGGTATGACAATTATGAATAATCAAGCGTTAAATGAACGACAAAAAAAGATTAGAAATTTTTCAATCATTGCACATATCGATCACGGCAAGTCTACCTTGGCGGATCGTCTTTTACAATTAACCAATACTGTATCTGAGCGCGAGATGAAGGCACAACTGCTTGACTCGATGGACTTAGAAAGAGAACGTGGTATCACCATTAAATTAAATGCTGTTGAAGTTCTATATAAAGCCAGGGATGGTGAGTCATATATTATGCACTTAATTGACACACCAGGTCATGTTGATTTCACTTATGAAGTCTCACGATCGCTTGCAGCGTGTGAAGGCGCGATATTGGTTGTTGATGCAGCGCAAGGCATTGAGGCTCAAACACTTGCCAATGTCTATTTGGCCATTGATAATGATTTAGAAATCATTCCAGTGATCAATAAGATTGATTTGCCGAGTGCTGAACCAGATAAGGTTAAAAAAGAAATTGAAGATATTATCGGTATACCTGCTCAAGATGCTGTATTGGCATCAGCCAAAGATGGCATTGGTATTATTGATATTTTAGAACGCATTGTTAAAGATGTGCCTGCACCAAACGGTGATGCAAATGCACCGCTTCAGGCACTTGTTTTTGACTCTGTTTTTGATCCATATAAGGGTGTTATTCCTTCCATTAGAGTTGTTAATGGCACAGTTAAAAAAGGTGATATGGTTAAATTTATGGCATCTGATGCTGTTTATGAAGTCCTAGAGGTAGGTGTCCATACACCAAAGATCTTAAAACGAGATATTTTAGGTCCAGGTGACGTTGGTTATTTAACAGCATCCATTAAGATGATCGATAAGGTGCGTGTTGGTGATACCATCACACATCAAAGTCCACAAGCAAAAGAACCACTGCCAGGGTACCGGACGATGAATTCTGTTGTTTTTTGTGGATTATATCCCCTTGAAAATGCAAAATATAATGATTTAAAAGATGCACTCGATAAACTCAAATTAAATGATGCATCCTTATTATACGAACCTGAAACATCCCAAGCGTTAGGCTTTGGATTTAGAACGGGTTTTCTAGGATTGCTTCATATGGAAATCATTCAAGAGCGTATCAGACGTGAGTTTGATATTGATTTAATCGCAACGGCACCATCGGTGATTTATCAAGTCCATTTAACAGATGGCAAAATCATGTCCATTGATAATCCTTCAAAATTACCACCACCACAAAGGGTTGATTTTATTGAAGAGCCTTACGTGAAAGCAACCATGATGTCACCCAAAGAATATGTAGGATCAATCATGGATATTTGCCAGAAAAAACGTGGTATCTTTGGTGACATGAAATATGTTGATTCCAATCGGGTTTTAATTACTTATGACATGCCTTTATCAGAAATCGTTTATGACTTTTTCGATAAACTTAAATCATCAACCAAAGGGTATGCCTCATTTGATTATGAGTTGATTGGGTATAAACGTTCAAATCTTCAAAAAATGGATATTTTGTTAAATAGTGAAATCGTTGATGCCCTCTCTATTATTGTCCATAGAGATTTCGCATATGCCCGTGGTAAAGCCATTTGTGAAAAGATGGTTGACTTGATTCCACGTCAAATGTTTGAAATACCAGTCCAAGCAGCGCTTGGCACAAAAATTGTTGCACGCTCAACCATTAAGGCCATGCGTAAAGATGTGTTGGCCAAATGTTATGGTGGCGATATTACGCGTAAGAAAAAATTATTATCAAAACAAAAAGAAGGTAAAAAGCGGATGAAGTCTGTGGGACGTGTTGATGTGCCACAAGAAGCATTCTTAGCGATTTTAGCCAATAGTGATGACTAGTGCATCACTTTTTCTTATCTGTTAAACAGTGTATAATAGTGATATGAGGGATGTGATTGATCAAATGAAAGGTCTATATGTTCATATACCGTTTTGTGCCCATATTTGTCATTATTGTGACTTTGTTAAACGTGTCCCAAAAGATGATGATATGATTGATCACTATTTAGATCGGTTATTAGAAGAAATCCAATTATATCATGCGCACATGTCATCCATCCAAACCATCTATATTGGTGGTGGCACGCCTAGCATGCTTTCAGTAGGCCAACTTGAAAAACTCTTTGAAGGTCTTAAAGATATATCACCGATTGAATATACCATTGAGGTTAATCCAGAAAGCTATCATCCTGATAAAGGCATTCTGTTTAAGAAGTATGGCGTTAATCGTGTGAGTTTAGGTGTTCAAACCTTTAATCAAACGATTTTAAAAACCTTAAACCGCAAACACACCAATGATGATGTCTATAACGCCATTAATCACTTAAAATCAATTGGTATTTCCAATATTTCAGTTGATCTGATTTACGGACTTCCCAAACAAACCATGGATGATCTTGATTTTGATTTAAAGGAAATCAACCGCCTAGATATCCCACATGTGTCTTGTTATTCTTTGATTTTAGAAGAGAAAACCGTCTTTTATCACCAATACCTAAAAGGTAATTTTAAACCCATTTCAGAAGATTTAGAGGCCATGATGTATCAAAAAGTTATGGAAGATTTAAAACAATTTGGCTATCAACATTATGAGATTTCTAATTTTGCTAAACATAACCTGGTTTCAAACCATAATTTAATTTACTGGAATAACACAGATTATATTGGTGTTGGTCTTGGCGCACATGGCTATTTGGAAGGATTTCGCACGCATAACCATCGTCATCTACCAGCATATGAAAAAGCTTTTACTGAACATCGGTTTTTAGTCTCTACTGATGAAAAAATGCGTGATGAATTAATCTTTGGCTTAAGAAAACTAGAAGGTGTGTCTCTTAAGACGTTTAAAGAAACATATCACAAGGATCTCTTTGAATTGTTTCCTAGTTTAAAAGAAAAAATTGATCTTGGTCTCGTTGAAATCGTTGATGATATGTTAAAATTAACCTATCAAGGTCTATTTCTAGGTAATCAAGTCTTTATGGTGTTTATATGAAATATATATTAAAAGATTATGAGTATTATTTAAAAAAAGAACGTGGGTTATCAGAAAACACAGTGTTGGCTTATTCTAAAGATATTGGCCAATATGCTTTGTTTTTGGAAAAATACCATCAAATCACTAAGCCAAGTGCCATTGAAAAAAGACATATTGATGGTTATTTAAAGAGCTTAAAGAAAAAAATAGGCGATGCCAGTTTGGCACGCAAGCTTGCTTCTATCAAAAGTTTCCATAAATTCTTGTTTTTAGAAAAGGAAACGAGTGAAGATGTGGCATTAAGTTATCAAACCCCTAAGTCAAAAAAGAAATTGCCAGCTGTATTATCCATCGATGAAGTCGTACGTATTTTAGAACAAATCGATAAGACGACACCACTAGGTTTACGTAATATGGCACTCATTGAACTCATCTATGGTTCAGGGCTTAGAGTCAGCGAATTATTGTTGTTAAAGACAGAAGACATCCATTTAAATCAAGCCTATGTCATTGTATTAGGTAAAGGCAGTAAAGAACGGATGGTCCCTATTTCTGATATGGCAGTGATTGCGCTTAAAAACTATATTGTTAAAGGTAGACCAACGCTTCATGTTCAAAAAAACAACTATGACCTGTTTTTAAATCAACAGGGCAATACACTATCACGACAAGGCTTTTTTAAACTCTTAAAAAAACTTGCAAAAGATGCTTTAATTCAAACAGAGTGCTCACCACATACATTAAGACATTCATTTGCGACACATTTATTAGAAAGTGGAATGGACTTACGCATGCTCCAAACACTTTTGGGTCATGAAGATATTTCAACCACACAAATTTATACACATATGAGTCAAAAACATATCAAAAGTAGTTATAACCAAGCACATCCACGTGCCAAGAAGGAGGATGAATATGTTTAAAAGAATATTTTTAATTGTTTTAGATAGTTTGGGTGTTGGTGAAGCACCTGATGCAAAAGATTATGATGATTTGGGTGCCAATACATTTGGACATATCGCCATGCGTATGCGCTTAGATATTCCCACACTAAAGCGATTAGGTGTCGGTAATATTATTCCCATTCAACATGTCGAACCAGTTAAGAACCCATTGGCATATTATACAAAAATCCAAGAAGCCTCTTTAGGCAAAGACACCATGACAGGCCACTGGGAAATGATGGGTATGTATATTACAACGCCCTTTCAGACATTTACAGAGCATGGCTTTCCGCAAGCGCTCTTAGATGAATTAAGTGAAAAAACAGGCCGTAAAATCGTTGGTAATATCTCAGCTTCTGGCACAGAGATCATCAAAGATTTTGGTGAAGATCATATGAAAACAGGCGATTTGATCGTCTATACGTCAGCAGATTCTGTCTTGCAGATTGCGATGCATGAAGACATCATCCCCATTAAAGAACAATACGAGATTTGCGAAATTGCACGTGAAATCACCATGAAACCAGAATGGAAAGTTGGTCGTGTGATCGCTAGACCGTTTATTGGAAAAGATAAAGATTCATTTGTTAGAACATCAAATCGTCATGACTATGCACTGAAACCACACGAAAAAACATCACTTAACTTTTTGTCAGATGCTGGTTATGATGTCATTGCATTAGGTAAAATTAATGATATTTTTGATGGATATGGCATTACTGAATATGCTAAAACCATATCAAATGATGATGGTATGGAGCAAATTATTGCCCTTGCAGACCGTCAATTTTCCGGCCTATGCTTCTTAAATCTTGTTGATTTTGATGCCTTATATGGCCATCGTCGTGATCCAATTGGTTATGGGAAAGCCATTGAAGCCTTTGATCAACAATTGCCTGAATTACTCAGTAAACTTACCAATGATGACTTATTAATTCTTACTGCAGATCACGGCAATGACCCCATTCATCATGGCACCGATCATACAAGAGAATACGTGCCATTACTCTTATTTAGTCCTAAGTTTACTGTGACTAAACAATTGCCTTTACTAAAGACATTTGCTGATATTGGCTATTCGATCAATGATAATTTCAAAACTGAAACACCAAAAAATGGACAATCATTTCTATCACATCTTAAATAAAAAAGTGCATTTGCACTTTTTTTATTGACATGCCAAAGCGTCTTTAAATACTTTTAAGGCGGCTTTCACATCAGATAGATTTTGATGATTACCAAAGGTTATTCTGAGTGTACCTTTGATATAATCAGGATCAACTTTAATTGCTTTTAAAACATGGGAGGGCTCGATGATGCGTGCACTACATGCACTACCTGTTGAAACACAAACACCTCTTTGATCAAGTGCAAATGATAGCTGAAAACCATCAATCTCTTTAAATGAAAGACTTAAATGTCCTGGCAAGCGTTGATCTCCAATCATCGGTCCATTGAGTATGACATCGTGCATTTCTTTTATTTCTTTATAAAAATATGTTGAAAGTTCTCGTTTGTGGTTTTCTTGTTTTTTTATATCGCTATAAGCGAGTTCCATCGCCTTGACTAAGCCAATAATACCCATTAAATTTTCTGTGCCTGAGCGATAGCCGTTTTCATGATCACCACCATGGATGATGGCAGAAATAGGGGTATTTTTTTTAACATATAACAAACCGCTACCTTTTGGACCATAAAATTTGTGTGCTGATATTGTCATTAAATCAACGGGATAAGTCTTTAGATCAAATGGTATTTGACCAATGATTTGAACCCCATCAACATGAACCAACACATCGTTTTTGTGACAGATGTCAATGATTTTTTTTATGTCCTGGATGGTACCAATTTCATTATTGCCCCAAATGATTGAAATCATTAGTGTATGGGCGTTAATAATTGAATCTAGTTCTGTTAAATCAATCAGTCCCATAGCATCTGTGGCTAAATAGTGCACTTTATACCCATTGTTTTCTAAAAACTTGCAGGCATTTAGGGTTGCTTTATGTTCAACTTTGGTTGTAATAATTTCTTTTTTTAAGGGGTTTGCTTGAGCAACACCTTTAAGTGCTAAATTAATCGATTCAGTGCCGCCAGATGTAAAAATAATTTCTTCTGGTTGACATGCAAGAAGCGTGCTAATCGTTTTTCTTGCTGTATTGATCGCTTTTTTATTGTGAATCCCCAAATGATGCATCGATGATGGGTTACCATAATGGGCACAAAAATAAGGCTGCATTGCTTTTAAAACACGAGGGTCAACAGGTGTCGTTGCGGCATGGTCAAGATAAATGGTTTTCATTTTTTCACCTCAAGGGTCATCATATAAGTTGACAAATGAGGGATATCAATAAAATCTAGGTGATCAGCAATATCTTTTAATGCAACATTATCTTGCGATTGTTGATCAAAAAGATTGACAAGTTCTTCAGCAAACTTATTGATGGCATAAGATTCATGAATAATGCATGGATCATCATCATTAAAAAGTTCAATGCATTTATCTTTAATGGCTTGTTTTTTAAAAGGTAAATTAATCACCTTTCCCTGATAAATCTTGTGACCGTCTTGATCTGTGATTTTAATCATGCATTTCATAATAATCCTCCTTAAAGTAGGGTAATCAAATAGTATATAATGACAAATAAAAAGATAAAGACATTGAGTAACTTAATTAAATCCATGCGTTCACGCATGAAATTAGAAACTGCTTGAATAGATTGTGAGCGAATAGCGATGATTGAAATAACAATCAGTGGTGCAATAAACAATAAATTATAAATGGTAAGATACAAATAAAACACAACGTTTTGACCCATATTTTGTGTCATGTAAGCAAGCCATGAAATATATACTTGACCTGTGCAAGGGAATTCAATCAATGCAACGACAATACCAATGAAAAAGGCAATGACATAAATCCCTTTGCTACCTGACTCGATTTTCTTGGAAAATCCACCCATGAGTTTTTTAGTGATTTTAAAAGCTCCAGAAGGTAATTTGTTTTTAATATCTTGATACTTTTCGCGTCTGGCCATGACATAATCATACAAGTTGAGCAGTAGTAAAATAAAAGCAAGCGCAACTATGATCCAAGCAAAAATAAAGAAAAACGGTGCTAAAAAAGCAAAGAGTTGTGCTAAAACAGCACCGATAATAAAATACATCACAAAGATCGCGGTAATGTAGGAAACACAAATATAGGCGATGGCTTTCTTATTTTTTGTTGTAGATAAAAAGGAAACAAACATTAAAAGCATCGCAATTGCACACACGTTAAAAGCGTCTCCTAGACCCATAAAAATGGTGACACCTAAATTAACGAGGATATCTCTAAATGAAAAAGTTAATGGTGGTTCAGGCGCTTCAAGAAGTTCCAAAAGAATCTGTTCATCAGCAATCGACTGAATGGTGTTGTTTGCCACATTGTTACTAATGCTCAAACGACCAGCGAAATATGTATCACCAACAAAAATGATAGGGATTTTATCGACACCGACATTAGGCACATTATAGGTATATAAATAGTCAAAATGTAATTTTTCTGTTTGGGCTCTATTGTCTTCAAGCATATATTTTTTAACCCGATAGCCCTGATCAACGAGTTGATCAAACACACCTTCTGTTTCTAATGCTTGACAACTGCTACAATAATAAGAACCAAAATAAATGATATCGAAATCATCTTGATCAGATGCATAGGATTGGATAGAAAAAAAGGAGCTAATCATAAAAAGTGTAACAAGTAAAAAAGCAGTGAATGCTTTTTTGATCATGAGGTTTCCTCCTTGTTGTATAGGTAATTCTATTATAGAATTAAACAATGCAATTGTCAATTAACGAAGGTCGCAAAAAAAAAGTAAATGAGAATGATATAAATGTGATAAAATATATGAATAGGATGTGATGATATGGACATGTTAAATAGACTCATTGAACTTTTTAGACATTTTCACGAAGGCATTTACATTGTCGATCGAAACCGAAAGATTCTTTATTTTAATCCAGTTGCAGAACAGATTTCAGGCTATTCAAAAGATGAGGTTGTCGGTAAGTATTGTAATGATAATATCTTAAATCATATTGATGAAGATGGCACAAGACTATGCATTATTGGATGTCCTTTAAAGGCTTCGATGGATCAAGACGAAGTGAACCAAGGAGATATCTATTTACATCATAAAAATGGTCATCGTGTTAAAATTGCTGTAAGAACCATACCCTTTAAAGATCATGGTAGCGTGGTTTACGGCGTTGAAGTTTTCAGAGATTTGACCCAAAATGAATCGTATGAAAAAAGGCTCAATGAGGAAAAAATTAAAACATTTATCGACCCTTTAACTAAGTGCTATAACAGGCGATACTTAGACTTGTTGATCCAAGGTGAAATAGAAATATTTCAAGGTCATTCACATGGTGTATTATTTTTAGATATTGATGAATTTAAGATGATTAATGATACGTATGGCCATGATTTTGGTGATAAAGTTTTGACTAATCTTACACAGACAATACAATTAAATATTAATACAGATGACATTGCCATTCGGTATGGTGGAGAAGAGTTTATTGTATTTTTAAAGGATGTTTCAAAAGAGCTCATCATAAAAAAAGCAGAGAATTTACGTATGCTTATTGAAGGATCGTTCATCAAAACAGCTGATGAAAATATTGTTGTTACTGTCTCAGTCGGGGCCTCACTATTTAAAAAACATGAAGAGATTACAGCCGCTATTATTACAGCTGATAAAGCGCATTACATAGTGAAACAAAATGGAAAAAATGGTGTTCATTTTTTATAAGGGTTGCTTATGAGCAATCCTTTTTTATTGGTCTTTTTTCTTATTATTTAATGATATACAGTCATGGACATGCCCAGTCAAAAAAATAACTAAAACAGCAGTAAGTGAAATGAACGGTGTCAGAACGCCAATAATAAAAAGTATCAAACCGTATATGCCAGATGAAAAATATGCTGGATCTAGAAAAGGATAAACGTATCTTGCTGATTCGTAATCAGGGTAGATAACATTGAGTCTATCACCAAAAAATGGTTCGACAAATACATAGATTAAAAACAAAAAAATCAGTGGGTGAATCAGTGATAAATAAAATTTTTTATAAGCCATTTTTGATGACAAAAATAAAGCATAAAACATGACAAAAATAAGGGGTACAAATGTGTGTAAGACGTGTTGCATTAATTCAACACTATGTAAAAATGGTGCAAGAAAAAGATGAAAGATAACAGCAGTGATAATGATATCAATCACAGCAATAAATGAAAGTGTTTTAAACCAAGACTTCGCTGTCAACTTGGTAAAACTTTGTACCAAAACAACCCATACCAAAAGGTTACTTTGCGTGGTGAAATAAAAGACAGTTGCTATGGCACGATCGAGTTGATTCGGAAATGCAAAGATTCTTTCTACTAGTAAAAAAATTGCCCATGAAGACATCAAAAAAGCAGATGTCAGCATAAACAATTTAAAGTATTTGTTATGAACTATATCATAAAAAAACATTTTAAAGTACCACCTTTAATGTGTTAAGAAAAGTACTTTCTAATTGATTCGATTGATGCATTTTCTGATAAGGCAAGTAAAAGAAGAATTCGTGCTTTTTGACCATTGATGTTTTCAGCAAACATGACACCCATTTGTTTTAAGTGATGTCCGCCACCTTCGTATCCATATGTGTCAAGCACACGTCCCATTGGGCATCTGGAAGTTAGGACAACCGGAATGCCTAAGTTGATGGCTTTTGAAATACCAGGTATCATTGCTGGAGGTACATTGCCGCGACCAAGTGCTTCAATAACAATACCCTTGACACCATGCTCAATCAGTAAGTTTAGTAATACTGAACTTGAACCTGCAACAACCTTGATTAACTCGACGGGTTCAATGATTTCTTTCGGACGAATAAAAAATTGTTTATGATGTGTTTGTCTGTAATATAAAACGTTGTCTTGATCGATGATACCGATTGGACCAAACTCAAGCGACTTAAATGTATCAAGTGCAAGTGTATGTGATTTAGTCACTTCAGCAGCTGCATTGATTTCATCATTCATAACAACCAAAACACCACGATCTATTGATTCAGTAGACGACGCTACAAGAATCGAAGACACCAAGTTGGATAACCCATCATATCCAAGCTCTGAGAAGTTGCGCATGGATCCTGTAACAACTACGGGCTTTTTTGTTTCCAAAAATAGGTCCAAGAAGTAAGCAGTTTCTTCAAGAGTATCTGTACCATGGGTAACGACAACACCATCAATATTATCTTGAGATAGCTTGTTATCGATTAAGTTTGCGAGGTTAAACATGTCAATGATTTGCATTGAAGGTGATGGCTTCATAGAAAAATAATGATGCTCTAACTGCACCGTTTGAAGCGATGAACCGATGTTTTCTAGCAACTCATTTTGACTATCAATGATCATGGTTTTCTTTGTAAGTTCATCACGACCCATTGATATCGTACCACCTGTAAATATGATAAATATTGTCTGTTTTCTCATATAATCACCATATTTATTGTATCATACCTTTAAAAAATGTGAACTCGAGAAATGTAAGTTTAATTATAGTGTGTTTTTGATAGGCTACACAGCATTTCAAGTATAGAAGCCGAAGTATACACAAACCCACACAACCAACATATCCACACAAAACTCATTAACCGCACAGTAATGATATCATTGCATGGTTAACATAATATATATTATACGAACAAATATAGAATAGAAATATACATCAAGTAGCATTTATACATGGTTACAGTAAGGTTTTGAATATGATTAAATAGTCTATTTTGTACTCCTTCTCCGTATAAACATATTCACTAAATCAAATTGAGTATAATAAATAATGTTGAGAGTGCGTTGTGAGCATTTAAACTTGTTCTTGTAGGATAATTGTATATCTTAGGGCCTAATAACGCTTATACGTCGTTTTGGGGTCTTTTTGACTGTTCTTGATAGGGGGATGTTTTTATGCTTGTGCTTCTTCTTTTTAGGTATAGGTATGTGTCACCAGATTGAATGAAAATTAATGTTTATATTTTTTGATTAATGACTTCTAGTGATGTCACAGCATTTTAAAATAATTTGATTTATGTATATAAAATGATCGACGCGTTCTGAGAGGTTGAAATTTATTTTATAAGGTAATCTACCATTTCGAATTGTTTTAGCATCATGTGTTTTTACTAGCTTTTTTTAGATCCTTAAATTTATGATAATGACTCATGAAGTGATCTTTATGTTAGTCTTCTAAAAATAAATGCGTTTCTCACAAGGATTTCTTTTTTCTTTGTGAGTTTGTTTAAACCTTTTTTTAAACACTTGATAC
>JBLRWW010000041.1:0-12082 GCA_047921055.1 Acholeplasmataceae bacterium
TTGGTCCACTGGCTTACTTCTTTATTCGTAAAAAAAGATTAACACCAATTGCATAAAATAAAAAAACCGCTTAACGCATTGTTAAGCGGTTTTCTATCAATTAATTATGATAATGATACGTTGGTTGTATTAATTTTAATAACGGTCGAGGAGAACGGTTGAAAGACAAACGATGTCTGTTGATCATCTAGTGTGTGTGTATGATAGATCACTTCATATGATGTCAAATTATGAGCGCGTGATACACTTTGACTGGATAAATTGTGTACAACCAAATAGATATCATCACCGTCAACTCTTAAGAATGTCAGCAATCTTTGATCATTGTTAGTAAGACGTAATATGTCACCTTGATGTAGTGTTTTGTGTGTTTTTCTAAGTTCAATCGCATTGATATATGCTGATAAAATACTGGTCTCATCTAAAAGCTGTTCTGTCATCCCTATAAGGTTTTGGTTTTGTGTATTCCAAGCAGCAATACCATTCGGTCTGCTTTGTGTGGTGTAACTTAATCGCTCGTTACCCCATTTAAATGGTTGACGAATCGAAGGGTCTGGTTTTGGACCTGACATGCCCAACTCTTCACCATAATAGATCCAAGAAATGCCTGGCAGTGTCATCATAATATGGGCCGCCAATTTCATTTTGTCTGGATTATTATCTAAGCGTCCAATGATACGATCTTGATCATGATTGGTCAGAAAAAACGAATCAATATAGTCATCTCTTCTTCGACCAAATGCTTCTCTACTTTCAAAGATGACATCAAGTGCATCAGTATCATAACCTTGTTGAAGTGCCGTAATCAATGCATCTGAAAATTCAAAGTTAAAGGCTGAATCCATACCTTCATAAAATCCTGCAACAAAACTTGAACTATTCACATAGACCTCGCCCACAACAAACGCGTCAGGATTGATTGTTTTCACGTGGTGATTAAATGCTCTAAAATAATTAATATTTTCACGATTTGTTGGTGTACCTAAAGGGTATTCGTTAATGTCATAAATATGTCTAGCAGCGTCAATTCTAAATCCACCAACACCCTTTTCTAACCAAAAAGTGGTGATATTATTAATCTCTTCTCTAACCGCTGGATTATCAAAATTGAGTTCGGGCATTTCAGACCAAAATGATGCATAATAATACATGCCATTATTCATATACCATCCTGTACGAATAGGAAAGGCTTCACGATCTGTTAAGTCATTCCATACGTAGAAATCTCTGTATGATGCTGCCGGTCCTGTGGTTGCGTTAATAAACCATGGGTGTTGTGATGACGAGTGATTAATCACCAAATCCATTAAAATTTTAATGCCAACTGCATCAGCAGCTTCTATGAGCGCTTCAAAGTCAGCCATGGTTCCGAATTGTTGATCAATGCCATAATAATCGGTCACATCATATTTGTGATAGGTTGGACTTGGATTAATCGGATTCAGCCATATACAATCAACATTGAGTGTTTCAGACAAATAATCAAGATTTTCTGTGATGCCGTTTAAATCGCCTAATCCATCGCCATTTGAATCAGCAAATGCAATCGGAAATATTTGATAACACACGCTGACCTCATTATAAAAATGGGGTGATGCATCTTTGATATCATAAGTTATTTTCCACGGCGTTTCTTCTGATTCTTCTGGTTCAACGGGTGTTTCTTGACATGAGATGATCACAACTGAGAGTATAGTTAACAAGATCATCATCCATAGTTTTTTCATACCATCAACTCCTATTAAAAAAGGCTCTAAATGTTAGAGCCTTTTTATTCATTTTGTAAACGTGTGTTAAGCTGCGACGTTGTTAGCTGTAATCCAAGCTTGTGCTGCAGAAACGATTGCTGTTTGAGCAGATGCTGGTGTTTCATCGCCATCCCATACTGCTTTATAGTAATCAGTAATACCGATCACATAGTAAACGTCCATTGCACGAATGGTTGCTGCTTCTGGTAATGTTCCGCCTGGTTCAAGTCTATTTAAAGCCATACCAAGTGAGAATTCAGCTTTCCATGCTTGTTCAATTTCTGGGAAAATTGCTGCATCAGCTTCTAAAGCTGGTAAGTATGTTGAAGTTTCAACAACTAATTCCATAACTTCTTTCGTGTAAACCCATCTTAAAACTTCAGATGCTGCAGATGGAGCTTCAGTAAATCCGTTAATTACAAATCCCTTAGTCTTCATTAATGGTGTTAATTGAACGCCATTATATGTAGGCATTGGTGAAAATCTGAACGTTAAATTGTTTTCATCAACTTTAGATTGAACATCCATCCAAGTACCAACTAAGCTAAATGGATATGCGCCATCTAAATATGAATCCCATCTCCAACCCATTGAACTTGCAGGTTTCTTAGCGCCAGTGTCATCAACACTCATGCTTGTTTCAGAGAACGCTTTAATAAATTCTAAGCCTGTTCTAAATTCTGCGTCATCAAAGCCAGGAGCTGTCATATCGCCTTCTGGGAATAATTGCCATCCACCAGCAGTTAATGAAGAATATCCACTCCATGGTTCGTCTAATGAAATTGGGAACACTTCTAAAATCTTGTTGTTAACAACAGTATCATCAGCTTTAGTGTATGTGAATGTTGGACGTTCTGCCAATGTTTCCCATTCGTTTGCCCATGCAAAGATTTTTTCCCATGTATCGATAGCATCTGGTAGACCATCTTCGTTAGCGTCAGTTAAGTCAACACCAAATTGTGTTAACATGGTTTCGTTCCATGAGAATGTCATACCATCATAGAATGCTGGTAAGTAATAAGTGTTTGCAGTAGCATTAATTTCAGTAAACGCTGAATTTAATGTTTGAGCAGCACCTAAATCTTGGAAGTATTCATGTAGTGGTAATAAAGATCCAACACGTCCAGTGACTTCGTTATCAATAACTAAAGCGACATCTGGAGCTTCACCTTGAGAGTCTTGAATACCTTGAACACCTGAGTTAGCACCATTAGCTGAACCATAGTTTCTAAACTCTAATTTACCTGCTAATGCTGGAAAATCAGCATCCCATTTTTCGACTAATGCAGCACCCATAGTGTCATTATCAACACCAATTGAAATCACTGCGTCTTCTTCCCAACGGAAGTTTTCGTCATCTGCACTCCAACAAGCTTGAGTACCATCTGGGTTTTCACAATCTGAATAACCACGTTCAGTATTACAAGCAGCTAAGATAGTTGCAGAGAATAAAAGCGCGACAATCAATAAGATTTTTTTCATATTTCCTCCTTATATTTAAAATCTATTTGTTACAATTATATCACGATATTATAGAAAGGTGTATAAAAAAAGAAAATGTGAAAGCGGTTTCTTATTAGAATCACAGCTTTACATTTTCATAATTTATTAAAGCGGTTACATTTTTTTAGCGTATAACCTCTACTGTTCTATGAACAGCATAATAAACAAACATCATTCGAATCGCGTATAACAGGGTAAATAAAATGCTGCCCCAAACATTTAAAAACACGCCAACAATGGCTGATAAAAGTGCAGGGCCCAACATAGCCAAAATCGTAATTTTAACCGCAGCAAGGTAACTAATTTTAGGTGTTTTTGAGCGGTAATTTAGTATCATAAACATAATTGAGATAATGACAACATAAATAGCAATCTGAGCGAACTGTGTAGAAAAGATAAGGAAAACACGCTCACCAACACTTGAAAAATAGACGTTTGATAAAAAGACATCTGTAACGCTTTCATAATGTGCATCAAGCGTCTCATATTGATGAGGTTGATCTTTAATACTCGAAAAATCAAACGCTTCTAACAAACGATAATCTCCGGCGAGTTCATAGACCATATCCTCTTGGTCAATATAGAGAATAATAATGTTTTTTGACCCAAAAATAATGCTTGATTCTGTGATGTTTTCAGTTGATATCGTCTCTTGATAATATACCTGATAAGATCCATAAACACCATCTATTGGTTCACTGCAAGAAAATGTATATGTTTGATCAATCTCGCATGGTATTTCTTGTTCATAAAACAGTTTGAATGTTTCATCAATATCTTCTAAATATTCAATGCTACGAATGCCATTTAAGACACCATAATAATTGGGTATGGATACTAAAGAAACATTAACAAAAAGCAAAATCAACACAAAAATCAAGTTTATTTTGGCTGCTTTTATGAGTGATCGATTGTCCCAAAGTAGTTTGATATGTTCTTTAATGTTCATTGAATACTCCTTAGTATCTATCTAAAAAGTGCGATTCGATCGCACTTTTTTTATGTGATGAGATTTAACCTTTATCGGCTCCAGATGTTAATCCGTAGACCAAATAGCGTTGCATAAATATTTGAATAATCATAATCGGCACGGCTATGAATAATGCACCGGCCATAAATTGAATCGGGCTATATGTCGAACTCATTGGGTCCATATATCTAAATAACCAAACAGCAACCGTGTCACGCTGTGGCATTAAGATGGATGGCAAGATATAATCTAACCATGGTCCCATAAACGCATTGACTGCCAAGAATCCTAAAATCGGTACAGCTAAAGGCACAATAATTAAAAACAGTGTTTGTAAATTACTTGCCCCATCAATAAAGGCTGCTTCATCAAGTGATTTAGGAATGTTACGCATAAACCCGCGCACAATGAAGGTATTATATGGAATAGAGCCGGCAACATAGATCAATGTTAAAGCCAGTGGTTTATTTAGTAACTCAAATTGTCTAAAGAACATAAATAAAGCGAGCATTCCCATAAATGATGGGAACATTTGTAATGCCATTAGGGATAACAATACCTTCTTTTTCCCTTTGAATTTATAACGTGAGAAACTAAAACCGACCAATGATGAAAAGATAACAACTAATACCATATTCGCTGTGGCAATGGTTAATGTTGTCAAAAACGCTCTGACATAATCGGGTATTTGTTGTGCAGATGATGATGTATACGTAAAGAGTTCACGGTAATTTTTTAAGGTCCATTCACTCACTCTAGGGAATATAGGGACTTGGC
This sequence comes from Acholeplasmataceae bacterium, assembly GCA_047921055.1. Taxonomy (GTDB): domain Bacteria; phylum Bacillota_I; class Bacilli_A; order Acholeplasmatales; family Acholeplasmataceae; genus JBLRWW01. The sequence continues at coordinate 4,999 of JBLRWW010000041.1, forward strand.
TTAATTGTGTACCGTTGGTAAATGATGCAGAAACCATCCATAGCACTGGTGTTAACACAATAACAACCATCAATAATAACCAGCCGTATGCTAAGATACCCAAAAGGGCTTTTTTAAATGTTAAACGACGGAAAAACCGTTTAACTTTGTCACTAAATGACATTTTATAAGCTGTCTCAGTCATTTTCTAGTCCTCCTCCCAGAATGATTTCAATCGTGAAAGATTATAAATCGCGGCGAGTCCAATAAAGACGAAGATCAAGATGGAATAAACAGATGCTAAATTAAACTGTCTGACTGCGCCAGTAAATGATAATTTATAAATCCAAGAAATCAAGATATCGGTTTGACCTGGTGCGGCACCTAATACCCGTACTGTCTCGGGAATTTCAGAAATAGGATATCCTGGACCCCCGCCAGATAAAAAGTAAATGGCCCCGAAGTTATTAAAGTTGAATGTAAATGTTGTAATAATGACCGGTGCAGTTGCTTTTAAGACCATCGGTAATGTAATGAATCTGAATTTTTGTGGTGAGGTTGCACCATCAATTTCAGCTGCTTCATAAAGTGATTCTGGAATGGTTCCTAAAACGCCTGTGATTAACATCATAAAGTAGGGATAACCCAACCACATATTCACAATAATGATTAGAGCTTTGGCCAACTGACCATTTTGTGGTGACGTAAACCATAAAATATTACCAGGACTCGTTTGATTCACCAATCCAATGGATGTTAAAAATGATTTCAATGATTCAGTGGTTCCAAACTGTGCTAAGACTTGATTCATCAATCCTGCATTATCAGCAAAAACGTTTCTAAAAAGCATCAATGAAATCATCCCAGGAATTGCCCAAGGTAATAATAAGAGGACACGCCAGAACTTTTTAGCAACCACATACTTGCTTTCGATAATTAAAGCTTGAATCAGTCCTAAAACATAAACAGTAACTGATGACATAAAGGCATAAAAGATTGTCCAACCAAGCACGTCACCGAAAAACTTCAGCCAGTCGCCGCTTGAAAAGACCAATCTAAAGGTCCCTAATAAGTCCCACCTAAAGGTTTGTTCTAGTAAAGAAATACGTCCAGTCCAGTTGGTAAAAGCGACCAAGAAACTGAATAAGAATGGAATCAATGTAAATAATAAAATTAATGTAAAGGATGGCAAAATAATGATATAAGCAAAATAATCTTGCCATAGTCTTTTAACGAACTTTTCAGCAGGCTCAACTTCGCCTGTTTCTTCAATCTTTAAATAAGATTTATATGCATCTTTAATTGCAAAGATCCAAGTAATAACTAAGATCATAAGTAGAACAATCGCGATAATCCCTTCACCCAATAACACTTGAGAGTTATCGGCTGAACGCCATGTTAAGACGCGATCAAATGTAATAATGGCTTGTCCACGATATGAGTTTCCTAAAACCAAAACCCCTAGAGTGAAAAAGCCCCAGACACCTTTGGTAAAGAACCCACCGTAGTCACGGAAAAAATAAAGTGGGGTGTCTTCTGCTGGAAATTGTTGAATCTCACCACCAATAGCAAAGATGTAATTACTGGTTGTAAATTCAATGACTAGAAAAATCAGTAGAATAGCAATAATGGGTATTGCTTTATACCATTGTTTATTTCTAAGTTGTCCTGCACCCATAAAGAAAAATGATAATAGCCCTCTTCTAAATGCTTTAGGATGTTCTTTAGCTGCAAGATAAATACTCTTGAAAAAGTTTATAATACGCAAAAAAATCCCAACATAGAAGAACGCTATGATTTTCTTAAAACCAGCCTTAAAGAATGCTTTGATCTTTTGCCACCATCCCGAAGATGACTTATTGGATTCCATGTTCGACCACACTCCATCTTTTATTCTTTAAATAATTATAGCATTTTAGGAAAATAATGTAAACGCTTTAGGTCTCTTAAACCAAAAGAAAACGCAATAAGAAAGCGGTTCCTTATTGCGTTTATGCGTTTTGCTGAATCATTAGTTCTTCATGCTTAGATTTATATGCAATCACTATAGGTGCATCCAGTGTAAATGTATCTGATGTTTCTGCTAAGTTTCTTAAAACAGTTTCAAATAAATCTCGAATATAAATGCCTGTATCATCTATATCTGTGCCACCGATAAATGGACCATCTACTTGGTCAAACAAATAATCATTGGTCGCGACTTTATACTCTTGATCAGGGTCAATCTCTGTGATACCTTCTCTTAAGCTGTAGTTCCCGTATCGATTCATATAATCAATAAAATCTTCACCTTTAAGCGTCACTGTTTTGATGCGATTATCAAAAGGAAATACTTGGTAAAGGGTCGCTACTGTGATGGCTTGTCCTTGATCAATACTTGCACGTGTGCCACCAGAATTATGAAAGGCGATGTCACTACCCGTTGCCATGCGCATAAGTTTGGCCATATAAAGCGTTAAATCGCCTCGACTTAAAAATGTGCCCGCATAGATAATAGGGTCATTTAATAACGGTTCAATCTCTTCGACATACATATCTAAAAGCTCGGCTACGCCAGGATGTGGTGCTCCAAGTCTTGCATCGTTTGATTTGCCTAAATTAAGTGCTTCATAGGCAACAACGTCTTTATTGTTTCCAATATGCAAATGGACCCATCCAACACTTGTGCCGTTGGCACCCGCTTGAATCACTGGCATGTCAACACCGCTTCTACCTACAAAACGTGTGTAGGCTTGATGACTATGTCCGTTAAAAACCGCGTCAATGCGCTGATTGCCTGATAGTTGTCCGGCTGCTTGGTTAAACCCTTCATCACTGCCATGAATCACAACCAACACAACATCAACATCTTTTTCAGTTCTTAAGTATTCGGTGTAATATCTTGCTTCATCAATTGGGTCACCAAACTCATAGGCACTGACTCTCGCTGTGGCAATCGATGACTCTAGACCAAAGCCCATGAGTCCAATAACGCCAACTTTTAAATGGCCTTTTTCAATGATGGTATAGGGTTCAACAAAATCAGGTAACGTTTTTGTTCCCTTTAAAAAGACATTGGCTCCAAGTAAAGGGAAATTGGCTTTCACACCTTCAGTCTCAGGGTTAAAATATTGGGTAGCAACTTCTAAGCCCCAATCGAATTCATGATTGCCTAAAACAAAGGCCTCATGTTGCATCATATTAAGTGCATCAATCATAGACGATCCATAGAAATAGTTAGAAATAATATTACCTTGTAAGAGATCGCCGCCACTGATAAAGAGTGTGTTGTTCGGTTTGGCTTCTTTTTCGCTTAATATCAAATTAGCGATATTGGCTAAACCTAATTGATTATCAAAAGGCAACAATGCCCCATGCGTATCATTAATATAATATATATTTAAGTGATCGATCGTTTCAACTTGAACTGTCACAAAAATAGTGACGACTGTTTCGTTAAGTTGTTCATCAATCACACGATAAATGACTGGATAAACCCCTGGTGTCGTTAAATCGACTTCAGAATCATCAATGGTGATACGGTCTGTTATAATGCCTTCTTGATAATCTGCTGCCCCTACATTGGTTAAATAATTAGGTGCCTGTTTCCCAATATTATAAGTGATATCTTTTGTACCGTAAATCACTGGTGCATAATCAATCGTTTCTTCGACCAACTCTGGCATCACTATGACATAAACATAGGTTTGATATGTTTGATTAAATTGATCTGTAATCTTATAAAAAAGTTGATATGTACCTTCTTGTGTTAAATCAACAGATGTATCGTTGATTTCGATTTGTTCTGTGATATCAGTGTCTAGGGCATCATATGCAAACACACCAGCTAAATAATCAGGCGTATTTTCTCCTAAATAATAAATAATATCTGCTGCGCCAACAATGATTGGTGGCTCTAGTGTCTGATTGTTATCACTTTCATTTGGTTGACATGCAAAAAGAAAAAGTGATACAAGTAAGACCAGAAAGATGCTGCTTATTTTTTTCATGTTGTTTCCTCATTTCTACAAAAATAATTATAACACAAGAGCAATTTTTATCGCACGAAAGTGATTATTATTTTGACCGTGATTATGTTATAATAAGACATCATAACTATGCGTAAACTAGAGGTTTCTTATGAAAGATATGTCTTGGTTAAAAACAGAGTTCATCGCACACCGAGGTCTACATACATCTGATGGTTCGGTGCCCGAAAACAGTCGTACTGCTTTTATTGAAGCGATGAATGCTGGTTATGCCATAGAATGCGATTTAAATGTATTAGGTGATGGCACTGTTGTTGTTTTTCACGATAACAATATGCTTCGTTTATGCGGAAAAAACATTGCTTTAAATGATATCACCTATGAAAAGATGAAAGAAATATTTTATTTGAATACAACAGAATCGATCTTGACCTTAAAAGACTTAGTTGAACTCATTGATGGCAAAGTCCCTTTATTAATTGAGTTAAAGCCTTTTGGCAACATCAAACAATTATGTGAAAACACCATGGCGTTACTTAAATCATATCAAGGTCGTTATGCACTTTTTTCGTTTCATCCAAAAATTGTTTACTGGCTAAAAAAACATCATCCATCTGTCATTCGTGGTCAAATCAGTTCTTTTTTTAAAGATGAAAACATGCGCAAGTTTAATAAGTATTTGGCTAAAAAAATGGTCTTTAATCGTTACACAAAACCAGATTTTATCAGTTATGATATTCATGACCTACCCAACAAATACGCTGATCAAGCAGCCAAAAAAGGGTTACCAGTGCTAAGTTTTGCTGCACAAACACAACAAGCGTTTGACCGCATCAAAGCACACTATGATAATGTTGTCTTTGAATATTTTATCCCAAAATAAACCCTCATCCGAAGATGAGGGCTTTTTTATGCATCAATCAGTTGGTTTAAAATCTTTCTGAATGCACTGACATCAAAGACACGTTTGGTTGCTACTGACTCGCCATAACCTATTTTAATGTTATAAGCATCTCTTTGCGCTTTAAACATATCTTCATCGGTTGTGTCATCTCCAGCAATCAAAATAAAGTCATAGGTTGTTTCGCTTGTAAAAACAAACGATGCCTGTCCTTTATTGATACGTTGATCTTTCACTTCAATGACCATATTGCCTTGTTGGATTTCTAAGGGTCTAGTCCCTTTCAGTGAGATCAGTGCTTCTTTAAGCTCCATACGTTTGAGTGCCACCATGTCGGGCTCAGAGCGTCTATAATGAAAAGCTAATGAATGTGTTTTATCTTCAATAAACGCGCCAGGCATTTGATCGACAAACACATCAAGCACATGACGAATGGATGTCTTCCATGAATCATCAATTTTTAGTGTTTGTTGCCAAGTTTGTCCTTGTTTTTTTAACCAAAGACCATGATCACCAACCAAGTTTAAATCCAGATCCCCCAACCATTTATCTAATGTTTGATGATCTCTGCCTGAAATAATAACGACTTTGTTTTTTTTGTCTTCCTGTAATTTTTTAAGCATTGATTTAAGATGATTATCGGGTGATGCCTCTGAAGGCGTCTGTGTGAAATCAACCAATGTGCCGTCGTAGTCCAGTAAAATTAAGCGCTTGTTTGCTTTATGATACATAGATTTAAGATCTTTGATATTAACAATTTCTTGATCTTGAGTCCTTTTTGTTTGATGACTGACACGCTTTAAGCGATTCATAAATGTATCTGCCCAAAACTCCACATTATAACGTTTAATCCGTTTGTGCATGATTTTATTACGAATTTCTTTTTCTTCTTTTGACAAGGTTAAAGCTTCATAGATGCGTGCGGAAATTTCCTGATCATCATTTGGATTTACGATAAATGCTTCACTTAATTCGCTGGCTGCACCTGCGGTCTCAGAGATGATAATCATGCCTTGATAATCGCTTCTTGATGCCAAATACTCTTTTGCGATTAAATTCATGCCGTCGCGTAATGGTGTGACCAAAAGTAAGTCGGATTCTTGGTAGTAGTGTATCAAATCTTCTTGATCAAATGTTTGATATAAATACCAAATAGGCATCCAATCGAAACTGCCATATTTACCATTGACTTCACTGATTTGTTTTTCTATTTTTCTTTTGAGTGCATCATAAGTTGGTAGGTTTTGACGTGATGGTGCAACAATTAAGTGCAACTTGACTTTGTTGTGAAACTCAGGATATGTTTCTAAAAATGTTTTAAATGCTTCAATGCGCTCAACAATACCTTTGGTATAATCCAAGCGATCAACAGATAAAATGATTTGATGTTTCTTTTCTTTTGGTTCTATTAGTGTTTGATTAAAGAAGTAATCATAGTCAATACCCATTGGGAATGCATCAATTTCTATGATGCGGTTACTGTGCTTAATTTTATAGAGTTCATGATGGATATTTAGTATACGTCTAATACTACTTAAAAAGTGTCTGACATAATCATAGGTGTGAAACCCAATTAAGTCTGCACCCAATAAGCCATTTAAAATCTCTTTTTTCCAAATCAATAAACGAAACAGCTCATAAGATGGAAAAGGAATGTGTAAGAAAAAACCAATATTGACATAAGGGTGTTTTTCTCTAATAAGTTGTGGCAGCAACATCAATTGATAATCATGAATCCAAATCATACTATCTGGTTCGATGTGGTCTTTAATGGCGTCATAAAATTTCAAGTTAACCGTTTTATAGCTTTCCCATGTGTCATTAGAGTGTTCTGTTTTTTCAGCAAAATAATGAAACAGTGGCCAAATCGTTTTATTAGAAAAACCTTCATAGTAGTTATCAATATCTCTTTCTGTTAAAAAGACTGGCTGACATTGATACGATTGATGTAGTGTCTTTGATATATCTTTTTTCTCTTTAGTATCAATGGCACTTGATGCGATACCTGGCCATCCAATCCATAAACTATCGCTTGATTGATGGAAACTTTTTAATCCTGTTGCTAACCCACCAATGCTTTTTTGGTATGACAGATGATCATCTTTTTTTGATACAGTGACAGGTAAGCGATTGGAAACAAATATGGTTTTGCTCATGTCAATCACCCTTTCGTTAACTTTATTATACCATTTTATGACGCCTAGATGGAGGGCGTGACAATGAAAACGTTTCATCA
>JBLRWW010000042.1:0-12012 GCA_047921055.1 Acholeplasmataceae bacterium
CTTCTGGTCATAATAGAGCATTTACTTCTGGTTCAAATGATACAATGATTAGTTTTGATAGAAGATTTATTGACCTTTGGGCCGTGATAGGTGTTCATATTGATAATGAGTTTAGTTGTTATTATGGTTCAGGTAACCCTTATTATGAATGTGAAATAAGTGATGTCAATGGCATAATAACTGTTACTTTTGATGAGTATTTCGCAGGTCAACCTATAGCTATAGAACGGATTACTGCTTTATACCTTATAATAAAAGAAATCGATAAAAATTCATAGCATACTTATAAACGGAGCATAAAAAGTAACGGAGGATAATTCAGATGGGAAGAGTGCATAAAGGTCTAGATTTAGCTGGTATTATACTTGTTTATGTCATTGGTGGGTTTTGGGCTTTATTATTTATGTTTGCTGGTATTCAGTGGATGGCTGAAGGCGATACAGAAGGCATATTCTTCATTTTCCTCACTTTATTTCTCATATTTATAATTATAATGACCAGCCTTTATCACGTGAATAAAATTACAAATTATGTTTTAATAGGTATACTTGGAATCTTTGGAAGTGTACTTGGTGGAATATTCATTTTAGTAGGACAACCTAAATCAGGAGGTTCTCAATCCAGTGCAAATGATAGAAATGACCTAAGCAACTTAGAATACAGATTGCGTCAATTAGAAACACTTCTTGTTAAGGGCGTAATTACAAAAGATGAATATGATAGAAAACGACAATCAATTATAAATAATTAATAATTCATTTTAGAATTCAGTCATATATATCAGATTCTAGACTCCAAAGTGTATTTGGAGTCTTTATGTTTTAATTTTGCATCATTAAATGCTTTCAGAAATTTCATATGTTTGTGTATCTGATAGAACTATTGAACAATAAACAAAGATTTTACAAAACCACTTGTATTTAAACTAAATCACAGGAATATCCTTGTGTTTTTTTAAGGGCAATTTAAGGGCATTGTGGCAAATGCAAATAAAAAACAGCTTATTAAAGCCGTTATTTTTGTCTTGGTGGAGATGAGGGGATTTGAACCCCTGTACAAGACATTTTATGGAGTACTTTCTACATGTTTAGTCTATCTTTGATTTAACACAACACACAAGATAAACAAAGGTATGTTATGCGATCCTTAAGGGTTCGTTTGCTATCTCAGGAACGATGGCAAATATAACTTACTAGAATTGGGCCGCATAAGAATCGTAAGTGAATTCATATTTGGCTCGCACCTTTTCTTAGGCAGCGAAACTAAAATTTTGGTTTCCGGTCATTATAACCTCGGCTTTTTTACATGAGCAACCATGACATGCTTATACTCGACGCCATGCCGTGGCGAATCCATAACATCCCCAGCGCATATATCTTACACCAATTCATGACTTTTGTAAAGCGTTTTATTAACGAAACATAAAAAAAGACGATTTAACTGAACCGCCTTTTTATGTTTGATTTCAACTAACTTAATTGATGGGTTGTAAAGCTTTTTGGATCAACAGTAATATTGATTGTCGACCCTGTAGGCGTCGTAAATCTCACTGTTTCTTCTTGGTCACTTGCATTCCAAATCATGACACGTATGACACCTTGGTCATCTTTATATATCGATGAACTCACACGGCTGTGAATGTGCATGTGATACGATGTATCTTTTTGACCAAGACCTTTCAAACCATGAAGTAAGTAGTAGGTTTGAGAAAGATCATTGGGGTAATCGTCATTTAATATCAAGGTTGGATTAAATAAAGCAAGTGCTTGATCAGGATTTAAAATGGCTTGGATACTCCACATATTGGCATACCATGTATCAATAGTGCCGTTTTTTGCACCTAAGTATTTATTATAGATCTGTGTCAATCTTAAGCGTTCTTGTTCGTTTGTTGCATAATTGCTTAAGTATTCACCGTTAGGCAACCAGTGGATACCGTAAATAAATGTTGGATTGGCACCAAACCATGTGGCGTAATCATATTTGCCACCCCAAATGAGTCCAGCAACGGATGCATAATTGCTGTAATTGTCAGGGAAAATAATTTGATCATAATCAAAGAAATATGTTTTAGCAACTTGTAGTTCTGTGACAAACCCGTAAATGGCGGCATCTCTTAAGTCAACATCATTTTGATTAAGACTCCATAGATAGCCTGCAAGCCATGATTGTAGGGCTTCAGAGGTTGATTCTAAGTTGTTCCCCTCAGCAAACGTCCCAAAGCCGTGAGCCCATGTATGACCTGCCCAAGGATCAAATGATCTTAAGTAAGCAAAGTCATAATCACCTTTATGAGGATATAAATAGTCATTTAATAAAACATCAACGACATTACCATAATCATCAACAAACGTGTCATCATACATCGCTAAAACAGCAGAGCCGTATACCAAATAGCCATGTGTAAAGCTATGGTCACTTAGTTCTGACGCTGTTTTAAAGTCATTGTTTGAGTAATACGTCGTCCCCCATGCTTCGTTATAGTATAAGTAGCGATCATCGGTTGTACCTTCATAAGTAAACCAATCTGCTAAGACATAGCGTAGTTTGGCAATCAAGGATGTTTTTAAGCCAACGTCACCAATTTGGTCAGCAATAATAATGCCTTGAGCCAAGGGATAAATGGCTTTACCGTTCCAATAAGGACCTTCATCATTTAAAAAGTTTTCCGTATCACTGATGTCATTTCTAATATCCAAATCGTTTAAAAAACCTGTCATAACATCATCAGAAAATGACTCTGATAGTGGTCTAGTCATGGCTGGAAGTAACCCGTAAAAAGAAAGTGTCGTTTCAAAGGTTGTCCCAATCATGGCTTTTAATTCGCCGCGAACAGTTTGAAAACTATAATTGGTTAATGTTTGTGTGCTTGCTTGATAATGATGTGGCATTAAAAACTGAACAGGGTCAATCGCAACATTACCTTTGGTGGTTTGTGTGGCAAGTTGATATGTCGTGGTGACATCACTTTTAATATGATCAACAGCAAATGAAACATCACCCTTGAGTGTTCTTGTATATCCGTGTTCATGATAAAAAGGTGCCTCCGATAATCTTTGAATAGCCGCAACCGAAAAAATGTTTGAACCATTTAAGGTCATTGCAATTCTATTTAAAAGCCCATTTGGATGATTAACGCTTGATAATGAAAAGAGTGTTTCTTCTGGTGTGGTGATTAAAAAGTAACGATCACCATAAATCGGTTGACCCACTTGTGCGGGACGGGAGGTTTGATAACCAATATGCTTATCAAGTAAACGAATGACCAAACCAGCGCCAGTATAAGAAGATCCATTGATTTGAATACCATCAACTGAATAAAACTCATATTGAGCAACACCATTTGAAGCTAAGTTGATGATGGGTGAATTTGCTTGTGCAACTTCAGCAAACACATAAGGTGAGCCTTGAGCATACGTTAAGACCATCAAATCTTCTTTTTGACCATTATTTCTTAAAGCAACATTGACAGACGTATCTGATTCACCAATCACATGTGTGGTGTAACCACTACTTAATTGGCTTGTTCTTAAGAACATATCAGGCAATGCCAGTGAAAAATTAGCCATGGTGTTATAACCATCAGGATTCCAATATTGGATGAATCCTGCACCAGGATTGGTGATTTCAACGCCGTCATTGTTAAAAGATGAGCGTAATGGGTTGGTATAAATGCCATTGCCACCACCTTGGTTAGCAACAAGCAGTGATGTCCACCAACTATTTGAAGGCACAGCTTTTTCTAAAAGTGTTTGATTTAAATGGATGGGTGATATCGGATGATCAATTGTTGGTGCTGAGCCAACCTTATAAGAGCCGGCACCAAGATTGATTTGTGATTGTGTGATGGTATTGCGTTGTAAGGATGCTCTATTAATGGTGCCAGGCAACACATCGATGGTACGTATTGTTTCATAAGTCTCACCACCATAATTGATAATGTATGTTAAGTCATAACTGCCTAAACGTCCATATTCGACTTGACCAATCACTGTGATGTGATGCGTAATATCTTCTTGATTTTCATTTAAGACAATGACATCTTCAAGAGGATCAAAATAAACATGTTGCGTAATTTCTATATCTTCAAGTCCAGCAATGGATGTAATTTCTGGTGTCTTGATCTCAGGTGTAGGGGTGGGTGTAGCATCTGGTGACTCATTTGATCGGCATGCAATCAGAGTAAGTGTTAGCAGTGCCACTAAAAACATAAAACTCATTTTTTTCATGTGAAACCTCCATAAATAAAACATATATACATCTATCATACCACAATGAAACCGATTTCCTAAATGATTAGATTTGGTAAAAACCATGTGTGAAATGTATGAATTCGTGTGACTGACTATGCTTTTATGTTTCGTCTATAGTATAATAAGATGAAACCATATTTAAGATGCGGAGGGTTGATCAATGAAAGCCATATTATTTGATATGGATGGCACAGTTTTAAATACGATTGATGATATTCATGCAAGTGTCAATCACGCATTAAAAAGACATCACTATCCCATAAAAACAGTCGATGAGATTAAACGTGGCGTAGGTAATGGTGCATATCATTTGATTGAAAACGTTGTGCCCGAAGACTTAAGTCAAAAAGAGATTCAATCCGTTTTTGACATATATCAAACATATTATGATACCCATAATCAAGTCTATACAAAACCTTATCCGGGCATCATCAATTGTCTTAGAGTACTCAAAACCAAAGGTTACAAGCTTGGTGTTGTTTCCAATAAATATGATTATTTAGTTAAAGCATTAAATGAGGAAATGTTTGACTCACTCTTTGATGTTGCCATTGGAGAGATCAAAGGTATCCCTATAAAGCCAGCACCAGATATGCTTTACCAAGCACTAAAGGTTTTAAATATTAGTATCAATGAAGCTATTTTTATTGGTGATTCAGATACAGATCTACAAACCGCCAAAAACGCTAAGATGAAAGCCATTGCTGTCACTTGGGGTTATCGTGATAAAAAAACACTGAAGACCTATGAACCAGAAGCATTGGTTGATACGGTTGATGAATTGGATAAAACAATTGAAAGGATATCCACTTTATGAGTTTAATTCGCTTAGACAATGTCTCAAAATTTTATAAATCAGAAGAAACTGTTTCAGTAGGGATGAAAAAAATCAGTCTTGAATTTAACTTAGGTGAGTTTGTGGCTGTGACAGGGGAATCAGGCAGTGGGAAATCCACGCTTTTAAATGTTGTCAGTGGACTTGATGGCTATGAAGATGGTGAACTTTATTTATTTGATGAAGAAACATCTCATTATACAATTGCAGATTGGGAACGATATCGCGGCGCTTATGTCGGATTTGTTTTTCAAAACTATAATATTATTGATGCCTATACGGTGTATCAAAATGTTGTTTTGGCACTGGAAGTTCAAGGATATGATCACAAATCACGACGTAAAAGAGCATTAGAACTTATTGAACAAGTCGGACTGACGTCACATAAAAATCATAAAGCTTCAAAATTATCAGGTGGTCAAAAACAACGTGCGGTCATTGCCCGCGCTTTGGCAAAAGATTGTCCAATTATTGTTGCTGATGAACCAACAGGTAACCTTGATAGTGCGTCATCTGAGCAAATTATTAAATTGTTACGTGACATTAGTAAAGATAAGTTGGTTGTCATTGTCACACATGATTATGATCAAGTCAAAGATGTTGCGACAAGAAAAATTAAAATGCACGATGGTGAAGTCGTCGAAGATAAAAAAATTAAGTCTTATGAAAAAGCAACCCTTAAAACAGATATTAAAATCAAACAGATGCATTTTATGTCTTTACTCAGATTTGCTTTTAGAAATTTATTTTCAACACCACGTAAATTGTTATTTATGCTTTTATTACAAATTTTGGTTATTACAGTCTTTACGATTGTTTATACCAATCAGATTAGTGGCATAAGAGAAATTGGACTAGAGCAATCACGTACATATCCCAATGTGCCTCAAACAAGGCTTTTGGTTGAAAGACGTGATGGACAACCATTTACTACTGATGATATCAGTTATTTAGAAGACATGCGCTACGTCAGATATGTGTATGAAGATAGTAGCAACTTCTTTAATCAAATGGACTTTTTCTTAGAGGGTAGTTTTGGTGGCTGGTACTATGTCAGAGGGACCGATACAGTCAAGATTCTTTCTACTAGAGATATCGATGGACGTTTACCAGAAGCGAAAAACGAAGTGGTTATTAGTAATTATTACAACAATTTTTCAATTGGTGATACAGTCAGTTTGACATCCGGATATAATCCAATCACAAACACACCCAATGTGCTGGCATCATTTACAGTGGTCGGTATTGATAAACTTGATCGTCAAATCATCTATTTCTCTGACGCTTTTATCAATGACGTTGATGAGCAAGAAATTGTCATTGATCAACAACTTTATAATTATAATTTCGATAATTTTACTTATGGATTACGGACAGAAATTGATGACAACGAATATGTTTGGGTCGAAGGTGTCAATCCAATTACAGGCGCAGATGGTGCCATTGGAGATAACGATAGTGGCACCATTGAATCATTGACCTTGACGTTTTCTGCAACCTCAGTTCGCGGCCGCCAAGTTGAAGTCACGCGAACATTAAATATTCGTGTATCAGAAGGCGAAAAATGGAATTTACGGATCAATCGAACTGTGCTAGATGACATCGTTCAAACAATGATGGAAATCATTGAGCCTGAATATACCATTGTGCCTAGAAATATTGCATCAGTGAGTGTTGATGGCTATTTTGGTGGTACTCAAGTCATTAATCGCATTGATAATGAACGATTTAAGGTGTACTATCCAGCGAATATTTCAAGTGCTTTAAGGGAGTTTCTCGTCTTTTTCTTAAGTCTAATAGCATTGGTCTTTTTATCTTTATTTGGTATCTTTTTATACTCCATTGTTCATGCAGTGACACGTAACATTATGAATGCACGTAAAAAAGATTTCGCTATTTTTAGATCGATTGGTGCCAACCAAAAGATTCTTGCACGTTTGGTTGTTTTAGAACAAGTCATTTTATCTGCCGTTGGTTTTGTGATTACGATTATAATCTTAAATTTAGTCGGTGATTTGATACCAATGCTGTCTCAAACCCTGCAATACATGCGGGCATCTGATTTCGCTATTTTACTCTTTGCATTCTTAGGCTTTGGTGCATGGCTCGGTCTCAGATTTAATAAAAAAGTCTTTGGACAGTCTGTCATTGAGACATTATCCATGAGTAAGGGGGAATAGACGATGATTAAAGTTACAGCACTCAATAAATATTTCAATCGCCGCAAGCGTAATGAAATTCATGTCTTAAATGATGTTTCTATTGATTTTCCTGATAAGGGATTGGTTGTCTTACTTGGTGCCTCTGGTTCGGGTAAAACAACGCTATTAAATGTCATTGGTGGTCTTGATAAAGTCCAAAGTGGTACGATTGATATTCATGGTCATGCCATTGAGCACTACAAGAGCAATGTTTGGGACAATATTAGAAATGATTCGATTGGTTATATTTTCCAAAACTATAATTTATTACCAGAACTTTCAGTATATGATAACATAGCTTTCGTTTTAAAAATGATCGGTATTACCGACCAACAAGCCATCGATGAACGTGTGATTTATGTGTTAAAAGCGGTGGGTATGTATCCTTTTAGAAAGAAAAAAGCATTACAACTTTCTGGTGGACAACAACAACGTGTCGCAATCGCAAGAGCATTAGTCAAAAACCCAGATATTATTATTGCGGATGAACCAACAGGTAATCTAGATAGTAAAAATACTGTGGATGTCATGAATATTATTAAGTCCATATCAAAAGACAAATTGGTCGTTTTGGTCACACATGAAAAAGACTCAGCGTATTTTTATGGCGATCGCATTATTGAAATTAAAGACGGTCAAATTGTTAATGATTATTTAAATGAAGAAATGTCTGACCATGTCATTTCACGTGATGAAACCATTTATCTAAAAGATTTAAAGGCCGTATCCTCCCATCAAGATCAAGCAGTTGATGTAGCGTATTACAGTGACGATAACGAAGAAGAACAAAAAGTGAGTGTGCGATTGATTGTTAAAAATAAAACACTCTATATTGATGTTGATTCTGATTTTAAAAAGGTGAAATTTGCTGATGCATCGTCTGGTGTCATCATTAAAGATGAGCATTACCAGAAAAAAACAAGAGCAGAATTGATTCAAACCACCTTTGATTTAGATATTCTTGATCACACAGGAATAGAAAAAGATAAACGCAGCATGATTTCAATCAAAAGAACCTTAAGATTGGCGTTTGAAAAAATATTGCGTACATCTCGTAAAGGCAAACTCATGCTTTTTAGCTTCTTAATTGCTGGTATGGTCATTGCAGTCACCATGGGACTCTTAAGTGCAGCTGTTATTTTAGAGCCTGAGGCATATATGGATATTAGTCGAGGGTATGTGAGAGTTGAGACCAACACATCGACAAAACCGACATATGAAAGTTTAATGGATTATGCCGAAGATGATGATTCATTACGTGTGCATCCTTATGGCCGTTCGAGTTTAGAATTTACATACCCAACAGGTGATTTATCTGGCTCTACCATTTTCGGTCAAATTGAGCTAAACGATCGTGTTAATCAACGTGATTTGAGTCACGGAAGATTGCCTACGAATCCTTTTGAGATTTTAATATCTAGTAAAATGGCTGAAACCATTGTTCAAGGACAACAAGGTCAAGACTTTGGTATTTGGCATATAGAACAACTCTTTTATGAAACATTAGTCGTGAGACATTTATCCTTTAAAATTGTTGGTGTGGTGGATTCAGAATTAACGCTCATCTATGTCACAGAAGATGTTGCAAGCTTTTTAACGATTGGCGAGTTTGCGATTTCTGATGCCCTTGTTGATCCTGAGGTGATTACCTATGGGGCATTACCAAGTCAAGGAGAAGTAGCAATTTCTCTAGCAGAATATGAAGGCATGTTTGGTGCAGCACCAACGGGTGATTTTCCCAAGAATATACCAATGGGTGTTGAGGTTTTAAGCATTTCTGGTGTTTATGAAGATATTTCTTTAGATAATATCATTATTATTAATCGTGATGATGTTACAGAACAAACCTATGATTTGGTTAGTAGCTTCTATGTGTTTACAAATGACAGAGAAGCACTCTCAGAATATTTTGATGATAGAAATATTCGTCATATTGATGTCTATCAACAAGCCTATGATTATGCCAAGGAACAACAAAATTTGGTGTTAATTTCTACCATTACATCATCTTCAGTTTTAATTGGATTTGCAGCACTCGGATTTTATTTCGTCATTCGCTCATCATTGATTTCACGTATTTACGAAGTGAGTGTTTACCGTGCGTTAGGCGTTAAAAAAGGTGATATTTTCAGGTCATTCTTAGTTGAAATATTTGTTTTAACAACAATCTCAACATTGATTGGTTACGTGTTAGCAAGCATCGCATTGATGCGTCTGCAAGACGGTCTATTGGGAGACTTTAACTTCTTTAAGGTCACACCTTTGACTTTTGCTGCTGGTATACTTTTGAGTTACACAATTAATGTTTTAGCTGGCCTCTTTCCTGTGGTTTTATTATTACAGAAAACGCCTGCACAAATTCTTTCACAATACGATATTTAGCATCAAAAACAGGTCTTCGAAATCATCGAAGACCTTTTCTCTATAGAAAGGTTGTGGTGTCTTTGACATCCAATCTTAATGAAGGATATCCAGCTTCATCAGCTTTTCCAATGGATATAATCACTGCGGGTACATATCTTTTTGAATCAATACCCATAATCTCATTGATCCGGTCTTTATAAAATCCGCCAATTGGACATGTATCATAGCCGTGTTCACGTGCAACATTCATCAACTGCATCGCGACAATCCCACAATCTAATAGGCCATCACGTTCGAGTGCACTACGTGGGAACTTTGGTACAAGATTTGCAATGTTATTTAGTTGCTTATCACGAACTTCTATAGGCATAAGTCCTTGATCAACAGCCATATTATAAATGGTTTCAGCCAAGTCAAATTTATTTAAGTCATTCATAATTAAAATCATGGCACTTGATGTTTCTAATTGTAGCGTGTTGCCCATAAGTGCTGGTCTTAGACGTTCTTTAGCTTCTTTAGATTCTATGACAAAAAACCGCCATGGCTGCATATTCATTGATGATGGTGCACGACTGGCTTTTGAAATGATTTCTGACATCTCTTCTTGTGAAATTTTAATATTTGGATCATATTTTCTAATGGATCTGCGCTCTGTTAATAGGTTCATATGTATCACTCCTAATCATAAAAATTTTAACATAGAAAAAGAAGATTCAAAATGGATTTGCTTGTGTGAAATTATGTTATAATAATGTCGAAAGGGTGACAATTCATGACTAAATTTATCTTTGTACGACATGGTGAACCACGCTATGATGAAGTATTGGCACGTGGATATAAAGGACAAGGCTATGACCTTGGTCGCTTAACAGATACGGGCATTAAACAAGCAGAAAAAAGAGCTAAGGACCCAATATTAAAAGATGCACAGCTCATTATATCTTCGCCATATACACGCGCACTTCAGACAGCAGCCATTATTTCACGAGTGACACACATTAAAATCGAAGTAGAAAATGATTTGCATGAATGGATGCCTGACACGGCTTTTATTTTTGATGATCAAATTGACGGCTCATTTAATGAGTATTTGGATGCTAAAGGCGTTAGAAGACCCAATCATATCCATCGATGGGAATCTTATGATGCGTTAAAAAAACGTGTGATGGGTGTCTTAGAACAATACAAACATTTGGATAAAGTGATTGTTGTTTGCCATGGCATTGTGATGTCTACTGTGACTCATTTCGATGATGTGATTGAACATTGCGGTATTAGGGAAGTAACCATTTAATGGATGTTCATGCATTAAATGCCTGGTATGAATCAAACAAACGTGATTTGGCTTTCAGAAAGACACAAGATCCTTATCACATTTGGGTGTCAGAAATCATGCTTCAACAAACACAAGTGGATACTGTTATCCCATATTTTTTGAAATTCATTAAAAAATATCCAACCGTTCTAGCGTTGGCACAAACACCACTTGAGGTGTTATTAAAAGATGTTGAGGGATTAGGATATTACAGACGATTTAAACTGATGCTTAAAGCAGCCATCATGATTAAAGATCAGTATCAAGGCATCTTTCCAAACACTTATAAAGATGTTTTAGCGTTACCTGGTGTGGGTCATTATACGGCTGGAGCGATTATGTCTATCGCATACAAAGAACCATATAGCGCTGTTGATGGCAATGTGATTCGCGTGTTATCACGTTATTTTGCACTTGGTGATGACATGCGTCAGGAAAAGCACCGAAAAAAAATTCAAGACATCAATCAAACCATCATTGTGAAGACAAAACCACACATTTACACACAGGCATTGATGGAGCTTGGAGCAATCATTTGTAAACCAAAAGATCCCAAATGTGACTTATGCCCACTTAACACACACTGTTTGGCACATTTAAACCACACAGAAGAGGCATACCCAGTACTTTCTAAATTAAGTCAAAAGGTTGAGAAATCATACATCACGTTTATCATTACTGATGGCAATAACCTCATACTCAATAAACGAGAAGAACAATTGCTTGAAGGGATGTATGAATATCCCCAAGTAGAATCAGAAAGCCTCTATGACGCACTAAATCAGTTTGAAGCAGATGGTATAGCAATTGAACCAATGGGAAACCCTATGACTTATAAACATGTGTTTACACATCAAATATGGTTGATGACAGTTTATCATGCGCGTCACATTGCTGGCATGCGCAACTCATGGCAAACATTAAGTGCTGATGAAGTCGCATCTAAACCGATGGCAATCGCACACAAAAAAATAAAAAAAACGATGAACTAGTAAAATGTACCCTATGTCAAGGACTAAGTGAAAAAAGAGTCTTATTATTAAA
>JBLRWW010000043.1:0-11068 GCA_047921055.1 Acholeplasmataceae bacterium
GGATAAACTTTCGATAATAATTCACTTGAGCTTCATAGCTTGTATATTGTTCATCCGAATTTGTAGAAACTCTAGCATAGGCTGCGACTTTCTTTACATGGATTTGATCATGTGGCATTTGCGTTAATGGATTGATAGTTGATGGAATCACTGTAACTTTAGCCATTGTTTACACCACCTTTATGTTGCTTAAGTGCTCTAAGTCTTGCTTGTTCTTTCATTTCAGGCGTCCAACTATCACTTCTAGATGTTTTCCAGTGGTAGTCTATACTCGTTCCATCTTTCATTTGAAACGCAAGTCTATTATTTGGCATGACCAATATCATCAAAACTTTTGAATTAAAGTAAACTTCATTGAATTCATTTCTATTCAGAATACTATTTGCTGCTTCTATAATTTTTCTATCAGGTACTTGCTTTGCAGTACATGCTGTTTTTCCTTTAGTAACAGCAAGAGAACATCTCCATACCTCATTATGTGGAGTGTTTTTATACGTATAAGCTCTACCACACATACCACATCTAATCATTCCACGAAATACTCGATGGTTTTTTATTGGATTGGGTTGTATTTTTTCTGCCTGTTTTTTTCTTATTTTTTGAACCTTATTAAACATTTCTTTGCTGATAATTGCTTCATGATTGTTTTTTACTATATATTTATCTACCTCACCATAATTAATGACTTTTCTTTTAGATAGATGATCCTTTCGAAATGTCTTTTGAAGCATCAAATCACCTGTGTAGTTATAATTTGATAGTATTTGCATAATGGTGGAACGATTCCATCTTGGTGACTTTTGTGGGCTAATTCCTCTAGCAGATAGTAATTTACCTATTGTGTCTGCACCATTGCCATCAATATATAGTTGATAAATGAATTGTACAATCTTAGCTTCTTCTGGAACTAGAATCAATCGTTTGTTTTCAAGGTCATATCCCAAGCAAGGTTTACCACCCCACATGATTCCTTGTTCAAAATCCTTCTTAATTCTCCATTTCATGTTCTCTGATACACTTCTTGACTCCTCTTGAGCAAAAGTAGCTAAAAAGGTCAATATCATTTCACCTTCACCACTTATGGAATGAATGTTTTGTTCCTCAAAGAATACATCAACATTGATCGCGTTAAGATCTCTTACTGTTTTTAATAATGTAACTGTGTTTCTTGCAAACCTTGATATGGACTTCGTGATGATCATATCAATCTTACCAGCTCTGCAATCCTTTAATAGTTGTTGAAACTCAGTTCTTGAACTCTTAGTTCCTGATAATCGGTCGATAATATTTTATTCGTTCGCATAATCGGTCGATAACATTTTTTATATCCTGCGATATAATAAAAAATGGCTTCCTAGTTGTTGATCGGACATCTTATACCCTCTCTCTAACTATTGAAAGCCAGTACAATTTTGTGTGGGTTGGGTGACCTATTTCAATACAATTATGCACCCCTTGCGCTCTCTTATATATTTTTAAGTACCCTTAATTATGGCTTATTTAAGATATTTCATCTTAAAATAATGAAAACTATTGCAACTATTTTATACAGTCTAATTAAAACTTGATGATTTAGAAAGGAAAGCGCGTTGTTTTTGTATTGTCTTTGTCTCTCCAATGATTTCGAAAGTATCACTTAAACGAACATCTAAACTACTTGAGCCGATATATAAACTCATTTTACCTGGTTCTACAACAAACTGATTATTGTGATCAGTAAAGCCTAAAAGGGTTATCGGTATTGAAAAATTAATACGTTTTGATTCATTTGGTTCTAAAGCAAGCTTATGAAAACCAACAAGTTCTTTGATCGGGCGTGTCACATATGCATATTCATCTCGAATATAAACTTGAACAGTTTCTTTACCGCTAACAGATCCAGTGTTCGTTATGTCAAGAGATATCTCTAGTTTTTCATCTATCGACACATGTTTGTTTGCTAAAACCAAATTATTGTATTCAAATGTTGTATAACTCATCCCGTGTCCAAAAGCATACAAAGGAGAATTCTCTGCCATATCCGTATATCGACCGCCAAACATTTGTTCTAAATTCCCTAATAACCCATTTGGAGATTTAGCTCTTTGGAATCCACTGCCTGAAGGGTGGTTGTAGTACATGGGAATTTGCCCGATTTTTCTTGGAAAAGTGATTGGAAGTTTTCCGCTAGGGTTAACATCACCATATAATATATCAGCAAGTGACATCGCACCCTGAGGTCCTGGAAACCATACGTCCAATATAGCATCAACATGTTCATGAGCCCAAGGAATTGTCATTGGTCGGCCATTAAATAAAACCAAAATAATTTTCTTTTTTAATGAATGGATGGCTTTTAATAATTCTTCTTGAACACCTGGCAGATCAAGAGATGCTCGGTCTTTTCCTTCGCCACTCGTACAATCAGGTGCCCAACCGCACTTCCCTCCTAGTGTCATAATTATGACATCAGAATCTTTTGCTAATTCAATTGCCTCATCGAAATTAGAACGATCTTCAGAACTCACATCACAACCTTTGGCATATACAATCTCATTTTTCTCTTTATTTGCAAGTGCTTCTTTGACTGTCAAACAATGATACTTAGAACGTATATATGTTTCAATGTTAAATCCACTCATATCTTTTGATTTTAAAGCATCTCCAAAAACCTCACCAATATCTGAACTCGTAGTTGATTTATCAGTCACACCCATCATAGTAACATCAGTCCCTTGCATCATACTCATCATCATCTCAATCGTTGCTGGAAATGAGTACCCGGCAAACAGCAAGTTAAGGGAATCTCCATGTGGTCCAATCACTGCAACTTTTTTAGTTTTTTTATCATTTAAAGGCAGTATGCCATTGTTTTTTAGCAATATGATACCTTCATCAGAAATTTTCTTGGATAGTTTGTCTGCTTCACAATTATTAAATACTTTATCGACATTTTCAATATCGACGTAAGGTTGATCAAATAATCCTAACGTGAATTTTTGATGAAGAACACGTCGACATGCTTGATCAACATATGATACATCTAAAGAACCACTTTCAACAGCTTCTTCCAAGTAATTATACGCCTCTGTAATAGGTGCATCACTATCGAGGCCTGCCTTTAATGCTTCTATTGCAGCATCCTTCATAGATGGTACTGCATTTTGTAAATTATAAGTCATCTCAATCGAACCGCCGTCACATACCGCTGTACCGGTAAATCCCATTTTATCCCTAAGCATATCAGTTAAAATATTCTTAGAAATGCTCACTGGTCGCCCATCAATAGCCGAATAGGTACACATAACGCCCTGAATGTTATTTTCTTTAATCATTGCTTCAAATGGAGTAGCAAAATGATCATAAAGATCACGTGGCGTTGAAACTACTTGTGCTACATTTAAGCCCCCTTGAGTTGTTGAGTAACCAAGGAAATGTTTTGCGCAAGAGATGGCTGATTCTTTAAGATTTTCTTTTTGCAAGCCTTTTGAATACGCAATTCCAAAAGCACTTGCGAGATACTTATCTTCGCCATATGTTTCATATACACGACCCCAACGCGGATCGCGAGCCAAGTCGACTACAGGCGCTAAGCCAAAGCGTAATCCTAATGCAACCATTTGTTCATTGATTACCGTGGCTGCTTTTTCGACCATTTCAGGATTCCAACTAGAAGCCATCAATATAGGCGCTGGAAAAGCTGTTGCATCCGCAGCAACTAATCCATTGAGGCATTCTACTTGAGTTAAAAAAGGAATCCCTAATCGTGTTTTTTCAACAAAAAACTTTTGAATATCATTATATGCTTGTGCAACGCTCTTAGCTCCATCCATAAAAGGCATTGGAAACTGAGGGATTCGCCCTAAACCATCTTTACCATAATGATTGAGTTTTTCTATGTCAACCTTTTGCGATCGAATATCTAGTACCATTGTCGGTAAAACGGACTTTAGTTGGGCAATTTTTTCTTTTAAATTCATCCTTACTAACAAATCCTCAACGCGGTCTTCTACTTTTGCATACTTGTCTTTATATAACATTTTTATTCCTCACTCAGACTATTAGATGTTAAACGAGTTTTGCGCAGATCAGATGTCATTTTATCGATAGTTGTTTTATTAAGTGGATATTTAATCATAGCCAAAACACTAATAATAAGTGCTAAAATTGGTATCCAAACACGCACGTTAATCAACATGTTAACAAATGCTTCTGGTTGTACAGCATTGTCCACATGATAACCTGTTAAATCTAATAATGCACCAGCCAACATAATTCCAAATGCTTGCATTAACTTATTGGCAAAAGTGATAGAACTAGCTGCTGAACCGGCACTTTCTTTCCCCGTCTTCCATTCACTATAATCGGAGCAATCTGGAACAGCAGCCCAAAACGTAACCATAGCAACAGCTTGAATACTAAATGATAAAAGAAACATTACAAATATGGCCATAGCAGCATCACGTGGTAAGAAGAACGCTATAACTAAAGGTATAATTGCTAGCGCTTCAGAAAACAAAATAATCACTCGTTTAGAAAAACGTTTAAACAACTGAGGGACTATAATGACCGCAATTATTAATGTTGCAAACATCGTTGCAAAATTGAATGTGGTAAATAGTCCTTGATCTCCTAAATAATGTGTGAAAAACATCACGCCAATTCCCTGACCAATAGCGTTTGCAAAAGAGTCAGTAGAAAAAGCAAGTACCAAAAATAAAAGCGGAATATTTTGTGTAATTAAGCGCACGGACTCTTTAATTGAAATTCTTTCGATACGTGCGGAAACAGTGCTCTCATCGACGGCACCTTCAACTCGACTTGATGGATCCATCTTACGTGTACCATAGGCTGATATCCAATAAGAAACTAAAGTAATAATAGCATAGATAATTACTGTTTGTAACCAAGCTCCTTGTTGCTGTAAACCTCCAAATAAATTAATAAGTGGTAGTGCAAAAGCGGCACCAATCATTGCGCCAACTAATCCCGTTACCTGTCTAAACGCAGCCCATTTACCACGTTTTTGTGGATCAGAAGAAATAAGCGCGGTTAATGATATGAATGTAATTTGAACTACTGTTCTAGCAAGTCCCCAAATCAAGTAAATACCATAAGCATACACAATTTTGAAAATCGTGCTTCCACCAGGCACAATGAACAGCGCAATACTAAGCATTGAAAATACTGGAGCGCCAAAAATAATATAAGGCCGATATTTTCCCCATCTAGTCCGCGTTTTATCAGCTATTGAGCCCATTAATGGATCAGTAAAAGCATCAACTATTCTACCAACCATAAAAATAGAACCAGCTACAACACCGGAAATCCCCATTAGATTCGTGTAAAAGAGCAATAGAAAACTCCCGATGAAGACAAAGAAAACATTATCTCCTATCCCACCTAATGTGTACAAAAAAGCATCTTTGTTTGTTGAATCATGACGATAAATCATATAAATTCCTCCTTTTTATTTTCATAATGAAATTAATCATTTAAAAAATTTTGATTTATTGTTTTTGATATAGAACATTATCAAAAACAATAATTCCGGGCCCTTTAAAGTTAATAGTCTCATCTTGCTTACGTAAATGAACAGCTACTTCGTTCATAGAACTTTCATGGAGTTTTTCCTTAAGCTTCTTTTTTAGGATAATGAATTCCTTTGGAAAATAGTCAAAATATTTCCCAGAAAAAATGATAGGGCTTACATCGACAGTACATAAAAGATTGTACACTAATAGATATAGTACTTGTGTTGACTGATCAACTAGTTTTTTTAAATCTTCATCGTAATTTGAATAAAGTTCAAATAAATCGCTTTCATCAATAGTTTTACCTGATATTTCAGAGTATTTTTTAACTATAACGGGGATTGAGGCAATTGATTCTGCTTGTTCTGTTTGATTAGAAAGCATAACCAACGACTTACCAATTTCTCCCGCACTATTATTCTTACCTCTCAGTAAAGCGTTATTGTCGATAATACCCGCGCCAATCCCGCTTGAAGCAATGAAATAAATCAAACCATAATCGTCTTTTGCCAAACCGCAATACCATTCTGCAAGTGCACTAACATTTGCATTGTTATCTACATAACTAGCCATTTTGAAACGTTTTTCAATGTGGTCAACAATCGGTATCAACTCTTCTGTTCCAAAAAAGCTTTCAATTGTCCCTTTCTTGCAATTGACGTTCCCTGGCGCTGCAACACCGACTCCCAATACAACTGTCTTTTGTTCATTAGCAGCAGCAATTGCATCTATTAAAAGTTCATCCACAAACCGATAAAAATCATTTAGATTTTGAATATGTTGATGACTTATCTTGCGTCGATACATTATTGTAGTCTTTATATTCATTAACGATACATGGGCGCTTGTTTTGGTAAAGTATAGTCCAATCGCTGCTAGCGCATCTTCACAAACTTTTAACAGTTCTGGCTTTCTGCCTAAAACAGTTTCAGTATACCCTGATGTAACAATTAGTTTTGCATCTAAAAACTCTTCAGTAATTCTTGTTACTGTCGGTTTCGATATTTTTGTGTATCGTGTGATATCAGTTCGAGATATAGGTTGGTGATTTATAATGCATCGATATACCGTTCTTTGGTGTTGGCTTCTCAATTTCGAGTTACCTGTACCACTCTTATAAAACATAAAATCACACTTCCTTTTTTTCATCCAGTAATATTTATAATTTACAACAAAATTAATGATCAACCATTTATAATTTTATTAACAACTTCATGAGGTACAAAATTTAATACTAGTGGCTGAGAAAAGTCTTCTTGAGATTGTTGCCAAGTAACATAGTAACCTTTTACTGTTTTCAAAACATTAACATAACGAGAGGTTCTCTTGCCAAATGGAGAAAGAAAACTAGGTGTTAACACTGATAATCGCTCAATTGCATTAATATCATTGTCTTCACAAAAACCAACTCCACCTATTTCTTCACAAGAATAGCCACGTGTTCTCTTCTTTGCTTGAGAGTGTTCATCAAGTTGTCTTAATGATTCTCCGCCATCATAAAAGACCAAACTATATGGCGTTTTATCGATATCAACGATTGAAGTAACACGTGTAATTGCTACATCCCAAACTTCACCTCGTGCAAAAAAATTATTAACCGGTGGTTGCCATCCATTGTTTTTATCTCTCATGAGATATCCTGAGTTGGATGAAGCCCAGCTTATTGGATGCGAACAATAGCCAAGCATCATGTTTTGATTTTTATGTTTGTAAATAAATGGGTCCTTGATATGAAAGTGACGTACATCTTCTCCTTCAATTACCGTTTCCATTGAACTAACATCAAGCGCTTCGATAGATGTACCTTTTATAACATCAACGCTCCAAACGCCAGTGCCAGGTTTAACATAATCTCCAAGTTCTCCTTCAGGTACTAGATTGGTTTTCTCGGTTGAAACAAACAATTCTACTTTAGACCCATCATAGTACAATGCACTACCTTCTATTGAAACAACTTTTCTTTCGCCAACCGATAAATCTTCCTTTGAAAAAGATGCAACCTTAACGAAACTTTTACCCTCATCAACAGATTTAAAAATAGCCAACTCACAACCACGATCACCAAGTGCAGTTCCCAATCTTGAATCGCCATAATTACGGTATCTTCCAACTACATAAAGTGCGTCGTCAATTTCAACCATATTACCACCGCCAAACCAGTATCCATCAGAACGTTTTTTTGGCTCAATAATAATTTTAGCTTTCTCTTGATTAACAAGTGTTTGGGCAATTCTATGTAACATATTTGCAGTATCTCCCATAAAGTCCTCCTTAATTTCAAATTGAAAATAATATGTCTAATAACATTATTATAAATCATTCTTATTATTTTTTCAATATGAAATTATATTTTTTCATTTTTAAATGTGTATTTAATAATGTGGTTGTAATCTTTATTGAATCCAATCAGTCTCTTTGATGGTTCTAAATGATATGGTGGGTTTTGAAATTCAACACAAAAAGCGTAGTGCTTTCTGTGATAGTTATGAGGTTTTATAGCTTTATTATTAATCGAATTATGTGTATAAAGGACACAGGCTTCATAACTTGTACTGACAGACATATATCGACAACTTATTGAATCATATGCTTCAAAAACCAAATCATCCTTGGATCTTGAATCCAGCAAATAAATATCATCTAACCCTTCTTCAACATAATTTATGGCCTTTTTTAAAGTTTTAAATTGATTAAAATCATATGCTCCTTCTACATCCATAACTTCAAACGGAATTTTTTCTTTATCTAATCTATACCGTTTTGATGCATTTAAACGAATCATTTGATTTAGAACATCACGCTTAGCCGATCCTGACAAGTTAAAATAAAAATGATTTGATAGATTTAAGTAGCTCAATTGACTGGTCACGCCATGATACTTTATAAATAATGAACTGTCCATTATTTGATAGTCAATGGAAATTATAGTATCATTATGATGCTTTACTTTAGATTTCAGGATCGTTTTATAACTAACGATTGTTACATTTTCTTTTTCAGTAATCTCAGTATCAAAAAGACAATATGATAAATCATCTTCTCCACCATGTAAAATATGTTGGTTTTGATTATCGTCTTGATACTTATAACATTGATCTTCGATATGTAGTATACCCGACTTTAAGCGACCAGCAATAGGGCCTAGAGTCGCGTTAAGATGTAAATCTTCTTTAATGTAGTCTTCCAAATTGTGATAGGCTAGAACTATGTTTTCCATTTTCCCACTAAAATCCGGCGTTTTCAATTCATAGATACGGGCGCCATAGTTTAATAGCGTCACTTCAATGTTCTGTCGTTTAACAAGAATTAGTTCCCATTTTTGTCCCATTACATCGTAATACGTTTTTTTTACCATTTTTTTTATAAGATTTAAACTGCGTTAAACTATAACTTAAGTCTTTTAATCTTTACTCCTTCCCTCCAATTTTAATTCAAAAATAAGGTAATGTGAACTTCTGCCATCTTATTTCAATTTGTGCTGTACCAAAGAAAATGCTGGCCAGACGTCCGATGATAACACCAATATGATTCTTTTTAATTAAGTTTTTTTTAGTTTCGTCTTTTTCGCCACTCCAAACAAGACACCCCGAGACAAAACAATAGTCATAATATCTTCTACTTTTAAAGTGCCATAGATTTCACAGCAACGATTTCCTGGTATAAAATCGCCCTAAGGTATTAAAAAAGTAACTTCCATCTCTTTTTATTTCCTATATTATATCATGCAATTTAAATGGTATTTCAATATTTATTTGAATCCATTGATTGTTTTGTATTCAACTGGTTTTTAGTAATCAAGTTTCCATGCTGGTCTACTGTTATTAAAGTAATTGACATAGATCTCTATAGTTGTTCTTATATCTTTAAATTCATGCACTTTTAAGTTATGATTGTTTCTAAAAATTGTGAAGAGGCAAATCGTATAAATTCATTTATAATCGTGTAAATCTCAACCAAATCGTGTAAGCACCTATTCACTTGAAGTATTTTGCCTTAGTTTTCAGTGAATTTTTACATCAAAATCGTAAACGTAAAATATTAACACTGTATAAGAAGAAACCCACTTAGAGGATTGCTCTAGGTGGGATTTTTGTATGAGGCGTCGAAACCCATCCTGGTGGAAATCGGCGGATTAAGTGAACTTTTTGATAACATTTCATATTATTGAGGTTAATCGTGTAAAACCCATTCAAATCGTGTAAACTGACTTGTAATCGTGTAAAAATTAATCAAATCGTGTAAGCACCTATGCACTAGTAGAATTTTTTCTTATTTTTTAGCAACTTTTCATAGCAATAATGAAGTGGGAACATACGAGAAAGCCCTTATTAAAGGAAAAAAAGGCCTGACACAATTGTATCAAACCTATGCTTCTTATATGTCTAAGGTAACCTATTTTAATACAAATTAGCACCCTAGCAAAAATTTTAGCACCCCTGTATAAATTGCTTTATAGAGGGATTATAAGTTTATATTAAAGATTAGTAGTTCTCAAAAACTAGTGTTGAAGATACTTTAAACAGTCTATTTAGTCTTTATACAAAACAATATCAACAGTTGTTTCATTTTCATTCAAGTTTGTCTTAGAACCAAATTCTATCTCTATATCTTGTTTATTGAATTGTAATCTCAATAATTCGAGTATTTTTTTTGTTTGTTCAAAAGTACTGTTTCTGTTCGTATTGATGTTTACAATAATTCTTTTAGTTGACTCTCTACAATAATCACTAAAGTCAAAGGTTGTCAATTTATCATCAATTATGATAGTTCTGTAGTCAATTATAGATTCCAGTGGAAGAAAATCACTATACGTTAAAGATAAGGATTCACGCCCATTCGAAACCACCTTTATAAACTTGATTAATTTAGAATCTTTAAGCATGTTAAAACCATCCCCTCACTTTATAGTTATGCTGATTTGTTTAATTTTGTTTTGATGCGATTACAAAATTTCAAAGCCAGAAGTGTTAATGGAACACAAACTACAATTGTTCCTGCAACAATAAGAGCTTTCTGTTTAAATATAAGTGGTTTTAATTTACCAATTCCATAATAATATCCCACCCACGAACCATCTTCAAATCCTAAATCATATCCTAAATCAAATCCATCCCAAAATTCCATTAATGTATTCCTCCTTTTTTAACCATTTATATAACATTCATTAACATATGTTTGATGAGGAAGCAACTCAATTCCTTTTTCAATCGCTTCAATAATTTTTTGAGGTGAAGGGTTCCTGTTTCCTAAATTTCTTGTGTAATCTCTTCTAGGGTGTGGTGCTTTTGGCGATCCGATAGCACTCGAAACTTCATCAATAAAATCATGTGTTATTTGGATGGTTTCATTGTCGGTGATTAACGGGATTTTTGTAATTGGCACTTTTACTTGATTCTTGAATTTAAAGCCAATAACAATTCCAATTCCCGTCAACACTAAAACTCCTGCTCCAATTGATAATTCTAACTTATGTGATTTAATCCAGTTTTTTGCTTTTTCTATTCTATGTCTCTTATTATTAGTATTCACTTTTAGCACCTCACTCAATTAGTCTC
>JBLRWW010000044.1:0-9604 GCA_047921055.1 Acholeplasmataceae bacterium
AAAAAAAGTGACTCATAGAGTCACCTTCTTATCCTTTGGATGCGTCAATCATTAATTGAATCAATTGATTGGAAAATTCTGTTGGATCTTCAATCGGTAAACCTTCAATCAATAATGCTTGATGGTATAGTAATACCGCATAATCTTTTAAGGTATCGCCTTTTTCACTGACTTTAATCAATGCCTTAAAAAGATCATGATCCGGATTGATTTCTAGTATTTTTTCTGCCTTAACATCTGTTTGATTAGGTAGTTGTTTTAATACCTTTTCCATTTCTAGGCTTAATCCTTCGCCTGAAACCAAACATACTGCTGATGATTTTAATCTACCTGTCAGGCGCACATCTTTAACTTTATCTTTTAAAGCTTTTTTAAGTGCTTTGATTATATCTTTGTGTTCTTTTTCTTTATCTTTTAGAACTTCTTTTTCTTTGTCATCTAGTAAATCTGATTCTCCTTGTTGAACCGATTTAAATGGCACCTCTTGGTAAGACTGAATCATTTGAACCATAAATTCATCAATGTCATCAATAAATAACAGAACTTCGGTATTATGTGCTTTCATCACATCCATTTGAGGGAGTCCCATAATGGCTTGTTTTGATTTACCTGTGGCATAATAAATCGCTTTTTGGTCTTCTGGTTTACGATCAATATATTCTTTTAATGTGATATAGTCATCAGATTGGCTGGTTTTAAACATGATTAAGTCTTGTAACTTTTCCTTATTCATGCCATAACTTTCATAAATGCCGTATTTAAGAATTTGTCGATACCCTTCATAAAACGCAACATACGATTCGCGTTCGTTGGCAAGCATTTGTTCTAGTTCGTATTTGATCTTTTTTTCAAGATGTGATGCGATTTTTTGAACCTGTTTATCTTGTTGTAGCATTTCTCTTGAAATATTTAAGGAAATATCTGCTGAATCAACAAGGCCTTTGACAAACTTGAAATAGTCTGGCAACAATGATTTGTTTTTATCTTGAATGAAAATACCTTTTGAATAAAGTTGCAGCCCTTTTTCGTAACGGTCACTATAAACATCATGTGGTGGTTTTTTCGGGATAAATAGTAATGCTGTATATGTCAACATACCTTCAACACTGGTATGAATGGATCGGATAGGATCATCCATGTCATAAAACTGTTGTTTATAAAAAGCATTTAAATCTTCTGGTTTAATATCTTGTTTTGATTTTTTCCATAACGGAATCATCTGATTGAGTGTTTCTTTTTCTAGTGATGTCTTTTCATCTTTGGTTTTTTCAACCAACATGTTAATCGGATATCTTACATAATCACTATATGTTTTAACCAATTGTCTGATTTGATAGTCATCAAGAAAATTCGAATAGGATTCTTCGTTGTCTGAATCATCTGGTTTTAGTGTTAAAATGATTTCTGTTCCTATATCAGCCTTATCATGCTTATCAATGGTGTATGAGGTTTGTCCATCTGATGTCCATACATAACCAAATTCTGAAAAAGGTGATTTTGTAATGACTTTGACGTGATCACTTACCATGAAAGCACTGTAAAAACCCACACCAAATTGGCCAATGATGTCGACATCTTTTTTCTCTTCTAACTTATCCAAAAATGCCTTAGAACCACTTTGTGCAATTGTTCCTAAATTTTCGATAAGTTCTTCTTCTGTAAACCCAATACCGTTATCTGTAATGGTTAAGGTACGTGCTTCTTTATCAGGTTTAATCCAAATTTCATATGTATCTGATGGCACTTGATTATCGGTTAACGATAAAAAGTGTCTTTTATCTATGGCATCACTTGCATTTGAAATTAACTCTCTTAAGAAAATTTCTTTTTGCGAATAAATTGAGTGTGCCATTAAATGTAGTAACCGTTGAGATTCGGTCTTAAATTTTTTTGTCTTTGACATAATATCGCCTCCATTAAAAATTGTAGTATCTTACTTTTGTGTTGTCAAGTTAAATCCTTTGATTTTTTTAAAACTATGCATCAATGATTAGTGATTTTAAGATGCGCATATCTTCTAATTCTATGGTGAGTTTCGAGTGAAAGTTTTCTTTGATTTCTTTTTTAATATGAGACCTAGGAATGACTATGATATCTTTTTGAATCAAGTATGATAAACAGATGTTTGCCGGTGTGGTTTGATATCTTTTTGCCATATCAACGATTTCTGGATGATTAAGAATTCCACCGTTACCTAAGGGCGAGTATGCTTCTATAGCAATTTGGTGTTTTTTACAGTAGTCCATTGTATCATCTTGTGAAATCCCAACAAAGAGTTTATTTGATTGATTTGAGGCTTGATCGTATGTGTTTCTAGAAGGTGATCTATGTGTCTCGGTAAAAAATTAGAGACACCAATGGCTCTAATCTTTCCTTCTTTGTATAGTTTTTCTAAAGCACGATAGACCTCTGAATTTTCTTTTTGGTGGTCGCTTTCGGGAAAATCCCATGACCATGGTGCGTGAATTAAATAAAGATCGAGATATGTTGTTTTTAATTTTTTAGTTGATTGATCAAATGCGTTTAGGACACCTTGATAAGTTTTTTCATTCACAGGAATTTTTGATGTAATAAAAATCTCTGATCGTGCAATATTAGAATCAACAATAGCCTGCCCTACCTGTGATTCGTTAAGATAGATGGCTGCAGTATCAATGTGGCGATAGCCAATTTCTAATGCATATAAGACACTCTCATAAGCTTTTTGGTCCTTAAGTGATCCTGTTCCAAATCCTATAATTGGCATGTTGATACCATTGTTTAATGTGACTGTTTGATTCATAGCATTCATCCTTAGTCGTACGTTTATATGATTTGATTGGTCGCAATCTGAAGTGGATCCCAAACAGAGGAAAATGGCGGTGCATAGGCTAAATCCAGTTGTGAAAATGCCTTAGCGGTCATTTGATTTGTGATGGCGACTGCCATCACATTGATGCGATCTGAAACACCTTTTTTCCCAATGAGTTGCGCGCCTTTTAGAATCAGCGTCTTAGGTTCATAAACAATTCGCATATGAATTTTTTCTGCATTGGGATAGTAGCCCGCATGATTGTTTGCGGTCACATCAACATATTGGTAATTCAAATTGTGTGCCTTAACTTCTTTCATGGTAAACCCAGTTTTAGCGACTGTTAAATCCATGACCTTAACAACATTAGACCCTATAATCCCTTGAAATTCATCATCGATGCCTGCAATCTGTGAAGCAATCACACGACCGCCTTTGTTGGCGTGTGTGCCTAATGGCACATAGGCTGAGGCCTTGGTCATTTGATGTTGATAAGCAACACAATCACCTGCGGCATAAATATCTTTAACGGATGTTTCCATATGCTCATTAATAACAATAGCACCGTTTTTAAGTCTCTTCATGTTTGTGTCTTTAAGAAATGATGTGTTTGGTCTAACCCCAATCGCTTCAATGACCAAATCTACAGCGTAAGTGTTTTGATTGGTTTTAATATGTGTGACATGTGTATCACCTTCATATGCTATTAAATCTTCAGAGAGTTTTAAATCAACGCCCGCCTGTTCTAAAGCCTCTTGTGCATGTAAAGACATATCTTTATCATAGATACCTAATACTTGATCAAGACGCTCAATCACGATGACGTTTTTTTTCATATGAATGAGGTTTTCTGCAACTTCACAGCCAATAAAACCTGCGCCAATAACACCAATGGTTTGCGCTTTTTGAAGTGCCTCTTTTAGGTTTTTTGCATCTTCTAAACTATTTAGAACATGAATACCTGAAAGATCAGAACCAGGCACAGGTAATCGTATCGCGTGCGCGCCGGTTGCGATGATTAGTTTATCGTATGTATCTTCAATCATGTTGTTTTGGTGTTTGATTTTGACTTTTTTGTTTTCGGGATCGACACCAACAACTTCATGATTGACAAAGACTTCAATGCCATCTTTTTTAAATGCCTCTTGCGTTCTGGCTACCAAACTTTTCGCGTCCGGTATAATATCGCTTAAATAGTATGGCATGCCACATGCGCCATAGCTTAAATCTGTGCCTTTTTCATAAACATGTATGGTGACATCTTTTTTTAATCGTTTCAATTTTGCTGCGGCGCTCATGCCTGCAGCGACACCACCAATAACAATAACTTTCATGAAATCACTTCCTTATTTTTTTGACGAAAGATAGTCCTTAATACAAGCGTCATATCGTTGATCAAACGCTTCATCTATTGTTTGTAGTTCTGGATGTTCTTTGAATCGTTTGACAACCAGTTTTACAATATCACTATATTCTGTTTCAGATCGATAATTTGGTGCAACACTTTTGATTTTACTATTATCAAATAGCGTACTATCTTTTTTATCTCCGTATAACTCGCCTTTAAATTCAGGAAAGTGTTTTAAGATAAAATCTGTTGGTATATGAATGATGTTCGGTGTCACATCTAGTGCCTGACAAATAAATTCATTGATACGTTCCCATGTATAAACTTTATCTCCTGTTAAATGATAAAATTCTTCATAGGTATCTGGATTGCCTAAGATATCAACAAATGCATGTGCAAAATCTGCATTATATGTCAGTGTCCATAAAGATAATCCTTTATCTGGGATAATGATAGGTTTACCTTCAAGCATACGGTTAATGAGTGTGTATGGATGCTTGCCACTATTGAGTTGAGATATTAACATCTTTTCATTATATGTGTGTGAAGGTCGAATAATCGTAACGTGGAAATTCGGATCTTTGAGTCCTAATAAGTATTCTTCGCAGATCTTTTTGTTTTCGGAATATTGCCAATAAGGATTGTCAAGTGGTACTTCTGCTTCGGTAATTGGTAATTTAGGTAATGGTTTTTGATATGCCGATGCACTACTAATAAAGACATATTGGTCGGTATATCCTTTAAATAATCGATAATCTCTTTCTACCTGTTCTTTTGTAAATGCAATCCACTGAACAATGCTATCAAAGTAATGTCCTTGCAATACTTTTTTTACTGATTTTTCATCTGTCATATCAGCAATCAGTGTTTGTACACCTGCTGGTAAAACATCATTCGCATGGCCACGATTTAACACATAGAGCTCAATACCTCTTTTAACAGCCAATGCGCTAACCGCTGTACTAATAATACCTGTGCCGCCAATAAATAATACTTTCATAGTAAGTCTCCCTTTTTTAAGTGTTTAACTTTGTTTTTCTATATATCTATCATACCATAGAACCCATTTGTGATGATTTAGCTAAAAAAAAGACCAACGCGCAAGCGATAGTCTTATCTATCTTTAAATGATTAAACTTTGACGCCTCTACCTTGTAATCTCCGACGTCTTTTAGTCTTAACTTCTTTAACATTTCTTCTTTTGAAGCGGGGATAAATGGCTTCAGCAATTGGCGCGACGATAATACCAACAAATCCCGCTGTAAATCCATTGTTATAAAGATCAAAACCACCTTGTAAAGCATAGGCGTAGGGTGTAAGAACCAAATGAAGGAAGCCAGCTAGTAAACCGACAATAATACCATATCGTCCAGCGATTGGCGCTAGTGCGGTTACAAAAAATATTGCAATCAGAGGTCCAACGCCTAAGGTTATCGGTGTTAATAATACTGCAAGCCATGCACCAACCATGACTGGCCAAGCATTTAATGGGTGTTTTCCAAATGCACCAAATCCCATCACAGTCAAAATGGCACCCATAAGAGGTCCATGAATATGTGCACCAAGTAAAAAGACACCAACAAGTGAGAACACGCCCATAACGCCCACATTAAAGAGTGTCGCAGACATACCGTAATCATCCACATAATCACTGGGTAAAATACCAGTAGAATCAATTAAGTATTTATAATTTGCTATACCTTTTTTATCTATAATGACGGCTGCCGCAATTGATATAAGAGACAAAGCAACAACAATACCAACCATAATCCAGTGAAATTTTGGTTCACTATCGCCACCAAGTGCAAGGTCAAAATTAAACGCTCTTAAGATTGCTGCGTGCACCGCTGCAATCAACCCAATGGTAAATCCAACATTATATAAATTATAGCCTTGATGAAACTTAATAGCTTTTGTACTTAAAGGCGGGATGACATACCCTGTTAAGATACCAACAAAAAGTGCTAGTGGTATGGCGATGATCAGCTGAAAGCCTGCGCCAAAAAGTAAATAACTGACAATAGGTGCAATCCCAGTCGCAAACATCATAATAACAATATAATTTTTTGCTGGTTGTTTGTTCGTCCATGCATATAAAAATAACCCTATCCAAATAGGTAAAACATTTAAGGGTGTTTTTCCGAAAAACGCAAATCCAGCAATTGTAAGTAGGCCTGCGATGATTGAACCCGTAAATCTCACGTTTAATATGCGAAAAAGGAAAACCGATAAAAAGGTTGTCACCCAAACATTTAAAAGTGTTGGTATTAATCCACCTATACGCAAGTAGTCACTAATTAAAACACCGGGATGTGTAATGATTTTACCCCATCCTGCCATGATGAGATCAAACGGTTCTATAAGAAAAAAAACAACGATGCCAATGATAAAAATACTTATAAGGATGATGTTATAAATGCGTTGCATGACATTTACCTGCTTACTCAGTTCTTTATGTCTTATTATAAGGAAGAAATGCGTTGTGTCAAGGTTTAACATGATTTCAGACTTTTGAAGATCGATAATCCCCGTTTAGTCACGTATATACTCCATTTTTTTCATAAAAAAACACCATTTTTTTGAACAGGTCATGACATGACTTGATCTTAAAAATGGTGTGATTAGGATGTTTATTACTCTTCTTCTGTTGCCAAAACAGCTGGTCTTTCAGCAGTCAAATATTGATATAGCTTAACAAAGACTAAAAGCAAAATAGCAATCACAACATAAGAAATAATCAGAACGCCTGTTAAACCATATACAAGATAGCCAATGGCTGCAAAACCAGCAGTAATTAAAGCATATGGTAATTGAGAAATAAAGTGAGCTTGCAAGGTTGATTGTGCTCCTGTTGCTGACAAGACGGTTGTATCAGATACCGGTGATGAGTGATCACCAAAGACAGCACCACCTAAAACTGCAGCAATAATCACTGGCATTAATGCGGGGTTGGTGGCCATAGCGATGGGCACAGCAATCGGTAATAAAATACTAAATGAACCCCAACTTGTTCCGGTTGAAAACGCCATGCCGCTCGCTATTAAAAATAAAACAAGCGGAATGAGTGATTGTGATAATTGAGAGCCTGATATCAGTTCTGCAATCAAGTTACCTGTATCTAAATCTTGAATAGCACCTGAAACCATCCATGCCAAAACCAAAATGGCAACCGCAGATTTAAACATCGCACCCATGCCTATGGCACTCACTTTAAAGATGCTTTTTGGGCGAATGTTACGATCACTTAACGCAAAGATGAGTGATGTTAGAAAAGCCACAACGCCACCTAAAAATAAAGGCACTGTAATTTCTTGGTCCATAATGCTAGAAAATTGGAAATTCGCTTTGAGAAGCATCACAAAAAATGTTACAAAAACCAGTAATACGATTGGCACAATAAGCGTCCATTGTGTCGCTTTTTTACCTTCGATTTTAGCTTGAGCAACCTCAGCAATGGCTTCAAGCTTGGAAATATCGTTGCCTTCTTCTGCTGAGTTTTCATACTTTTTCATATCGCCTAAACGAATATTATATTTAATGGTTAAAAATACCACAACAATTGCTGTAATCGGATAAAATTGATAAGGAATGGCTGAAACAAAGCCAGAAAATCCTGTATGGGTGACATAGCCGGCCTCTACAAATAAGGCACCCATAAGACCAATGATATATGCACCCCATGTAGAAATAGGCATTAAAATAACAACTGGAGCACTCGTAGAATCAATGATATAAGCAAGCTTAGCACGAGAGATTTGATATTGATCGGTAATAGGCTTTGAAACTTCACCAATAACAAGCGCGTTAAAATAATCATCGATACAAATGATTAACCCCAAAATCCAGGTAAGTAATTGTGCCGCAACAGGGTTTTTAACCTTTGAGACTGACCACTTGGCAAACGCTTGAACACCACCCGATAAGGTAATCACCGCAGTGATACCACCGATAATGACAACAAACCCTAAAATGGGTAAGTACCAATCAAAACTGGTTGCAATACCCCAAAAGCTTTCAGCGATGTATGTGATTGCGCCGATGATGTTATAGTCTGCATAAATGAACGCTGCAATCAAAATACCAATACCCAATGATATCAATACTTTTCTTGTCGTAATTACTAGAACAATCATAATCAAAGCTGGTAAAAGTGCTAAAAAAAGCTGCATTAGAATCATCTCCTTTATAAATGAATAAATACATCATATCATTTATCTTATAAACATACAAGATTTTATTTAAATGATAACGCTTGTCATGAAAAAAACCACCGAAGTGGTTTTTTTTCGTTACTTAATCTCAATACGCTTCTTATTTTCGATCACTGCTGATTTAGGTGCTTTGATGGTTAAGATACCGTCTTTAAGTTCGGCATCAATGGCTTCGATGTCTAAATCTCCTAAGTGTATGGACCGTCTCATGGCACATTGACGTCGTTCTTTGTGAACATAGTGTTTCTTTTCTTCTGATTTTTCTTCTGAGGTCTTGATTTCAATGGTTAAATAGCCGTCTTCAATGTTTAGGTGTATGTCTTCTTTTTTGACACCTGGTAGATCAGCTTCAACGATGAACGCATCATTTTGCTCTTCTACGTCAATCTTAAAGGTGTCATAACGAAGGCTACGCATTGGAAAGAAGCCGTCAGAGAAGAAATCATCAATCAAATTAGAAAATAAATCTTGATCATCAGCACGACGAACCGCATTGCGATTGAATGGTGTTAAACCAAACATTTTTTTGCCTCCTTTGCTTTTTGGCACTCTATATAGTTGAGTGCCATTCATCTATATTTTAACATGTCGTTTTTGCCTTGTCAATACCTCTGCTTACTATGATTTAAGCTTTTTTAAAAAAATGCCAGCACATCATTGTGCTGGCTTAAATGACTATTTGATTTCTAACTCATCGCGTCTATTTTTGGCAAACGTCCTATGTTCTTCAATAAAGGATAACACTTTAAGTTTGATTTGATCTCTGACTTTACGCGTTTGTGATAGTATTTCAATTTCAGAACCACTAAATGTTGATGGATCTGTAATACTCCAATTAAATTCTCTGAGTGCAGATGGGAATATTGGGCATCTTTGCACGCTTGCTTCATCACATACTTTAACAACATATGTGTAGACGCGGCCCTCTTTGAAAAAATCAAATACTGAATTTGTTTCGTTTTCACTTAAATCATAATCGATTTCTTGCATGACTTTGACAACATACGGATTAAGGCTTCCAGCTTCGATGCCTGCACTTTCTGCATGAAAAAGACCTTCTCCCAAATCATTTAAAAAAGCTTCCGCCATTTGTGAACGTGCACTGTTGTGAATGCAAACAAACAAAACTTTGAGCATAGTCATTTCCTTTCACGATGCATATGTCTTAAGTTTATCATTGGCTATCTTTGCAAACACTGTTATTGACGTGATTTTTGCAGATATTTTACACTTATTGCTGATATATAGCATATC
>JBLRWW010000045.1:0-9583 GCA_047921055.1 Acholeplasmataceae bacterium
TAGGTCACTCAACCCATATAACAAGCATAGATTTGATACATTTGTGTCAGGTCTTTTTTACTTTAATAAGGGGTTTTTCTCACATGGAGGAGTACATTTTGATGTGAAAAACAGCCAAAAATAAGGGTAAAAATTGGGACCAGATGAGATGCTTACACGATTTGCTCTCTGGTTACACGATTACAAGTCAGTTTACACGATTTGCCTTCGATTTACACGATTTGCTCTCTAGTTACACGATTACAAGTGAAATTACATATCCCAATGAGGTATTAAACAGTTGACAACTACTTCAATGAGGTATATAATATAAGTGGAGGTAACTTATATGAATCAATCACTAAAAGCAATAAGAGAGAATCTTGGGCTTACACAATTAGAAATATCTAACTTGATTGGTATTCCAGTAAATACCATAAGAAACTGGGAACAAGAAACTAGAACACCAAGTGAATGGACACTTAACTTATTGATAGATAGAATATTAAGGGAATCGAATGAACAACAAATGGTTGTTGATGAGTCAACTGGTATTTTATCATTTTTGACTATTAAAAAAGGTGTTGTTAAAATTGCAGAAAAATATGATATTAAACGTATATATTTGTTTGGCTCTTATGTCAAAGGGCAAGCTACAGCAAATAGTGATATTGATTTATATATGGAATCTGATTTATACGGATTAGAGTATTTTGAATTCGTTGAACAACTAAGAGAAAATTTAAAGAAAAAAGTGGAAGTTCTAAGTAATAAAACAATTCAAGAACATTCGAAAATAGATGAAGATATTAAAAAGACAGGAGTATTGATTTATGAAAGATAAGATATATATTGATCGTATCATTAAGTATGCAAAGAAAATAGGCAGATATATAGAAGAAGTCGATACATTCAAAGACTTTGAAAACAACGACGAGAAAGTCGATGCAGTTATATTAAACCTAGAACAAATCGGTGAAACAGCGAAGAAGCTTTCAGATGAGACAAAACAAAATTATCCTTCTATTAATTGGCCAAGTATTATTGGCTTAAGAAATATGATATCACATGAATACGAAGGTATTAGACTAAATATCATTTATGACATCGCTAAAGGGAATATACCACAGTTGTTATCTAAACTAGATAAATAAAATGAACATTTAGCATTGGTTGTAGTAAAGTTAGTCTAGAGGTTGTCATAAACAGTGATTAAGTCCATAATGACAAGAAAAAAGGTAATACAGGATAAACCTTTAGATAAAAAATGGTTAAAAGCTAGGAGAGTAGTTTATGGATTCAACAAAATATATTGGAAAGATTGTAAGTGTTTCAATAGATAGACCTTTAGGATCAGTACATCCAAAGCGTTCTGATATTGTATATGAGGTTAATTATGGATTTGTTCCTGATACTGTAAGTGGTGATGGGGATGAGCTAGATTGTTATGTGTTGGGAATAGATTATCCAATTAAAGAGTATAAAGGAAAATGTATTGCTGTTATAAGACGACTAGAAGAAGATGATGATAAGTTAATAATAGTCCCTGATAATCAGTCTTATAGCAATGAAGAGATAGAACAGCTAATAATGTTCCAAGAACAGTATTTTAAACATATCATACTTAAATAGATTGGATTGTGTAGAGTATTTCCCACATTTAATTTTGGACACTTTACTCAGCACAAGTGAGTGTACCTCTATTAAAGGATAATATTTTGGCACGTAACCTTTTTATAGGAGTGCATAGATTTTTGATAGGGGTGCGCAATTGTATTAAAATAGGTTACACAACCCATTTTGAAAGCATAGGTTTGATACAATTCGTATCAGGCCTTTTTTTGTCTTTGTTAAGCTATTTATACTTCTAGGCATGTGCTAAAGTGTTTAACCTAATAGATACTAAACGACCTATTTTAATACAAAATAAAGATAGCCTTACACGATTACATTTTAAAATACACGATTTGCAGTGGCTTTACACGAATATAATTGTGGATTGATACCTTTTACTTGTACTTTATGTTCAAATGATTCAATCAATGGGAAATAAAGATATTACCATACAATAGATTCGGCTTTGAATGAATCTATAAATACAACAGGCTATGTTATAATTTACTAAAGAGGTGAAAACATTGAAAAAACAATTACCAAAACGTCATGAACTTGATGTGAAACACACATGGGACGTGACCAATTTATTTAAAAACGAAGCGATGTATGAAGAGGCATTTGATTTATTAGAAAAAGATATTGATTTGTTTTGTGAAACTTACGAGACTCAATTGACTTCAAAAGAAAAAATCAACGACGCACTAACAGCTTATCAAGACATTCAAGCAAAAATATCTAGAATTAGCGCTTATGGGTCACTCCAATCAAGTACAGATTCGATCTCTGAAGACAATCAAATGCGGCAAGGAAAAGCTATGATACGCTTCCAGAGCATGTCAAAAAAAATAGCATTTTTTAACAATGAACTAAAACAAGCAACAGATGAGTTATTGCTACAAGCTGCAGCATTAAATAAAGACAATCAAAACTATTTAGAAGATGTGATTAAAGATAAAAAACATGCTTTAATCCCAGAGGTTGAAAAGACATTGGTGGCTTTATCACCAGTCCTTAATGTGCCTTACATCAACTATAGTCGTTTTAAACTAGCAGATATGTCTTTTGACGACTTTGAAGTCAATGGTGTGTCGTATCCTAACTCATTTACGCTTTTTGAAAACGAATATGAACATGAAGAAAATACGCTTGTTAGAAGACGTGCTTATGAAACGTTTTATCAAAAACTAGCAGCATATCAACACGGATTTGCAAGCAATTATCAAGCACATGTTCAAAAAGAAAAAATCATGTCTGAGTTAAGAGGACATAAAAATGTATTTGATTATTTGCTTTACGACCAAAAAGTTTCAAAAGACTTTATGGATCGTCAAATCGATTTAATCATGGATAAACTAGCGCCAGCTATGAGAAAATATGCAACATTACTTAAAGACGTTCATGGTCTTGATCAAATGACATATGCAGATTTAAAAATTGCTGTAGACCCAAGTTTTGAACCACCTGTTACGATTGAAGAATCTAAAACACTATTGATGGAAGGTTTATCTATTTTAGGTAGTGATTATGGACAAATTGTTACACGTTCATTTGATGAAAGATGGATTGATTTTCCGCAAAATCAAGGGAAATCCACCGGTGGCTTTTGTTCATCACCTTATGGCGCATCTTCATATATTTTAATCAATTGGAATGGGCACATGGATGAGGTCATGGTTTTAGCGCATGAAATCGGCCATGCAGGACATTTCCAATATGCCAATGCCAATCAAAGTATATTAAACACAAGACCATCTATGTATTTCATTGAAGCACCATCAACAACCAATGAGTTGTTAATGGCGAGCCATTTAATCAAAAAAGCCAAGTCATCAAGAGAAAAAACGTGGATTCAATCGGTTATGATTTCAAGAACTTACTTCCATAACTTTGTCACACATTTGTTGGAAGCTGCATTTCAAAGAGAAGTATATGATCGTGTTGATCAAAAGAAACCCCTCTCTGCTCATATATTGAATCAGATCAAGTTAGGTGTGCTTAAGAAATTTTGGGGCGATGCTGTTTTAATACCTGATTGGGCAGGTTTAACATGGATGAGACAACCTCACTATTTTATGGGGCTATACCCTTATACATATTCAGCGGGTCTTACACTGGGCACTAAAGTCTCTAAAATGATCGAAAACAATGACATCAAACCCAATGACTGGATTGAAGTATTAAAAGCCGGCGGAACAAAAACACCGCTTGAATTGGCAAAAATGGTGGGTGTGGATTTATCTACAGATCAAATTTTACTAGAGGTTATTGAAGAAATATCTTTGATTGTTGATGATATCATTCGTGAGAAATCAAAGGCATAAGTATGACTTAGAATGCTGAGTGTTTTCCTTATATATTGAGTAGGTCTTATCATATATGATATAATTAAGACTATAGGGAGTGATACGATGGAATATGTCATTTTAGGTGTTGTTGTTATATTGATACTTGTCTTTTTAAGTTATGTTGGCCTAACCGGTTTTTCACAAAAACAACGTAACGAAAATTTAAAAGAAGAAAACGCACATCGAGATTTCAGTGAAATCAATCCAAGAGCTGGCCAAGATGCTTTTAAGTATCGCGGCAAATAAACGGGGGAAAAAAATGAACAGAGCTAAGAAGAAACAAGCATTATTTTTTATCGGTGCTGCAGTGTTACTTATTTTATTTGTTTTAAAATGGTATGTTGGATTATACTATATCGTTAGTGTATTGATTGGGCTTCTTGTCATGATCAAATTAAATGATACAGATCAATTCACATTTAAGTATTTGATTGCGCTTTTGTTACTCATTAACATTGGCATTTTCGGAGAATTTGTTCTTTGGTCTCTTGATTTTACAAGTTATCTTATATTCTTTATTTTGCCCTTTGCTGCATCGTATTTGACAGGACTAGCGTATGTGTTATTAAGAATATACTATCCTAGCAAAATCAAGTAATTTATAAATATTTAATAACAAAACGACTGACATCAACGTGTCAGTCGTTTTTACTTTACTATCATGGTGATAACGATTTATTTTTAGATGATTTAAAACATGCTTTTTATGGTCAAATAATAGTGTGTTCAAATCAAACTTTTTTATATGTGCGATGTCCATTTTCAATCACATCAATAATAAACGTGTGATCATTATAATCACTATCACTTGGGCTGTAGTGTGTTGCGTGTTCTTTTTCAATAAACGTGGTCATATATTTAACATATGTTTCAAAATCAACAGGCAGTCTATCATTAACAATACTGATGAGCTGAGCTTTATTGATATACGTTTGATAATTCTTTGAGAGGGTGAGCGTAAAATACTCCGCCATCGCACCAGATCCATAAGAAAACATACCAATTGTTTGATTTTCAAGGGTCTTCTCGCTATAA
Source organism: Acholeplasmataceae bacterium (assembly GCA_047921055.1). Lineage (GTDB taxonomy): Bacteria > Bacillota_I > Bacilli_A > Acholeplasmatales > Acholeplasmataceae > JBLRWW01. The sequence goes on from JBLRWW010000045.1 coordinate 4,977, forward strand.
ATTAAAACTGATAATAAACTTAAATATATCGAACCATTATAGATATTTCCAATATCTTTTCCAAGACGTTTTGTGATCTCTAAATGGGAATCTGCCATAGGATGTGATAAATATTTATTTGCTTTGTTAGCCATATTAGCAAAAGGTAAATGAAAACAAGTATAAGGATAAAACATACCCGGATCCACACGTTTTAATAAATCTGTATAACAGCGAATGGATAACTTGCCATCAACGACCGGCACATCACTATAACTCGGACGATAAAAATCAGGGAAATTATCCGTTGTAAACTGACCTTTATGAACGGTTGCAATACGCGGGTTTGCTGCAATAAGCATGGCAACCGCACCAGCACCTTGCGTTGCCTCGCCTGGTGTATCAAAGCCATACCAAGCCACATCACTACTAACAATCAAAGCTTTTTTTGTCGGATTGGCACGGACATAATCGCATGCCAAATGAAGGGCGCCTGTGAGTGCATAACACGCTTGTTTCAGTTCTAGTATACGCACATTAGGATTTAATCCAAGCATGCTGTGGACATAGTTTCCGGCAGACTTAGAAAAATCAATGCCAGATTCACTGGCAAACAAAAGGGTATCAATGGTCTCTAAATCATCACCAATAATCGGATATGCTGCCTCTAGTGCCATGGTCACAATATCTTCAAGGGGCGAAATGATCGCCATTTTATGTTGTCCAATACCTATTTTAAATTTATCTTCATCGATGCCTCTTTCTTTTGCGAGCAAACTGTGGTCTAAATAGTATTTTGGGACATAATAATTAATTAAATCGATGCCTATATTCATGGGGTAATCCTTTCTATTGTTTTATGGCTATTGGTTAATTCTTTAGGATTGGTTAATGCTGCTAAAAGCGATAACTCACCACAAAGCACAAGTGCTGCAGCAATTTGAGCAAGCTTTTCAGCCCCATCATCTCCCAAGCAATCCATCTCTTTAAAAGCTTCTTTTATATCTAAGTCGTGTTTGCCATGCCCAACAGTACCAACAATAACATTTGGCAATGTGACAGAAAAGTATAAGTCATCATGTTTAACTTCACAATAAGTAATCCCTTGAGAACCCTCAACAATATTGGCACCATCTTGTCCAGTGGCAATATAAAAAGCCAAAAGCATATTGGCATAATGTGCATTGGCACTTAACAAACTACCAGCAGCTATAGAACCTATCAAGTTTTTTTTGATATTTAAATTAACCATATCCTCAGGTGTTGTCCTTAGGAAATCCTTTAAGATTTGACGTGAAATGGTCATTTCAGCAACAACATGTTTGCCACGACCTAAAATACTGTTGACGGCACTTGTTTTTTTATCCACACAATAATTGCCGGATACAGAGACATAAGATAGGTCAGGAAACTCTTTTATAATGGCATCAGCGATTGCATCTGATGCGAAGGTTGCCATGTTATGTCCACTTGCCAAACCGGTTTTAAATGAAAAACGAATATAAAGTAGATGACTGACTATTTTTGTATCAATACGTTCTAAAACAGCAAAACGACTCGTCTTTTCAACGATTTCTTTTTGGTAGACATCTTTATGTGCTTGAAGTGATTGTGCCACTTGGTGTGCTTGAAAAGCATCTTTGGCCTCAAAGAGTAAAGAGCGTGTCATCACGTCACTTAAAACAGTTGTTTTTAAGGTTTTTGTTAAACGGGTGATACGAGCACCCCGGTTGACGGAGTGGAATAAGGTTGTTTCATAAGTTGCTATAGGTGCCTTAAGATCAAGCGCAAGTGTTTGATGATTTAAAAACTGCATGGTTTGAAAATGGATAGGTCCAACCCACTGAGTTGGCACACTTGTCGTTGATTGTTTTGATTTCATTAAAATTGCTCACTTTCAGATTAATATAATCGAATAGACACTATTTATAATACTATAAAAATGAAAAAATTGACACGTTTATGCGACATATTGTCATGCTTTAAGTCATTCGCTTTTGAGTGATGTTTTGTCACTCACCATTTTAACATAAAATAAACAAGGATTTAAGTGGTTTTTTAAGCAAACGTTTCAAAATGATTTAACCCTCTATAAAATAAGGTATTTCATATGATATAATGCGATAAAGGATGTGACATATATGATTGTTTTGGTGGGTGCAAGCGCAAGTGGAAAAACAGAACTTGCCAAATGTTTATTTGAATTATACGGCTATAAAAAATGTATCACTACAACAACAAGACAACCTAGAGCTCATGAAAAAGATGGACATGATTATCATTTCTTATCACAAGAAGCATTTATTGACAAACAAAAAGCCGATGCGTTTGTGGAAGTAACAACATATCAAAACGCCTATTATGGCATTCAAAAAAAAGACATCCAAAAAAATGGCGTTGTCATTTTAGATCCTTTTGGTGCCAATGCGCTTATTAAGCACACCCATAAAGATGTATTTCTTTGTTTTGTGTTTTGTGACATAGCGGTTAGAAAATCACGCATGGAGAGTCGTGGTGATCATCTATGCGACATAATTAAGCGCCTTGAAGAAGATCAGGTGCGTTTTCAAGCACATAAGATTGATCGTATCGATCTAACAATTGATAACAGTGAAGGGTCATTAATCAACCAGGCCAAACAGTTACACCAAGCCTATCAATACCATTTAAAAAGTAAATGATAAAGCGACCCGCATCGATTAAGGTCGCTTTTTTAATTTATGAAGTTGGTAGCATTGATTCAAATGTAACAGTGTATGTATGATAAGGTGTCTCAGGTTTTGGATATTCAATCACCATCATCCACCCCTTCATATCAGTCGTACCCATTTGCGGAATAATTCTATTTATACGCACTAGGAGTTCGCCATCTCGTATGCTGATATCATCTAGTTGGTGCCTAATCGATCCCGAACTTTCCATCATTGGAATAAACAAAAGCATATGGTCTTCAAAATATGTTTGATCATAAGATGCAATTAAAACATCTAAACGTGGATGACCGTAGGCAAGACAACTTAAAATTTGACCAAGATTACAAAAATCTTCAGGTGTCGGAAAAAGATGATCAATGGTTTGGTAAAATGTCGTTAATCCTTCATAGGTTTGAATATCGTATAGATTAAAATAAAAATCAATTACATCATCTTCATCATACCCATACTGTTGAAAAAGATAGACGTTATAATGTTCGTTTGTAATGGGCTTCATGTGATGCTTAATGTCAATGTGTTCAATCACATTTAATGACTTGTCAATGGCAATGGCACTGTAATAAACAATGTGTGTATCTCCATTAGGATAAACATCAGGAAACATGTGATTGACATGTATGGATAATGTGTCTTCCCGAATCGTCATTTCTGATAGTTCAATTGAAATGGCCACATGTTCAGGAAACATCATGATCAATAAATCATTGGTTTCAAAAAACGAGGCTGTATAGTGCTCTAAAAATGCGTCAAGCGCATAGGCTGGGACACTGTTTTTCGATTGGTAAAATGTCATAAACTCTAAAAAATCATCATAGGTTTTATAAGTCAAGTACTGATGATTGAATACCCAGCGACCGACCAGTGTTTGTGCATCCAAGTGAAGTACGGGTGCTTGTGTCTCAATTGGTGTTTCATGAGGTGAAGGGTCAGTAGATGTGTTGTCACACGCCATAAGCGCAATAGATAAAAAAATCAATAAACATACGGTCATTATTTGTTTCATCATATCACTCCTTCAGCCCTATTATATAATATATATAAAAAAAAACAATCATCTATAAATAAAAGACAATGATAATATTAGAGGATTTATAAATAAAATCGTCATTACATCTTTTCTTTCTTATTGAAATGTGCTAAAATTAAATTTACTAATATGAATAATTAATCATTCTATTAAGTTATGAATACTTGAAAAAACGCAAACCAGTAAAGCATTATATGCTGGTCCATTTTTTTTAATACATCCAAAAGGAGGAAAACATTGTATGATTCGATACATCTTGACACGATTTGTTTTTTTCACTCTTTTGTATCATTACACTTCTTTATATTTCAACCAACTATACAATGTTACGCATTTGGATGCGTCCCTTTTCTTTTGATCGTGCGATGGGCATGGTACTCCAAAATTATGTTCAATTTATTAAAGGCTTGATAGTGTCGTGGGATTGGGGATATTCCATGGATCAAAAAGAAGTGTGGCCACTTTTTGTTTCTAAGCTACCGATATCTTTAAGACTTAATCTGATTGCGTTTATCGTCTATGTGCCCCTAGGTATTGGTCTTGGTGTTTTAACAGCCGTTAAAAGAAACTCAGCTACAGACTATATTGTTGGTTTTTTCACTATGATTTTAAGTGCGATTCCAAGTTTTATTATGATTTTCGCGTTGATTTATATTTTCGCTTATGTTTTTCGCTGGTTACCATCTGTTTATCCTTTAGGTTCAGATTCTGTCATCAGAAGTCTTAAAGGATTGATCATACCCATTTTTGCTCTTTCTGTGGGTCCTGTTGCCAATTTATCACGTGTGATGCGTGGTGAACTTACAGAAGCCTTAAGCGCTGAGTATGTCCTTTTAGCAAAGGTTAAAGGGTTGACTAAAAAACAAACCATCTTTAGACACGCGTTT
>JBLRWW010000046.1:0-9245 GCA_047921055.1 Acholeplasmataceae bacterium
GGCAACATCAACATATCAATGCCCGCATTTATTGCTGATGAAAGTTGTGTTCTAAAATCTCCTGGTAGTTGGAATGTTGCATTCCAATCGCTTAAAATTATGCCGTCAAAACCAAGTTCATCTTTTAAAACATCTGTAATCCAGTATTTACTCCCGTGCATCTTTAAACCATTAATCGAACTAAAAGATATCATAATCGATTCCACACCGGCTTCAATAGCGTCAATATAAGGTGGTAAATGTCTTTCACGGATCTCTGCTTCACTTAAGATCACATCGCCTTGATCAATACCGTTAAATGTCGCGCCATCTGCAATAAAGTGTTTTGCTGTGGCCATCACATCATATGATTGTAGACCTTCGATATATGCACTAATAAACAGTTGATGAATGGATGCATCTTCAGAAAAACTTTCATATGTTCTGCCCCATCTGATATCATCAGTCACGCTCACCGCTGGACTAAAATTCCAATGAATGCCCGTTGACTTCACTTCTTTTGCTGTTGCGATACCAATCAAACGCATGAGTTCAGCGTTTCTGGTCATGCCTAAATTAATGTTATGTGGAAAAATGGTTGCGCCATAAGCGTTGTTGTGTCCATGAACAGCATCAATACCAAAAAGCAGGGGTATTTCACTGGATGATTCAAGTGCAGCTTCTTGAAATGTTTTGACCATGTTGTACCAAACATCCGGTCCATCATCAAAATTATTAGGAAAACTACCGCCTCCGCTTAAAATGCTTCCTATATTATATGCCTTAACTTCTTCAGGTGTAATATAATTCTTTTCAGCTTGAAGCATTTGACCCACTTTTTCTGATAGGGTCAATTGCTCTAAAAGTGTTTCAACGAATACCGCTTCATCAATGTCTGTTGGTGTGTTTTCGTCTATGGTTGGGTCAATGTGTGTTTCTTCGGTTTGTTGGTTTGGTGTTTCTATGGGTGGATCAACTAATTGTGTTGTACACGCAGATATCACTAAAACCATGATTAGACTGATAAAAATAAGTGTTTTTTTCATATTTTCTCCTCATCTCTTGTCTTAAATAGTATAACATGAAATAGACCTTCCGTCTTAGTTAAAGACCCTGTATCAGTATAGCGTTCATTGATTTTTTATCTAGTATTTGTGATACGCAAAATCATCACAGTTTGGTAAACAAAAAGTCCCCAATAGGGGACAATTAATGACTTTGTTTATATAATTGAAGTCTTTTTTGCTTAAGGTCGACATCCTTCATATAGTGGTCGAAATGACCTTCATAGCTGTATGCACCGAAATCACCGATTTCAATGACTTTATTACAGACTGAATCAAGTAAGTGATGGTCCTGTGATGCAACAATCATCGCGCCTTTATATTCGATTAAACCTTTATTCACTGACTGAATGGATTCTAGGTCAAGATGAATGGTTGGGGCGTCAATTAACAGTGTGTTTGCGTGTGATAACATCAGTTTAGAATACATGCAACGCATTTTTTCTCCTCCTGATAAGTGCTTCACTTCTTTTAAGGGTTGATCCCCACTAAAGAGCATACGTCCCAAAAAGCCTCTGATATATGATTCTGCTGGTTCTTTTGAATATTGTCTAAGCCAATCAATTAAGTTTTGGTCTTTACCAGCAAAATATACCTCGTGGTCGCTAGGAAAATATGACATGGATACAGTTTGACCCCATTTGATCGTACCAGAACTTGGTTTGAGTTCACCAGCAAGTATTTTTAGGAGTGCTGTTTTAGCCAAATCATTTTGTCCAAGGAGTGCGACTTTATCGCCTCGATTCATTGTAAATGAGACATTTTCAAAAAGGTTGATGCCGTCTAATGATGCACTTAAGTCTTTGACTTCTAAAACATCTTTACCAAGTGGCTTTTCGATTTCAAAACCGATAAATGGGTATTTTCTCGTTGAGGGAATGATGTCATCTAATTGTATTTTCTCAAGTGACTTTTTTCTTGAGGTCGCTTGAGCAGATTTTGATAGATTGGCACTAAATCTCGCGATAAACGTTTTTAATTCTTGCATACGTTCTTCTTTTTTCTTGTTCTTATCTGCCATCAGCTTTTGAATGAGTTGTGATGATTCCATCCAAAAGTCATAGTTTCCGGCATAAAGTTTGGCTTGATAGTAATCAATGTCTACCATATGCGTACATACGTTATTTAAAAAGTGTCTGTCATGCGATACGGTGATGACGGTATGATCATAATTAATTAAAAAGTTTTCAAGCCATATGATGGCTTCAAAATCTAGGTTGTTGGTTGGTTCATCAAGGAGTAAAATGTCTGGATTACCAAAAAGCGCTTGCGCTAAAAGAATCTTGACCTTATGTTTAGGTAAGATGTCACTCATTTTTTTATTAAATTCGCTTTGAGGCACATTAAGACCGTTTAAAAGTTTTTCAGCATCTGGTTCAGCATCCCAACCATCAAGTTCCATAAACTCTGCTTCAAGGTTTGATAATAGATAACCTTCTTCATCTGTAATGATTTCTTTTTGATAGATGATCTCTTTTGCCTGCATAATCTCAAAAAGTCTCTTGTGACCCATAAATACGGTTTCAAGTGCGGTATATGCATCAAAGGCATTTTGATTTTGACTTAAAAATGCTAGCCTTTTATTCTTTTCGATGATGATGTCTCCTGAAGTTTGTTCTTTTTCTCCAGAAAGCAGTTTTAGAAACGTTGATTTGCCAGCGCCATTGGCACCAATCACACCATAGCAATTGCCTGCTATAAATTTCAAATTAACGTCTTCGAATATTTTCTTATCAGAAAATATTAAACTCAAATGTGATACTGTAATCATATGATAATCCCCTTTACAAACAAAAATGACCTCTATATTCTATATGTCGGCCATATGCGCACCATATAACTGTACCCTATCGACAACGTTTTGTCAATGGTTTTATATATGGGTGTGTTGGTATTTTTTTATATGTCTATTTCAAGACTATAAACAATCATTTAAAATACACAAATGATTGTTATATTTATGAATCAAATTTTATAGTGATGGGATAGTTCATGTGATATGTCAACGCATCAATGGTGATACTGACAGTTAGTTGGGTTGCGTGTGTTCCGCTTTCTTTTGTCAGATAGACTGTTTTTCCATCTGTATCAATGATGAGACCTTGTCCTGGCTCAATAGACCATGATATCACAGCATCTTCAATATGACTTGATGTTAAAGGTAGTGTGAAACTTTGCGTCACATGATGTTGGGAATCACCTTCTGCAAACATAATGTCAAGCGCTTGATATACTTGAAGATGTGGGTGTATAGATTCGTGATCAACCGATCCATTAAATGTTAGGGTTTTTGTCTTAAGCACAATCTCTTGATTATGTTCATTTGTGATATATGCCGTGACCTCAATGTGGTTTTCAACATCTGAGTTAATGAGATATGGTAACACCCATATGGAACCATCGAGTTTCGTAGTCATATCATAGTGATTTGTGTAATAACTTGATTGATGATATTTGAAAAAGATTTGATCAATCTCTGTGGGCACTTCAAAAGGCAATATTGCTTCTTGTGGCATCGTGATTTGATCAAGTGCCATGATTGCACGTTCTAATAACGTGGGCGCGGAACCCGTTTTAAGTACCTTTACTACAAAACGTTCAGTTTGTTGATTAATACGTGCTGTTATAATGACATCAACATCAATCTCTTGTTGTATGATGTTGGCGTAATGTCCGTCAACAATTGTTAAAACCATCTCATCAGAAGATGTCCAAACAAATGGTGCATAATACCCAACAGGCAATTCAAAGTCCATAGTGACTTCATCTGGTATATCGCTAGGTGATAAAAGACGAAACGATTTTTCAGGGTAATCACATCCCGCAATCAAAACGCTTAAAAAAAGTAGTGTGATGATTAGAAAACCTTTTTTCATGACAAGATACTCCTTTTATTCAACGGTTTTTTTATAGCCATATTTGCGTGTGAAAATACATGCGCTTTAATTGATAAGAAGTCCTAAGATGATACCGATAATGGTGGGCGTCAAGATATAGCCTAAATCAATAAGTTTAATTTTAGCTGTTCTTCTAAAAATGAAAAAACCAATAAATCCTGCTGAAACAAAAATCCCAATCAATAGCCATGTAATGATGGTTTCGACAAAAAAGACAGAAGCCACAGCAAAAATGATGGTGAGTGGTATATATAATCTATACCCAAAGATATCACTACTGATTTGACCGATGTTTTCAGTTTTTTCATGTTCGATTGTTTTGTAGTTGTAGATAAAAGCACATATCGATAATGCAGTAAATATGAATGTGTTAATCCCAATGGACCACGTAGATTCTAAAAAGCGATGGATGATATAACTGGAGGTATTTGGGAAGGTAAGAGACAATAAATATGTCGTCCACTTAGAAAGACTATAAAATGGATTTAAACCAAACATGGTAAATATGTCTATAATTCCGTTTGTTAAAAACAGTGAAATGAATAAAAATAAAACATGAAACAAAACAATAAATGCAATCCCATCAAATATGGTATTGGCCCTCAAGAAAACAAAACTTGTGATGCCATATAATACCGTTAGATAAAAAGCCACAATTGGATAAAGCAATAAGATGAATTCCCAACGATAGGCGATGCTTGAAATCAATAATAGTGTAAAAATACCCAATAGAAACATAATAGTCCATACAATCATTAATTGGATAAATCCAAATAGTGATTGAACCAAATATAATTTTTTCCTAGATATTGGTAACGCGTAATATAAATCAACTTCTTTCGGACTTCTTAAGCCTGAAAATCTAAACACCACAATAATGATTAGCACAATCGATATAAAAATCACTGATATTCCAAAGTCTTGAGGCGCTCTGTTTGGATTCATACCGGTTAATCTTGGGCTACTTAGAAATAATGATAGCACAAAAATAAAGGTCGGGATTAACGCCATAACAATTGTTTGAAGCCATTTGGTTTTGATTAAGTAATTTAAATATATCTTCATACGCGCTCCTTCTCTTGATGGATCATAAAGTATTCTTCAAAAGAGATGGGCAGTTCGTCTGCCACGTGGTAGATGTCACTTGAGATGTAGTGATCAAGATGATGATTGACATTGATGACAATGGTTAATATTCTACCGTCTTGATGCATGTATACGGGCGTGTTTTCTTGATCAATAAGTTGAATGGGTAATGTATCTTTTAAAATAATTTGATATTTAATCAATTGGTTAAGTTCAAAATCAAGGTTACCGAAGCGTTTAAAATGACCCTCATCAATCATGCCAAAGGCATCGCAAATATCTTCAAGCTCGCGCAGAGAATGACTGGTCACGATTATAATTTTATCTTGATGTTCTGGTGAAATCATCAATTGTTTAAACTTTAATCGTGCCACTGGATCTAACCCATCAAACACTTCATCAAGCAGCAAATATTTGGCGCCAGATGCAAAAGCAAGCGCAATATAGCCTTGTCTTTTCATGCCTTTTGATATTTGACTTAAATTGATATGCGCGTTTAATGAAAACATCTTTAAGATGGATTGGAATGTCTTTTCTTCAAAAGGATAAAAAACTCTATAAAGGTTTGCCAAATCTCTAAACGTCATCTGGTTATTAAATGGTGGCTGATCAGATAAATAGAATATCGATTGTTTGAGGTCATTATTCAATAAAATCGATTGCTGATCAATTGTTATATCACCAGAATCTGGACGTAATACACCCATAATAAGTCTTAAAAACGTAGACTTTCCAGCACCATTAATACCAATCAAACCAAAGATAGTGCCTTTTTCTAGGGTTAGATTAATATCTTTTAGTACGTTATGACGACCGAAACTTTTATGTAAGTTCTTAACTTCAATCATGGCTTTCTCCTTCTAGATGATTTATAATCATACGCAAAATATCATCTGAACTATAGTGTTTTTTTAAGTCATTAATGCGTGCTTTAATTTCATCAATGAGTACTTTTTCGGGATGTTTAATCACTTTTTTTACATAGGCACCTTTTTTAGGAACAATGTCGATATATCCATCATCTGCCAATGCTTGATAGGCTTTTTGAACCGTGTTTGGGTTCACACCTAAATCGAGTGATGTCTTTCTGACGCTTGGCAAAAATTCGCCTTCAAGGTAAGCGCCTTTTTCTATAAGTGTCTGAAATTGTCTTTTAATTCTTACAAATAGATCAACCTTTGATCGGGTCATTGATTCAAACCGCCTATCTGTATTATCTGTATTATTTATTTTATTATAACAGTTTATAATATCGCTTGTCAATCCTTCTCTGCTGATAAAAGGACAAACAAACTGTTCTAGTGATTCTTTGGTTTTGATAAACCCATCCAATCATAAGAAGCGTTGTAAAGGTTTTTATGCTTTTTAGTGTGCGTGAGGACTTGAAATGATGGATTATACTTTAATAGTGGTGCGCCAAATAATCATATAATCAGTAAAACTTAGTTGTTTTATTAGTGAATGATCCATCACATGATGTATAATAAACGTAATCTATTTTTTAGAGGTCCTGTTTATGAAAAAATATATGTTTATTAAACCATATGCGCTTTTAATCCTTATTGTATTTACACTCATCAGCATAACTTTTATTGGTCTGGGTACATCAGGCCATATTCGTATTGATGCCACAAAGCCACTGAATGAAGGGTGGACTTATGATGAGCAAAGTATCTATTTGCCTGCTGAGCTTGATATCGAAAAAGATCAAAGTTATCAGGTATCAAAAGTTTTATCAAATGATTTTGAGCGCACTCAAACACTGATGGTTCGCACCTCGCTTCAACATATCATAGTCTACCTAGATGATCAAATCATCTATCAAAAAAACTTTCAAGCAAGTGGTCAATTGCCTCCGATGGCAAGCATGTGGCATTTCATTGAACTACCAGCTCAATCCCAAGGAAAAGTCTTAACCATTGAACTGAGTTCACCATATCTTGCTATGTCGGGTATTGTCAATGAAATCACCTATGGCAATCAGGCTGAACTCATTTGGTCGTTGATTTTAACTTATGGATATCGATTGATGATTGGTATCTTTGTACTTATGGTTGGCTTAATCTTGGTCGTTGTTTCATTAATTCGTTATAAAACGCATTTTAAAGGCAATGTGTATGTTGGATATTTTCTAGTCATGCTTGCTTTATGGGTGATTGCTGAATCACGAATGATACAACTGTTTACTGGCAATCAAGCCACCATTGGTAGTTTGGCTTATTTGATGCTTGCTTTAATGCCTATTCCTTTAGCTATTTTTCTTAAGGATTATATCTTTAGCAAGACTCAGTTACGATACCTTATTTATCTTTTTATTGTTTCTTTTAACACAGTCATGATTGTGAGTTTACATGCGCTAGCGATACTTGATTTTTTTGAATCTGTTGCATTTTCGTTACTTATCATAATTATTGGTTTTGTGATGACGCTATATACTGCAATCAATGATTTTAGAAAATTTCAAAATCCTTATGCAAAAACGATCTTAAATGTTTTTCTTTTCTTAAGCTTCTTTACAATCTTAGAAACAATCAACTACTTTTCTGGAAATTTCAGACAAACATCCATTTTCGCTATAACAGGCATTGGTATATTAAGTTTGGGATTATTGATTAATTATATGCGATATTGGGTTGAACGCCTTAAACTCAGTTATCAATCAGAACTCTATAAAAAACTGGCCTATACTGATCAGTTAACGCAAGGTGCTAACCGTATGGCGTTTGAAAAAGATATGGATACTTTTTTTGAAGATGCGAAAACAAGAAAACACATGCATTTGATTTTATTTGATTTAGATGACTTAAAAAAGATTAACGATGTTCACGGTCATCTTGAAGGTGATGAAGCCATAAAAACAGCTTTTAAAAGCATTCAAGAAACCTTTGGTCATCTGGGTCATTGTTACCGCATCGGTGGTGATGAGTTTGCATGCATTGCATTAAATGCTGATGAGTCATTGATTACTTCTTACTTAAAGATCTATGATGAGCAACTCAAACGGCTCACAGAATCACTTGATTATAGTTTTAGGATCTCATTGGGTTATGCAACATACCATAGCGCAGATCTTAAGGCCGGCGACTTAATTAAAAGAGCTGATGATGCTATGTATTTAAACAAATGCAACTACAAAGGCGACTGCAAGCGTATTAAAAGAACAACATCATAGAAATGGATGCTAATGAACAACATTCAGCATTCGTTTTTTTTTGAATTAACATAAGGTTTATGCACTTAAACTCTTTTTTGATTTTTGGCTTTTTGACGTAATGACACATATAACTGTGCATGCGTCATTTGATACCATGGATCAATAAGTAGTAGCTTAATCGGCAAGGTTAATATCCAAGAAATCGATAATGGATTTAGTGCAGATACGTTTTGGATACTGAGGTTATAAAATGACACTGCGGTGACTAAAAAGCCTGAGGCAAACCATAAAAGCCATGGCACAAAAAACAATCGCATGCTAATGAGTTTAATATAACTACCTTTTAAGATGATTGCGCTATGCTTTAAGGGGTTATGTTTTCTTTGGTCAAACGTCGAATCTGCTAGTAAAAAGGGCACCATTGCTAGCATTAAAGAAATAATGGCCGCTGGTATCGAAAAAATAATGAGATTTATTATAATGATAGTCATTTTGGTATCAATCTCTACAAAACGGTAAATGAGTCCTGAGATGATTGCGCCAATGACTGCAGGTAGCAAAAATAATACTTCTTTTAAAGTCATATAATAGACGTTTTTTAAATAGTTCTTTCTTCTAAACCCGATATAAAGCGGCATAAAGGTCAGTTGGTTTGGTCTTCTAATCGCAACAATCATGACAAAAGAAACACTAATTTTTAAAGGTAGTAACAACACCATACCAATAAGGGGAATGATGTTAGACAATAAGGTTGTTGTGATTGCGACCACCAAAAAAATCGGCATGATTTTCCGGTAGTTCTTGATTAGTGTTTTAAATGCATAAATGACTCTCATGATATATCCCTCTACTCATATATTAACATATCATTCTGTTTTTAAAGACAGTTTCATTTTGATGACTAGATGCTAGCTCTACGTTTGAATAAGGTCATTCCTTTTAAAAAGTAAAGCATCTAAGACCTAACAAAATGTGACAATCTAGTTTATAATTTAAAAGCGCACCTCATAATAAAATGTACCCTATGTCAAGGACTAAGTGAAAAAAGAGTCTTATTATAAAATT
>JBLRWW010000047.1:0-9145 GCA_047921055.1 Acholeplasmataceae bacterium
TTATAACGACAACGAAATGATTCTTGATCATTTCAATCTAGACGTTAAAGCAGGACAAAGTGTCGCACTCGTTGGACACACAGGTTCAGGAAAGACAACAATCATTAACTTAATATCAAGATTTTACGAACCAAAATCAGGACGCATTTTAATTGATGGCGTCGATTATAAGAAACGTAGTATGCACTGGGTACACAAACGATTGGGCTATGTTTTGCAAAGTCCGCATTTATTTTCAACAACTGTGATGGAAAACATTCGCTATGGTCGATTGGATGCGACAGACGAAGAAGTCATGTATGCTGCACAAATGATTGGGGCAGATGCATTTATTACCAAACTTGATAAAGGTTATGAAACCTTTGTTGGTGAAGGCGGAAACTTACTTTCTGTTGGACAAAAGCAACTCATTTCCTTTGCTAGAGCAATCTTAGCTGATCCACGCATTTTGATTTTAGATGAGGCAACATCATCAATTGACTCAGAATCAGAGGTTATGATTCAAAAAGCGACCAATCAATTACTTCATGGACGTACAAGCTTTATTGTTGCTCACCGCTTATCGACCATTGTGAGTGCAGATTTAATTATTATGCTTGATATGGGCAAAATTACTGAAATGGGTACCCATCAAGCTTTAGTTGATAAAAAAGGCGCATATTTTGAGCTTTATCGTAATCAATTTTTTAAAGAAAAAGAAGCACATATCGAAACACTGATTTAAAAGTAAAAAGACATCATCATCACTATCATAAGATAGAGGTGAGCGTATGTCTTTTTTATTATGCTTTTGGGCATGTCTAGGATGGGTTAATCAGATTCAAATTCAATGGATAAATGATATTTTATCAATTAGGCTTAATGAACCTCTTTCGCAATATGAGGACTTGCCGCAAGCAATTTTATACATTGATGATAAAGAGGTAATCAATCCGAATGTTTACTATGAAAAAGGTGTTGATCGAACATTTTTATCGGTTGTCAATACGGGGATTGTTCGGAGTTATGAAGTCAAGTATCGTGTCACATTTCTTGATTATAACATCAGTCAAACGCATTTAATTATATTTGATGTCGTCGATGAAATCCCACCTGTTATATTAAAAATGAAGACATTTGAAATACCTGTAGGCAGTAAAATGCCAAATTTCAATGAAGGTCTTGTTTTTCAAGATAATTATGATGATGTCGCACTGTGTACAGTTGAGATTATAGCACATACAGTCAACCTTCATTTGATTGGGACCTATGAGATTACATACATCATCACAGATCAATCATCAAATGAAACAAGCGGAAAAACAACACTTACGGTTTATGATTATAGTCCACCTGAAATTACTTTAAAAAAACCAATCATCCATGAGGTGTCTCAAGTCTTTCAATGGAAAGATTATATAACAATCAAAGATAATTATGATGACTGGATTGACCCCCTGATTGATGATAGTTTGATCGACTACACTCGGTTGGGTCAATATGTTATTACAATCACCGCAAGTGATCAATCGAACAATCAAGCGACACTAAGTACATCTATGACCATCATTGATACGCTGGCTCCTGTGATTTTATTTAAAAGTAATCCCAAACCAATCCATGTCAATGATCACATCTCACGAGCAGTTCTAGAAGATTATATCTTAAGTGTAACAGATAATTATAATACACTCAGTTTTGATGATTTAATCATCACCCATGATATAGATACATCACGCTTAGGTGTGTATAAACTTTATGTCACAGCTTATGATGAAAGCAGCAATATGGGATTTAATCAACTAAGTATACAGGTGGTAGACATTGAAAAGCCCACGATTGACTTAAAAGAAGATTTGGTTTTCCAAGTGTTTGAACCAAAACCGCATTTAATTGATTACATTATTTTTGAAGATAACTATACGCCAAGTGATGAACTCAACATCACCATTACTGGCACATTTCACATGCATCTTCTGGGCACATATATCATTACAGCCACAGCAACCGATCAATCGAAAAATAAGACAACCAAACATTTTCATCTAACCATTGTTGATGAGGTTGCTCCGACCGTCTCACTTAAACAAGAACTCATTGTCACAGATTTCATGCCGAAGCCACTCTATCTTTATATTGAAACAAGTGACAATTATGATGATGCGCGCGATCTTGTGATCGATATCGATGATCAAAAAATTGACTATAATCAAACAGGAATGTATGAGTTTACAGTCTGTGTGTATGATTTAAGTTTCAACCAAACATGCGAAACATTTGATCTTTTTGTCGTCGATATTACGCCACCAACGATATCATTAAAGCACACACATATCACCATTGATACAAGCATCACGTCCATCAATTATAATCAAATCATCGAATCATGTGATGATAATTATGACGTTATTCTAGTCTCTGATGTCGTGATTGATAGTCAAGTTGAGTATGGTGTTATAGGTCTTTATAAAGTCATTTTCAGCATATCAGATTTCTCAAACAACAAAACAACCGAAGTGCTTTATGTTAGAATTGATCACTTTGAAGAACTGTCTTACTACAGTATCCCTTTAACAGCTAACCTATATGAAAACATAGACTTTTTAGATGGCTTAAAGATAGATGATATGCATAAAAACTATCAGGTGCGCGTGGTTTCTGATCACATTGATTTTAATCAACCCGGAACCTATGAAGTCATTTATGTGATCATTGACCAAAGGGGCAATCAATACATTGAAAAAACCACACTAACGATTCACGCGCCATTAACAAAAACCTCTTATAAATCTTATATACCGCTTGTTGCGATCAACACAATCGGCTTATCATTGATTGGGTTTCTGACATACAAAAGCCGCCATATCAATGTCTTTGACAACGATGAATGATAAAGTGTATAATGAAAAGGTAAAAACGAAAACGGAGCGTGGCATTATGGCAGATGTTTTATTGGTCTATTGGAGTGGTACAGGGAACACCGAAATTATGGCTGAAAAGATTAGAGAAGGCATTGAAGACAAAGGGTTATCAGTTGATTATCACTCAGTTGAATCTGTTGATCCAAGTGACGTTCTTCATTATGATAGATGTGTTTTTGGTTGCCCATCAATGGGTGTCGAAGTGCTTGAAGAAGATGATTTTGAACCATTCTTTACACAGATAGAAGCCAACTTAAAAGGTAAAAAAGTCGCACTATTTGGATCTTATGGATGGGGTGATGGTGAGTGGATGGATCTATGGCAAGATCGTGTGTTAGAAAACGGCGCTCAACTGTTTGAAAAAGGTTTAATTATTAATACAACACCAAGCAGTGAAGAAGAAGAACAATGCTTTGAGTTTGGTCAAAGGTTTGCAGAATTTTAATCGTCTTATCAAAAGAATGCTTAGCATAATAAGCATTTTTTTTTAAAACAAACACTTAAATCTTGTTATAATTATAATAGGTGATGATATGTCAGGCGTCTTATACTTACAAAGCGCATACAGTATGTTGAAAAATACCATACCACTTGATCGTTTGGTAACACATGCCAAAGATAAAGGGTATGATTTTGTTGCGTTAACAGATGACAATCTTCACGGACTTTTACAATTTCATGAAATGACAAGGAAACATCATATAAAACCAGTGTATGGCATACATGTTAAAACCAACGATCCTTTAGAACAAACGGGTTTTCTCATTTATGTTAAGGATCATAAGGGTTATCAAAACTTACTTAAAATTGCGTTTGAGTATAGTAAAAATACACTAACATTTGAGTGTTTAAAAGATCATCAAGAAGGCTTAATCTTTGTCAATTCCGGTGCAGATGATCACATCACGACATCTCTACTTGCGCATGATAATGACATGGCCAAATCCCATATCAAAAGATATCAAGCGTCTTTTGATGATTTTTATATTGGCTTATGCTTAGATACATTTGATTTAGAAATGAAGGTTGCACCAGAACTAAAAGTCATTGCCAATCAGTTTAAGATAGAGATGGTACCAGTACATCAAACATCTTATTTAGATGAAAGCGATAGAGAAGTCTATGAAGCACTGATAAAGATTGCTGATGAAAACCATGTGATGCCAGAAGAGGCATTTTATCATCTGCTATCAACTAAAGAAATTAAAGACATGTTTAGTGACTACCCGGAAGTTTTCAAAGGACTGAGCCATCTCGTAAAATCCATTGACTTCACTTTAAACTTACCATCCTTTGACATGCCAGTCTTTCCAAACGATAAAGGTGTTTCTTCTAAAGTATATTTAAGATCACTTTCTGAAGTTGGTTTAAAAAAACGTCTTAAACAAGGCAAAATAAAAGACTCAAAACCATATATTGAGCGTTTGGATTTTGAACTTAGCGTTATTGAGTCTATGCACTATGAAGACTATTTTTTAATCGTATATGATTTTGTAAAATATGCCAAAACACACGATATTTTAGTTGGTCCTGGCCGGGGTTCAGCTGCAGGATCATTGGTGTCTTATGCCTTAGGCATTACCGATGTTGATCCGATCTTTTATCAGTTGCTTTTTGAGCGGTTTTTAAATCCAGAACGCTTAAGCATGCCCGATATCGATCTAGATTTCCCTGATGACAAGCGTGACGAAGTGATTGCTTATGTGCTAAAGAAATATGGTCAAAGACACATGGTTTCGATTGTAACATTTGGAACATTTGCTATGCGTTCATCAATTCGTGATATTGCTAGAGTCATGAAAATTGATCTTGCCAGAGTCAATGGCATCATTGAACGTGTTTTAAATGATCGTATTGATGAGACTGATCAAGAAATGGTTCGACTCTTACGCGTGGCAAAACAAATAGAGGGCTTACCAAGACATACAGGCACACACGCTGCAGGGATGATTTTATCTGCTCAAGACTTAACCAAACACATCCCACTTCATATGGGCGGACATGCTTTTTATCAATCACAATTTGAAGCTAAGGATTTGGAATCACTTGGATTATTAAAAATTGACTTTTTAGGCATTCGAAATCTTAAAATCATTCATGATGTTGTATCATTTATCAAAAAGAAAACACCCACCTTTGACTTAAGACAGATACCGCTTGATGATGCTAAGTCATATCAATTATTATCATCTGCACAAACACATGGACTTTTTCAATTAGAATCTCAAGGCATGCGCAACGTCTTAAGGAAATTGAAACCTAAAACGTTTGAAGATATTGTTGCCATCCTCGCACTTTACAGACCAGGTCCGATGGAAAATATTGATGTATATATTAAAAGACGTGCTGGTGCACAATATGAGGATATTGACCCATTATTAACCCCTATTTTGGCGCCCACTTATGGCATTATCGTTTACCAAGAGCAGATCATGAAAATCGCACAAGTTTTTGCAGGTTATACGCTTGCACAAGCTGATTTATTACGTCGTGGTATCTCAAAAAAAGATCATGATATTTTAGAAAAAGAGCGAGCCAATTTTATTAAAAGTGCAGTTCTAATCAACCGTGACCAAGCGCGTGCAGATACCATTTATCAGTATATTGTCAGATTCGCTGATTACGGGTTTAACCGAAGTCATAGTGTAGCCTACGGCATGATTGCCTATCAAATGGCATATTTAAAAGCCAACCATTTTGACATCTTTATGGTCGCACTTTTAAATAGTATTATAGGCAATGAATCACTGACTCAAGATTATTATCAAGAACTCAAAAACAATCATGTAATGTTATTACCACCTGATATTAATGCAAGCACCGATCAATACCTCTATACACAAAAAGGCATCTTAATGCCATTGTTATCGGTTAAATCCATTGGAAGACCAACAGTAAGTAAGATTTTAGAAGTACGTAAAGAAGGACTCTTTAAAGATTTTCTTGACTTTAAATTAAGAATTAAAAAAGAGATTAATGAGCGTAATATTGAAATGCTTATTCATAGTGGGGCACTTGATACATTTGGATTGAATCATAAAACGATGATTGAAAATAAAGATATTGATTTTGCTGGATATGAGCTATACGTCAAAGATTTTAAATTAAGAAATTACAAAGATTATGACATCATTTTAAAAGGCGAGTTTGAAAAAGAAGCGTTAGGATTTAATTTGGTGTATCATTTGTTAAGTGCGTATGAAAAAGAAATTGAAAAACAGCATCTTAAAACCATCAAAGAAGCGCTTTTATCAGATCAAGCAATCGATGTTATTGGCTATATTAAAAAAATTAAAAAAATCAACACAAAAAGTGGTAAAGATATGGCATTTATTACCATTGATGACGGTAATGACACACTAGATATCACCCTATTTCATGAGACACTCAGACGATTTGAAACCCTTTTTTCTAAAGATGTGATGGTCTTTAATATTCGCAAAAATATGTTTAATCAAAAAACTACATTTGTCTTAAATGATCTTAGATTACTTGAAACAAATGCATAGATGTTTAAAAAGTAAATTTTTAAAGCATTTCTTAATGTAAAGAAAAAGCGTGAAAATCGCTTTTTTTTCACATAAGAATGCAATAATCTAAAAAACAAGAAAACTCGTGATATCATCAAAGCATATATATATTATATATGATTGCAGTAAATCGTCATTTTTGTTAAAATATAAACAAGCAAGTTGAGTGAAAGGCGTGATTATATGATTGAACTTTTGGCCATCCAGTGGGGGATTGTTGCAGTATTTGTATTCCTACACTTTATGATTGGCTTTATGAGAGGCGGATCGAAATCAACCTATTTTACAATCGTTAGTATCATTTTGACTTTTGTTACATTATGGTTGGTGTCGCTTTTTACCATTAGGTGGTTTATCACACCAGATATGCTTTTACAATTGATTAATCAGTACGCAGCTGGTGTTGTGCCTGCTGAGTTTAGCGCATATTTACTTGACCCGAACATTAGCGGGTTCCTTTTTGCTATGGTGGATTTGGTTTTACGTATTGTTGGGTTCATTATTTTCTATCCACTCATTAAAACAAGTTTAACATTCACCATCTTTAGACCAATATGGAAAAGAGCCATTTTACCAAAATTATTAGCAAAACAAGATGAAAAAAATGGCATAACCATTGATCAAACGAAATCTAAGAAAAAAGCTCGTAAGTCAAAACGACTTAAGAAAAACATATTATCACGTTTTGGCGGCGGCATGGCAGGCGCAGTCAGAGGGTTTGTTGTGGCGTTTATTTTCTTATTACCGATTATTGTCATTGGTGGGTTTGTCACAGCACTTGATGATAGTGAGCCCATTGTGAAGCATAATAACACACAAAACTTAAGTTTCTCAGAAGAAGTAAACAGTTTAATTCCTGCGGAATTCCAAGGGTATTTAGATCAAATATATGACATGCACAACAATGGATTAGGTGGTATTGTATCATCAATCAAAGTTAATGACAAATCACTGGATCGTGCACTTTTTGATATGGTCTTTACAACAGACATTGTTGTCGAAGATGTTACTACTAAAATTAACTTTGGCCAAGAATTAGAATCCATTACAGGCATTGTTGGTGTTTTGGTTGCTGGCGGTTATTTGGATAGTGATTTTGACTATAAAACAATTGATCGTGATAACTTAGACGATGTTGAACAAATATTTACGTTCATGTCAAAATCACAACTTTTAGGTTATATGATTCCAACAGCGACACGGTTTGGTGTTCGATCAATTTTGGTTGACCAAATTGGTGTAGATTTATACGAAAGCCCTTATAGTGCAGATGCTCTAGCCGAGTTCGAGTCTATCAACTGGGAAGAAGAGTTTATGCGCTTGTTTGGCATTGTTGAAAGCACATTGGAGTTTGGTTCAGTGGCTGAACTGTTAATGTATACAGAAAACCCAGGTCTTTTGGCCGAGTTAACACCTGAAGAGGGTGTGAAGTTTGCAAATATTATAAGATCATTTAGTGAACTAAGAACTTTGGGATTGTTAAATGTTGGCGTTGAATATGGTTTATCAACCGAAGGTGTTCGTTCACAATTTTCTTGGATTGATGAAGCAGAACTTGATGCATATTTAGAAGCACGATTCGCGTTCATTTTAGAAAATCCCGAATTTTTCTATGGCGAAGATAGTGACTGGGTACGCATTGCAGAGATGATTGAAATTGTTTTTTCTGATGACTATGGCGATATTGATCTTCAAACACTTTACGCACAAGCATCAGACCCAGCAACGCTTTTAAATCCTGATAATGCTGAGTGGATTGGGGCACTTATTGAGAAGTTTGTTGAAATAGAACTTATCATGGAAACCATTCCAGTCGGTGTTGATTATGGCTTATATAATGCCCTTGGTGACCAAATCGAACGTGATTTGGCAGATCGACTTGCTGAATCCTTTGAAGCAGTCAATTGGGATGAAGAAATTATTAATGTGAGTGAGATTTATAAAGACGTATTAAAATTAGGATTAGAAAGCGCCTTTGGTGAAGATCCAAATTATTATGCCATCGTTGATGATATCGCAGTGAATCAAATGGATGATTTAAGAGCGCTAATTTCAAAAATATTTGAAGACAGCCAAGTGGTTAATTTAGCCATTGAAATTGCTGCTCCGATTGTTATTGAAACAATGATTACCAATGAATCGCTCCGTGTTATTGCTGAAGAAGCACTATTTAATGATCCAGAATCAGATGTAATTGATTTCAATTTCGGATATGAGATTAATCAAGTACTAACCATCATTGAGGTCTTGAATGAATTTTCATCCACCTCTGAATTAATGGGCATTATTGGTGGATCAACTGTTGAACGCTTAGAATTCATGTCAGCGCTTGGCACTTTATCAGAAACACGTTTAAATGCTTTTACAGAAGCTTTTTCAAATTTACAAATCCTTGATCGTGTTGGCGGAAGAGGCCTACAATACGTTAAAGATACAACAGCTATCGAAATGTTATATGTGCCAACTGAAGTTGATTTGGCCAATGATATTTCAACCATTTTTAGATTGATGCATCACATAGGCGCTTACATGAATGCGCATGAGCTCACTTATGGCCTATTAGAAGATATCGACTTTACAGAAATGCTAGAAGATGAAGATTTTAGAGCACTCCTTTTAAGCACGCCAGCCAATCAACATACTGATCTATTGTTTTTAAACATTGCACACAATGTTAAACAAGGTTTGGGTGGATTAGGACTAGAAGCCTATTTG
>JBLRWW010000048.1:0-8650 GCA_047921055.1 Acholeplasmataceae bacterium
ATGATGAAACTAAAATATACAACATTCATTTAGATTTAAATCATCCACGTAAATCAACATGTAATTGTCCTCATGCTGATGGTAGGAGAATTATTTGTAAACATATGGTGGCATCATACTTTGCTATTTTCCCAGGAAAGGCAAAAGAATACATTGAAGAAATTGAACGCTACGAGGAAGAGGAAGAAGAACGTTTCCAACAGTCAATTATAATGCTAGAAGAACGAATAAAAGACATTGAGAAATATTTAAATAAACTAACAAAAAAAGAGTTAAAAGAAAAACTTCTTAAATGTATGATCGATTCTGAATTTTATGATGATGATTTGTATTAAAATAGGTCATACAACCCATTTGAAATCTTCAGATGGTTTTTTTTATTGCTAATTTTAGCATTTTTTATTTCATTGTTTCGTGCTAAAATAAAGAGAAGAAACACGTCAATAAAGACATGATATTAAGATAAGAGGCATACGATGACAAAAAAACAAGGAATCAGAGCATTAATTTATTTACTGGGCATGATGATTACCGCATTGGGTATTAATGTTTTATTGCGTGGTGAGTTGGGTGCTGGTGCTTGGGATACGACCATCTATAATTTTAGTCAGTTGGCGACCATTACACTAGGGACCTCAAGCTTTATTGTCTATATAGTGATTTTAACGTTTGTGATGCTTTATAATAAAAAGTTGAGATATGTGGCTATTTTAATACCGATTATTGGTATTTCATTGGCCAATGACTTTTGGGATATTATTGTTTTTGCCGATTATTATCCAGCGATGCTTTGGTTAAGATTTATGTTCTTTGTTGGTGGGGCCATCATTTTAACATCAGGTTTATCCTTAATGATTGTTACGAAGTATCCAGCAATGGTCTTTGATGAACTCACGCTTTCATTTATGCGTTTGTTAAGAATTGATAGCTTTTTTAAAGCACGTATTATTATTGAGTTGATTGCGATCGTGCTTGCCATTATCTTTGGAGTTATGGCATCTATCGGTTTTGGCGCAGTGAGTTATGGGAGTTTATTTCTAGCATTTGTGGTTGGGCCAATGATTGAATTTCAACTACATATATTAAAACGCCTTTTAAAACCTATCTTAGTCTAAATTTTAAAAGGGTTATTATATGATATAATAAAAGTAATTTATTGTTGAGGTATAACGTATGCTAACATTATTACTTCAAGGCTTCGAAAATATGTATGATTTTGTCGAAAACGCTATTTTATTATTGGCGCTTTTATTGCTATATCAAGCAACTGACATTAACATAACTGAAAGCAAAAAGCACAAACAAGCACTTATAGGGTTACTCATTGGTCTTTTTATGATACTTATTATGATGAACCCATGGAGATTAACCGAAGGGGTTATCTTTGATTCTAGAAGTGTTTTAATGGGTGTGACAGGGTTATTTTTTGGTCCGATTGCAACGCTTATTGCAGCTGTGATTGGTGGTTTATATCGCATCAGCATAGGCGGACAAGGGGTTTATGTCGGTGTTTCAACAATCTTTCTTTCAGGATTCATCGGATTGTATTGGTGCAAGATTAAACACTTGATCCCTAAACTACCTTCATTTATTGAGTATTATATTTTTGGTCTCGTGTTACATATCATTGTTTTATCAATGTTTTTTACATTGCCACAAGCGATTCGTATTGATGTGGTTGTCTCAAACATCATTCCATTTCTTGTTTTTTTCCCCATATTGACATCAATACTATCGATAGTGCTTCAAAATCACCAAAGAAGACTTTTAAGCAATCGCGAAATCGATCAAAAACAATTACTTTTACAAGCCAGTATCGACTCAGCCAAGAGTATTGAAATATACACCATTGATCACAAATTTAATTATTTATCTTTTAATGCGTATCATGAAAACAAAATGAAGGCTTTATATGAAACCAAAATTAGGGTTGGCAGTAGTTCCTTAGCATCAATCACAGATGATGCAATGAGAAAACTTTATGTTACACATGTTCAAGCGGCACTTAACGGTGAATCAATAAGTGTCGTCATTGAGTCTTCGCAAAAAAAAGATATCTATTATGAAACCATTTATGAACCACTTGTTAATCAAGCACATAAAATTGTTGGTGTCACAGTTTTTGCGCAAGATATTACCGATAAAAAACGTCATGAAGATGAAATATTAAAAGCGAGCTATTATGACCCGTTGACCAATATATACAACAGACGCTATTTTGATGAAGTGATGAAAAAAATGGATAATGATGAACACTTACCATTAAGCATTATCATGGCAGACATTAATGGTCTTAAAATCATGAATGACGCTTTTGGTCATCATGCAGGGGATGAACTGCTTTGCTTGGTTGCAGACACGTTGACACATTGTATGCCTGATACATCTATCATATGTCGTACTGGTGGCGATGAATTCACTATCATATTAGAAAAAACAACCTATCAAAACGCCAAAGCAATCATCGAACATGTTTCAGATAACCTTGCTAAAAAAGAACTTTATGGTATTCAAGTCTCTGTTTCTTTTGGGATTTCTACTAAAATTGATCAAGAAGATATCACATCTGTCATCAAACATGCTGAAGATGCTATGTATCGCCATAAGCTCTTTGAAATTGCCTCACACCGAAGCCAGTCTATTAAAACCATACTAAATGCGCTACGCGCCAAAAACCCACGAGAAGAGGCGCACTCCAATAGGGTATCTCATATGTGTGAGATGATTGGCAAAAAAATGGAACTTTCACGTGATGATATCAATTTGTTAAAAATGATTAGTAATTTACATGACATTGGAAAAATTGCTATTGATGAAAAAATATTAAACAAACCTGGTAAACTCACTGAAGAAGAATGGGATGCCATTAAAAGACATCCTGAATTAGGATATCGTATTGTTTTAACATCACCAGAATACACTGAGGTTGCAGAAGACATTCTATCTCACCATGAACGATATGACGGCAAAGGATATCCGCGAGGTTTAAAAGCCGATGAAATTCCACTGCGTGCTAAAATCATTTCCATTTGTGATTCCTATGATGCTATGACAAATGATCGTTCATATCGAAAAGCACTTTCTCACAAGGAAGCAATCGAAGAAATAAAACGTTGCAATGCCACACAGTTTGATCCGAAGATCACCAATGTGTTTCTAGAACTATTTGAAGATGGCGTACCTTTCTAAGATGTGACTTGAAAGATTTATCCGTTCGGATAAATCTTTTTTTATTGAAACCGTTTTATATTCACATAATATAGAAAAACATAGCATTTTTTACCATAATAGTTTAAAATGTAAACTGTAGGTAAAAAAGCGCTGGAGGATTTATATGACAATATATGTAGCATTTAATTTTAGCGATGCAATCATGCTCCTATTCGGTGGACTCGCACTCTTTTTATTTGGTATTAACATGATGAGTTCAAACTTAAAAGCTGTTGCAGGTAATCGACTAAAAAGCATTATTGAAAAAACAACAAATACCCCAATCAAAGGTGTTTTGGTTGGTATCATGTTAACCGTCGCATTACAAACATCTTCGGGGTCAACAGTTCTAATTATTGGCTTGTTAAGAGCTGGATTGATGACGTTTCCTCAAAGCATAGGTGTTATTATGGGTGCAAACATAGGGACAACGGTGACATCCTTTATTATAGGATTACCCATTGTTAGATATGGGCTATATATCATTGCCGTGGGTGTATTATTAACATTTATGCCTCAGCGTAAAGTTAAAAATATTGGTGGAACCATTACTGGATTAGGACTCATCTTTTATGGTTTAAAGACCATGGAAGGCGGACTTAAACCGCTTGCTGCAACCGAATTTGCTGAAGACATGTTTATTATGTTTTCAAATAATTGGTTTTTAGGCACAACATTTGGCACATTCTTCACGTTTATTGTTCAATCATCCTCGGCTTCGATTGGGGTTTTGCAAAAACTTTATGAAATTAACCGTGAAGGTATTGAATCCATTCAATTGGTTGGAGCCATACCCATCTTATTAGGCGCCAATATAGGAACAACCATCACTGCGATGATCGCATCCATTGGTGGTAATAAAGACAGTCGCCGAGCAGCGGTTGTCCATGTGTTATTTAATGTCATTGGTGCATTCCTATTCTTACTCGTATTAGTGCCTTACACACAATTCATTCAATGGATTGAAAGACGTTTCTTACAGCAATTCTCAATGCTAACGATTGCTTTTGCCCACGCCTTCCAAAATATAACAACAGCCATTATTTTAATCTTTTTTACCAAACGCTTGGCACAACTCACGAAATTCATTGTGAAAGATGATCCAAATCAAATCATACCTGAACAAATATTTGATGAATCACTGATAAAACAATCGCCAGTTCTAGCATTAGAGGCAGCCAATAAAGCGCTTCTTTATATGGGCTCGATTGTTAAAGATTACTTAGCACTTACCAAATCATTTAGTTTTAAAGACCAACCTAAATTGGTTGAAGAAGCGTTCACCTTTGAAATGATGCTTGATACGTATGATCAAAAATTACATGATTATTTAATAAAAATTTCCGAAGTCGGTTTAAGTAAAGATAATTCAAAAAAATTATCAAGAGACCTTGATACCATTCGTGATTTTGAACGCATCGGCGATCACTTAACCAATATCATTGAATTTTTTATTGATCGTTATGAAAACTCATCGCCGTTAACAGAAGAAGGTGCGAAAGATCTTAATGTACTATATGAAGTGCTAGAGACCATGGTTGAGTACACACTTAAATCTTTAGCAACCGGCGATAAGATTCTTGCCAAACAAGTCATTGAATTAGAAGATACAGTCGATGAACTTGAAGAAAAATTCAGATACCGCTATATTGAGCGCTTAAAAAACCGCGAAACACGTTTAATCATTGTCTCAAGTTATGCAGATATCTTAGCTAACCTAGAGCGTATTGGTGATCACTTAACCAATATCGCTGGTAGTGTCATTGAACCGATGTATGTGCCATTAAGTATCTTGGTACCTAAGATTCACGAAATAGATAAAGATACATAAAAAGGACTGATTTCATGTTTGAACTCAAAGCCCCTTTTACACCTAAAGGGGATCAAATTAAAGCCATTGAAGATTTAAGACACCACTTTGATCAAGGTGTTAAAGAGCAAATATTACTTGGCGCTACCGGCACAGGTAAGACGTTTACGATTGCCAATATCATTTCAGGCATGCAAAAAAAAACATTAATACTCGCGCCCAACAAGACATTAGCAGGCCAACTCTATGGAGAGCTTAAATCCTTTTTTCCACACAATCGTGTGGAATATTTTATTTCTTATTATGACTATTATCAACCAGAGGCTTATGTGGTCTCAAGTGATACCTATATAGAAAAAGACTCATCAATTAATGATGAAATAGATGAGATGCGTCACAGTGCAACAGCGTCTTTATTAGATAATGATTTCGTCATTGTTGTTGCTTCAGTATCATGTATTTATGGCATTGGGGATCCAGAAGATTATAAGAATTCAATGATTTTTTTAAGAACCAATGACACCTATGGACGTGACACATTAATCAATAAATTGGTGGAACTTACATATCAAAGAAATGACATTGATTTTCATCGTGGAACCTTTAGAGTACGTGGCGATGTGATAGAAATCATTCCTGCTTATGAAAGACAGCAGGGTATTCGCGTATCCTTTTTTGGTGATGATATTGAAGACATCAAACGGTTTGATGTTTTAACTGGTCAAGCAGTTGAACAATTGAGTTATGTGACCATCTTTCCAGCAACGCACTTTATGACAAACAAAGATAAGCTCCAAGAATCAATTAGACGCATTAAAAACGAACTTCAAGAACAAATCCATGAATTTAAAAACCAGGACAAATTACTTGAAGCACAACGCATTGAACAACGAACAAAATATGACATCGAAATGCTAGAAGAAATTGGATTTTGTAGTGGGGTAGAAAACTATTCCAGACATTTATCTTTAAGAGAAGCCAACGAGACACCATCAACTTTAATTGATTTTTTCGGCAAAGATTTTTTAATGATTATTGATGAATCCCATGTGACAATCCCACAGGTTAGGGGGATGTATTTTGGTGATCGTTCCCGAAAGGAAACGCTTGTTTCCCATGGATTTAGATTAAAAAGTGCACTCGATAACAGGCCTTTAAAATTTGATGAGTTTGAAGACAAAGTGGATAAAGTCATTTACTTGTCCGCAACACCAGGCCCATATGAGTTGGAAAAGGGTATCCCTGTCATTGAACAAATCATTCGTCCAACCTATCTGCTAGATCCAGTCATTGAAGTAAGACCATCACAAGGACAAATGGATGATCTCTATTTTGAAATCAAAAAACGGATTGAAAAGAACCAAAGAGTGCTTGTGACAACACTTACAATTCGCATGAGTGAAGATTTATCAGCTTACTTTAAGCAATTAGGCCTTAAAGTCACCTATTTACATAGTGAAATTAAATCATTGGAACGCATCAATATTTTAAGAGACTTACGTATTGGTAAATATGACTGCTTAATTGGTATTAATTTATTACGAGAAGGCCTTGATTTACCAGAGGTTAGTTTGGTTGCCATACTAGATGCTGACAAACAAGGCTTTTTAAGAAGCGAGCGCAGTTTGGTTCAAACCATCGGTCGTGCCGCTAGAAATCAAGATGGTCGCGTCATCATGTATGCTGATACCATCAGTCCAGCCATGAACTACGCTATTAATGAAACCAATAGACGGCGCACACTACAAGAAACTTTTAATCAAACATACAATGTCACACCAATTTCTATCCAAAAAGATATCAGAGATAAAATTAGCATTAAAGAAGAACTTATACCAGAAGATAAATCGTTTGATAAACTTAGCAAAAAAGAAAGAGAAAAAACGATTGCGACACTTGAAAAACAAATGCTTGAAGCAGCAAAAGCACTTGATTTTGAAACAGCCGCAGAACTTAGAGATATCTTATTTGAACTTAAATCAAAATGACATCATATCAAGGAGGTCAGCATGAAAGCTAAAGATTACTATCACTCAGGACTTTCACATTATACACTCAATACACCATCTAAAAATACGATGCTTGCGATTGACAAATTTGAAACGGCAGCCAATTTAGGATATGCAGATGCCTATTACTTTTTAGGTCGTTTTTATGGCTTAGGAGATGGTGTCTCACTTGATCCAAAAAAGGCTTTTGACTTATACCAAAAGGGTTTAGACTTGGGCTCTCATAAATGTGGTTACGCCATTGGATTGGCTTACTATAGAGGTCAAGGTGTAGAAAAAGATCTTGAAACAGCAGAATCATATTTTAAAAAGAACTATGACATACTCTTAAGTGAAGCACAGGCACAAGATCCGGTAAGCATGTTTATGCTAGGGACCTATTACTACTATGGCTTTTCGGTAAAAACCTATATTTTTAAAGCAACAGAATGGTTTCACAAAGCTTCAGAGCTAGGCTATAGTGACGCACAATATATGATGGGTATGATTTATGAAACCATCACACATGATCATGATAAAGACATAGAAAAAGCCAAGGCATATTATGAAAAAGCAGCACAGCAGGATCATCCTTATGCATTATATGCTTTAGGTGTGATTGCGATCGAAGAATCACTGTGGACAAAGGCAACGCTTTATTTAGAACGCGCAGCAAAACAACAATATGCTTTAGCAGCGTATACACTTGCGATGTATTATCACGATAAAGAACCACAACACCCACTAAAAGCATACGAATGGTTTTTGGTTGCAGCGAAACAAAACCACCCACAATCATGCTATTATGCTGGACTTTACCATCACAACGGTAAAGGTGTGAAAAAAGACTTAGGCATGGCTGTTTTTTGGTATGAAAAAGCTGCTTATCATAAAGAAAAAAATGCATTGTATCACTTAGCATTAATCTTAATGAAACAAGATAACAAGTCCATGAAAGATATTTTCAAATTACTTTATGAAGCTGCCAAGCTTGATCACTACCAAGCTCAGTATAATCTTGCTGTCATGTATCAAAAAGGCGATGGGGTCAAACAAGACTTGACTGAAGCATTCAAATGGTATGAAAAAGCCGCTGAAGCGGGTATTGCTATGGCACAATATAATTTAGGGATGCTTTATTACGAAGGAAAATCTATAGAAAAAAATGAGGGTAAAGCCAAGTATTGGTGGCAAAAAGCTGCTGATCAAGGATTGGAGGCTGCAGTTAAGTTAATGTTATCGATCAATAACTATGAAAAACTGCAAAAAAGTCCATGGCAATCTTAAGACGCGTTTATGTTGCTTTTGGCTTTTTATGGTATGTGTTTATTAATATCATTTCTTATACCATGCCTTTATATGAAGCAAACATCACACTAAAAATCATCTTTAGCTTTATTTCATTGATACTCTTTATAGGCAATGGCTTGATTATATTAGAAACAAAACGGTTATTTAAAAAACCATTTGAGGCGCTATCGCTGCACACAAAAATCATTGTGTCTGTCGGTGTCATTGTGATACCTCTGGTGAGCCTCTATTATTAATATAGAAAGAAAAAGCGGGAAATCATTGCTGATTTTCCGCTTTTTTTACTTAATAGGAAATTCTATTTTCAAATCTAAAAATCAAAATAGACAAA
>JBLRWW010000049.1:0-8632 GCA_047921055.1 Acholeplasmataceae bacterium
AGAAAAAAAGTCTAAGTTGAATTAGACTTTTGTTTTTTTTAATATGCGCGTGCAAACCAAACCGTTTGTGTCGCTTTTTCTTGTGTGACTGGACATAGTTCTGTGTAAAGCACTTGTTCAAAAGGAATCACTCTAGCTGTTGCAGTGGTATCTTTTTTGATTTGCTCTTCGGCTTGTTCACCAGAGATACTCATGGCAACATAACCACCTTTTTTAATGTATGCTTTAAATTCATCATAGGTTTTAGCAACAAAAGTATTTTGAGTGACATGGTTAAGCGCTTTTTGATACATCTCTTCATGCATGTGCTCAAGTAGTTCAGGCACTTTTGTTGTTAATGTATCAATATTGATTTGCTGTTTTTCTCTGCTGTGGCGTAAAAACACAGTCGCTTGATTGGATTCTAAATCACGTGGGCCAATCTCAATTCGACAAGGGATGCCCTTCATTTCATATTCAGCAAATTTCCATCCTGGTGATTTATTTGAATCATCAATTTTTACACGATATCCCAAATCTTTAAATGATTGATAAAGACCTTCAGTTGTTTTTTTAACACCTTCGTGATCCCCTTTTATAGGAATAATCATAATTTGTGTTGGTGCAACTCTTGGAGGCATAACCAACCCTTCGTCATCACCATGGACCATAATGACCGCCCCAATTAAGCGGGTAGATACACCCCATGAGGTTTGATGCACAAATGATTGTTGATTGTTTTCATCTTGAAATTTAATATCGAATGCTTTGGCAAATCCATCACCAAAATAATGTGTCGTTCCCGATTGTAGGGCTTGTCCATCATGCATGAGCGCTTCAATACTGTATGTTTCTTTTGCGCCTGCAAATTTTTCTCTTTCTGTCTTTTTCCCTGTCACAAATGGGATAGCCAATAAATCTTTGCCTAAATCATTATAGATATCAAGGATATCAAGTGCTTCTTTACGTGCCTCAGCTTCATCTTTATGAACGGTATGACCTTCTTGCCATAAAAACTCTTTACCACGTAAAAATGGGCGTGTTGTTTTTTCCCAACGGACAACACTACACCATTGATTGTATTTTTTTGGTAAATCACGATAGGAATTGATAATCTTCGCATAATGGGTACAAAAAAGTACCTCTGAGGTTGGACGAATAATTAATCGCTCCGATAAATCTTCAAATCCCGTGGTTGTTACCATTGCTGTTTCCGGTGCGAAACCTTTCACGTGATCTTTTTCTTTTTGAAACAATGACTCTGGAATTAATAATGGCATGTAGACATTTTCATGGTCTGTTTCTTTAAATCTTTTGTCAAGGTATGTCATCATGTTTTCCCAGATGGCGTAGCCATAAGGACGATAAATGATGAATCCTTTGGCATCACTATAGTCCATGAGTTCTGCTTTTAAGCATAAATCCGTATACCATTGGGCGAAATCAACATCACGTGATGTGATGGATTCAACCATTTTATTATTTTTACTCATATTTTCACCTGTATTTTTCTATTTGACGATGATTGTATTGTGCTCAATAAAATCAACTTTTTTTGCTTTATAAAGTGTGCCTAACGCACGTTTAAACGCTTTTCTACTCATATTAAAATATGCTTTGATCTCTTCTGAGCTGCTTTGAGCAGTCAGTGGCAAGCGTTCATGTTTTTCTAAATACGCCATAATCAATAAGGCATCTTGTTGCATCGCGACTTCTTTTTGAATGCCAAGCGTGCCAGAATACCCTTGGTCGGATAAGTAAACCACTTTGACTGATACTGCTTCACCCAAGCGATACGGTCGTTCCATTTGTGTCTGATGTACAAAGATGACGTGACCATCAGTTGTTAATAACTGTATACCTTCTTTTTGAAAACGATACACATAAGCATTCACTTGGCTTTTAAGTAGGAGTGCTTCTTTTGGTTTCAGTGCAATCTCACTTTTTAAAGGTATTTTTGCAACAAATTTATTTTTAATTTTTAAACTACTATAAATCATATCATCGACTTGGGGCCATTGTGTGAAATCATCAGGTAAATCATCAATAGATAGTAATAATTCTTTGCTAATACCCATGTCTAAAAAGACCCCTAATTGAGGCACAACATCTGTGACACGTAAAAAAGCTTGTGTATCTTTTGTGAGTAATGGCTTTGTTAATGTCGCTGCCAATCGACCTTTTTGATCAAAATACAAAAAAGCTTCAACCGATTGACCTGGTTCAAGATGTTCATGATTTGATTCATTAAAATGCAAGAAGACTTCTTCTTGTCCTGTTTCTAACATATAACCAATATCTGTCTTTCTATTCACAGTTAATTGATTGATTTTTCCTACGATTAAGCCCATATGATCACCTTTCATTATTTTAACATATTTTTACGTATAAAGTAAAAAAAAGAGTGCTTAAGCACTCTCTTCTAATCGCTTTTCAACGTCTTGATATCGTTTAAGTAAAAGTTCTTTAACAAATTGAACCAGTGGCTTGATTTGTTTTTCAACTTTAAAGGTTTCTAAATGTTTAATATATTGACTACGCAAGTCAATGGGAATGCTGACTGGTAGATAATCGTTTTGAATTAAGATATAATTCATAACCAATCGCGCCAAGCGTCCATTACCATCTAAAAATGGATGGATCTTTGCCAAACTAGCATGTGCAAATACAGCCTTTTCAATCGGATCGTTTGAATATTGGTCAATGGTTTGAAAATATTTATGCATCCGGTCGTAAACTTTTACATAATCAGGTGGTTGGTGCATGCCGCCTTTAATTTGAATATTAACATTACGGTATACGCCACCTTGAAAAATATCTTTAACCAGCATCTCATGAATATCTTTTAACTTTTCTTCATCTAAAGGTTGATTTGCTTTGGCTTCTTTTACCACATAATGGTATGCCTCAGCGTGGTTTAGAATTTCTTTTTGTTCTCTTTCACTGTAGTCGAGTAGAGATTTCGTGTGTAGAAGTCTTTTTACATCTTCAAACGGTATTTTGTTTTTGCCTTCCATACCCACAGCATCATAAGTATAAACGATTAAGAAAGATTCACAGACTTTTTCAAATTTCGCCTCATCTGTTTCTAAAATCAGTTGACTTAGATGCTTGCGCTCTAGCTCCAAAAGGTCTTTATCCATGTTATCAACGCTCCAATCTTTTTCTTAATTATATCATAAAAGCGCTCTCATAAACAATAACGGTTTTTGAAAAAACACTTTTTACCAAAATGTCTAAAATTCAAACCATTTTGATAAAAAAAAAGACCTAAATAAATAGAAGGGGGACTCAAAATTGAGTCCCCATACCTTTTGTAAAAATTATACTTTAACTACGTTTGCCGCTTGTTGTCCGCGGTCGCCGTCTTTAACGTCGAATTCTACTTGGTCGCCTTCTGCTAATGTTTTGTAACCTTCAGTTTGAATCGCGCTGAAGTGTACAAAAATGTCTTTGCCGTCTTCTGATGAGATAAATCCATATCCCTTATCAGCGTCAAACCATTTTACTACGCCTTTCATTACAGTACTCCTTTATTAAAACTTGATGCTTTGCACCTAAGGTCATTATACACGATGCGTTGCAAAATTACAACACCATATGCATAAAATCTTTGATTATGCGAACTGTGATTCATATAGCGTGTGATAAAACCCTTTTTGCTCAAGCAGCTGCTGGTGCGTCCCTTGTTCAATCAATTTGCCTTCATGAATGACCATGATATAATCTGCATTAACAATCGTTGAAAGACGGTGTGCAATGACAAAACTTGTCTTATATTGCATGAGTGTGAGCATCGCTTTTTGAATTTGTGCCTCAGTATGCGTATCAACATTTGAAGTGGCTTCATCTAGGATGAGCATCTTTGTTTTTGATAAAATAGCTCGGGCAATGACAATCAATTGTTTTTGCCCTTTAGAAATGCTTAGACCTTCGTCTGTTAAGATGGTATCATAACCTTCTGGTAACTGACTAATATACGTATGAATACGAGCTTTTTTCGCTGCTTCTTCAACTTCAAAGCGCGACACTTGACCATTGCCATATGCGATATTATCATATACAGTCCCATGGAAAATCCATGTGTCTTGCAAGACCATTGAAAATGCTTTTCTAAGCGCATCTCTTTTAATCTTTTTAATATCATGACCATCGATGGTAATGACACCTTGATCCACATCATAAAACCGCATTAATAAATTAATCAATGTTGTTTTCCCGCCGCCTGTCGGTCCAACGATGGCTACCACTTGACCAGGTTTTACTTTAAAGTTAATGTTTTTTAAAACAAGATCGTTTTCAACATATCCAAAGGATACATCATGAAATGCCACGTCACCTTTTAAGTTGGGTAGGTCAATGGCATTTTTGCTATCTTTGAGTTCAGGCTCTTGATCAATCACATGAAACACACGCTCAGCGGCTGCCAATGCGCTTTGGATGTCTGCAACAATACTAGATAACTGGTTAATCGGTCCTGAAAAACGTCTAGAGTATAATGTAAAACTTGTTAAGTTACCAATCGTAATGCCACCATTAAAATACATCAGTCCACCAAAGACGCCCACGAGTGCCACTGAAATATTACTAATAAAGTTTACGGTAGGCATGACAGCGCCCGCATAATACCCTGATTCATAAGAAGATTTGGATGCTTGTGCGTTTAGTATGCGGTACTTATCTAGAATCGGTGCTTCTAAGACATACGATTGAATGGTTCTTTGTCCACTAATCATTTCTTCAGAAAAACCATTGAGTTCACCAAGTTGACGGTTTCTAACTCTAAATTTGCGTTTCACAATCTTAGATAAAAGACGTGTCACAACAAATGAAACAGGAATCGTAAATACAAAGATTAAAACCAAGACTGGTGACATAATGAGCATCATAACAAGTGAAATAATTAAAGTAATGACACTGGTGATGACACTTAAGACATCGGTTGCTAAAGATGTATTGATGGTATCAATATCATAACTCATCCGACTAATGATATCACCGGTTTGATTTTGATCATAATACTTAATATGCACTTTGGTTAACTGATTAAAAACATCTTTACGCATTTTATAAACAACACTTTGACTGATGCGCACCATCGCCTTAGCCAAAAGATAATTAAGAACAGCACTAATGATATAAAAGACAATCATTAATCCGGCAAAGAAAAACACTTGCTCAAAATCAACGCCATCTTCCATCGCTGAAATGGCACGTCCTGTTAAAAATGGCCCAATCAGTGATAAA
Organism: Acholeplasmataceae bacterium; assembly: GCA_047921055.1. Lineage (GTDB taxonomy): Bacteria > Bacillota_I > Bacilli_A > Acholeplasmatales > Acholeplasmataceae > JBLRWW01. The sequence goes on from JBLRWW010000049.1 coordinate 5,227, forward strand.
ACATTAGCAACAATGGATAAAAATAAGGCAAATAATAATTTGGCTTTATAAAAATACAAATAATCCCATAAACGTCTTAAAACACGACCAACGTTTTTGGCTTTTTCTGCACCATCATTTTGACGGCCACGATTGGAAGGTTGTTTGCCAGCATACATCATGTGCGATCACCTCCCATTTGATAAGAAGCAATCTCTTGATATAGTTTTGAGGAATTCATCAATGATTGATGGGTACCGCGTCCAACAATACGACCTTCATCAAGTATTAAAATCAAATCGGCATCTTTAATACTGCTAATACGTTGGGTAATGATGATCATTGTAGAATCAGATAATTCTTTTCTTAATGTTTTACGCATATTTAAATCTGTTTGATAATCAAGTGCACTAGACGCATCATCTAAAATGATGATATCAGGTTTACCCGCTAGGGCACGTGCAATTAAAATACGTTGTTTTTGTCCACCTGATAAATTTAAGCCACGTTGTGCCATCACATGCTTTAAGTCATCGGTTTTCTCATAGATGAACTCTGCTTGGGCAATCGTCATCGCTTTTTTAATGCTTTCTTCTGTGATGTCTTTTCTATGCATTTGAATGTTACTAAAAATACTATCAGCAAAAATTAAATCATTTTGAAAAACCACACCGATACTACGTCTTAATTGTTCTGATTTAATCTCATTAATGTCTCGACCATAAAGTTTAATGCGTCCTTTATCAAGCTCATAAAAACGCATTAAGCAATAAATAAGCGTGGTCTTTCCTGAACCAGTCGCACCAATCACACCTAAGGTTTGACCTTGTTTTAATGAAAATGAGATGTCTTCTAATTGATAGCCTTTTTTATTGTATGAAAAACTAACATCTTCAAAAACAATGTGCGGATGTGTTAAGTCTTTTTCAACTGCGCGTGTGCCGTCTTCAAAATCAAATGGCGCATCTAAGATCTCGTCAATTCTTGCACCTGAGGCAGTCGCTCTTGAGTTTAGAACAAAAATACGTGTAATACTCATCATCGCATTTAATATCAATGTGAAATAAGTCACAAAAGCCATGATTTGACCGATTTTGGTCATACCAATACTAATACGGTATGCACCAATCACCAACACAACAACCAAGCCAATATTCATAATGGCTTGCATCATTGGATTGATTTTAGCCATAGTAATGGTAGCGAGTTGTTCGTTTTCGACTGTTTCTAAGTTATCTCGGTCAAACTTTTTGGTTTCAATATCTGTGGTTGATAGTGCTCTAATCACACGTGCCCCAGTAATCGTTTCTCTAAGTGTTCTAATGTATTTATCAACTGACTTTTGTGTGTTTTTATATAAAGGAATCCCTTTTTTAGAGGTGACATAAATTATAACGGTCATAAACGGTAACAATGAGATCATTACAAGCGTTAAAACAGGATCTAAGAGCAATGACATAATAATGCCACCAAAGAGTAAGACTGGTGCGCGAACGCCCATACGTTGCATTACAGCTGTCGCACGATAGATATTATACGTATCCGTTGTGGTACGAGAGATTAATGATGGTCTGGTGAATTGATCCACTTGATTGGCTGATAATGTCTCTATTTTAGAAAATAAATCGTTACGTAATGTTTCCGTACTCATTGCAGCAATCCATTCTGCTTTTCTGTTGGCATAAACATTTAATATCCAACCAAAAAACGCAATACCAATCATAATAACTCCCAAGATATATAATTCGTTTAAATTAGGCTCTGCTTGCAGTCTTAAAGAAGGAATGGTTTCATCAATCATATAAGCAATCACCCATGGTAAAAATAAATCAGCAAGTGCCGCAATTGATTTAAATGAGAGTGATAAAATTAAGTGAAGCCAATACGGTTTAATGAGTCTTAAGATAATTTTCATGAAGTGTTAATTCCTTTTCTTTAAAAATGCTTTTAAATAGTTGTCATTTAATATAGTTTTTTGTATAATGTAAATGCTGCCCCCATAGTTTAATGGCAAAACGCAGCAATGGTAATGCTGAAATACAAGTTCGATTCTCGTTGGGGGCACCATTAAAAGATAAAGCGATTTATGTATCGCTTTTTTCTTTTGGCTCTAAATTCACACGACATTCATAAACTTTAAATGGCAGACGTTCGTGTCCTTTTTTTAGTTCTTCATAGGGGTCCATGATAACATCAAAAATCCAATTATGTCCAATAAAAAGATTATCGTTGTTGTTTAAGAACGTCTCATGATTATCAATGTGCATGATATGTTCTGTTCGATGTTTGAGATATGTTTTTTGAAGATGATTGATGTTTTTTAAAGGTTTTTTTCTTAATGCTTCCATCATATCAAATGCCTTGGTTAAATCGCCTAAATGATAGTAATAGAGTGCCAAATCGTATGCGAGTTCTAACCCATGTGCGTTTAAAGCGAGTTGATGCACATGATAGGCTTTTAATTGGGTGTGAATCTCTGGATCAAATGTGTTGATATCTTGCATCACACCTTCTAGATAAATGTGTACCAACATAATATCAAATAAGTGTTTTGTTAGTTTTTTTGAGTTAATAATTGATTTCGCTTTATCAAGTAAAAAGCGTTGTGTGTCATCAGAGTATCGTGATGAAAACTGCGTGTATTGATTGACTTGAATGATTTGAAAAACGTCATCTTCAAACATTTTTCTATGTGCCACAAAATCACCATAAAATTGATCATTATTCAAAGTTGATGACCAAATGTAGATGGCGCTGAACCCAAGAACAAAGAAATTAAAAACAAAACTATAGCCAACAAGGGCAACTTGATTGGAAAAAATAAAAATCAAGACAGTAATTAATAGGCTTATAAAAGCAAATACAAGGGTTGCAATCGGTGCAGCTATTAGTGAAAAAGAAAATGCCGCAATGCTTTTTTTGTACTCTTGGTCATTTTTAATCTCAGGCAAATCAGGTACAACCATGCCACCAAACAAGACCCAAAGCTTTGGACGTATTTTAAAATGCCAACGTTGATCCTTTTTAAAAAAAACAAACATCGTTAAAAAAAGTGCTAGAATATGAATGCCTTTAACTTTAAACGCAATCAAATGTGTTAACTCGTGAATGGTTAAGGTCACATAAAAAGCAAGGATTAATAGTAACGGATAAAGATAGAATGGCACGGCTCTTAACCCGCTGGTCATGGTGTACCATATACCTTGATATATTAAAAAACTCACCACAAATCCAATGAGAAATGCTAGGATAATTAAGCGTGCAATTTTAAGTAATTTCATAAGATCACTCCACACATATTATATCATAGAAAAACGATATTATTGCTTGACAATGGTCTAATTGTTTGCTATCATATAAAAGCAAGGACTCGTGGGCGTCGTATAATGGTTATTACACGTGCTTGCCAAGCATGAAATGGGGGTCC
>JBLRWW010000050.1:0-8390 GCA_047921055.1 Acholeplasmataceae bacterium
GATCGAAAAGTTGTCTTTGGCGGTACATATAATGGTCAAAACTTTAGCATATCATTTACCGGTAATGGTGGATTATTCCACGAGATTACTGAAGATGGCGTAGTTAAAAACTTAGTCATTGATTCAACAACCAATTTATATGCAGCAGAACAAAACTTATATCCCATAGGTGCTGTTGCTGATAAAAACGCAGGATTGATCGAAAATATTTCAACACGCGCACTGTTAGAAAACGCACGTTTACAAGGCACCTTACCTGTCTATAGTGGTGTTGATACATCAGATTTGACAACAGGCGCTGGTGGTATTGTTGGATTAAACGCTTTAACAGGCGTTATTAGAAATGTATTTGTTGGCGGTGCGGGTGCTGTTAAAGCGGGCCGTGGTGTTGGTGGCGTTGCTGCTTACAACTTTGGTTTGATTGAAGATGCACTAGTAACTGCGACATTACCCGCTGGTAATCAAGCCAATACAGGACGCTCTTCAAATACTTATTCATACGGTGGTGGTATTGCTGGCTTTAATTTTGGTACCATTCAAAATGTAACTGTCACAGGACGTGTATTTGCACAAAGTGCTTATGCAGAAACTGGTGCAGGTAATGAAGGCAAAAATATCGCGTTTGGCGGTATTGCTGGCTACAATGAAGGTATTATTACAAACAGCGCATTTGCAAGAAATTTAGGCATGAAAGAATTTATTGATAAAACGCGTTCAGCAGAACTTGGTGATTCAGCCAACAACTTAGGTGTCGCATCTGTTCATGGTGATTTATATGTGGGCGGTATCGCAGGTATTAATGCTGGTCAAATTAGTCATGTATATGTCGGCGGCGCATTGATTGGTGCAAGAGACTTTGCAGGCGGTATTACAGGTTTAACATTAGGGTCTGGTATGATTACTAATGCATATGTGTTTGCTGAAGTGGCGATTAAAGATGATGCCGGTGTAAAAATTACTACAGCGAATGCTAAAACCACAGCAACATCTTATGAAATTGCACCGAGTGGGTTTGATGCCAACAGTGTCGTCTTTAAACGATTGGTTAATTCATTAACAGATAATATATGGGTGCCTGGTGACTTTGAAGCACCTAAATTACCAGCATTTACAGCAGAAGATTTCGAAAAAGTTGGTAACCAGTTTAGCGCATCAGGTGTGTTATTATGGCAACAAGGTAGTGTCACGGGTGTTGACATTGTCCTAGATTCTGTGGCAATCGCATTTGGAGTATCACTACAACTAGAATATAGTGTCTTACCTTCAACAGCGCCTGATACTTATACAACATGGACATCAAGTGATCCAAGTGTTGTTAGAATTATTGGAGAAGGTTTAATTGAAGGTGTTGGCGAAGGTAGTGCAACCATTACTGTTACAACAAGAGATGGCGGATTTACAGATACTATTTTGGTCACTGTTGAAGATTATGTGAAGGTAACAGAAGTCAATGTGTCATCACCAGAGATTACATTACCAACGCCAAACAATTCAGATGATCGATTGGATATCGAAATTGATACTGTAATTAACTTTGTGGTAGAATTATTACCAGAAGATGCACAATTTAAGAACTATACATTGTCATCATCAAATTCAAGAGCCGTGGTTGATGGCAATCAAGTGACCTTTGTTTATGGTAATACTGGTCCTGGACGTGTGTCAATTACCATTAGCTTTGAAGACTCAACGGTTACACCGCTTGAATATAGATTTAATACAACACAAACAGTCGCACCTGTTGATGTACCAATCACTGAAGTAACAATCACGTCACCTGACATTACATTACCAGAGGCGAATAATAGCGCGGTCAGAGATGATATTGAAATTGGTTCAGTGGTTAATATCGTTGTTGATATTCTTCCTGAAAATGCTTCAAATAAAAATTATACAGTAAGTGTCTCAAATTCAAGAGGGACTGTGGTTGGTAATGAAGTAACATTTACAACACTAGGTCTTATAAGTATTTATGTTGATTTTGAAGACACATCAGTTGGTGATAACGGACGCTTTAACTTTAGATTTACCATAGTTGAAGGTGAACCTGTTGCAGTACCAATCACTGAAGTAACAATCACGTCACCTGACATTACATTACCAGAGGCGAATAATAGCGCGGTCAGAGATGATATTGAAATTGGTTCAGTGGTTAATATCGTTGTTGATATTCTTCCTGAAAATGCTTCAAATAAAAATTATACAGTAAGTGTCTCAAATTCAAGAGGGACTGTGGTTGGTAATGAAGTAACATTTACAACACTAGGTCTTATAAGTATTTATGTTGATTTTGAAGACACATCAGTTGGTGATAATGGACGCTTTAACTTCAGATTTACCATCGTTGAAGGTGAACCTGCAGAAGTATTGATTAGTTCAGTAACGATCACATCACCAGAGATCACCCTACCAGAAGCAAACAATAGCGCGGTCAGAGATGTGATCACCATTGGTACAGTGATTACTATTGTTGTTTCTGATATACTTCCAGTGGATGCATCTAATCAAAACTTTACCATAACAACATCAAATTCAAGAGCAACCGTGAATGGGAATGAAGTTACTTTTGTCTTTGGTAATACTGGTCCTGGATCAGTCAGTATCCTTGTTACCTTTGAAGATACATCGGTTGGTGATAATGGTGTCTTCAACTTCAGATTTACAACTCAAGAATAAGAAACATCTAAATCACATAACGTATGACAAAGATCAGTAAATAGGAGATATGCACCATGGATATAATGAAAGAATCACTCGATTTACATAGAAAACTTAACGGAAAAATCGAAATAAAAAATAAAATGAAGTTAAATGACATGCATGACATGACCTTGGCCTACACCCCTGGTGTGGCCATGGCATGTTTGGCGATCAAAGACGATCCGAATGAAGCCTATCAGTTGACCTCTAAGAGAAACACAGTGGCCGTCATATCAGATGGTTCGGCTGTTTTAGGTCTTGGGAATATTGGGCCATTAGCAGCTATTCCGGTTATGGAAGGCAAGTGTGCTATTTTTAAGCGTTTCGCTGATGTCGATGCCATTCCCATCGTATTAAACACGCAAAATACCGATGAACTTGTTGAAACAATTTATCGTTTATCACCGTCATTTGGCGGTATTAACTTAGAAGATATTTCTGCACCACGCTGTTTTGAAGTGGAAAGAAGACTGAGAGAACTTTGTGACATTCCAGTGTTTCACGATGATCAACATGGGACAGCTATTGTCACTGGGGCAGCATTATTAAATGCACTTAAACTGGTTGAAAAGAAACTATCACAAGCCTACATTGTTATTAATGGTGCAGGTAGTGCAGGGATTGCGATTACACGGTTTTTACTAAAACTTGGGGCTAAGCATGTCACAGTCTGTGATCGGTTTGGTATGCTTGTTGCTGGAGATGAACAACTTAACTCTGCCCAAGAAGATATTGCAAAATTAACAAATAAGAAACAAGTTAAAGGAACACTTAGTGATGCCTTAATTGATGCAGATGTATTTATTGGTGTTTCTGCTGGTAATATTGTTACTGAAGAAATGATTAAAAACATGCACGATGATGCAATCGTCTTTCCTTTGGCCAATCCAGTGCCAGAAATATCACGTGAAAAAGCGTTAAACGCTGGGGCGCGTATTGTTGGGACAGGGGTTTCTAATCAACCTAACCAAATCAATAATGCCCTTGTATTTCCGGGATTATTTAAAGGCGCACTTGATAGTAGAGTTAGACAAATAACAACAGAGATGGAAATTGCAGCCTGCAAGGCCATTGCGAAAATTATTAAAAAAGAAGATTTAAGTGAAACGTATATCATTCCAAATATCTTTAATAAGCGTGTGGCAAAACAAGTGGCAAAAGCTGTATCGAAGGCTGCGAGCCAATGAAAAAACTAGGGATTGTCGTTTTAATGCTGACAGTCCTTTTTGTCGTGGGCTGTATTGATTCATCAGAAGAAACAATGCTTACTGAAGAAAAGCCTGTTTCTGTGATTGAAACAGAAGCACTCAAAAGCGCTTATGTTTCTTGGTATGGTCGTACCCATTACAAAGACGCGCACATGTATTTTTACCATACAGCTACTGGTTTTAAATTGTCATTTTATGGACGCGTGCTTGAAATTGAATTTATGTTAGTTGACAAAATCAATGACATTTACTACAGTATCGCCAAAGACGGTGAGGATCTATTAACCAGTGATGTTTTCATCCAAAGTGAACAAACATCATCGTTATTTGTTGAGTTTGATACCTATGATTATCATACGATTGAAGTCGTTAAACGTAGCGAGCCCGAAGATGGTATCACAGCAGTAAAAAAGATGACAACCAATGGCTATTTTATTGAAGTAGAAAAAGAAGAACAACCACATTTTCTTATCATTGGTGCTTCAGGTATTTCAGGTCATGGTGCTTTAGGAAGCCCAGGTCAGCCTAGAACTACAGCAAACTCGTCATCCTTACACAGCTTTGGGTATTTAACTGCCCAGGCTTTTAATGGGTCATATGAATTTGTAGCAAGTTCTGGATGGGGTTTGGCATTTGGGTATAACGATAGAACTGGACAATCCAATATTGCAAAAGCTTATGATTATGTCGGTATTGATCCAAACCGTGAAATTATTGAGATTTCACATGAGCACATTCAAACACCAGATTACATCATCATCAATATTGGTGGCAACGATTATACATCTGTCATCAATAGACTGACCGGTTTTGAGCGTACAGAAAAAATACTTGAGTTTAAAGATGCTGTGGCAATATTTATATTAAAGCTTAGAGAACACGCACCCAATGCCCATATTTTTTGGACAATGACAGAAGGGTCAATGAATGGCAAAGCAGCCAAAGAAGTGATTGATAGACTTGATGTTAGTGATCGTGGATTTGTTCATGTGGTCATCATTAAGCAAGTGGGTGAAGATGGTGATTTGGCTGGTGCGAATAATCACGCAAGTTATGTAACCCACCAAAAATCAGCCCAAAACCTAATTGATAAAATCAATGCTATTCTAGCTTCGCAATCAACGAATTAAATGATAACGAAAACCTCAAGTCGATAAAGATGACTTGAGGTTTTCTTTCTTTGATGGCGATAACTAATGGGGGCGTTAAGACCATCTTAGATCATGCAATCACATCATAGCAAGTTCTACTTATCAAATGTATTTTCATTTTTATCAAGTATATAAGACATTCACAAAAAAGGCATTCACATAAAGTGATGGTATAATAAGCTTAAACATGATTTAACTTTAAAAGGAGTGAAGAAGTGTTTGAAGACAATCAAAACCAAGATCACATCAATACATTAGTCATTCGAGGAAAAACACTTGAATTTATTCCAAAAACACATACCTACATTTATGATGGTATGATCATTCCAAGTGTCTCAGAAATTGTAGCAAAGCTTTTCCCGTCAACCTATAAAGATGTTGATCCCTTTGTTTTGCAGCAAGCAGCAAACAAAGGGATATTACTGCATAAAGAAATTGAGCGCTATGAAACTGAAGATGTCAAGGGACATTCAGAAGAGTTTAAAAACTACTTAAAGATCAAGAAAAACTATGATTTCAAAGTCATTGATAATGAGCAAATGATTTTAATAGAGCACGAAGGTCAACCTTTATGTGCAGGACGACTAGATATGATTATTGATTCCATGCAGGAAACAGGTATTGGGATTGCTGATATTAAAAGAACATATGATCTTCATATGGACCGCTTAATGATACAACTCAATTTGTATAAAATTGGTTACGAACAAACCTACCAAAAAGAGATTCATTATTTAAGATGTATTCATTTAAGATATCAACATTTTTCTTATGTTAATGTACCGATAGACACTGATATTTTAAAACAATTGATTGCTATATTATAAAAATAAGATGTCTGTAGAGATTATATTTACAGGCATTTTTTTAAATATACGTGGTAAGATAAGATTGTAGGAGGCAATGATATGAAAAATGCAGACTTATTGGTTGATCTTTATCAACTAGTGTTTAAAGACCACAACACAGATTTAAATATAAAGCGTGCATTATCACCCGATAGTGATGCCATTTTAGCATTTATTAAAACCTATTTTTCAGAAGGTTGGGTATCTGAGGCAAAGGCGAGCCTTTATAAAACACACCCGACATGTTTTATTGCTGTAGATCAAAAAAAGGTTGTTGGATTTGCCTGTTATGATGCCACGGCTAAAGGTTTTTTTGGACCCATGGGTGTTCATTCTGATTACCGTAAAAAGGGGATTGGAAGGGTGTTGGTTCTAAAGTGTATGGAAGCGATGCGCCATGATGGCTATGGCTATGCAATCATTGGTTCTGTTGAGGCGCATAATTTTCACTTTTATCAAGAAGCATGCCAAGCAACACCAATTGAAAATTCAACGAAAATTTATCAAAGAATGATTCATCGCGGCAATCATTAAAATACAAGTTAAGGAGCAACCTATGCCAAAAAAATACGATAATTATACCAAAGAAGCTTTAATTAAAGCATTAGAGTCAACTGAAGAACGATTAGAAGAAGAAATGAAATTTAATAACGAAGAGTTTCTCATTCAATTTCCATGGGCAGGTAATCTTGGTCAATGGACATGGCATGTCGATACAAACAAGGTCATTTTTAATGAAAAAAAAGCGACACAAATAGGGTATGATCCTAAAACAATTGGTGATGTTGGTTTTGAGTTTTTTACTAGTAAACTACATCTAGAAGATTATGAACCAGTCATGGATAACATGCGTAAACATATGATGGGTGAGTCTCAGGCGTATGAAGTAGAGTATCGCATTAGACATAAAGAGGGTCATTATCTTTGGTATTATGATCGTGGCACCGTGACCAAACGTGATAAAGATGGAAGCCCATTGTTGATTCAAGGCATTGTTTTTGATATTACAGAATCAAAAAGAGTTGAAGAAAGATTAAGAGATTTATCAGAAAAAGATGATTTAACTAGTATTTATAACAGACGGACTTTTTATATAAAAGTTGATGAACTCATTGAAGCAAACCATCAACAAGATATTCCGTTTTCACTTGTAATGTTTGATATTGACCACTTTAAAAAGGTCAATGATACATATGGACATTTGGTGGGGGATGACGTATTAAAAAGATTAACCAAAATGATTTTGGAAGATAAAAGATATGAAGATCAAGTGTTTAGATTCGGAGGCGAAGAGTTTTTTCTGCTCTTGCCAAATACCAATCTAAAAGGTGCAGTTCAATTGGCAGAAAGACTGCACAAGCTTATTCAAAAAATGAAAATACCCAAAGTCAATCACATTACCGTTAGTATGGGTGTTGTTGCATATGTTAAGCATGAAGGTGTTGACGCAATGATTAAGCGTGTTGATGACCTTATGTATGAAGCTAAGGTATCTGGTAGAAATCAAATAAAACACCAAAAACGATAAAACACTCAATTATGTGATGACTTCACTTAATTGCATGCTATATATTTAATATGTACGTATCATGGTATAGTGAAGGTGTAGATTGCATATTGTTGATTTCTAGATAAAGTCTATATTTGAAAAAAGGAAGATTATACATATGTATTAGGCTTCTATTTAGAATAGACGAATGACCAGGAGGATTTATATATGTATATTATTTTATGGCTCTTATTTGGTGCAGTTGTTGGTTGGATTGCCAGTGTTATCATGAAATCTAATCGACGCATGGGCTTAATTGCCAATATTATTGTTGGACTCATTGGATCGGCTTTAGGGCTATGGTTGATGCAAATTTTAGGATTTGGACAAGCAGATGCGTTTTCAGTCACAGGGTTATTTGTTTCTGTCGGTGGTGCAGCACTTCTGATAGCAATCATCAATGCGTTTAGTAGACGATAATGATAAAAAAACTATCAGAAAAAGAAATAGATGTTGCAACGCTCATTATTGGGATATTTGCTTTATTGATGATGTTACTGCCTGTTTTGGTATTAAGAGATTCTGAAACAGCATTTAACGGATTAGAAGTAGCATTCGGCACCGAATTCATTAATCTTGGACCATGGGCAAGTGGCGAAATCGCCATCAATCCAATGGTTATGCTGGCTTTCTTACTCCCTTTAATTGCCGGATTGATTCCCATGTTTACAACAAAGGGCACACTGATTTCAACAATTTTATTTTTGGGTGCTGCGATATTAATATTTATGACACCACAACTAACAACAGTGACTGTTACTGTAATTGGCAACGCGACTGAAATTGATGTTGACTGGACCTTTGGTCTGGGGCTTATCTTGGCTGCAGCTGCAGCATTGTTGGGTGCGAGTTTAGGCGCTGCACGCATTTATAAACATTTGTAAAAAAACATTTTTATAAAGCAATAAAGTGGACATGATGTCCACTTTTTTTT
>JBLRWW010000051.1:0-7979 GCA_047921055.1 Acholeplasmataceae bacterium
CCATTTTGTCAGATACAACTTTTCCCGTATATACTTTTCTTTGATTACGTTCCATCATTATATCCTCCTTATTCTCCACGTTCACTAATGATTGTTTTCATTTGTGCGATTGTTTTTTTAACTTGACTAATGCGAGCTGTATTTTCAAGTTGTCCTACTGCAAGTTGAAAGCGCAGGTTAAATAACTCTTTTTTAAGCTCGACGATACGTTTTTCTAAATCAGCTGAACTGATTTTTCTAATTTCTATCGCTTTCACGCTTGCTCACCTCTTTTAACAATTTTGGTTTTAATTGGTAACTTATGAGATGCTAAACGTAATGCTTCTTTAGCAATTGCATCAGAAACACCATTGATTTCAAACATAATTTTACCTTCTTTTACTACAGCCACCCAATGGTCTGGTGCCCCTTTACCGGAACCCATACGTACTTCAAGTGGTTTTTTCGTTTTTGCTAAATGTGGGAAGATATTAATCCAAACTTTCCCTAAACGTTTCATATGTCTTGTCATCGCAATACGCGCAGCTTCAATTTGACGGTTGGTAATCCAAGCGCCTTCTTGAGCAACTAAAGCCCAATCGCCATTAAGGATTTCGTTTCTTCCTTTGGCAAAGCCTTCATAGCTGACACGATGAGGACGACGGAATTTTGTTCTTTTTGGCATTAACATAATTATCTTCCTCCTTTTCCACGACGACGTCTTTCAGGACGTGGTGCTCTTTCATCTTGCTTTTTCAAGTTGCCTTCGCGTGTTTGTCCGGGAAGTACTTCACCATTATATACCCATACTTTAACGCCTAGAATACCATAAGTTGTATGAGCTTCTGCAGTTGCATAATCCACATCTGCGCGTAATGTGTGTAGTGGTACTTGACCTTCAGAGTAGCCTTCGCTACGTGCCATTTCAGCGCCACCTAAACGACCAGAAACTAAGGTTTTAGCACCTTTAGCACCCGATTTTAGTGCACGTTGAATCGCAATTTTTTGAACACGTCTAAATGATGCGCGATTTTCTAATTGTTCTGCAATGCTTTGAGCAACTAAAACTGCAACTCTTTCAGGACGTTTAATTTCAATCACATTAAAGATGATTTCTTTTTTTGTGAGTTTTTCAAGTTGTTCAACAACTTTTTTCTTTGTTTCTGCTTCGCGACCAATCACAACACCTGGTTTAGCAGTGTGTAGAGATATTTTGACGCGATCTTTGCCGCCCTTACCTTTAAGACGTTCGATTTCAATGTGAGAAACTGCGGCTTTTTTATAATATACGTTTAAATACTTACGGATATCATTGTCTTCTTTAACGAGTGCAGGAACTGCATTCTTTTCGGCATACCATTTTGAATCCCAATCACGAATAATGCCTAAACGCATGCCTACTGGATTAACTTTTTGACCCATGTCTCTTCACCTCTACTCTCTTTCTGCCACAACAACCGTGATGTGACTTGTTCTTTTCTTGATGATGTCGCCTTGACCTTTTGCTCTTGGCAATAATCTTTTGAGACGAACACCTTCGTTAACGAATGCTTCTTTAACAAATAAATTTTCTACGTTTGCATTGTTGTTATGCTCAGCATTTGCAACAGCGCTATTTAACACCTTTAAAATAATTGGTGAAGCACCACGTGGTGTAAACATTAAAATCGCTTGTGCTTCTTTAATGTTTTTACCGCGGATTAGATCAATGACTAATCTTGCTTTGCGTGGAGCAATGCGAACGGTTTTAGCAATAGCTTTTGATTCCATCTTTTTCTCCTCCAATTATTTTTTCTTCGCTTTTTTATCGTCTTTACTGTGACCGCGATAGGTTCTCGTTGGAGCAAACTCACCAAGTTTATGTCCAACCATATCTTCTGTAATATATACAGGCACATGTTCTTTGCCGTTATAGACGGCGATTGTGTGTCCAACGAAATCAGGGAAAATCGTTGAGCGACGTGACCACGTTTGGATCACTTTCTTTTCATTTGCTGCATTTTGTTTTTGAACTTTTACTAATAAATGATCATCACAAAATGGGCCTTTTTTAACTGAACGTGACATAATTTCCTCCTACTTCGTTCTACGACGGATGATTAAGTCGTTTGACGCTTTCTTAGAGTCGCGAGTTTTAACACCGCGCGCTTTTTTACCCCATGGTGTCATAGGTGATTTTCTACCAATTGGGGTTCTACCTTCACCACCACCGTGTGGGTGATCGTTAGGGTTCATAACAGATCCACGAACTGTTGGGCGAATACCCATGTGACGTGTTCTACCTGCTTTACCGATGTTTACAAGTTCCCATGATTCATTACCAACTTCACCGATTGTTGCACGGCAAGTGCCTAAAATCTTACGAACTTCGCCAGACTGCAAACGAACCAACACATATTTTTCTTCACGCCCAAGAATTTGGGCTGATGTGCCAGCACTTCTTGCAATTTGACCACCTCTACCTGGACGCAACTCAATGTTATGAATAACAGTCCCGACAGGAATATTCATAATTGGCATTGCATTACCAGTTTTAATATCAACTTGCTCACCTGATACAATCATTGTGCCTACTTGGATGCCTTTTGGCGCCAAGATGTATCGTTTTTCACCATCTACATAATGAATTAATGCGATATTTGCACTTCTATTTGGATCATATTCAATCGTAGCGACTTTGCCTTCTACGAGATCTTTGTTTCTTTTAAAATCAATTACGCGATATTTTCTTTTTGCACCGCCACCGATGTGACGTACGGTAATTTTACCTTGGTTATTACGTCCACCTGTGCGAGAAAATGGCTCAAGTAGTGATTTTTCAGGAGTAGATGTTGTGATTTCTTCGTACGTAAGTACGCTCATGTTTCTACGACCGTTTGTGGTCGCTTTGTATTTTTTAACCGCCATTTGGTTAAACCTCCTCTAATAGTTCACTTAGATGGTGAAAGCGTCAATCTTGTCGCCTTCAGCAACTTGTACAATCGCTTTTTTGTAAGCTGATGTGTACCCTTCATGCTTACCTACGCGTTTAAACTTAGGTATAACATTAATTGTATTTACTGAAATTACTTTAACTTTGAAAATTGTTTCTACTGCGTTTTTAATTTCAATTTTATTTGCTTTTTTATCAACCTTGAATGTGTATTTGTTTTCACTTTCAATAAGTTTTGATGATTGTTCAGTGATGATTGGTGCTTTGATTATTTCATAATACTTAGTCATTGCCCAAAGCCTCCTCTAATACTTCTACAGCATCTTTAGTTAAAACCAAATGCTTGCAATTTAAAATGTCATAAACGCTTAAGTGATTTGCTTCAGAAAATGCCACATTAGGAATATTTCTTGCAGCCAACACTTCGTTATCGCCAAATGATTTTGCAACAACTAAAACTTTTCCTTCAATACCAAGTTGATCGATTAATTGTTGGAATAATTTTGTCTTTGGTTCTTGAATTGCAACTGAATCAACGATTTTAGCTTGATTGCTTGCAAACTGATATGATAATGCAGATCTTAATGCTAATTGTCTAACTTTTTGATTAAGTTTTACTGAGTAGCTTCTGGGTGTTGGTCCGAAAACGATACCACCGCCACGCCATTGTGGCGAACGAATAGATCCTTGACGTGCACGACCAGTTCCTTTTTGGCGCCATGGTTTTTTACCACCGCCAGAAACTTCAGAACGATTTTTTACATCATGTGTTCCTTGTCTCATTGCTGCTCTTTGTGCATTGACTACATCATATAAAGCTTGTTGGTGTGGTTCAATACCGAAAACATAATCTGATAGAGTTAGGTCGCTTACTTTTTTTCCTGTTTGATTTAAAATATCTACTTTTGGCATACTAACCCTCCTTACTTACCGCTTTTAACGGCTGTTTTAACAATTACAAGACCTTTGTTTGGTCCTGGAACGCTACCGCTAATAAGCAATAATTGATTTTCACTGTCAACTGCAACCACTTTCAAGTTTTGAACGGTTACTTGTTCTGCACCCATTTGACCGGGTAAGTTCTTACCTTTAAGTTTACCTTTGATTGGTCCCATAGAACCAGGTCCACGATGATATCTAGAACCATGTGTCATCGGTCCGCGATGTTGATTGTGTCTCTTGATATTCCCTTCAAAACCTTGACCTTTTGAGGTCCCTGTTACATCTACTACTTCGCCTGCTTGAAATAATTCAGGCTTAACAAGGTCACCAGCCGCTAAATCCACTAATTCATTTGTAAGCTCTTCTTTAAAGCGGATTTCTTTAACGAAGCGCTTAGGTGCTGTATTAGCTTTTTTCACGTGCCCTTGTTCAGGCTTGTTACTTAATTTGTCCCGTTTTGTTTCAAAACCGACTTGTGTTGCAACATATCCATCTGTTTCCAGTGTTTTTTGTTGCAAAACAACATTGTCAGCCACGTCAACAACGGTCACCGGAACTAAAACACCATTTTCATCGAAAATTTGTGTCATTCCAAGTTTTCTACCTAAGATTCCTTTGGCCATCTTTCAATACCTCTTTCTTATTTTTTTAATACGATATCGATACCTGATGGTAAGTCAATATCCATTAATGCACTAATTGTTTTTGGATTTGGATCAATGATTTGAATTAATCTCTTATGAGTTCTGCGTTCAAATTGTTCACGTGAGTCTTTGTTGACGTGTGGTGAACGTAAAATCGTGAAAATCTCTTTTTCTGTTGGTAAAGGAATAGGTCCTTGTACCGTAGCGCCAGTTCTGATTGCGCTATCCACGATTTTCTTCGCAGCTTGATCAAGTAATCGATGATCGTATGCCTTTAAACGAATTTTAATAACATCTTTTGCCATTTTAATTAGCTCCTTCCGCCTATAATCTGGTATAGACTTGCTCCATAGAAAAACCCTTCACATAGACAACGGCTATCCGTGTGTCGGCAACCTTCCATTTCACAGCCTGCTCATACGCGAGCGTTTATAATTATATATAAAAAAGGGCGCAATTGCAACCCTTTTAATACATTTTGTTTATTATCTTGTTGATATCCTACTTATTTCTCTTTTTCGTCTTCTTTTTTGGGTTTTTTCTTGCGTTCGTTTAAAACTCTATTGGGTGGTTTCTTGCCTGTCGTCTTTAAAATATACCGTCTGTAATCTCTTAAAGCGATTTGTTTTGCGTACTCTCCAATAAAGCGCCCTTTGTTTTTTTCTCTTAACTTTAAGATTTCATATGCTTTCATTTCATTACTTCTAGCAATGGATAGTTCATTAAAACCCATCTTCATTAACTTATGTAAGATGTCTGGATCTGATAGAACATTTCCTGTACACAAATGTCTTATTTTCATTTTTCGAAAAAGTGTATGGACATCTCTAAGTTCTTCGTAATAGTGTGACTTGAATTTTTTAATGTCAACATGTTCATGTGGATCAATATCAGACATTTGAGAGAATAGATCATTGAATCCTAAAACCGCAAAGTCAAATGTCACTTCGAGTAAATCTTCCATGTAGTCATACATGGATTCGGTCTCCAAAAAAAAACCAATTTTAGGAGGCGGTAGGTCTTCTTTCTCGTATTGATAGTGTATGGCAGATTGCCATTCTGTAATTTCTTTAGCTTCATATATCATGGGGACAACAATGCTAATCTTTTCATATCCTTTTGAAGCACGCGCAATTGCCGTCATTTGACTTTTAAATACGCCAGGGTATTTATCACAATCAATCAAATCTATCATGATATTATTAGGAAAAGAAAACCCTTTGTCTGGCCTAATATCCGCTAAGCTAATGATGATTTCTTTATCTTTTTTTCTTGCTTTTTCTATGATTTCTGCATATCTACTAGTCATAAAATCTTCTGAAAGTAGCATGTTAAATGTTAAATAATCATACTCTGTTTGATAAACACCTATAGCCTCATACATGTCGTTTTCAAGAAAGTGATCAATGTTTTTTTTGCAGCCACATTGTCCATAGATGCGCACGCCATCGTGTTTTACGTTATAATTTTCTATCTTCATATGTTGATGTGATTCACATTTAAGAAAGAAGTCTTTGGTGAAACCTCGCTTAGGATTGATTTCTACAATATCCTCATAACTTGATAAAGCCACTCTAAAAACGTTATACTTATCAAAGTCATACTGGACAATTGGAATATCAAAAATGTTTGCAAACCTTAGATCGACCGTGTTTTTTGAAACAAACTCTTTAAAAACTATACCCTTGACAAACATAGGGATATCAAATAAATGCTCTAATTTTAAATTCTCAACTGTTATGATACAAGGTTTATTGAATCTTTTGATGATTTCATGCATAAGTTCTCTTTCAAAATATGCAATGGACTTATGAAAAAAGTCTTGATGCAATGCTTCAAATATCTTACCGTGTCCTTGTGCAATTAGTCCGTCTAATTGTTGACTACTATATCCACTGGTAGTCATTGTAAATGCTGTTTTATATGCTTCTAGCACTGAAAGTTTCTTATCATATAATTGTATCCTGAAGTTTTCAAAAAACCTAAAATCGCTTGTAATATTTTGTGAACATATATGTGCCGTAATTTCGGGTTCTGCTTTTTGATAGTTTTCTTGGATAATTAAATGGTGCGTCGAATAGTGGTCCTTAAATGATGATATTATTTTAAATAGTGTTTCAAAATAGACATCTTCCAAATCAAAAATTGTTTCATTAAAATCAATATGTATTGTCCTTTCCATGGCCAAGCCATGGCTAAAAAACCTCCCCTTGGGGTTGCATGATAACGACATATTAAATTCTCCTATTTTTATTTAGTGTTTATTATTTGCAAGACGAGGTAAGCCCCTCCGACCATGCCTGCGCTATTTCCTGTTTTAGCTAATAAAAATGGAATGGTTCCTGTGTGAAAACGCGCACTTTTTTTATAGTAATACTGAATTCTCTCTAACAAGAAATCCCCCGCCTTTGATATGCCCCCACCGATGATAAAAGCTTCCGGATCAAGTGTCACAGCTAGCGCAGTCGCGCTAATCCCCATATGCTTACTCACTCGATCAACAACTTCTAAAGCCAAATCATCCCCAGCCTTTGCTGCATCAAAGATTTCCTTAATTGTTAATTCCTTAACATCTGCTAAAGAAGACTCTATATCATCAAGTCTTTTTTTCGCATAATCAATCATTGCTTTGGTTCCACAAATTTGTTCTAAGCATCCACGAGATCCACAACCGCATATCTCTGTGATTTCTGTTGAAACTGGCATATGACCAATTTCTCCAGCCATACCTAAAGATCCTTCGATTAATTTGTGATTAATTATGATGCCACCTCCAATGCCAGTCCCCATGGTGTAAAAAACAACGTTTGAAAATGGTTTTTCTAAACTTTCATTTTCACCGTACGCAGCGAGATTTGCATCATTAGCTACAGCAACTTCCACATGATCTGGTAATATAGTTTTGAATTCTTCTACTACATTTATCTGTGACCACTTAAGATTAGCGCACTTAATCACATATCCGCTTTTTACCGGACATGGTATTGCTAATCCTATCCCCAAAATATGTTCGAAATTTATGCTCATATCCTGATTGATTTTATTGATCTCTTCAATAATTTCGATAAATATAGACTTTTCTTGATTGCTTTTTGGTGTCTTAATTTCATATGTGTTGACCAAAATGATATTAGGCAAACTAAAAAGACCGATCTTAATACTAGTCCCCCCGATATCAATACCATAGACATAATCCATTTTTCCACCCACTTCAAGCATTCGTAAGTTTATTATATAATAAATAGACAAAAATTTGAACCCCAAATAATAAAAAAAGTGCTTTATTAAGCACTTTTATATATTTTGTAGTTTTTAATAATGTCTCTTGAAATAACTGTTTATATTTTCTAAAGATTTCAGTAGTGCTTCGTCTTTTTCAAGTTCTAGATCCTCAAACATGGATGATATCATCTCATCATGAAAACCATCATGAATCTTTAAAACTTCATTTGCTTGACTTGTTAACTTCAAAAAAACTTTGC
>JBLRWW010000052.1:0-7646 GCA_047921055.1 Acholeplasmataceae bacterium
ATTGTTTAAGGCAGATTGAATACATGCAAGTAATTGTGTGACATGTTTTTCCATAATATCCTCTATCTTCTGATTAAAAAACGTCTAAAAGGTCTTAATAAAGACCATAGTTTAACTTTAAGTATATATAAAAACTGATGAGAGTTTACCCATTTTTGATGCGTTTTATGGCGTATGACAACACCAAAGATTTGATCTTCACGAATGTTTTCTTTAAACCTTAAACCATCACCATTTATTACATAATAATCAGGCATTATTTTAATGATTCGGTGTATTTTATATTGACTACTTGTTTCATATAGCACAACATCAAGATGCTTAAGCACTTTAGGTTTTTCTAATAACACAATTGTTTTTTGGTGATGATAAAAAGGACGCATGCTTTGTCCTGAAATCTTCAATTCTACAGGTTGATTATTTAATAAAATCTCTTTAACGACTGGCATGATTTCATGACTTAAAACAAATGATTTGGTCATAGCAATATATGATGTTTTTCTAGCAGTTCTAAAAATGATGTGACATCACTCTCTGCAGTGGATTCATCAACTTCATATTGCGAGATGAGTAATTCAACCAAGTCATCTTTGGATGTTTCTTCAAAAAGCGCTTCAAATAAAAGTTTGGCACTTTTATTTAAAGTGATGATGCCATTAAAGTCAACAGCTGAAGCCTTGGTTGGAACAACAACGGTTTGACCTTTAATGTCTCTTAATATAAAATCTGGGTTAATCTTCATGATGAGCCTCCTTATATAACAATTGATGGATGGCCTCAGCGGCAGATATGTCTTTTAGGGCAGATAAGTGATATATAGGTATCACTTTCATTAAATCCTCGATGGTCTTTAATAAGTGATCATAGAGCGCAGGGTCATTGGGTCGATATGTATTATTAAGCAGAGCGAGTAACGCCTCTTTTTCGGATATCTCGTGAATAGCATTGTCTTTGCCTTGAGAAAGGAAAATAATGGATTTTAAAGGTTTTTTTATATTTTGATGGCGGTTATCTTTACCAGCAAAGGGACTGCCAATCACAACATACTGACCATTTTCATTATAAATTAAGGGTTTATCATCATTAATAAAGGTAACCCTTTTATTAAATAATGCTTGCCAGTAACTGGCATGTGTTGATTTACCGGTTTGAGAGGGTCCTGAAAACAGGAGTGCATCATCTTGATATGAAATGGCTGAAGCATGTAATGCAATATAGCCGTAACGCATTAAGATATCTAGAAAAACAACACCTGATAATACATATTCTTGTGTGGGTAAATCAGTCATATGGCTCGGATCCAATTGGATTAAAACGATATGGTTGGCTTTATCAAAAATAACTTGCTGTGTAATCACTTTTGAATTTGGCTCTTTGGTGATGGTATAACGATCAATGGCGTCTTCATATAAATAATGGCGACACCCAATGTGTTTTTGATATACATGATTTACCCATTTTATGGGGGATAGAAGTTCAATCTTGACTTCGTAATCAATTGGATCATCACTTAAATCTTCATACTCAAAAAGGCGGTTTTTAAAGAAGTCTTCATATGTGTATGTATATTTGATTTTGACATGTCCAATTTTAAGATCAATTGATGGCATAAATGATGTCCTTTTTTAAATATTTATCTATCACAAGTATAGCATAGTTTAGAGATAAAAACCATGATATAATGTTACTATAAAATCAACGAAAGCAATCAATGGTTGGGAGACAATATGCAAAAAAAACAAAACATTAGCTGGTTATATGCACACCAAAAAAACTTAATAAAGCCACTCATCATATTATCTTTTATTGGAGTTATATTAAGTTTAAGCGCGATTTTTTTCGCTTTTTATTCTAAAGAAACAGTGGATGCAATCTTAGCTGATAATCAGTCATTGTTTATTTCTAGTGCCATAGTTATCGCATCCATTATGATGATCAATTTGATTGGATCAACCCTCAATCATTATTTAAAGGTCTATTATAAGGCACAATCTGAAAAGAGTCTTCGAAAGATCATTTTTAAAAAGTTACTGATTAAAGACCAAAGAGAAATTGACAACGTGCACTCAGGGGAACTGATGACCTATTTAACATCAGATATTGATATTATCTCAGATGGCATTATTGAGATCATACCACGAGTCGTTTTTTATGTAACGCGCTTTATGGGTGCTTTTGTTTTAATTTTTGTAATTGATCAATTGTTCGCTTTAATCTTTTTAGCGCTTGGGGCAATACTTTTAATTGCCAGCCGATTGGTCGCAAAACCGATGCGAAAAAGACACAGAATCTATCAAGAAAAAGAATCACAAACAAGAGCATTCATGCAGGAATCGCTTGAACATATGCCATTAATTAAAAGTTTTGAAAAAGAAGAAGCGATTTCAAATGATCAAGACTTAAAACAAGAAAAAGCGTTTCATGCACGACTAAAAAAACATTTGTTAACAGTCTTTACACAATCTGGCATGCAACTGTTTTTTGCTTTTGGTTATACGTTTGCCATTATTTTTGGTGCATACCGTCTTCAGTTTGGGTTAACGGTGGGTAGTTTACTTGCACTTATTCAATTGGTTGGGCATATTCAAACACCTTTTACGGGATTATCCTCACTCATTCCAAAAGCAAATCACTTGCTTGCATCAACTGAACGATTAAGAGAACTAGATACCATAAAAGAAGAACAGCATGAATCAGAAGATATAGGATTAAACACAGACTTTAAAGGCATTACCATTAGCAATCTACAATTTAAATATGATCAGACCAATGTTATTGACCATTTAAACTTTGAGATAAAAAAAGGTGACTTTGTTCATATCGTTGGTCAATCTGGTAAAGGAAAGACGACACTATTCAATGTGATGCTAGCACTTTATTTGCCACAAGCAGGAGAGATTATCTATCACTTAAAGGATCAAAGTATAAATGCATCAAAAATGACACGCGCACTTTTTAGTTATGTGCCACAAGGTAAATTTGTGTTATCAGGCACCATCCGCAACAATCTATGTTTTTATGCGTTAAAAAAAGATGAAGATTTGTTTAATGCTTTAAAGGTTGTTGGATTATATGAAGATATTATGGCATTACCTTTAGGACTTGACACACAACTCAAAGAAAAGGGCACAGGATTATCTGAAGGTCAACTGCAACGCTTAGCCATTGCTAGGGCACTCTTAAGAGATGCGCCTGTCTTGTTGCTAGATGAAATCACTTCAGCTCTCGATCAAAAAATTGAACAACTGATATTAAAAAATCTTAAAACAATGACACATAAGACAGTTTTAATCAGTTCACATAGAGTCCTCAACGATGAAGTCATTACCAAAAAATTGGTACTATAGAGATTAGTCCCTAATGTGATTTTGCTTTAGGGGTATTATTTATTATAAGAATGAGAGAAATCATTTCTTATAGTTTTACTAAAAAAGCAAAAAAAATTGAATCTATTGTAAAAATCGTGTTATCATAAAAATATTGATAACATCATAGGGGGCTTTTATGATTGATATTCATACACACATTTTGTATGGCGTAGATGATGGCGCAAAAAACATTGAAACATCGATTCAGATGCTTCAAGCATTATCTATTGAAGGTATTAAAAAAGTTGTATGTACACCACACGTGGCACCATCACGCAATTTTAATCATTCAAAAAAACATATTGAAGATCGTTTTGACATGCTTAAAAATTCGTGTAAAGAACAAGGCATTGATATGGATCTATTTTTAGGAGCCGAAGTTGATGAAAACGATCAATTACATGACATTATTAGTCAAGGGTTCACATTGAATCAATCAAAGTATGTTTTAATCGATTTTGGGATGCGTCAATCAGATATATGCGAAATTATTTATGAATTAAATGTCTTAGGCTATCAAACCATTGTTGCCCATCCAGAAAGATATAAACATTTAAGTTTAATGCAGTTAACTGACATAAAAAAAGAAGGTGCACTGTTTCAAGTGACAGCCAATAATCTCATTAGACCTAAGTGCAGAAAAACCAAAAAACGTGCTAAATGGTTATTAAAAACGGATATGATTGATGTCATCGCAAGTGACACGCATGTTGTTGATCATACTCAAAGTATGCGCAAAGCATATCATTTAATTGCGCGTAAAAAAGGGGAAGTAACCGCTAAAAAGCTATTTATCGATAACCCCAACATGATTTTAGGACTTAAGGAATAAACCATTGATGTATTACATTAAAGGTTTATAATCTGTAACACATAAAACAAAATACTTTTGATAATGGAGATTAATTATGGAAGATCAACACGGTATGAATGAAATAGATCTAATGTCACTTTTTAAAATGCTTTGGAATAAATGGTATGTGATTGTCCTTAGTGTCATGCTTTGTTTTGGCATCGCATTTATATATGCGTTTTATATGATAGATGATGTGTATACAGCACAATCAAGTATGCTTGTTTTAGTTGAAAACGAGGATAGCACAATTGATGCAAATTTTAGATTTGGACAAAACTTAGTGGATACATATAGTGAATTAGCAAAAAGTGATCTTGTCATTGATCAGTTGATTGCAAACCTAGGTTTGACTTATAGTTGTGCCGATATTAGAAAAAACATGACAATATCGGGTGTCAATAATACCATCATCATTAAATTATCCATACAACATAATGATCCTGAACTAGCAGCAGCCATTGCCAATGAGATTGCGATGATTATGAAAGATGTTTCCAGTCAGTATCAAGGGTTTGATAACATCGAAATTCTTGATGTGGCAAGCATACCAACAACGCCAACTGGACCTAATCGGATCCTTTATGTTGCCATTGGCATCATTTTAGGCGGTATTATAGGCGTTGGTATTATTTTTGTTTTCGAGTTTATGGATACCTCCATCAAATCGCCCAAAGATATCGAACAAAAGTTAGGATTAAAATTACTCGCTGCAATTCCAGATTACGACTATGATGAAGGGGTGAAATCATAATGCAAAAAGCAGACCAAAAAAATCATCAAGACATGTATAAAGCGATTAGCCACAGCAGCCCCAATCATGTTGTTACAGAACAATACCGAAAACTAAGAACAAATATTGAACTATCTAATTTTGGACAAGAAATTAAAGTGATTGCCCTCACATCAACTTTAAGTGAAGAGGGTAAAACAGTCACCTCAATTAATTTGGCAACCGTCTATGCACAAGGTCAGAAAAAAACATTATTAATTGACATGGATTTAAGAAAACCGAAAATTCATAGAGGATTTAATTTGCTAAATAAAGTAGGATTAAGTGATATCATTACAAACGCTGTTAAAAAAGAAGACTCAGTTCATAAAATCAGTGATTATTTAGATGTGTTAACCGCAGGTAGTAAACTACCATATCCCGCTGAGTTTTTAATGAGCAGTCAGCTTAATGACTTGGTTAATGCATTTAGAGCAGATTACGATCGTATCATTATTGATACCCCACCTATGGCTGCAGTCACTGATGCCAACATTATTTCATCATTTGTTGATGGTGTTATCTTGGTCGTTGGATCAAGAAAGACAAACATTGAAGTCGCAAAAAATGTAACAAAAGATTTAAAAAGCAATGGCGCCAATATTATCGGTAGTGTCTTAACAATGGTAAAGAAAAAAGATAATGCTTACCAAACATATTACAGCTACAAGGAAAACAAAAAAGATAAACAAAATGTTGATTTAAATAAATAGAATATCTAATCATTAAAAAACTCAAACGATGCACATGCACCATTTGAGTTTTTCTTTTAGTCAGCCAAAGCTTTAATAATATCATCATTGGTGATAACACCGCGCAAGCGGCCTTTACCATCAACAACCGGTACATCATATGCTGCTTCTTGAAGATTTTTCCAAATATCTTTTAAATATAAATTACGATAGATAGCTGTTTCATCGACCTTGACGAGTTTTGAGATATCTTTGGCACGTGATTTCGCGACTTTTTCACGTTCAACATAACCAAGCAGAAGATCTTTATCATTGGTGACATAGCAATAATCAAGGTTGTATTGATCAAGCGCCTCTAGGACATCTTTTGGTGTCAAATGGGGCTTAGCGATATAAGGTGTTTTTCTCATAATGCTTCTTACCTTTAAAATACGTGTTCGATCGACATCAGCAATAAAATCTCTGACATAATCATTGGCTGGATTGTCTAAGAAGTCTTTGGGTGTCCCAATTTGGACAACCTCTGCATCTTTCATTAAGGCAATACGATCACCTAGGCGAAAGGCTTCATTCATATCATGTGTGATAAAGACAATCGTGCGGTCAAATGAATCATCTAAATTTAGAAGTTCATTTTGCATTTCACGTCTAATTAAAGGATCTAAGGCACTATAAGGTTCATCCATAAGAAGTAGTTCAGGATTATTGACAAGCGCACGTGCAAGCCCTACTCGCTGTTTCATACCACCTGAGAGTTGACTGGGCATGTGATCATGCCAGCCTTCTAGACCGACTTGCTTGATGGCCTCCATTGATTTTTCAATGCGTGTTACTTTATCAATGCCTTGAATTTCTAAGGGGTAACAAACATTTTCAATGACCGAACGGTGACTAAGCAGGCCGAAATGTTGAAAGACCATGGAAACTTCACTACGTCTAAAGTCACGTAAACGTTCTTTAGACATATCTTTTAAGTTTTCACCATCGATGATGATATCACCAGCAGTCGGACGGTTTAATAAATTAAGTGTTCGAATGAATGTGGATTTACCACTACCAGAGAGTCCAACAATGACGAAGAGTTCATCTGAGTTGATGGTAAAATTAACGTTTCGATTGGCCACTGTCGCACCTGTCTCTTGCATAATATCGTTTGCAGTCATATCTTGATCAATAAGGGCTAGTGCATCAGCAATTTGTTGTTTCTTACCAAAAATAACGCTTAAGTTTTTAACTTCTATGTGCTTAGCCATCTAATCCCTCCTTATGACTGTATTTAAGGGCGAACCCTTGGAATAAACGGTCTAAGATGATTGCTAAAAAGACAATCGATAGACCTGCTTGAAATCCGCGTCCGACTTGAAGTCGACGAATAGAAACCAAGACGACATCACCAATACCTTCGGCACCCACTAAGGATGCGATTACAACCATGGCCATGGCCATCATTGTGGTTTGATTGATCCCTGTCATAATGGTTGAAATAGCTTGTGGCAACTCAATTTTAAATAACATTTGACGTGGTGTTGAGCCAAACGACTTACCGGCTTCAATCACTTCTTTATTGACGTTGGTAATACCTAAGTAGGTTAACCGGATGAGTGGTGGCACAGCATAAATGGTGGTTGCAACAATCGCCGGTACACGACCAATACCAAAGAGCATCACAGCCGGTATTAAATATACAAATGAAGGCATGGTTTGCATGCCATCTAAAATCGGTTTAAAAATCTTTTCAACCCGCTTAGATTTGGCCATAATAATGCCACTGGGAATACCAATCACAATACTTGCAAATACACTAATGGATATAATGACAAGCGTATAGATCATAGGGTCCCATAAGCCAAACATAGCAATAAAAAATAAAAGTGATGAAAGCACTAAGCCAACAATCCAATTATAGAGTTTAAAGCCTGCAAAAAATAATAGTAATATATAGACCCACCAAGGGATATTAC
>JBLRWW010000053.1:0-7454 GCA_047921055.1 Acholeplasmataceae bacterium
TAAATAAGTCTTAAGTGCTAACTTAATACAGTTTAAATCTTACATGATTAAATGCTTTATAAGAAACACTACATGATCGGCATTGCTAGTATTATTGCTTTAATCATTTTATATGTGATGATGGGCAGACAGATACCAATCCATACATCTAACATGAAAGTTGGCTCAGAAAGCATATATTTTCAAGAAACATCCAGATTTATTCATTGTGATATCGCTTATGATGAAGTGATTGTGCATGAGGATGGCACTTACGAGTATCTTTATGAGTTAATTCCAATAGGTAATGGTAGTTGTGTAAGTGACTTATACATCTGGGATAATTTTAAGTATTATAAGCTTAGTGAAGCCATAGAAATAGGTATTATATCTCTAGAAGATTTCATTGAGAGCGATGTTGTTATTAAAAGACTTATTACAACCTCAGAATAATACCTTACTTACCACAGATCATATGCAACGATGACACAAATTCGATAAAAATTAAATTAGTATCATTCATATAACTAGTAAGTCTTCATGCTTATCTAAATTTAACTAAAAATTTACACTATGCATGCCAAAATCCATAATTTTAATGATATCATTAAAGGTGAGGGTAGGGAGCGATTCTATGTCAGACATGAATGTATTTTTAGAAAAAATAACGACATATCTTGAAAAAATGGATGAGAAGAAACAGCCACTAAGCCTAGCTATATCTGGCGATGATATTTCTTTTTCATTCCAAAAGAATGAAACTCCAAAACCGTTTCATATTTTTGGTATCACTAAACTTTTTATGGCTTACTTAATCGATCAACTTCATAGTAAAGGCATCATTGATATAGATGGCTTAATCCATACATATATCGATCAAGAAACCCTTTCAAACCTATTCGTTTTTAGAGATATTGACTACCAAAATCACGTGACCATACGCATGCTTCTTGATCACACATCTGGTATTGCTGATTTCTTAGAAGGCATTAACGATAAAGATGAACAATTCATCACACAATTATTAAATCAACCAAATCAAGTATATCAACCGATGGATTTGATAGAGTTTACAAAAAACAAGCAAGTAGCTTTAGGAATACCTGGGCAACGTTATTACTATAGCGACACAGGATATGTGCTTTTAGGTATTATTTTAGAAAAAGTTACACAAACATCATTAGATCACTTATTTAAAACCTATATTACCAAACCACTTAAGCTCAATCAGACAGTACTAAATCATGAAAATATTGATACTGACGCCATTGAAGATGTTATGTATAATGGGATAGCAATTAAAGCATTTAAAAGCCTAGCAGCGCATTGGGGGGGCTCTGGTGTGATATCAACACACAATGACCTTCTAAACTTTATTAAAAAAACCGATTATGGTAGTCAATCATATGAAAATATGTTTATTAAAGGCATACATTATGGACAAGGCAGCATGAAACTTAGACTGGATCAATTGACGTTTTTATCACGGACATCTACTAAAACACCACTTTTCGGACATATGAGTTTTTATGGTACCCATCTTTGGATTGAACCAGAAAGCGGTTTGTCGATTTCTCTTAATTATGGCTCTAATAAGTATTATGAGAAATCATTTAAAATTATCGCCTATATCTTAAAAACATATCATCAGTTGACTAAAGAAGCTTAATCATAAGCTTCTTTTTTATAAAAAAAAGTAGTACCGAAGCACTACTTAAATAATAATCTTAAACTGTTTAATATAACCAATATGGTTGACCCTTCATGAAAGACGACACCAAGTGGCAGTTCAATACGACCAAAGACATTGGTAATGAGAAGTAGCACAATCACCGAAACAGAAAAGACAATGTTTTGTGTCGTCACAGTACGTGTGCGCTTCGCAAGATCAATTAATTTGGGCAAATTACATAAATCATCATTCATAAAAATAATATCAGCTGTTTCAATTGAAACATCAGTGCCTGTGCCCATGGCACAGCCTATATCAGCAATTTGAAGCGCTGGTGCATCATTAATACCATCGCCAATCATCATCACTTTGCCGTAGGTTTTTTTAATCTCTTTAATTAAATGAACCTTATCTTCTGGAAAGCATTGGCTATAGTATTCATCAATACCAACCTCGGTTGCGATTTGGTGTGCAGCACTTTGATGATCACCAGTTAACATAATGGGAGTCATGCCTCTTTTTTTAAGTTCAATAATCGCTTGTTTAACATCTGAACGAATGGTATCTTTTAAACTGATATATCCGACCAAATAACCCTCTTTTATAATTGGAACCATACTTAAACCTTTGGCCATAATTGCTTTTGGATCAAGTTTCAAGCCATCAATTTGGTAATCAAAACGACCAATTTGCCAGTTGTTGTCATTAAAAGAGGCTTCCATACCACGTCCGGGTACTTCATTGGTTGTTAAATCTTTAAGTGCTTTTTGATCTTTTAAATGTGAAGTCACTGCTTGTGCCAGTGGATGGGTTGAATGTGATTCTAATGTATAAATGAGACGCAATGTGTCATCTGCATCAACATCATCTGATAATACAATATCCATCACTTTAGGAATACCCGTTGTAATGGTACCAGTTTTATCGAAAACGACTGCCTTTAAATCTTTCATATTTTCTAAATAACTGCCACCCTTAATCAATATCCGTTTGCGTGCGGCATTAGATAGACTAGATAACATCGCAGGAGAAATGGATGCGACCAACGCACAGGGTGAGCCAACCACTAAGACAATGATGCCACGATAGATTGCATCTTGTCTTGTTTGTAAGTCTAGAAAATCGATTGGTACGGGTAAGACCATAAAGAGTATGGCAAGTGCAATCACAATATACACATAATATTTTTCTATTTTATTAATCGTTGTTTCAGTTTTAGTCTCATCAGCTTGTGCATCTTTAACGAACTGCACAATCTTTTGGACAACAGAGTCTTTGGGATCTTTTGTGGTTTCAACATAAATAATGCCATCTAAGTTGATAGACCCTGCAAAGACCTCGCCCCCTTTACGCTTGTAAACAGGCACGAACTCACCAGTAATGGCTTGTTGATCAAGTGATGTTTCACCTTTTTTAATCACACCATCGACAGGGACTTGTTCACCAACTTTAACAACAACCATATCACCTATCTTTAAGTCATCGATTAAAACGTCAATTTCTTCATCCCCTTTAACAAGGACTGCAGTTTTAGGTGCAAGTTTTAATAAATTGGTTAAAGCTTTTTCACTTTTAGATGATGTATAGGATTCTAAAACACCACTAATCGAAAAGATAATAATTAATATGGCACCTTCTGAATAATAACGAATCACAAACGCACCAAGCGCTGCTAAAATCATAAGAATTTCAACGTTAAGGGCTTTATTTTCAATGGTGGCTTCTATACCTTCTTTGGCTTTGAAAAAACCGCCAATGGCAAACGCAGACCCCCATAAGATAATTGAGGTGGTTGTTTCACCACTGCGTGAAACCGCCCATGCAATAATCATAAGTATCACAGCGATTGTTGCCAGTAGTGCTTCAATAAAATAGGCTTTTTTAAATAACATAAAATCCTCCAAAAGTTAAAATGCTTAGGTATAGTATAGAGAAGAAATCCGTTAAAATCAACCCTTTATTATAAATAAACCACTAAATTATTATAAATATAAATTATATCGCCTTATATTTAAAATAAATATAATGTAAATCCTCTTTGCTTATTAATTTTATATTTTATCACTCGATATAGGTGTATATCATCTACAATTTTGATATACTATATGAAGAGGAGTTGAGATGATGAATTATATTTATGAAGATCACCGCGTTTATGTGAAAGATGAACAAGAGAAAGTCATTGTAAATGCCACATTTCCTTTGATAGAACCAAATGTTGTCAATGTTGATCACACCTATGTTGATCCAGCTTTAAGAGGACAAGGCATTGCAAGTCAGTTGATGAAAGAAGTTTATCAACACGCAAAAGCTAAAGGATATAAGATGGTAGCCACATGCCCATATGCGGTCGTTTGGTTTAAAAAGCATAAAGAAGCACAAGACATCTTGGATGAAAAAATACAGGCAAAACTAGCGCCTGAATGTTTGATTTAATCAATGTGTGACAGGGGATATTTATGAAAAAGCCATTACTTATTTTAGTTGCTGGGGGATCAGCTTCAGGAAAAACAACTGTGGTCGAAGAAATATTGGATGCTGCAGGCTTAGAAGACGTCTTAATCATTAAACATGATGACTATTATTTAAACCAAGATCACCTGCCTTTAGAGGTGAGGTATTTAACCAACTATGATCACCCAGAGTCACTTGATAATGACTTATTATATACACATTTAAAAGCACTCATGCAAGGTCAGTCTATTTCAAAGCCAATCTATGATTTCATGAATCACACAAGAAGTAAGGAAAGCGAAATATTAAGTCCTAAACCTGTCATTATTATTGAAGGTATTTTGATTTTAGAAAACGAATCGATTAGAGATTTATCAGATATGAATTTATTTGTTGAGCTTGATGATGATACCAGATTTATTAGACGGATGCTCAGAGACATGAAAGAACGTGGCAGAAGTCTAGAAAGCATCATTGCACAATATGAAAACACCGTAAAACCAATGTTTCATAAACACATCAAACCAACCAAGAGATTTGCAGATGTTATTATTCCTAACAATAAGAAGCATGACATTGCTGTCGATCTTATCGTTACAAAAATCAAACAAATTTTAGGAGAACGCCAATGATTTTAGTTTGTGCAGCAATGACAAGTGAAGTAAATGCGATTTTAGCATTTTATCCCTTTAAAAAAATAGATGAGGGGTTGTTTCGCTATCAATATCATACCAAAGAAATATTATTAACCATTACTGGTATTGGTAAAGTTGAAGCTGCGCATCAACTCACAAAAATACTTGCAACCTACAAGGTTCAAAAGATTTATAATATTGGTCTTGCAGGCGCTACACCACCCTATCATCAAGGTGATATCATTGCAATCGAGCATGCGACATATCATGATTTTGACTTAACCATTTTTGGATACAAAAAAGGTCAAGTGCCGGGACGTCCACATCCATTTTTATCAGACCCAAAAATGCTAAAACACGCTTGTGATAAACTAAACATTCAAAAAGCCCAATGCTATACAGGTGATTATTTTATGACTGAGACACTGCCTGGCGCCTATGTAGTCGATATGGAAGGTGCAGCACTTTATCATGTTGCTTTACTAGAAAACATACCAATACTTGCAATCAAAGTTATTTCTGATGTTTTAGGCATGGATCAACATGTGGCATCATATCAAGCGTTTGAAGAAAAACAAGGTGCAGAGATACTACGCACCATATTTCAAAAAGTTGTTGTGGAGGGATAATATGAAAGGATTATTGGTATTATCACATCATGTAGAAGACGGTGAAGCACTATTTACTTTGGCTTTGTTAAGACGCATAGGTTTTAATGTTCATACCATGACATTTCAAGAAACCAAAGAGATTCATACAGCTTATGGACAAACCACATATGCAGATTTCAAACATTCTGAGATTAATGTCCTGGACTATGACTTTTTAGTGATTCCAGGCGGTAAATATGTTTCTGAAATCATTGATCAAGGCCATCAAATCATGGATTTGGCATCACTATTTAATGATCATCATAAATGGGTATGTGCCATTTGTGCTGGACCACGATTTCTTGGTCGTGCAGGGTTATTAGATAACCGGTCATATACATGTTATCCAGGATCAGAAGTTGACATGCCCAAGGGCATATATTTACAAGATGAAAAAGTGGTCGTTGATTCTAACATCATTACCGCACGCAGTGCAGGTGCAGTTTATGAATTTGTTCATGCGATTACAAAAAAACTATTAGGAGAACAAAAGGCTCAGCAACTATACGCAAGTATTTTATACTAAGATTTTGATTTATAACACATGAAAGCTAAACGGACATTTAACGCGATTTTTTGGCCAGCATTTATTGAATTACTATTTTTTATGTTGATGGGCACCATCGACACCTTAATGTTAAGCAACTATAACGATTTTGCTGTTGGCGCTGTTGGTAATGCCAATATACTCATCAATATGTTTGCTGTTTTGGTTTTGGTCATCTCTAGTGGGGTGGCTGTTTTAGTATCACAGCATATTGGTGCCAAGCAAGAAGATGAAGCCAGAGCAGTCATTGGTACGGGGTTATTCATCAATTTCTTTGTGGGCATTATTTTAGCAGGCTCCATGTATCTTTTAGGCAGTCAACTATTAGAAGTTGTCAATACCGAATCAATCATCTTTAATGATTCGCTCATCTATTTGAGACTGATGTCAATTTCTTTATTATTTATTTCACTCAGTCATGTGATGACAGGAACCATCCGAAGCTTTGGATTCGCACGCTATGTAACCATCATCGTTATGATTGGCAACGTATTAAATATTATTGGTAACTATGCCTTGATTAACGGGAATTTTGGATTTCCAAGATTGGGTGTGTATGGTGCTGGTCTGTCAACCTTAATTGTTAGAGGCTTGATGATGGTCATTTATACGATTGTCTTATTTAAACTGATCAACATTTCTTTTTCTGATATTAGATGGGTAAGAAAAAGTTCAAAAGATATTTTACGCATCGGCATTCCAAGTGCCTTAGAAACATGGACATACACCTTAATGCAAGGTGTTATTTTAAGTATCATTAATGGATTTGGCGCACAATATACAACAGCAAGAACCTATGTTCAAGTGCTTTTAACTTATGTTTATGTGTTTTCATTAGCACTTGCACAAACCAATGCCATAATGACTGGATATGCCATCGGTGAACAAAACTATGAGAAAGCATATCAACAAACCATCAAAGTGATACACAAGAGCTTTTTCATTGTTGGACTGATTACACTCATCATCAATGTTTTCCCAAATCAAATTCTAGGTATATTCACATCAAACCAAGATATCCTTGAGATTGCCAAAAGTGTTCTGTGGATCATCATTTTTCTAGAAATTAGTAGAAGTGTGAATTTGGTCACCATTCAAGCATTAAGATCTTCAGGCGATGCCAGATTTCCCCTTATTATGGCTATTATCAGTATGTTAGGTGTTGCCATACCACTGGCATTTATTTTAGGGAAATGGTTAGGCTTAGGCCTATTGGGTATTTATATTGCCTACACTGCAGACGAAATGTTACGCGCTATTTTCATGGCATTTAGATGGCGATCTAAGAAGTGGGAAACCAAAAGTAAGTATTTAAAAAAAGCATCTGAAAGTGCTATAAAAAAAGCCGCTTAATAAGCCATCTTCAAAGTTAAAAAAGTTTGTTAAAAACATTGACATTACGTGATTTATTGGTATAATATAAAGTGCGCTTAGACGTTGGCCCGTTGGAGAAACGGTTAACTCACATGCCTTTCACGCATGCATTCACGGGTTCGAATCCCGTACGGGTCACCATC
>JBLRWW010000054.1:0-7334 GCA_047921055.1 Acholeplasmataceae bacterium
CATCATTGGTTTTGGCCTCATTTACTTGAAATCAATTATAGAAAAACATTATCCATAAAAAAAAGCCGAAAGGCTTTTTATTTTAGATTGATATGAACTTCGTTACGTCTAAGCATAGGGAGACTAAATGGTGGGTTGTAACGCGCCAAAATATAATAATCTTCTGACTCGATGTGATTTTCTTTAAGCCATGCATGTAGTTGATCGATAACCAGTGCTATTTTTTTCGGATGCGTGCGTCCGGAAAAACGATACGTGGCTACTTTTCTTGCTGGGTAATGTTTGATTTGAACATTTGGGCTCAATGGGTTAGGGATTTCTTTATTGGCATATTTTTTTGGAATCACAAACTCCATTGACATGGTATCATTAGAAAATTCGTTAATGACAGGAATGGTCATGGCCATTTTTTCTTTTTGCTTGTTTTGACCACTAATATAACTAAATAACACACCAAAACCGCTGCGTCCAGATAAGCTTTGTTCATCGACAGCCGAAGTGTAAAACGCTTCATATTGTCGAATTTCAATGGGTCCATCAGATTTTATGACTTCATATGTTGGGGATTCATAATGTGACATAATGACCTCCTACTGATAAATATTAAGCGATCTGGCAATCTTATCATAAAGATTGACCCCTTTAATTAAAACATCTTCCTTAAAGTTGAAATAACAACTATGTAGTGGATGGGTGTATCCTAGTGTTTCGTTTCTTGTACCTAACATCATAAAGAAACCAGGCATCACTTGTTGATAAAACGCAAAGTCTTCAGCAAACATCATGGGTGGAATCATTTGATATGTGTTAGGTTCTAATATAGACTTGACATGCTCGAATAAGTTGTGATCATTAATTACTGGAGGGTAGTAGTCTCTTAAGTCCATATCAACGTCAACATTAAACCCAACCTCAATCGATTGATTAATGTTTGCAAGTGATGTTTTGATTTGTTGGTAGATTGTAGGATCAAAGGTACGAATGGTACCGGATAATTTGACTGTTTGAGCGATAATATTGCGCGCTTCTCCACCATTAATAGTACCCACTGTAACAACAGCAGGAATTAAGGGATTAAGAAAGCGACTAACGATGTTTTGATACTGTGTCACCAATTGTGCTGTCGCAACA
Source organism: Acholeplasmataceae bacterium (assembly GCA_047921055.1). GTDB lineage: Bacteria > Bacillota_I > Bacilli_A > Acholeplasmatales > Acholeplasmataceae > JBLRWW01. The sequence continues at coordinate 1,132 of JBLRWW010000054.1, forward strand.
ATGGCGTCATGACCTTTGTGTGGTTGCGCACCATGTGCGCTTTGACCTTGGATAGTCACATCAAATTCTCCATTTTGTGCCATCATAGGACCATCAACGAGTCCAATCAACCCTTCTTCTAAGTCAGGATATAAGTGAATACCAAAAATAGCTTTGACGTTGTGTTTTTCAAACACACCCGCTTCGATGATGTGTTTCGCACCACCTGGTCCTTCTTCAGCGGGTTGAAACACAAACATGATGTTTTTAGTAAGATCCGATTTTTCGGAAACCATCTGCGCAAAACCCAATAACATTGACATGTGTCCATCATGACCACAAGCATGCATTTTACCAACATGTGTTGACTGAAATGAAACATCCGTTTTTTCTAAAACGTTTAGTGCATCCATATCTGATCGAAAGGCAATTGTTTCTTTAGAGTTTCCTTTTTTAATAGCAATTAAACCCGTCTTAGCAACTGTTTCGGTTTCATAACCATAACTTTCTAATTCGTTTTTAATGTATGCGTGTGTTTTAAATAAATCAAATGCTATTTCGGGAATTTGATGGAGTGTTTGACGATGTTTTTTTAAGTGATCTGTTAACGTATCTTTTGGCATCTTTCTGCCTCCTTAAACCTATAATGATTCTAATAATAAATTGAACGTATAAATGAAATGGACTAATGCATCATGAGGTATATTGAGTGGTGGTAGTAATCGAATGACTGTCTTGCTGGTGACGTTTATTAAAATGTGGTGCTTTATAAATAACGCTTTAAGTGCTTGTGCATGAACACCTACATCAACACCTATCATCATACCACATCCTCTCACATCTGTGATGATGTGTGGATATTTTGACTTTAAGTGATTTAACTCTTGAAACAAGAAAGCTGACTCCGTATTTAACTGTTCAATAAACGTCGGTTTTAAAACTTCTTTAATGAGTGCCAGTCCTAAGGCTGCTGCCATCGGATTTCCCCCAAACGTTGAACCGTGATCACCTGGTTTAAACACATGACTTAAAGGTTCTGAAACAATCATGGCACCCAGTGGTAGTCCACCGCCCAAAGCTTTGGCTGCTGTAATGATATCTGGAACAAGATCATAGTGTTGATAAGCAAACAACTTTCCTGTTCTCATCATACCGCTTTGAATTTCATCAGCAACAATTAATACGTGATGCTTTTTCGCAAGTTCTACCATCTTTTTTACATAATCAACATCCAATAAATGAACCCCACCCTCACCTTGAACAACTTCAATAAAGAGGGCACATGTTTGATCATTAATGGTATCTTCTAATGCTTTAATATCGTTTTTTTTGCAGTGCTTAATGCCTGGCAATAATGGTGCAAATTGTGTTTTGTATTCAGGCTTGTCAGTCAGCGCCATACCGCCACTGGTTCTACCATGAAACCCTTGACTCAACGCAATGATATCAGTTTTATCAGAAGCAATATTGCTGCCCCATTTTCTAGCAAGTTTAATCGAGGCTTCGATGGCTTCAGTGCCAGAGTTTGAAAAAAACACTTGATGCAGTTTTGTTTCTTCAACCAAACATTTTGCCAAAGCAACAGTGGATGCTGTTGCAAAATAATTAGATAGATGTAAAAACGAATGCATGTGTGACAAAATCGCTTCATTGATCACTGGGTGTTGATGTCCTAATGCGTTTACTGCAATCCCTGCAAACATGTCTAAATAACGCTGCCCCTGGTCATCAAACACATAAGAACCTTCACCTTTAGTGATGGTTATTGGTAGTCTTTGATAAACATTTAAAATATATCGTTGATCATCTTTAAGCATCTGAACGCCTACTTTCTTAAGTCAGAGAGCATCTGTGTTTTTTCAATTGTTTTTTCATCTTTATATTTGATGATTTTAGCTGGAGATCCTGCAACAACGGCATTTTCAGGAACATCTTGTGTCACAATAGCGCCTGCAGCAACCACGGCGCCTTGACCAACACGAACACCTTCAAGAATGACAGCGTTCGCGCCAACCAATACATTATCTTCAATAATTACTGGTAATTTTGAAGGTGGTTCTAGGACACCTGCAACCACGGCACCAGCGCCGATATGGCAGTTTTTTCCAATAGCACCTCTTGCGCCAATCACGACATTCATATCAATCATTGTACCTTCTCCAATGGATGCGCCAATATTGATAATGGCCCCCATCATAATGACGGCATTTTCACCAATTTCAACAAATTCTCTAATCCATGCACCTGGTTCTATGCGCGCTTTGATATGTGTGATATCTAGTAAAGGAATCGCAGAATTACGTCGGTCGTACTCGAGGACGTAATCTGTAATCAGATGTTTATGTGTTTCAAGAATTTGATCAATGGCATCAACATTTCCAAATAGTATTTGTGAGGTCTCACTTCCAAATGCTTTTACGCGTTCGAAAGTAATGCCTTTAAAATCGCCATTGATATAAAGTTTAATTGGTGTTTGCTTTGTTGCATTTTTTATATATCTAGCAATTTCATATGCGTCTGTTAAATTAACTGTTGACATGGTTTTTCATCCTTTCAAGGGGTATATCATCCATTGTGTAATATCCAGGGTTTTGATTCACTATAAAGTTGGCTGCAACCCATGCGCCTTTGACAAACATTATCTTGGACTGTGCTTTATGTGTCAGTTCAATGACATCCTCATCACTGGCAAATAAAAGTGTATGTTCTCCTACTATTTGACCCGCTCTAATGGAAGCAATACCAACATCATTGGTATCTTTTTTTTCGTGTAAATCACTTCGGTTGGTTACAAGGTTTAATTCGTTTTTTGAAGCCTCTTTTAATGTTTCAAAAAGCATTAGTGCTGTGCCACTTGGTGCATCAACTTTGTTCTTATGGTGCTTTTCAATGATTTCTATGTCATAATACGCTTCAAGAATCTTTGTGTAATCTTTAAGTATCAAACGCATCAAATGAATGCCTAAAGATAAGTTTGCACTTTTAAAAATAGGTATCTCTAGAGATGCTCTTCGAATCTTTGCTTCTTGCTCGGGACTATATCCTGTTGTTGCAATCAAAAGAGGTTTATGCTTTTTTTGGGCGTATGTCAAAAGTGTATCAATTTGACTCACATGAGAAAAATCAATAATTACATCAGCATCATCGATGTCATTGATGTTAGTGATGACACCATCTTTTTTGCTCATGACATCAACTTCAATCACATCAATATTTTTTATTCTAAAAAACGATGATGCTAATTGACCCATTGTGCCTTGACTCCCATAAATAATGACTTTCATAGGCTAATCTCCTTTAATCCAAATTGATTAAGAGCAACAATGAGTTTTGTGATATTTTCTAATTCCATCTCTACAAGTGGTAATCTAGGACTGCCTACATCAACACCTAGGTGTTTAAATGCTGTTTTGACAGGCACAGGATTTGATTCTATAAATAGAACATCATTTAGAATATCAAGTGCTTTTTGAGCTTTTTTTGCAGCAAGCTTGTTTGTTTCAAACAATGTGCATACCTCTTGTGTCTCAATGGGCGCGATGTTTGCAACCACAGAAATAACACCGTCTCCACCTAAGGATAGCGTTTCATAGATTAAATCATCATTACCTGAAAACACTTGAAAATCTTTGGTGTTGTTAATGATTTCTTTGACTTGATTTAAATCACCTGAAGCTTCTTTAACACCAATAATATTTTTAATGTTGGATAACTCAATTGTTGTTTTTGCTGCTAAATTCACACTGGTTCTGCCTGGTACATTATATAAAATCACAGGACATGTTACCGAGTCTGCAATCACTTTGAAATGTTCATAAAGACCACGTTGTGTTGGTTTATTATAATAGGGCGTCACTAAAAGTAGTCCATCAACACCAAGCGCTTCTGCTGCTTTTGATAATAAAATGCTTTCTGCTGTGTTATTGGTGCCTGTATTGGCAATGACAGGAATACTGTGGTTTGCTGTTTTTACAGCAAGTTCATAAATCCGACATTTTTCTTCAAATGAGAGTGTTGCTGACTCACCCGTTGTGCCACCAATGATCAGTGCTTTTGTTTGGTTTTTGATATGCCACTCGATTAATGCCACAAAAAGAGGTTCATTGACCTTTTGGTTTTCAAATGGTGTAATCAGTGCTACACCCGATCCTTTAAATAGTGTCATGTGCGTCCTCCATTAATTTTTTTAGTATTTGTACTGCATTGGTTGCAGCACCTTTTCGAATATTATCGCCAACAACCCATAAGTTGAGTCCATTTTCAACAGAATGATCACGTCTGATACGACCAACATAAATTAAGTCTTGTCCTGAAACATCAAGGGGTGTTGCCATGTCATACTGATCAAAGACTTTAATACCTGGTGCATCTTTTAAAATTGATATGATATCCTCTAAGTGAAATGGGGTTTTAAGTTCAACGTTGATAGAAACACTGTGACCATTTTCAACGGGCACTCTCACGCATGTCGCTGTCACTCTAATGTTTTCATCATTTAATATTTTTCTAGTTTCAAAAATCATTTTCTCTTCTTCTTTAGTATACCCGTTTTCAAGGATGGTATCAATGACAGGGAGCACATTACCTAAAATAGGTTTAGGATAAAACCGTGGTTTTTGATTTTTGTCGCTATGGTTTAAATCTAGAACGCCTTTGACGCCCGACCCAGAGACGGCTTGATATGTCGTATAAATGACTCTTTTAATACCGTACCGATCATAAAGCGGCTTTAAAGGTAAGACAGATTGAATGGTTGAACAATTGGGATTGGCAATAATATTTTGGTGATGTCCCAACGCCTCTGGATTAACCTCTGGCACAACTAATGGTACGTTTTGATCCATACGAAATGCACTGGAGTTATCAATCACGATAACGTTCTTTGATGCTGCTATCGGCGCATAAACCAAACTCACTTGCCCTCCTGCAGAAAATAGGGCATAATCAATGTCTTGATTAAATGATGTTTCTGTTAAACGTTGTGACACGTAAGTTTGATTGTTAAATGTCATTTCTTGTCCTTCTGATTTACTTGAAGAAAATAGATACAATTGATTGATTGGTATTTTTTGTTCTTCTAACGAACAAATCATTTGTCTGCCAACCATACCGGTTGCACCGACAACTGCAATATTTACTGCTTTCATCATATAACTCCTTGATAGTCAATACTTGCGACATATGCTGTCGGTCCTGTGAGTGTGACTTGCTCTTCTAGACTTACCTCTAATTGTCCGCCAGGGACAGTGATGTGAACGTGTGATGTGGTTAAGTTTAAGTGATGTGTCACAACAACACTTGATGCGACACCCGTCCCGCAAGATAATGTCAATCCTGCACCGCGTTCAAATGTTTGAACTAAAAGATGTGAACGATCAATGACTTGTACAAAATTGACATTGATATCGTTCGGGAAAAACGCATGGTGACACAATTTACTGCCTAAATATAAAACATCTACTTGCGATATATCATCAACCAAAACAACGGCATGGAGTGTCCCAAGCATCAACGCATATAAACTTATTTTTTGATTGTCAATGGTTATTTCGATTGGTTGAAGTTGCGATACATTTTCGCTCACATCTGGTTGTGTTAAGTCAAGCTTAGGTTCATTTAACGAAATCGTGATACGGCTATCATCTTTATAATGAACAGCTAAGATGCCTGCGCCTGTTTCTACGAAAAAATCTTTTTTGTTAACCAGTTTTTGTCTGTAAACAAAATCAGTGAATGCTCTCAGTCCATTGCCACACATGGTTGCTTTTGAACCATCTGAGTTGTAATAAACCATTTGTATGTCTGCAACCTTTGATGCTTCAGCAATCAAAATGCCGTCTGCACCAATGCCAAAATGGCGATCACATACTTTTTTTGCAAGCATACTTGGTTCTTTGACGGGACCAACAATACACAAAAAATCGTTACCTGTTGATTGATACTTAAATAACTTCATATCTAGACCTCCTAAAGACCAAACGCATTTGCAATCAAAGACACACTTTTTTCAACCCATTCATTGGGTATGGTATATGAAATACTAATTTCTGAGGTTGTAACCAATTGAAATGGAATGTCATGATCAGCAAACAATTTAAATATTTGTGCCGCCACACCCGACTGACTACGCATGCCCAAACCAACAACAGATAGTTTGGAAACGCGAACGTTTGCACTTACATTAAAGTAAGGATACACCTGTTTTAAGTCCTTAAGGACAATTT
>JBLRWW010000055.1:0-7162 GCA_047921055.1 Acholeplasmataceae bacterium
CGATTACATATTTTTTGGTATTATTTACAAAATTGTGTTTTATTTGTGTTTTTTATAATTAGTAATTTTTTATGTAAATGTTTATAAATACTAAACTTACATTTTTAAGATCAAAAAAACAGATCATCTACAAAAAACGATTCACTACAATGACGTGACAGCATATTAGCCAATTATCAACAACATCTTCTAATGATGGATAACGACCATCAAGCATAATAAAAAGGGCGTGAACGCCCTTATGCTTGAATGAAATCTAATATATCTTTTGCTAATTGTTCTGGTACATCTACCAATGGAGAATGCCCACATGCTTCATAGATGATATAGGTTGATTGATCTTTTAATGCTTCTATATTATCTGTAACCATGTATTCAGGTACGACAATATCCTTGCGTCCCCAGATGTGTAATACAGGTGCCTTGATACGACTAATCGTTTGTGTGCCTTGATGATAAAAATTGTGTTGATCTGACATATTGAAATTTGCTAAAGCCCAATCAGCATCCACAAGATTTCTTTGTTTTAATGATTCATTAATCCAAAGCTCGTTATCTGTTGAATCAGGTTTATTGACTGTATATATTGTATAATTCCAGATCGTTGTCATGGTGTTAAAATCTTTGTTTTTCATTGCGACTAATAGTGGAATAACTTGAACAGGATCGGTTGCCATTTCTTCTTTTGTCGCATAAACTTCACCAATCTTCATTTGGCCTTTTTCGTCTTTTTTAAATACTGGATAGCCTTTATGAGATGCTGAATTTATTAAAACCAACTTGTTTGTTTTCTTGGGATAATTTGCTGCAAATTCAAGTGCTACACCGCCGCCCAATGACCAACCAATCACATCAGCTTTAATGACCTTTAAAGCTTCTAAAAACAGGCTTAAATCGTCTGCTAAATCTTTTAAAGATGAAATGCGATTATAGTAAGATGAATCACCAAAACCGCGTAAATCTGGCACGAGCACTCTCATGTCTTTTGGCATCTTTTTAACCAAAGGTAAATAGTGTAATGATGATGAAAAATTCCCGTGCACCATTAAAAGAACTTGTTCACCTTGACCTTGTTCAAGATAATGATACACTTCACCATTTTTTAATGTGATCTGTTTTTTCTCCACAATAATCATCTCCTATATATGATATGTTTCATCAACCGTATTGATGAATCCTAAGACCAAACTTGCAAACAATAATGGCTTTTCATACATCGATGCATGACCAACACCAGGCAATATGACAAGCTCTGATTTTGGCAATAATGCATGCAATGCTTTTTGATTTTGAATCGGTGTTAAATAGTCTTCATCAGCTGCAACAATTAAGACAGGCATATTGATATTATGCACTTGATCGCGAATGTCAAAATGTTCAGCACTGTCTGTAAGACGTTCAATTTTATCTAGAAACTCAGGTGTTGAAAAGATAGGGACTAATATGCTTTCACGCTTTTTCATCCAGTCTAAGTGCGTTTCATAATAACTGGGTGAGTAGATGATTGGAATGGTTGCTTGATAGTATGTCTTACCATCTCTAAGCTTGCCAATCGCGTTCCATTTATGTCCGATTTCAGCCAACCATGGTGATGTATAAGGCGTGGTATTAAATAAGACCAAACGTCTGACGCGATGGGGGTATTTGCTTGCAAACTGTAAGGCTACTTCGCCTCCATATGAAATACCAACGACGTTAATTTTTTTGATGTTTAAGTGTGCAAGACATGCCTCAACCAAGTCTGCTTGTAAGCTGATGTCATAGACACTATTTGTTAGTAACTCAGATTGACCTTGGTCAAAAAAATCAAGTCTGATCAATTGGTTTTGATGTGTAAATGTATGCACAAACGGTTCCCAACTTTTTGTAGACATCATAATGCCGTTTAATAATAAGATGGGTTCTCCATTGCCTTCTATCTCATAGAAGACATGACGTCCTTTATAGTTAAATGTAGGCATCTTAAACTCCAATATAACCAAGCGCAATCGCTTGTTTTCTTAAATCATCTCTAAAGTCAGGATGGGCAATACTTATCAGTAATTCAACACGTTCTTTAATGCTTGTGCCTCTCAGTGAAACACACCCATATTCAGTCACGACATAATCCACATCATTACGTGATAATGTGACAGCTGCACCTGGTTTTAATGTTGGCACAATCTTTGAGATAACCATACGCTCTTTTGATTCAGGATCTTTAACGTTGGCAGTTGAATATAAAGTAATAAAACTCATACCTTCTTTTGATTTTTGAGCACCAATGGCAGTATCTGCTTGGCCACCTGTGCCACTAAATTGCATATGACCGATTGACTCCGATGCACATTGACCCGTTAAATCAATTTCAATGGTTGTATTAATTGAGACTTGATGATCATTTAAACTAATCACATGAGGGTCATTCACATAGTTACCATTTAAAATTTCAACACTTGGGTTGTTGTCAATAAAGTCATAGAGTTCTTGTGAACCCAATGCGAAACAACACACGTGCTTCTGATGATGGTTTTGTTTTTTCTTACCTGTGACTGCACCAGCTTTAACGAGTTTCATTAAGCCGGTTGTAAACATTTCAGTATGAATACCCAAATCTTTTTTATGGATAAGTGCTGCAGCAACCGCGTTGGGTATGCCACCAATGCCTAACTGTAGACATGCACCATCATCGATTAAATCAGCGATATAGCCGCCAATTTTAATATCTTTTTCATTGGGTTCAATCTCGGGTAAAACTGGGGGTAAATAATCAGCTTCGATAAAGTAATCGACTTCTGAGATATGTAATTCCAAATCGCCAAATGTTCTTGGGAAATTTGGATTGATTTCTAAAATAACGGTTTTGGCTTTAATGATGGCTTCTTTCTCATACACATTTGATAATGATAAAGAAACATAGCCATGTTTATCAGGTGGTGTTGCAGTACCGACAAACACATCAGTTTTCATATAGTTTAAACGCTTATTACCTGCCAAATGCAAGTGATTAGGAATATAAGAAATATTCCCATGTTTTGTGGCCTTTCTTAAACTTGGACCATAAAACCAGCTATCGATAAAAAACGTATCTTTATACGCCTCATCCATAAAATAGGGTGCATCAAAAAATGGTAAACAATTGGTAACTCTAATATCTTTTAATTGGTCTGCGCGTTCATGGAGTGCACCAAAAAATAGCCGCGCTTCAGCTGCTGCCATTGCACTCACAATCACATCACCTGATTTTACTAATTTTACAGCTTCTGATGCCGTAATGGTTTTCGGAGTTTTCATAATTTTACCTGCCTTTTTAAGCGTGTTAGAATGAAGGGAGAGTTGCCTCTCCCTTCCACTTTAACACATTATCCTCTAATTTCGTCTAATGTTTCGATTGGTTGTACAACATCAAAAGTCTTAGTTGTTGTATTATAAGTTAATAATGACATTGAATTAATACCATGACGTGCGCCATCAAAGAAATTGACAGATCCGCCCATTGGTACATTGATTGGTGCAGATTCCATTGCTTTAATAAATGATTCCCAAGTTAATGGACCATCGCCAACACGTGTTAAACCTTCAATAAAGATTTGTGCAGCAATATAACCAGCAATCGCAAATGAATTACCTGACATGGCAACTTTTTCATCAGCATTTAAGAATGAAGCACCATCGATGGCTGCTAAGTATTCAGTTAAATCTGCAGCACCAGCTTCGCTAAAGATATCAACCCATGCATTGGTATAAATTGGGAATTCATAATCAATGGCAGCGTCAACAGCTGTTGCATCAGCATTCACATAAGATGTAAAGACTGGAACATTAAAGCCAATCGTATCCATCACACCGATGGCTGCTTTAAATGGTGCTTGGTTACTTGCGATAATGACAGATTGTACACCAGCACTACGGAAGTTTTCTAGTGCTGTGTTTAATGAAGGAATATCAGCAGTCGCAAATGATGCATACATAAAGTTTGCATTAACACCAAGTGTACGTGCTTCAATTTCAATGCCTTCTTTAATTGATACACCATCATCAGTCGTTGTGTGTAACACACCAACTTTAGCGCCAGCAGCTAAGTTTTGATCGCCATTAGTTCCATAAACAGCTTCTTTAATTGCACGTGCTGTCATAATACGACCATCAGTTAAATAGATCGGTTGTACAGGCATAACAGGATCAAGTGGTGAACGTTCACGATATAGTATGTTAACGCCAGTTGCTGCATAAACCATTGGAATACCAGCTTCGCGAATAACACCTAAAGTTGCACTCACTGTTGGCGTGCCAAAGTGACCAACAAGTGCGAATACTTTATCATCATTAATGAGTTGACGTGTATTGGTTAAACCAATTGAGCCATCAAAAGAGTCATCTCTATTGACATATTGAATGGTACGACCACCGATGCCACCAGCTTCGTTAACCACTTCAAATGCTGCCATCATACCATGTCTAAATGGTAAGCCGACAAATGATAATGGACCAGCTAAAACAGCTGTATTACCAACCAATACGGTTGTATCAGTGACACCTTGAACAGTAATGGCACGTACTTCAGCATAGAATGTTGCGACTAAGCCTTCATAATTAACTGTGACATCATATTGTCCAACAATACCTTGACCAAAACCAGTAATTGTATACACTGAATCAGCGAGTGTTTCTCTTCTACCTGTGTTATAGATAACTTCGACAACTAATCCGTCAGCATTAAATGTTTCTTGACGATTATAAATTTGTTGGGTTGGAACAGATAAAATATTTAAGCTAAGTGGTGCTTCCGGTGCAGCAGTATCAAATACTGCGTAGCTAAAGGTTGCAGTCACGCCTTCATGGGTAACTGTTGCAGTTTTAAATCCAACGGTTGCTGAATTAAATCCTGTAACTGTGTACTCAGAAGCTTCCAAAACTCTGTCAGTGCCATCTGTAAAGATTGCTCTAACAACCAGACCAGCTGGTTCAAATGCTTCGTCTAAATCATATTCCACTTTAGTCGGTGGTGTCACAACTAGACGATCAACTTCGACGGCTTCTTCTTGACAAGCAAGCAAGCCAACTGCAGCAAACATAATCATAAGTAGTGCTACAAATTTTTTCATAAATTTTTCTCCTCTTTCTTTCCTTTTTTACCCTATGGGCATATTCTATGTTTATTTGTTTTTTAGACAAATTAAAACCAATGTTATTTTGAACCTAGATAGGCATTTACCAATTGTTCATCTTTTAAGAGCTTTTCGCCCTTGCCTTGAGTGACAATCTTGCCCAATTCCAAGATGTACGCATAATCCGCGATTTTTAACGTCTGAAAGGCGTTTTGTTCAACGATTAGAATGGTACGACCTTGTTCTTTAATACGTTTAATAATTTCAAAGATATCACGCACAATTAATGGTGCCAAGCCCAATGAAGGTTCATCAAGCAAAAGTAATTTGGGATTCCCCATTAATGCACGTCCAATGGCTAACATTTGTTGTTCACCACCAGATAATGTTGATGCTTGTTGCTTTTTACGTTCACTTAGAATCGGGAAATATCCATAAACTTCATAAAGTAATGATTGAGTCAATGCTTTGTCTTTAATGGCATAAGCACCAACCATTAAGTTTTCTTCTACTGTCAGTCCATTTAAAATCAAACGTCCTTCAGGTGATTGCATCACACCCATTTGAGTGATTTTATAGGGGTCTTTATTTTGGATGTCAACACCATCTAAGGTAATTGAGCCTGATTTGACTTTAACAATGCCTGAGATTGAACGAATGGTTGTTGATTTACCGGCACCATTGGCACCAAGGATGGCAACCACGCTACCTTCATTCACGTCCATGTTAATGCCCTTGACTGCACGGATGATGCCATAGTCAATAATTAAATCTCTAATTTCTAATAATGCGATATTACTCACCTCCTAAATACGCTTCTTGAACAATCTTTGAAGATTGAATCTCAGAAGGTGTGCCGATGGCTAATTTTTTACCAAAGGAAATGGCACAAATGGTATCACACAAGTCCATGACCAATCCCATGTCATGTTCAACTAGGAAGATGGTACAATCATATGACTTTTGAATTTTACGGATAGATGCTGCCAGTTGTTTCGTTTCAGCTTCATTAAGACCTGCAGCAGGTTCATCTAAGATGATCAGTTTAGGATCAGTCATTAAAGTTCTAGCAAACTCAATCGATTTAAGCATGCCATATGGTAATCCAAGTGGTGGCACATCCTTATATAAAATCAGTCCTAAGTCCTCTAATATTTTAAGCGCTTTACTTTTTAAGATGGCTTCTTCACGTTTAAACCTTGGTGTATGGATTAAATGTTGGAAAAATCCTGTTTGATAAAGTGAATGTGAGGCTACAAGTAAATTATCTAGTATGGATAGTTCCCATATGAGCTCAACATTTTGGAATGTTCTAACAATACCTTGACGAATAATATCGTGTACTTTAATGTTGCCTAAATTTAAAACATCTTCATTACGATCACGATAATAAATATGTCCTTCAGGTGTTTTATAAAACTGTGTGATGCAATTAAAGACTGTTGTCTTACCGGCACCGTTTGGACCAATAAGTCCAAAGATTTCACCTTTTTTAACACTGAATGATAGTTGATCAACTGCGACCAATCCACCAAAGCGCATGGTAAGGTTTTCTAATCTCAAAATCTCATCACCTGAAAGCTTGTCATCGATGTGATCTTTTATAAATTTAGCTTTGTTTTCTTTAAGTGATGCTAACTTTTCCTTAAGACGCTTCGTTTTTTTAAGCGTTTTTTCTTTGAAAAGAGTGAGCTTCTCATCATTGATCTCTGATAATGTTTTGTCATACGCTTTTATTTTTTCGTCTAGTAATACCTTTTGCTCAACGTATGTTTTTTTGTTAATTTTTAGTTCTACATCTCGTTTTTCTTCGATATTGAATTTTTCTAAAATCTTATTTTTTTGTGCTTCATACCATAGATTCAATGCCTCTGTTTTTTCTAGATGCTCTTTTCTAAGGATGTTTTCATGTTGAATGTTTTTTTCTGTTTGTTTTTTAAGCTTATGATCAAGTGCTCTTTTTTTCCAATAAAGCTTTTGATCGAGTTTATCGATTGATACTTTAGCAAAGACATTTAAATACTGATCAGGTGTTAACGTTTCTTTTTCTAACTCAAGTAAGATTTTTCTATGTA
>JBLRWW010000056.1:0-5365 GCA_047921055.1 Acholeplasmataceae bacterium
GTGGGCGTCGTATAATGGTTATTACACGTGCTTGCCAAGCATGAAATGGGGGTCCGATTCCCCTCGCCCGCTCCATTAAAGTAAACAAAACTGCACATCTCGATGTGCAGTTTTTTTATGATATATCTTATGCATTACAGCCATTTCATTTTTTTAAATAATGCAAACATGCCTACACCAATCAGTAAACAAAAGGCAACAAACAGCATAATGGCGTTTTCATACGCTAAAATACCAAAATGAATGAAATTCATGCCAAAAAATCCTGTTAGAAACGATAGTGGAATAAAAATCGCTGAAAATAGCGTTAATGTTGTCATGATTTGATTCATCTTATTGGACTGGTTATTCATCTGTAAATCAAGTAAATGACGCATGAGTTCTCTCGCTTGTGTTAATTGAAGATCTAGACGATTTAAATGGTCTTTTAAATCATCAAAATACGGCATTAATGATGCATGAATCAATGGTGGTTTTTTATTAAGTGTTGTTGTGAGTTGTTCTAAGATAGGGGTCACACTATTTTTTAGTTTTAACAATGTTTTTCTTGTCTGATAAAACGCTTCTTGATTGGTTTGTTTAGACTCTAAGATTTCCTCTTCATAAAGGCTCATCTTTTCCTCTAGTGCATCATAAACTTCAATGTGATGATCAGTAATCATATCAATGATTTCATAAAATAAAAAATCGATGGTTTTTTCTTTTGTTTCTTTATGCTGCGTGATTAAATGTGTTAAACTCTCTAAAAATACAGGTTCTTTTTCATGAAATGTAATTAATGCGTTTTCAAATAACAACATACTCATATAATCTTTTGCAGTACCTGCTTCTTTAATATAGTGTATGTGAAAAACGCCAAACAAATGCTTGTCTTGTAGTTCAATCTTATCTCTTTGTTTCACATTAAAGATATCTTCTAAAATCAATGGATCAACTGTAAAGTGTTTGGTTAAATTTGTAATAGCTTCAACATCTGATAACCCAACCACTTGAATGTAATGTTTAAGGGCTGGATCAGAATCAAAGGTATCAGATATTGTAACATCCTTTTTGTCAAATTGATAATGCTTGATTGTTGTTTTTTCACTACCGAACTTTCCTGTATAAACAAATGACTTGGGAATAAAATAAGTTTTAAACTTCATATGACTTCACTCCTTTTTTGATTTATTTTGATTACAATCATACATGGGATATGTTTGATGAAACTGTATTTTAGTTTCTAGAAAGGTTGATAAAACATCAACAATCTGAAACAAAATCGCACGTGTTTCAAATTCTGCTCTACTTTTTGGCAACGCTTGGTCTTTAACCGTCAGCAATAAATCATTAAGTTTTTCTAGTTGACCACTGGCACGATCAAAACAGCCAATATCACCACTTAGTTCTTTGATGTAATTTGCAATCAAATGAATGTTTTCATGATGTGTTTCAACTTTTAAGATTAAAGCATAGATATGATTGATATGTTTTAACTGGGTTCTTCTCATATAAAGATAGGCAATATATCGATGATCGTTAGCAATTAAAATGTCTTTATCCACTAGTTCTGCCAAATCAATAATTTCTTTAATATGACTATTGATTTGATCATGGTGAATTAAAAAATCGCGCGGATGCTTTAAGTCTTTAAATAACAGCGACAACATAAAGACGTGATCTGTCATCATTTGATCAATTGACTTAATATATGCTAGTAATTGTTTTTGGCTATTTAAGGGATAAATTAAATTCAATAGTAGTGCCACACCTATGGCAATCGTAATCAATAAAAATTCTTGCCCCAGAAAAATCCAGGAAAACTGAGAGAATAAGAGCAAATGACTGACTAAGACCAAGGTCGGTACAATACCTTCTGGTAACTTAAAGAAAAATGATATGAAAATAAATAGCATACTAAAGCCAAGAAAAGCATAAACGTTGTAACCAAACAACACAAAAAAAATTGATCCCAAAACCAATCCAATGGTTGCGTTGCTAAAGCGTTTAATGGCAATCACAATAGAGTCTTTATTGGTTGATTGAATCGATAAAACTGCTAGAATACCAGCAGTTATAGCATAATCAAGCGATAAAAGTTCTGCGATGACAATCGTGATCACAAACGCAATACTCATTTTAATTGTTGTATGCATGTAACGTTTCATTTCATCACTTCTACTTTTTTTTAAGCAACTTAAATTCTTGATAGTATGCTTGGATTTCGTGACCATCAAATGGTGAACGTTTTTCTTTGATACGTTCAATCAGTTCATTCATCTGATCACGAATAATGTTTTGAACATCTACTGGATAATCCATTTGATTTAAATGATTTTGATATTCTTTTTGATCCAAAATGTTATAGCTGCCATCTGGAAACACCTTTAAATCAAGATCATAATCAATATATTTAATCGCTTCACCATCAAATAAATACGGACTGGCCAAATTGCAATAATAATAGATACCATCTTTTTTTAACATGCCGATGACATTAAACCATAAGTCATCATAGAAAAAGCAAATTGCAGGCTCTTTTGTATGCCAACTTCTCCCATCATGTTCGACGACACGGGTTCGAAAATTGCCTGTGACAAGCACATGATTGTCTTGGAAAAGCACGACTGAGCGCTTCCAAATGCGATGTAACAGTTGATTATGCTTATAGCTGTGGATCTCAACGTTCATCCCTTTTGATAGTTTCATAAAATCACTCCTAATGATGATTTTATTATAACACGTTGTCTAAAGACATGAAAGAATCTTGACATCTTTCATGCTTGTTTTCATGCAATTAGATTCATAAAATAAAAAAGTGTGTCAAACACACTTTAATTTTAAATGGCTTTTTGATATCCTGTCTCTGTTTTTTGAAAACCCATGCGTTTCAAATATTTTTCATGTGCACTACTGTGCGCGCTTGTAACAAACATTTGATATCCTAGGGATTTAAAGTAATCCTTGTTTTCTTTAAAGATAAATGTGCCTAATTTGAAATCTTGATACGTAGGTGTCACGTAATCCACTAATATCTCTAAAGTGTCTTTATTAATCGGGTTTAAAATGAATAACCCTGCTGGCATGGTATTTCTTAGCACAAAATAACTTAAGTGCTTTTTATCATCAAGATCATCAGGGATTTTAATAAATGACTCAATATCCTCTTGATATGTCTTTATAAAATATGTTGTGTACTGACTTGAATGATCCATCGGCAACAGTTTGAAATAATCTTTTTGTGTATACATTTGAAACAAATAGTAAATATTGATTAAAATAATACCAATATTCATTAAACCTACAGGAATAGAGCCGATGAGAAATCCATAAATCGCGAAAATCATCGAACCAATCAAATTGATCCATCTTAATTTTTTAACTGAACTCATTAATAATGAAATCAGTACAATGAGTGAGGCCAAATAACCTAACCATTCTAAATATTGTTCCATATCATCATCACCTTCTATCATATTATATCAAAGACTGATCTCTTTTTCTTAAAATAGATGTTATTTATTGATATTATAGGTGGATCGTTTCTAAACGTATGAAAAAGTGGGCATTTTGCCCACTTAACTTAAATACTATGTATGTTTTTATTTGATTTCAATCCAAACTTGTCTTGAAGAAAACTGAGGGTTGAGCGGGTCACCATAATTGATAATAAATAAAACTAAGACTTGATTGGCATTTTGGTAGACTTGATGATGCGATAACTCTACACTAAAATGTCCTTCAGTTGTAAACTCAGTGATTTCTACTTCATCAAAATGAGGATCGTTTAGATTTTCATAAATTAAGAAGGCTATGAAATTAATCTCCGCTTGACCAAATGTTACCTGCCCCGATAGTATGTTATTTTCGATATCATTAAGTGTCAATTGAGGTACTGGTGCTATAATGACTGCTTCATGTAATTCAATATCATCACGGTCAGTCACTATATTAATTTTATAATCAATAAGCGTATAACTTGAAGGTACAGCAATGCTGTTTTTAGTCACATCAATCGGTGTTTCATACACCATTTGATCGTCTGTATCATAAATCTTTAGGAAAAACGTGTATGGTTCTTGATTGCTTGATGAAACGATTGTTTGGTCATTAACTGCCAGATAATGTATCGTTGTTAACGTGTCGCCTGGTTCAACCCGAATCGTTTCAGCAAAAAAGCCATGTCTTCTAAAGCCTTTTGAATATGTGATGTTTTGAGATTTAAATGTTTGATTGATTAGATCTACCTCAGTAAATGTTTCAATCCCATTAAAGCCTGTCACATAGACTTTAACCCGATAATCAACATAGGGTGCAAGATCATCAATAAGATAATCGTGGATGACTAATCGATTTGACTCCCATTTCAGTAGATTTGAAGGCACTATATGCGTTTCTAATAAACGTTCAGATGATTCTTCAAATAATTTGATAACAACAGAATCAATGATTTGCGCGGCATCCTCAATGACGATATCTAATGAAACAGACGGTATTTGATCATACGTGTAATCCATACTTGGTCCAAAGGCAAGTGTGCTTGTGCCAAGCTTATGTCTTTGATTATAATTTTTGTCTGTAAAGGTCATAACAGCGACTGCTTCCATATGAGCTGTTGGATTTAAGTCATCTTTATCAATTTTCCCGATAAGTATTTCATAGGTTGTTTGTTCACTCATAAAGGTAAAACATCCACCATGCTCACCTGTGGGGTTAGAAACCACAAAGGAAAGCTGTTGGGCAGTTAAAAGTGAGCCTTTTTTTCGTCCAACCATGTAGTAAGTTGCCCGTTCATAATCTTCGTCTTCATAGTCAAAGATGATACAGACTCGATTTTTTACTGGTTGATAAATAACTTCTTTGAAATGCACTTGGAAATATTTATCCTTTATTAAAGAGACAGTTTCCATTGTATATAAACTAAACTCAAATCCTTCAGTGACAATGGCCTCTTCAAGTGCTGAAACTGGTACGCCAACCAAACCTTCATAAGCATCATTGGTCAACACCGGTTCTTCTGTTGGCTCTGGTGTTGGTTCAATGGTTGGGTCTGGTGTTGGTTCGGTGGTTGGATCTGGTGTTGATATGGGCGTTTCAACGGGTAAACTCTGATCACACCCTACAAGCATAGATAAACCCAATACAAGAATAATCACATACATCAATTGTTTCATGCGTGCTCCTTTAGAAAGGCATTTCTATGACAAAAACAGTTCAATAGTTGTCAAAAAAATCCCCTTGGTTTTAAATGCATCTATTCTTTTCTATTATATCATTATTTATAAAAAAGATATATTACTTTTTTAGCACAATCTAGTTATATTAACATATGAAAAAGGGGCTGTAACGAAATAGATTAGTTTCAGCCTTGATAACAAAAAAGCCA
>JBLRWW010000057.1:0-5339 GCA_047921055.1 Acholeplasmataceae bacterium
GGTCGCTTCTAAGTTTTCTGCTTTAGAAATAGCTTCAATGACTAAAGTTGATAAGACGCGGCGCTCTGCTTCTTGGTTTAAATGTGCTTCAAATTGCTCGACTGTCATGCCGTTCATAGACACAAACATTTCATATTCTAAACCATATTGTTTGGCTTGATTAACAACTTGTTCTTTTTGATGTTTCGCTTCTTCTTCAATCATTTCTTTAGGGATATCTACTTTTGCATTGGTAATGGCTGCAGATAATGCTTCATTAGCAATGTGATTTTTCGCTTCTGTTTGTTTTTTCTCGACGAGTTCTGCTTTGGTTGATGCTTCAAATTCAGCAACAGTTTTCACGTTTTCTTTATCAAGAGAAACAACAAATTCATCATTTAATTCAGCTTCTTTTTTGGTTTTAATTTCGTGAAGTTTGATTTTAAATGTGACTTCTTGACCTGCTAAGTTTTCAGCTTGATACGCTTCAGGGAATGTGACGTTAATGTCTTTTTCTTCGCCTAGTGTCATACCGATCATTTGTTCTTCAAAACCAGGAATGAATTGGTTTGAGCCAATTTCTAATTGGTGATTTTCAGCTTTGCCGCCTTCAAAAGCAACACCTTTTAAGAATCCTTCAAAATCAAAAATCGCTGTATCGCCTT
Source organism: Acholeplasmataceae bacterium (assembly GCA_047921055.1). Lineage (GTDB taxonomy): Bacteria > Bacillota_I > Bacilli_A > Acholeplasmatales > Acholeplasmataceae > JBLRWW01. The sequence continues at coordinate 645 of JBLRWW010000057.1, forward strand.
TTTCAAGTGACCCTTCTGTTTTAGGTTCTAGGTTTGATTTTGACTTTAAGATGCGTGAAATTTCCGCTTTAACATCATCATCAGTGACTTTATCATCTAAAGGTTTAACTTCAATACCTTTATATTGACCAAGTTCAACATCTGGCTTAATAGCAACATCAAATGAAAAATCAAATGATTCGCCGCGTTTAATTGATGTAATATCTAAGTCAACATTGGGTTGACCAACGATTTGATACGTTTGATCAGCAGTAGCTTGATGATATTTGTGGTGAAAGACATGATTGAGTGCTTCTTCATAAAGAGATTCGACACCAAATTTTGTTTCATACACTTTTCTTGGTACTTTACCTTTTCTAAATCCTTTAACTTCTAAATCTTTACTGACATGTTCAAATGCATGGTCTAGACCATGTTCAAATTCTTCAGTGGTCACCGTGAACGCATACTTCGCACGGTTGGTTGTTAATTTTTCTACTTTCATATGTTTTTGCCTCCTAATTTTTTTATATAAATATCATATAAAGTGTTTTACGACCTTTTCTATTATAACATAAATTATCTTAAGATAAAGCCAAATACGATAAAGCATTGCAGTTTTTTAGTAATTGTATTACAATAACAGTAATCATGAAGGAGGTTTTCTAGATGATCACGGTTAAAGAAGTCAAAACCAGAAAAGAAATTAAACAATTTACCGAGTTTCCGAATCATTTATATAAAGATTGCGCACCATATGTACCACCATTATCGATGGATGAACGCTCGATTTTTAATCCAAAGTCCAATCCGGTGCATGAATACGCTGATAGCATCCGCTTTTTAGCGTTTAGTGATGGTAAGGTTGTTGGTCGTATTGGTGGGATTATTAACCATAAGATTAATGATCACTTTAAGAAAAAACAAGCCAGATTCACTAGAATTGACATGATTGATGATATTGAGGTTACAAAAGCCTTGATTGAAGCGATTAGCGCGTGGGCAAAAGAAAAATATCAATGCAATGAACTGATCGGTCCCATCGGGTTTACCGATTTAGACCGTCAAGGCATGCTTGTTGATGGCTTTGATGAAATGAATATGTTTATTACGATTTATAACTACCCATATTATAAAGATCATTTAGAACAACTAGGCTTTATCAAAGATGCCGATTGGGTAGAAAAGAAAATCATGTGGCCACAGTCAGTCCCTGACAAAGTCAAGCGTGGATCAGAGATTTCACAAAGACGTTATGGGTTTAAACTCATTAAAGTTAACAAACGAAAAGACATTAAAAAATATGCATATGATGCTTTTGAAGTATATAATATCGCATTTTCTAAACTTTACGGGTTCTTTCCTATTACTGATAAAGTGATGGATTATTATATTAAGCAGTTTATTGCTTTTGTTAGACTTGACCTTCTATGGTTTGTTGTTGACAAAAACGATCAAATCGCTGGCTTTACCATCATTATGCCATCGCTGGCACGTGCAGTTAAAAAAAGCAATGGGAAGATTTTCCCCTTTGGTATCTTTAGAATCTTTAAAGCATTAAAATCTGAAGACATTATGGATCTATACTTTATCGCGATTGCTCCAGAGCATCAAGGTAAAGGTGTCATTGCCATTATGTGGGAAGACGGCATTGAAGTTGGTATTAAACGTAAGATTCGTTATGCCGAAACAGGTCCTGAGTTAGAAAATAACTTAGCCATTATTAACCAATGGAAAGATTTTGATACCGTACAACATAAACGTAGACGGTGTTATGTTAAAGCAATTTAAGGGCTAAATATGCCCTTTTTTCTTTAGTGTCCTTAAATAATTATTCATATAATGTATAATTAATGTAGATAAGAACATATAAAGGGGAGATTTATTATGAAGCAGATGATTGTTCTTTTACTATTGTTAATGTTTGTAACGGGGTGTGCTGGTACAGAAACACCCATTGAAACCAATGAAGAGACACCCATACCAAGTGAACCAACGCCAACGCCAGAATTAGATCCAACACTTTCTGATGCCTTTGTCTTTTACAAATCATTTTTAAATGAAACCATCAGAGATCCCATGTTAAGTCCTGAGGTTATTTATGATTTTCCTGATTTTCAGACCTCAATTGCTAAAGCAGATTTTATGGAAACATATGAGTCCTTAGATCAAAACTATGTGACAACCGATTACTATAACATCTATGTCACTGATGGCATCTATCATTTTGATCGTCATATTGAAGCTTGTGATCTAACAGGCATATTAACAAGCTGTATGACGTTCGTCCAAGACCGTCATGTCGATTATAATGTTTTATTTTCAGCAGAGCTTTCTGATGAAACGTTATCCATAGAGATTAAAATGATATATCTAGATAGTTCTGATGCTATTTTCAGAGTTTATCACCGCTTTATCACATTTGATAATATCAATGGCAATGTCTCAATAGAATACGCAGAACTCGTCTATGAATACATAGATGACGTTCAAAATCTTATCAGTGCTATTTATGGGTCAATCATCGAAAATGAGTCTTTCAATTTTGTTGTAAAACTCTTTAATACGGCTGATGTGATCAAATCAACCTTGCTCCATCAAGTTGATTTAGTCAACCAAACACATTTGATTTATCGTCATAATATTATGGGAGAAACCATCTTTCAACACTACAATCAAGAAGACGCTTATTTTCTTAGCATGACGTTAGAATACGAACAGATGATTGCTATGAATCTACACTTTTTAGAAGGTGCCAATGTGTTACTTATATATGAGGAATTCTATTTAAGAGAAAACGCCACAATGTACTGGAATTTGCTTGAAGTTGATGATTGGACACATCTTTTATGCATCGATTGCAACACCACGCCAACTGGACTACAAACAACCGAAACGATACTCCCTAATGCAGATGCACATGCCATTGATTATCGTCCCACCAAACGTATCCCTGTATATTTAGAGCGTGAAGCCACTGAGATAACCGAAGCCTTTGTAAGTCTTAATGATATAGGCCTTGATTTTACGAAAGTCAGTGCCACTGATCTAGAAAGTCAAATCGCATTGATCAAAGACAACTATGAGGATATCTTGTTACAATCAGGGTTTACCTTTGGCCAAACAGATTACGCTACACCTTATGATGATATGTTAGCCTACTATATTGCAAAAAGCATGGCATCATTTGAATAAACACACTAGACTAAGCCCTGAGTTTTCAGGGCTTTTTTAATGCGTTTTGAAACATGAAGCTAAATAAGCGATATCTTGTATTGTAGAATGACACAAATTTTAGTATAATAATTATAAAGTAACGATATAAAAGTCATTGATCAGAGGACGTCTATGAAAAAAATATTAACACTGCTCATTTTTTTATTTGTTTTAGCAGGCTGTATTGAAAATGCACCTGTAACCCAAGTGGATCAAACACCCACGCCAGAACCGACTGTAGAGCCAACTGGTGAGCCTCCGATTGAACCCACTCCAACTGATGAAGGGCAATCTTTTGATGAACTCTTTTGGTATTATAAAGCATTTACGGATGCCCATGTCTTTGGCACCTTGATGGTCTTTCAACCGTATTACAAGATTCCAAATTTAAAAACAACCATTTTAAAAGATGACCTTATAGAAACATATGAAAATATCACCCATGAAGCCGTCGCCATGAATTATAGCAACATCTATTATATGCATATATTCCATTATATCGATGTCTTTTTCCAAGACTGTGACACTTCATCAGATGCGTTTTCTTGTTATGTTGAATCATGGGACTCATTTTATGATATCAATACAGATGTCATCATGGAAGGTCATGCCTTAACCATTGATGTCCAAATGTATTATAGCTATGACGATGTTGAATACGGTTTTTATATCCATTACGACTTTGACATCATTGATGATAAGATTGTCATTGACGCTGCACAAATTGAAACAGCTGATTTAAATGGTCTTGGTAACGAAGTCACATCTTCTGTTTATGTTGAACTTAGAGAAGATCAATCCTTTGAGATTATCTATCACAACCAGATACAAGACGTCTTTAACTATCACTTTGTTGATTACACCAACCAAAATGAGGTCAGTTATTTCAATGCAAGCGATGAAAAGATATTTTACTATATCGATCACACGTTAGGCATTAAACAGGAACTAGGTGATGTCCGTGAACTCTATCAATATCAAAAGACCACCTACTATATCGATGGTATTCATGCATTAACACATGATAAAAACCAAGCAGGCACTGTCATACTTTATAACATGATGATGGTTGATGGCTGGCATTCATATGAACGCTCAAGTGATGGCAATAGTGTTTTAGCATTAAACTTAACAGACTATTCAATCTTTTCTCCCACCAATGATACACGGTTTCGCACAGATATTAACCAAAAGATAATGATTGAAATGATTCGTTCAGGCAACGACTTAAATGACATCACGATTGATTTATCTGATATCCATTTAAGTTTTACAGCCATTTCACTAGAAACGATTGAAGCACATAGAGAAACGTTTATGCAAGATATTGAAAGAGTGATGGAAACCTATGGGTTTTATGGCTTTCATACGATTGCACTCGAGCGATATGACGCCATCTTCTTACCCTTTAGAACCACTGCACTTGATAACCACAACCAAACATAAAAAAAAGATGACTTAAGGCCAAGCCTTAAGTCATTTTCATTTAGTTTTGAGTTA
>JBLRWW010000058.1:0-5226 GCA_047921055.1 Acholeplasmataceae bacterium
CTTGCACATCATCACCATCGTTTTCTTCGATTGAATCTTGTGCTTTTTCTACTTTTTTTTCTTCTGCCATATACATCATCCTTTACTTTCTATATAACTTAGCAATATTACTTGCTATATATTCAACCAACGGAATGACTTTACTATATTCCATCCGTGTTGGTCCAACAACAGCAATCGTGCCTTGCTCATCATCATTGATGCGATAAGGTACTGAAATTAACGTACAGTTTTCCATTGGAATCAACTTTAAATCACTACCGAAACGAATCGATAAGCCTTCTTTTGATCCAATCAGTTTAACAAGTTCCCTTCGATCAAGCATATCGACGAAGTTTTTAACATGCCTCACATCATGAAACTCAGGCTGATCAAAAATATTGGTCATCCCTGATAAATAAAAGTTTTCTTCTGCAAACTTTGAAAATGCTTGAATAAATGAATGAATCAAATGAGATTGATAATCAATGAATGCTGAAATCTCGCGTTTCGCAAATGTTTGTTCTAAAATCAAACTTGCATCTTGAATCAAGCGATCTCTAAGTAAATCATCAAGCGTCTTAATGACCTCTTTTAAACCATCCATACTAATATCATCAGGAATCACAAAGTTTTGATGTGAAACATGACCTTTATCCGTGACAATTAAAACCACAGCTTCTTTTTCAGTCACTGGGATAAAATCGATTTTCTTAATGATGGATTGATTGGCACTTGGTCCAATGGCCATGGCTGCGTAATTGGTCAATTGACCGAGCAACTGAATGGCTTCTTCAACAGCTTGTTCTCTAGCCATACGGTTTTTTTCGAATATTTGGTCAATTAAAGGAAACGAATCAACAACATCTTGATCACGTGTCACCAAATGTTCGACATAATACCGATAGCCCTTTTCAGAAGGCACACGCCCTGAAGAGGTATGGGTTTTTTCTAAATAGCCAAACTCTTCTAGTTGCGCCATGTCATAACGAAGCGTCGCACTTGAAAAGTTGAGATAGGGCATTTGTGTCAATGCCTTCGAACCAATTGGTTGAGCATCTTTCACATAGGCTTCAATAATTGCTTTGAGAATTAGTTTTTGTCGACTCGATAGCATTGATTCACCTCGTTTAGCACTCTACAGATATTTGTGCCAACTCTATTGTATTATATCGTTTTGGCACTGTCAAGGAAAATGTGCTATTTTACATTAAAAAAAAAGACACTGGGTGTCTTATTTTGATTTTTGTTTTTGCCATTTTAAGACAAAAGGATTTTGTTTTAGTTCGTTTCTTAGCGTTGTTGTTGCATCATGTCCTGGATATATTTTAAGATTGATATCTAGCGTCGCTAAACTAAGTATGCTTTTTTTAAGATCTGCAAGTGACCCAGAATGTAAGTCGTGGCGTCCAACGCTATCTTTAAACAGTGTATCACCGGTAAAAAGCTTATCATCATAAAGGTAACAAACACTACCCTTTGTGTGACCCGGCGTGTGAATCACTTCTACAAACTGATCTGCAAGTGGCAACCGCATGTGATCAGATATAAGTTTTAAATCAAGCTGCTTTCGATTAAATGGTCTTTTATGATCATGGTAGCCGTTATATTTGTCTTCGAAAAGCAAATACGCATCTTCCTTATGAATATAAATGGGTACATCAAAATAACCAATCAAGTCAATATGATCGTTATGTGCATGTGTCAATAAGATGCCTGCCAATGTTTTTGATTCCAACTGTTTTGAAATAGCTTCATAGCTGTGCGCAGGATCAATTAAATAGCATGTATCAAATCGACAAATTAAATATGTATGTGCATATATATCGTCGCCTTTAAACTGTTTCATATCGTTATCCTAGAAAAAAAACTATTCCTTAAAATAGTTTATTTCTTTTCTCTGTGTATGGTATGTTTTCTTAAACGTGGGCAATATTTCTTCACTTCTAAACGCTCTGGATGCAATTTTTTGTTTTTTGTTGTGTAGTAATTTTCATCGCCGCATTCAGTACAAACCAATTTAACTAAGTCTCTCATGTTATACCTCCAAACGTACGGTATTAGTATATCAAAACAAGCTTTCAAATTCAAGAACTTTAGTTTTTTTTCTTTGAATAATGACATAAAATATAAAATGACCAAAAAGATGGTCATTTTATCTCATGTTTTTTTGATTTATTGGTATTTAGACAACGATAATAGAGTCTGTTGGACAAACGGGTTCACATGCTCCGCAGTCAATACAAACATCTTCATCAATTAAATAAATATCCCCTTCAGAGATACAATCTACTGGGCATTCTGCTTGGCATGCGCCACATGCGATACACGTATCAATAATTCTTCTTGGCATCTCATAAACCTCCTTATCGTGGTATATCTTAATTATACGTTGTGTCAAATGATATGTAAATACTTTTTTTGATTTAATCACGATCTTTTGGTTTATTTTATTTAGAAAAAGACAAATGCTAAGTAATTAAAGATTTGCATCACTAAATCTGACTTTAAATGCAAATTTATATAATCGTAAACTCATTTTTTTGACTTCATATGACATCAAAAATAGGCTTTGATATGATTATTGATTTTGATCATCATTATATAGTGTAATTTCATAATCACAAATATCTTGATAAAAAGGTTGATCATGGGAAACTAGAATTAATGTCCCTTGATAGGCAATGAGTGCATCTTTTAACGCATCTTTTGCTTGTTGGTCTAAGTGATTGGTTGGCTCGTCCATAATAAGTACATTAGCTTTTTGATGTTTTAATAAAGCCAATCTAACTTTTGTTTGCTCACCACCTGATAAACTTTTCATCTCTCGATGCGCCATATCGTAGTTAATGCCATGTGACCCGAGTAAAGACATGACATCTTTTTTAGTGAAAAGCGGATAATGGTTTAAGATTATCTCAAATGGTTTATCTGAAGACTCTGTTAATGCTTCTTGTGCAAAATAAGCGATTTGTGCTGTATCAATCCACTTAAACGTACCACCAAGTTTAGGAATTTCTTCTAAAATTGTTTTAACAAAGGTTGATTTGCCAATACCATTTTTACCAGTAATCGCAACTTTTTCTTCTTTTTTAATGGTCAGCGAGAAAGGTTCTAATAAGCTCGTTTGATATCCAATGTCTAAATCATCAACAATTAAAACATCACGGCCTGTTGCTTTTGAAAAAGGAAAAGCAAAATGGTAAGTACGTGTTTTTTTCGGTGCGACAACACGTTCCATTTTTTCAAGCATTTTACGTCTGGATTGTGCGCGCTTGGTTGTTGATGCGCGTGTAATGTTTTTTTGAATGAATTGTTCAGTTTCAACAATTTTTTTCTGTTGGGCGGTAAATGCTTTTTGTTGTTGAGATATTCTTAACTCACGCTCTTTTAAATAAAAATCATAGGTGCCTTTATATCTAGAAAGTCCTGTAGATTCAATCGCAAATACTGTGGTTGCTATATCTTTTAAGAAAAACTCATCATGTGAGACGACAATAAAAGCATTCGCATAGGACTGTAAAAACTTTGTTAGCCATTCAATATGTTTAATATCTAGAAAGTTGGTTGGTTCATCAAGTAAAAGCACATCTGCTTCTTCTAATAAAAGTTTGCCTAAAATAATTTTAGAGCGCATGCCGCCAGACAAATGTTTGATAGGCTTATCCAGAATGTCCATGGTTAACCCTAGACCATGAATGATATTGCCAATTTTCGATTTAAGCGCATAAAAATCGGACTCCATCAAGACGTCACCGATCTGTGAGGCTCTATTTAGGAGACGATCATGTTCATGCTCTGGTTTATGTTGAATACTTTCATAAAGCGCAATCATCTCTTTTTCTTTTTCGAATAAGTCTAAAAATACCTCATAAAGGTATGTTTTAACAAGCAACTCTGGATTGATTTTGGCGTATTGGTCCAAATACCCTATTTTTTTATTCGGTGCGATGATAATACTGCCTTCATCTGGTCGAAACAGACGGTCCATCAGTTTTAAAAGTGTTGATTTCCCGGTACCATTTGGACCAACCAAAACAGCATGCTCCCCTTCAAATAGGCGCATGTTTGCTTGATGATACAATATTTCATTGTCATATCTAAATGATAGATCTTTAACTTCTATAACACTCATTCTGGCAATTCTACCTCTTGTATAGGATCATCTTCTTGAACTAAAAACCATTCATCTTTAGAAAAAAGACTCAGGTCTGTTATTTCAGAGACATCTTTTTTAAAATACTTTGCTTCTGCAGTTGCTAGAATATTTAACTGTTCATCACACATATAACCGACACCCTCAAATAATAAGCGGCGATTGGATGTCACATACCCCACCACTTTTAATGGTTCATCAAGAGGTACAGGTTTTAAAAACTTCACTGTAATGCTTGCAGTGATGCCCCATGCATCTGGTGATGCTATTTGAATCGCGCGACCAATGGTTTCATCTAGTAATGCTGTTATAATCCCACCGTGCATCCTTAAAGGATAACTTTGGTGTTGATCAATACCTTTTAATATACCAACTAACTTTTGGTTATCTAGCTCATAAAAATCTGTGTGTAACCCTAATTTATTTTCAGTGCCACACACAAAACACATTTTTGAGTTGTATTGTTTTTTTAAGACGCGATATTTCATCATAATACCTCGATAATCAGTTTTTCTAGGTCATCAGCAGATAAGACATACATGTTATAAAAAAAGTCCGTGTAATGAATAAAAACAAGCTCATTTTCGTTAATGTATCGCTTTAATCGCTGCTGTGTTGGATAGATGACTACAATTTTTTTATAAGACGATGATAATTGTGTCTTTTGATTGATTAGACGTGTTTGGTATCCTGTGCGTACTTCCCACATCGTTTTTGAATTGATTGTGAGCTCACCATTAAATGGCACATAGAAAAAAATGATTTCATATATCTCTTCATTGATTTCATAAAGCAGTTTTTTATTTTCTAATGTTAATGTGCCATGAGCTTCTAGTATGGCTGATAAATCTTTTTCTTTATCATTTTTTCGTTTACTGTGATAAAGCAAATAAAAGATTACCCCAAGCATAAAGACAAATAAGGTCGCTAATATTGTTTCAAAAATCATAATGCCTCCCAAGTAACTTCTTTGAGTTGATTGTTTTCAAATGTACAGTGAAAATGATACATTTGATTGTCATACATCACTTTTTTTATAATATGACTGTAACTAAAGCCCAACTTTTGTAATTTAAGATGTGATACAATTG
>JBLRWW010000059.1:0-4967 GCA_047921055.1 Acholeplasmataceae bacterium
TGGGGATTTATGAATTGTATCTCTTATAAAATTATGCTATACTATCTTTGATAGTTCTTTAGCAACAATTATAGGAGGAACACGATACATGAATGAACAGTATACAGATTCAACCAATGAGATTTCCTTACTTGATTTGTATAATTTGATTAAAAGAAACATTTTAAGTATTTTATTTTTCACTGGCTTATTTTTCGCTGCAGCAACCTTTTATGCTTATACAATCGCTGATACGATGTATAAATCCAATGCGGATGTGATGATCCAAATTGAGGTGAACCCTGAAACCAATAGCTTTGACTTCGTCAATGCGCAACGGTTGATTTCAACGGTTGCAGAGCTTTTAAGTAAAGACATTATTCTAGATGAAGCACTTATTCATTTAGATACTGAGATGACAGCACGTGACTTGAGACGAAACTTAACGGTCACTTCAGCACAAAACAGTTTTTTTATTAACATCAGTTATATTGATGAAGATCCTGAATTTACCAAAGAAGTGGTGAATGAAGTCATTGATGCAGCGATCAGAATTACCAATAATGATGAATCATTTTCATCATTATCAAATACTATTTCACGCACATCCTTTGCTCAAACAGGTAACTTTGATTCACCCAACCGCATCTTATATGCCGTCATTGGCATCATCTTAGGGGGCATTGTTGGATTAGGCTTTGTCTTCTTAAAGGAATTCTTTAGAAATACATATACTTCAAGAGAACAAATTGAAGCTGCCTTTGGTATTCAAGTCTTAGGCGTCATTCCAAAATTTGAGTCAAAGGAGAGAAAATCTAATGGGAAAAAGAAAAAAGCTTAAAGAATTATTCGTTAAAGAAAATGGCTTAGCCTATGATCAAATTTATGTCAAGGATAATCCGGTTTCTTTTATCACTGAATCTTTCCAAAAATTATTGGTTAATTTATCTTATGTGAATGTGGATCAAACCTATAAGGTGATTCAATTCACCTCAACGTTGGCATCTGAAGGTAAAACAACCTTTGTTTCAAATTTATCTTATTTAATGGCTCAAAAAGATAAAAAGATTTTAATTCTTGATCTCGATTTAAGAAAACCAAAAATACATAAAGTGTTTGGTGTCGCTAACGAGCATGGGGTGACTGATTATCTATCAGGCAAATCAACCTTAGAACAAGTCATTAAGCATTCTGATGATTTAAATCTTGATTTTATGTGTGCTGGCGAAAAAACCAGTGCCGTGACTTATATCTTAGAATCAACCAAATTAAGAGAGCTCATTAAGACACTTAAAGGCATGTATGATTATGTCTTTGTCGATTCGCCACCTGTCATTGCTGTCTCTGATTCACTCTATATTTCAAGATTATCTGATGGTGTCTTGTTTTTGGTGGGCCAGAAACAAGATGCGAAAAAAGGTTTGGTGAAAGAAGCCATAGAAACCTTAAAGAAAAATGAAACACCAATCATTGGTATTGCGATGATCCAAGTCGACCTAAAAGACAGTGCTTATGGTTATAACTATGGGTACAGATATGGATATACCTATGAAGAATCCGAGTCTAATTGATGTTCATAATCACATATTGTTTGGTGTCGATGATGGGGCTCAAACGCTAGAAGATTCACTCAATATGCTGCGCTTTGCAAAAGATCAAGGCTATGAAGCGCTTGTGTTAACCCCACATCTTTTTTCAAGTGCCACACGCGCGAAGCGTGAAACGCACTTAAAACATTTTGAAGCTTTAAAAGAAGCTGCCAAAGACATTGATTTAACGTTGTTTTTAGGCGGCGAGATTAAATACAAATCTCACATTGATATTGATTATGACCAATACGCTTTTGGTCCTTATAAGACGATTTTATTAGAATTTTCAACCTATGCTGATGCACCGATTGATGATGTATGCTACACGCTTATTAAAAAAGGCTATCAGGTGGTTGTTGCTCATGTTGAACGTTATAATAGTTATGTCGATTTAGAAGGCTATCAACGGATTAAAGAAACAGGTGCACTTTTGCAAGTCAATGCGACAAGCATTGTGGGTTATGAAGCTAAACTACATAAAAAGATTATTAAAAAACTTTTAAAGTATGGCCTCATTGACATTATTGGCACCGATGCACATAACTTAGATGAACGCAAACCTGATTTATTATCAAGTTATCGTGTTTTAGAAAAAAAAATAGATTCAGAATACTTGGATCAACTCTATTATGAGAATGCAAAGAAATTGCTTTTTAAGTGACACCAAAATTGGTGTCACTTATTTATAAAAAAAAGGAGAAAATTATGACACAATGGAACTTAAATGATTTATATGAAGGATTTAATGAGAGATATCTTAACGATTTAAAGACGTTAAAGGATGTCATGGATCAGTTTGTTTCTGATTTAAATCAAGAGATTACTGATGATCAATCGTATTTAGAAACCTATTTAACACATGAAGAAAAACTAACAGTGCTATCTAGAAACTTACAATCGTTTGCTTCACTGACATGGGCAACCGATGTTTCTAATCAAGAAGCACCGAAGTATTTGGCTCAAATTTCACAAATCTTCCGTCAAGCGACAGTTGCTGAAGTGAAGTTTAGTCGTTATTTACTGAACCTTGATCTAGATGCACTCGCTAAAGATAGTACGCTTATTAAGAAATACCTTTATTTACTTAAGCGTCAAAAAGAAAGTGCCAAGCACTTACTGTCTGAAGCTGAAGAAGTGATGTATAGCAAATTAAGAGAATTAGGTTCAAGCGGCTGGTCTCAACTCCAAAGTTTGTTAACCTCAAACTTAGAAGTTGATTTTAAAGATAAGAAAATCACTTTAAGCGAATTACGCAACAAAGCCTATGATAATGATCAAAGTATTAGAAAAGAAGCGTTTGAGACCGAATTAAAGGCGTATGAGACGATTGATGATGCGGTTGCGTTATCCTTATCAAATATTAAGCGCGAAGTTTTAGTTTTAAATGACTTAAGAGGGTATCAATCTCCTTTGGATCAAACATTGTTTCAATCTAAGATGACCAAAGACATCTTAGATGCGATGATTGATGCGATGTCACAGTATCGCGAAAAGTTTGCCAAATACTTAAAAGCCAAGGCCAAGTATCTTGGCCATGAAGGGTCACTCCCTTTTTATGATATGTTTGCCTCCGTTGGGTCTTTAGATCAATCCTACACCTATGATGAAGCCAAAGACTTAATCTTAAAGGCTTTTGATAGTTATAGTCCAAAGCTTTCTTTATTTGCTAAAAAAGCTTTTGATCACGATTGGATTGATGTTGAACCTAAAAAAGGGAAACGTGGTGGGGCATTTTGTTCCAATCAACCACAGATCAATCAATCACGTATCTTACTTAACTTTAATGGATCATTAACCAATGTCTTAACCCTTGCCCATGAACTTGGTCATGGGTATCATGGTGATGTGATCGCAAGTAATCCGCCACTCTTTTGGAGTTATCCAATGCCATTGGCAGAAACAGCCTCTATTTTTTGTGAAACCATAACCAATAACTATATGCTTAAAACCATTGATGACCCAAAAGCACGGTTATCTTTACTAGAAAATGCGCTACAGCGCGATACCCAAGTCATTATTGATATCTTATCGAGATATTTCTTTGAAACAGAACTCTTTAATCATGCCACTGGGCCAATCAATAAACATCAGTTAAAATCGATGATGACAAACGCCCAAGAAAAAGCCTATTTGGATGGACTAGATCCTAAGACATTGAATCCTTATATGTGGATCAATAAACCTCATTATTATAGTGCTGGCTTGAATTTCTATAATTTCCCTTATGCTTTTGGTTTACTCTTTGGTAAAGGGTTATATGCACAATACCAAAAAGATCCAAATACCTTTATCGCCTCCTACGATGAACTCCTTAAATTAACCACACAAAAAGATGTCTATGATGTGGCTCAATCGATGGGGATTGATGTCAGCCAAAAAGATTTTTGGCTTGCATCACTTGCTCTCATTGAAAAAGATTTAGACGAAGTGATTCAACTCTTTGAAACACTGAAATAAATATGATATAATATACACAAGAAAAAAAGGAAGGGGATGCTTATGACATTTCTTACATCCGTTGTGCGCTATGGTAATTTGTTTTATATGTTTTATATCATCGTTGCTGTATTGATCACACTCTTTGCTGTGCGCTATTTAAAACCTAAGTCAGAAAAGTTTCGCTTTTGGTTTTTATTTGGTATCCTCGTTTCAGCTTTTCTCGTTCATTTCTTAAAGATCTTTATTTATCCCTATACCACACTTGATAATGTATGGCGTAAAGTCTCATTAGAAAACATTTGTGCGGTATCAACCGTGATCTTCCCATTTATTTATTTTACTAAAAATAAGATATTAAAAGATTATATGATTATGGTTGGCCTAGCGAGTGGTGTCTTAACCTTCATTATGCCAATTGATGCCGTCTCACCAATGTTTGATGGTGAATTCTTAGGTGTTAAAACGGCCTTTAGCTTAGAAGTGATTCGCTTTTATTACGCACACTTTGCTTTATTTTTAGTACCATTTCTCATGATGCATTTTAGAATGCATCACATATCAGTCAAACGCAGTTTGATGATGCCAGCAATGTTACTGATGGTCTTACTTATTATCTATATTAATGAACTTGTGTTATCAGTCTTAGGATGGGTACCTAAAGAAAACTTATACAATCCTGAAAAAAGAAATCCGTCATTAATCTTTGGTTTTAAAGGGTCAGTCACGGGCATTAGTGTTTTGATGACCATGTTTGTCCCAGCCTTTTTCACGGTAGGTCCAATCTCTGGTGAAGCCTTTTATTGGCCAGTGGTTTGGATGATTATTCCGGTCTATGTTTACGGCATGCTCATTGCGTTAACCATTTGTTATATTTATGATAAAGAAGCGACGGTTAACCTGTTTAGGCGCGTCTTTAGGCTTAACAGGCAAACCAGTTATAAACAAAACGAATAACCAAAG
>JBLRWW010000060.1:0-4872 GCA_047921055.1 Acholeplasmataceae bacterium
AGGTATTTAAATAATTGTATGGTAGTTGATGACCTTTCAATTATTGTATGGTGTACCATATGATCTTTGAAAGGCGAAAAAGTTCGATAAAAAAATGAAGAACTCTTTTACAATAAGATTAGCCAACCTAATCCAAAAGAAAGGAGTTCTTCATGTATGATAATACCATACATCTTTTACAATTATCGCATTTAATCGACAAGATTTCTTACCTTGAGATTCGAACAAAACCCAATCAACTTATCGCAGAAATTAAACTGATTGAACAAAAGCACAGATGTCCTCGCTGTGATTCATATCGTGTACTTTTTCACGAATATAAGTACAAGAAAATCACGCATAGCATTTCAACAGGACAGCCCTGCATGATTCGTTATCATCAAAGACGATATCAATGTCAGTTTTGTCAAAGAACCTTTAGTGAACATAATCCATTTGTTCAAGCACATGCCAATATTAGTCACTATACACGTTTATCCATTCTAGAGTATTTAAAAAACTTTAACCACACCTTTACAGATACCGCAGCACTTTATCATGTCTCCATCCAAACCGTGATTGACATCTTTGATCAAGCAGTTGAGGCAAAAAGGAGACGACTTCCTGAAGTCATCTGTATTGATGAAGTCTTCACGAATAAAATGAATAAGTACAAGTATGCCTGCGTCTTGTTAGACTTTAAAGCATCAAAAGTTATCGATGTCATTTCGACACGACATAAAAACTACTTAATTGAGTATTTCTCACGGATACCCAAACCTGAAAAAGACGGTGTAAAAGTCTTCGTAATGGATATGTGGGAATCCTATCGTGAGGCGGTCAAGTTATCTTTTCCTCACTGTGTGGTCGCCGTTGATTCCTTTCATATCATTCGTACACTAAATGAAGTGATTAAAACCATTCGTATTAAAACACAAAACAAGTATCGACTTTATAAAAGCGGACCCAATCATGATGATATGTATTATTACATGCTCAAAAAATTCCATTATTTCTTCGTTAAGAACTATGAAAACATCTATGATGGTCGCATCAGAGTCGCAAAATATAACACCTACTGGCATAAATCTGAAATACTCGCCTATTTACTCTCTATAGACGATGATCTAAAGAGTGCTTATCGATTAAAGGAACGTTATCGCGAGTTTAACCTAACTGCTGAGTATGAAACCTGTGACGATGATCTCAATGGATTCATTCATGAATTCAGAAATCATCATCTAGCTGAACTCAGAACGTTTGGTAAGACGCTCGAAAACTGGAAAGATGAAATCAAAAACTCATTTCTCATGTTTAATCGACGTAGAGTATCTAATGGACCGATTGAATCCACAAACTCAAAAATAAAGACAATTATCAAGACATCAAATGGTATCCGAAAGTTTATACGTTTTAGAAATCGTGTTATGTATTCGATTAATAAAGATTTACCTCTTAAAAATAAGTAAGATCTTTGGATTAGTGGCATAGAAAAAGGCACATTTAACGATGTGCCTTTTGACTACCATACAATTTTGGAAAGCAGGGTTTTACCATACGATTTTGGAAAGCCCTGTTTGGTTCTTACCATATCATTTTGGAAAGGACCTTTTTTTTTTAAAGCGTCTACTTATCTTGGTTTTATTTGAAAATTATGCTTCCTCTAATTGTTTTATGACGTATGTTGGTAAGGCAAAAGATCCAACATGAAGTGCTCTGTTATAGTATTTGGTTTGAATACCCTTTTCTTCGGCTAAAGATCTCTTAAAATCCTTTACCGGATGATATGTTTTTGATGCAAAACCAAACAACCAATGCCCCGACGGATAGGTAGGAATAAATGCTTGATAAACAGCAGCAATCGGAAATATGGATTTTATTTTTTTGTGAGCTCTTTTCATTTCATGAACTTCTTTAGCAAAATAAGGGCTTTCGTGTTGGTTAATTAGTATCCCATCAGAGTTTAATATTCGGTAACAGTGCTCATAAAATGATTGAGAGAACAATCCTTCGCCTGGCCCAATAGGATCTGTGGAATCTACGATAATCACATCATATTTTTTTTGTGTCTCTTCAACATACGATAATCCATCTTGAAAATATAGAGCGACACGTGAATCATTAAGTCCTGTGGTTGTTATTGGAAAATAAATCATACATCCTTTAACCACTGCTTCGTCGATTTCAACCATGTCAATAGACTCAATGGTAACATATTTTGATAACTCTCTGACTGACCCGCCATCTCCACCACCAATAACTAAGACGTCTTTGACGTTAGGGTGAATAGATAGCGGTGTGTGTATCATCATTTCATGGTAAATGAATTCGTCTTTCTCATTTGCCATCATAATATCATCAAGCGTGAAGAATTTACCTAGTTCATAGGAGTCGTAAAAATCAAGTTGTTGATAAGGGGTTTTTTCACTATGCAGTTTTTCTTTGATTTTGATTGAAAAGTTAACGTTCGGTGTCCATTTTTCAGTAAACCAGCTCATTTTTTTGCTCCTTTATTTCATGAGAGGGATATTCATGCCATAAAATATTTCTGCCATCTCACGATTGATTTTTTCTTTAATCTCTTTTTGTTCAGTATCGTTTAAATCGCTTGCTTTTGTATTGAAGATGTAATTATCTAAAACAAAGTGATTGAGCATCATTTTTGAATGAAATATATTGGAATGATCTAAATTGATATCCATCGTTGTGTATGTATTAAGAATCTCTGGATTGATATAATCAAGAATAGAGGATATGTTGTGATCAATATAGTGTTTGCTTCCTGCTATGTCACGCGTGAAACCACGCACCTTGTAATCCATAATGATAACATCTGAATCAAAACACTGAATGAGGTAGTTGAGTGCTTTAATGGGCGATACTTTGCCACATGTTGATACATCAATATCGACTCTAAATGTTGAAATGTTGTGGTCTGGATGACTTTCTGGGTACGTATGTACTGTGACATGGCTTTTATCTAGATGTGCAACAACGCTTTCTTTGAGTGGCATAATGCCTGCGTTGCACGATGGATCAATATCTGAACCAGACACTTGTTCTTCAGATATTAAAAGTGTGACACTCGCACCTTGTGGCTCATAGTCTTGTTTTGCGATATTTAAGATGCTTGCATCAATAATTTGAGTGACATCTTTTAATATGTTGGTTAGCCGTTCAGAGTTGTATTGTTCATCAATGTATTGAATGTAGGCAGATCGTTCGCTTTCTGTTCTTGTATAACAAATATCATAAATATTAAAGCTTAATGTTTTTGTTAAATTGTTAAATCCATATAGTTTTAGTTTTTCCATTTTTATCCCTTATCCCTGTTTATTAAAATTAAACTTTTTGTTTAGTTATACTCAAACAAAGTTATTTTATCACATAAGAAATAAAAAGCAAGTAACACTATAAAAGAAAGAGAACTTTCGTCCTCTTTTTTAAAATTCGCAATTTTTTGGTGTTCTTGGGAAAGGTAAGACATCTCTAATGTTTTCAACACCTGACAGATACATAAGGAGACGCTCAAAGCCCATGCCAAACCCGGCATGTTGACATCCTCCATGTATACGCAAGTCGATATACCAAGCCAAATCTTCTTTTGGAACATGCATCTCTTCCATGCGTTTTAGTAAGTAATCAAGACGTTCCTCACGTTGTGAGCCACCAATCAATTCCCCGCTGCCCGGAACCAATAAATCCATTGCAGCGACTGTTTGGCCGTCATCATTTAATCTCATGTAGAAGGCCTTAATATCTTTTGGCCAATCAATGACAAAGACAGGTCTTTTAAAGTGAATCTCTGTGAGATATTTTTCATGTTCAGTTGATAGATCAAATCCATGCTTTGGTGTGTTTTCAAAAGGTTGTTTGGCTTCTAGTAAAATATCGATAGCTTCTTTGTGTGTGATGGTCGCGAACGGCTTATCTAAAACGTTTTTTAACTTTTCAATTAATCCTTTTTCAACAAATTGATCGAAAAATGCCATTTCATCAGGTAGTTTTTCAAACACATATGCAATGACGTATTTAACCATGTCTTCAGCGAGTTGCATGTCATCTTTTAAGTCGGCAAATGCGATTTCAGGTTCAATCATCCAAAACTCAGATGCATGGCGTTGTGTATTTGAATTTTCGGCTCTAAATGTTGGTCCAAAGGTGTAGACGTTTTTAAACGCTAAAGCAAATGCTTCTGCTTCTAATTGGCCTGTCACTGTTAGATTGGTTCTTTTGCCAAAGAAGTCTTTTTTATAATCAACATTTTTTTGATCATCTTTGGGAATGTTTTCTAGTGGTAGTGTTGTGACAGCAAACATTTGCCCTGCGCCTTCGCCATCGTTCCCGGTGATGATTGGTGTGTGGGTATAGATAAAATTACGATCCTGAAAAAAGCTGTGAATCGCGTGTGATGCAACGCTTCTAAGTCTAAACACTGCGTGAAACAAGTTTGTTCTTGGTCTTAAATGCGCCACTTCTCTTAAAAATTCTCTTGAATGTCTTTTGGGTTGAATGGGATAATCTTCTGGTGCATCACCAATCAATTCAATGGTTTGTGCTTTAATCTCAAACGGTTGTCTGGCGTCAGGTGTTAAAACCAATGTTCCAACAACTTTAAGTGAGCTTCCAACCCGTAATTTTTGGGCATCTTTAAAGTTGATTAAATATAGCGCTTCATAAACCACTTGAATGGCGTGAAAAAAGGTCCCATCGTGAAAATTAATAAAGCCATACTCTTTTTGTGCACGATTATTTCTAATCCACCCATAAAGTGTCACTTCTTTGTCTTTAAATGTTTCGGGTTGTTGGTAAATGTCTTTAACGGTTGTTTCCATATGTTTTCTTGTATACTCAAAACTGTAATAATAGTTAGAGTATAACTTCCTTTCTTCC
>JBLRWW010000061.1:0-4589 GCA_047921055.1 Acholeplasmataceae bacterium
GTGTAAATCTAAGAGTTGAACCAATTCACGATTGGTGTGAATCAACCAACGACGGTGTGTAATACCATTGGTTTTATTATTAAACTTATCTTTATAAAGTTCGAAAAACTCCTTCATGACATCATATTTTAATATTTCTGTATGAAGTGCAGCAACACCATTGACGCTAAATGAACCATAAATTGAAATATGTGCCATTCTCAGATGATTGGCCCCAATCAATGACATTAAATAGATTTGTTCTTTAGAAAAACGACCATCTGCTTCTAGGATTGCTCTAAAACGACGATTCATTTCAGATAATATTTCATAGATTCTAGGTAATAGTGTTCTAAAAATGTGAATGTTCCATTTTTCAAGTGCTTCAGAAAGTATTGTATGATTGGTAAATGCACATGTTTTTGTTGTAATAGCCCATGCTTCATCATATCCCAAATGTTCTTCATCCATTAAAATGCGCATCAATTCAGGGATAACAAGTGTTGGATGGGTATCATTTAATTGAAAGACAAAATAATCAGGCAATAACTGAATGGGTTTGTTTTTTGCTTTTAGTTCGTTAATCGCTGACTTAACACCGGCAGCTGAAAACAAATATTGTTGTTGTAAACGTAAGGTTTTCCCTTGTTCGGTTGAATCATCTGGATATAGTGAATCACAAATGCTTTTAACCATTTGAATGTATTTGCGGTCAGAATGCGAGTTCTTTTCAGATGGTTCTGTTGACCATAATCTTAAATTGGTAACAACACCATTTTTATCGCCTGCAATTTTAACATCGTAGGGCACCGCTTTAATCCATATCGGATGGATTAATTTCGTGTGTTCAACATACCCAAAAAATGGGATATCAATGGCTTCGTGCTCCTTTTTTGTTTCCCAAATAAAGGGATCTTCTAACCATGGATCTGGCACTTCAACTTGTTTGTGGTTTTTAATTTCTTGTATGAAAAAGCCGTGTTGATAACGAATGGAGTTTCCGTAAAGAGGTAAACCGATTGAGGCTGCTGAATCCAAGAAACATGCTGCAAGACGACCAAGACCGCCATTGCCTAAACCAGCATCTGATTCTAGAAGTTCTACTTCGTTTAAATCAATGCCGAAATCATCAAATGACGCTTTTACGATATCGTAAGTTCCAGTATTGTATAAATTGTTTGTAATGAGTCGACCCATTAAAAACTCCATTGAAAAATAAATGGCTTTTTTCGCATCGGTCTCTTTTAAATAATTTTCAGTTTCTCTGTAATCTTTTTTCATGAGTTGATTAACAAGTTTTGCTAAAACCGCATATCGTTGATAGGTGGTTGATTGTTTTATTTCGACTTCAAATTGATCCTCTAATTGTTCGATAAAGGCTTTTTTGAAGGCTGCTTTACTTTCAAATGTTGTGTTCATGGTATTCTCCTTTTATGCATAAATTTCCACTATTATTTTACCATAAATTTATAGACTTTAAGAGGATGGGACCGTTTTCTTATATTAAGTCTTCGTTTTTTGTGAAATTGTGTGTTTGCATGAATCTATAATGAGTCTTTATTTGCTTTATTAAAGCCATTTAAATCGCATGTGATTGCAGATGTCCAAAAGTAAACCGTTACCATGATTGTAGATGAGAGTATTGACAGAAATATAGCGCTTACATGTGATATAATAATATCGAAAATAATCAGGAGGTTTCTTATGAGAATAATTAGAAAAATAATATCATTTACCTTATTTTTTGCAATAAGCTTCTCTTTTCTTGGTCAATGGATTGAGTTAAGAGCAGCTGAAGCAGAGACATTGGTGCTTCATTATTATCGTTTTGACGGTGATTATACGGGATGGAATGTTTGGCTGTGGCCCAATGAGCCTGTCTCTGGTGGTGGTAGTGCTTATGATTTTACTGGTGAGGATGCTTTTGGCAAAGTCTTGACTGTGTCCCTAGCAGATACAAACCTTGAAGGCTCAACGCGTATAGGCTTTATCATTCGACTCGGAAATTGGGATGCCAAAGATACCGACATCGACCGCTTCATTGATTTAGATAATCCCAATGAAAACGGCGAGGTTCATGTTTATATTGTTCAAAACAATCAAACGGTCTTCTACGATTTGGCTGAAGCAGACATTAGTCATAAAATCTTATCGGCTGCATTTGCTAATGAAAATACCGTTCAGTTTAGTTTAACAAGAACCATTTCCGCTTCAGACATAACACTTTATGCCAATGACGTTTTAGTGCCCATTAGCAATGTTTCTTTTTCTGGTAATAACGGCACACTAACGATTGCTGAAAGTGCTGATTTAACCAAGCGTTACCGCCTAGAAGTTGACTTTGGTGATCCTGAAGTTGCAACTGCTTCTGTGGGTTTTGATGGTTTTTATAATTCTGATGCCTTTAATACTGCTTATGGTTATGATGGGGAGTTAGGCGCGATTTATACCCAAGCATCTACAACTTTCAGACTATGGGCACCGATTAGTGATGAAGTTACCTTAAATTTATACACAAAAGGACATCGTCTCAATGAATTAGATTATGATGATGTTGCTGGTGTGAATGACCCTTATGAAACACATGAAATGTTACCCATTGAAAAAGGGGTATGGGAAATCACTATCAATGGTGACCTAGATGGTGTGTATTATACATACTCTGTGAGAAATGGTTTAACAACAAGTGAGGTCGTAGATCCATACGCAAAATCGTCAGGTATCAATGGACGTAGAGGTATGGTCGTCAACTTTGAAGATACCAACCCTGATGGTTGGGTTTATGGTGAACGTCCAGGCACTACTGTTAATTATACGGATGCAATTATATATGAAATTCATGTCAGAGATTATACAACCCATGCCACATGGAATGGTAATGAAGCATGGCGTGGTAAATTCTTAGGGTTGACTCAAAGAGGTACGACCCACGAAGGCTATAAAACTGGACTAGATCACATCTTAGAACTTGGTGTGACACATGTCCAATTTGTTCCCATTTTTGATCACGGGATTATTGATGAAACACGCTTAAATGACCCAAGTTATTATGGCATTCATGATGGTATCTTTAACTGGGGATACATGCCTGAAAACTTCAATGTTTTAGAAGGTTCATATGCAACAGACCCTTACAATGGACATGTGCGTATCAATGAATTTAAACAAATGATTAAAGCATTCCATGATAACGATGTGAGAGTGATTAAAGATGTTGTTTATAATCATACTGGCCGTTCTGCTGATTCAAACTTTGATTTAATCTTACCAGGATACTATTTTAGAATGAATGCGAATGGCACATTCTCGAATGGCTCAGGTACAGGAAATGAAACAGCTTCAGAGCGTTACATGTTTAGAAAATTCATGGTTGATTCACTGTTATTTTACACACAAGAATATAATTTAGATGGTTATCGTTTTGACTTAATGAAATTACATGATGTTGATACAATGAATGCTATTGTTGATGCGCTTCATGAAATTGATCCTAGTATATTAGTCTTTGGTGAACCTTGGACGGGTGGTACATCACCACTAAGAGACCAAGATGCTGCATTTAACAGCAATTTAGACCGTATGCCAGGTGTTGGTGTCTTTAACGATGATACCAGAGACGGCATCAAAGGCAGTGTCTTTAGTGCTGGCGATAAAGGCTTTATCCAAGGCAATAACTTTGCTGATGCACGTGTAAACTTAGGAATTGCCGGTGCAACTGCACAACCTAACTTATCAACCGGTGCATTGCCTAAAGGTGCATGGGCAGTCAATCCAACTCAAAACGTTAATTATGTCACAGCGCATGATAACAACACACTCTATGATAAGTTGTTTTTATCCACCTTTGAAACCTTAGCACGTATCACAGATATGCAACGACAAGCCAATGCGATTGTCTTAACATCTCAAGGTATTGCATTCTTACATGGTGGCGTTGAGATTTTAAGAACCAAACCATGTGTTCCAGTCCCTGCTGGACTTGAAAACACCTGTGATTCAGCAAACAGATTTGATCACAACTCTTATAAATCACCCGATGAAACCAATCAAATTGATTGGCAATGGAAAGTTGATCACTACGATACATTTGTTTATTATCAACGTATGATCGAGTTAAGAAAAATGAAGTCAGTCTTTAGATTAGCAACTGCTGAAGAAGTATCAGAACATCTCTTCTTAATTCCAGATACCATTTCAGGCTTTGTTTCCTTCTTCTTATCAGATCCAGAAGATGAATGGAAAACCATTTATATATTATTTAATAATGGCGCGGAAGAAAGAGAAATCACACTTCAAGAAGGTACTTGGCATGTTGTTGCAACCATTGATGAGATTGGTGAAATCACTGAATCAACTTATGGTGGTCAAACCGTGCCAACACTTGAAACACTTTATATGCAAGAAGGTGGCGAAACCATTACCATGGCACCTAATGGCACACTCATTATGTATAGTTTAGAAACAGTAACCTATAGTGCACCACAACCTGAAACACCAGATGATGATTCTCCTAGCCTTGTATTACCCATTGTATTAGGCAGCACAGTCTTAGTCCTTGGTCCACTGGCTTACTTCTTTATTCGTAAAAAAAGATTAACACCAATTGCATA
>JBLRWW010000062.1:0-4359 GCA_047921055.1 Acholeplasmataceae bacterium
TGTAAAAAAACATTTTTATAAAGCAATAAAGTGGACATGATGTCCACTTTTTTTTTTAAAAATCATGAGGTTATCACATAATCAACACTTAAATTCAGTGGAGCAATTGCACCAGCAGTGCGACAATAAAAATTGTCTCTAATGGTACACCACGTCTAAATGATACATCGGGTGTTACCATTACCAATCAATCAACAGATGCATTAAATGACAGTAAAAAAAGATGGTAGCAAGGTTGCTTCAAACATCGATTCAGAAATCTTAAAAGATTTTGTTATCTTATCTAAAAATAGGCATTTCAACAACAAGAACCACAACAATGACAGCTAACATCGATGTGAGTCCTACAGCAGCATATATCACAGGCTTTGGTCTCACTATGGATAGCAGTCATGAACTTTTGATTTTAGCACTTAATAGGCATAATTTATAATGTATGACAAGAAGCTTTCTTGATGATATTAAATTTAGTGTAATAAATCAAAATGAATCTTTAAATCATGTAAAATCATGCGAATGTCTATCATAAGAATTTTTCAAGAAATCAATTCTTTGCTTATATATATTGATATGTTCTATGTTATCATATAAAAAAGGGGTGATTTTCAGTGTCGAAACCTAAAAATCAGATGAAGTATTTAAATGTTAATCGTTACTTATTAAACAGACAACCCATGGTGAGTGAAGATACAGGCGAATTAGAGAAAAAAACAAAAGAAATACTTAACCAAAAGATTTCAGGTATTAGCTTTAGTCCTTATTTAGAAGGGCAAGATCCTAGTGAAAAATCGAGCATAACTGAAAAGCAAATAGCAGAAAGATTAGAAATCATTCGTCCTTATACACATTGGATTAGAACTTTTTCTGCCACATGCGGAAATGAAGAAGTACCACGGATTGCCCACGAAAAAGGGTTAAAGACTATGGTTGGTGCTTGGATTGATTCTGATCATGAAAATAATGAGTTAGAAATCAATAACATCATACGTATCGCAAAAGAAGGGCATGCTGATATGATAGCAATTGGTAATGAAGTCTTATTGCGTGAAGATTTAGAGGTTGAAGCACTCATTGACTATATCAAGCACGTTAAAGCTGAAGTGCCACATATCCCTGTGGGATACGTGGATGCCTATTATATGTTTATTAATTATCCAGAGATTGTTGATGCGTGCGATGTCTTATTTGCAAACTGTTATCCTTTTTGGGAACACTGCGCATTAGATATTTCAGTCGATTACATGAAAAAAATGTATGACCTTGTCTTAAAAAACGCGCAAGGCAAACAAGTCATTATTAGTGAGACTGGGTGGCCAACCAAAGGCGAACAATATGGTGGCGCAGTGCCTTCCTATGAGAATGCGATGCGTTATTTCATCAATACCTTTAACTGGGTAAACCAAGAAAATATCCAACTCTTTTATTTCTCATCTTTTGATGAAGTATGGAAAATAAATCACGAAGGCGAGTATGGTGCTTATTGGGGATTATGGGATAAAGAAGGAAACTTTAAATTTAACAAAAAATAAATGACACGAAGGAGTAACCATGACACACATACCTTACGGGAAGGCTATTTGTTATTCGGGATACCGCGAAGGACAAAATCCAATGAATCAAAAATTCCCTTCCTATCAACAAATTAAAGAAGATTTATTGATCTTAGAAAAAGATTTTGATTATATCAGAATGTATGATCAATCAGCATATACATTAAGAACACTCGAAGTGATTAAAGCCGAAAACATCCAGTTAAAGGTCTTTTTAACCATGAATCTTTTAGGTGAGATAAGCAACCCCAACTGCAGTTGGGGTGGTGATTACACCGTTTTAGAAATCGCAAGAAACATTAAGAACAACCAAACAGAGCTACAAAAGATTATTGAATATGCCAATGAGTATGAAGATATTGTATTGGCGATTTCAGCGGGTAATGAAAGTGTGCCTGAATGGAATGAAAACTTGGTGAGCCCTGGACGTGTCTTATACTTTGTACAAGAACTTAAACGATGCACAAAAACACCAGTCACATATTGTGATAATGTGCACTATTGGCGCGATCAATTAAAAGAAGTTGCTGATGCAGTTGATTTTATAAGCATCCATTTATATCCAGTGTGGGAAGGCAAATCAGTACCTGAAGCCATTGATATTTCAAAAAGAGAGTATGAAGAAATCAAACGTTTATATCCAAATAAACAAGTGATCATTACTGAAACAGGCTGGCCAACCAAATCCAATAGTTATCAAATATTGCCACATATCGCTAATGAGAATAATCAAAAAACTTTCAACACAGTGATTGATCGATGGACTGAAAAAGAAAGTATTACATGTTTTTTCTTTGAAGCCTTTGATGAGGTTTGGAAAGGGTCACATGATGAAAATGAACCAGAAAAACATTGGGGTTATTACTATATTGACCGAACCCCTAAACAAATCAAAAAATAAATATATGCATGAATCATTATAACTAAAAAGCCAAGATGTGTATCGCGCATCTTGGCTTTTTTAAGTATTATTTAATGGATAATAAGAGTCCTTTTTCAGCTTCAGTCACAATCAATCCCAAGTTACCAACATGATCGAAATAAAGGTTTGTTGGGCAATTTCCGGGGAGTTTGATTTGGTCTTTTAACTGTCCTTTTGTATCAAAGACCCAAACCATGCCAGTGTTATAGACTGCAGCATAAATGAAATTGTCTTTAGATAGTGTTAATCCATCTGGTTCAGCAACACCACCGATTTCATAAAATGGTCTAATGTTTTCAATGGTTAAGGTTTCTTTATGCCAGTCGCCAATGACTAATCGGTGTTGCCATGTCTCATTAATGATGATGTTTTTTTCATTATTAATTAAAAGTAAGCCATTAGGAAAATACATATCTTTAGCAATCACTTTGACATCGCCACCGGGTGTTAAGACACACATATAACCGATCGGGTTTTTTTGTGAACCTCCTGGGCATGTAAATAAAATATTGCCATCACGATCTTGAATCAAATCATTAGGGGCATTAAGGGGGTTTCCATCAACTGCTTTAGCAAGTGTGTTTGTATCCCCTGTTTTAAGATCAAGTGATCTGATACTATTATTTTTAGCATCACAAAAAACCAAGGTATTATCATCTAAAACCATCATGCCATTGGGAGCACCACCAACCTCATAACGTTTAAGCTTTTTTTCATCTCTTAAATATTCAGCAATGGAACCACCCAAAAGTTCTACACAAAAGATACGTCCTTTTGAAGTGACCACGGGGCCTTCAGGAAATTTTAATCCAGTTGCTATAATAGATACATGCATTAAAATGCACCTCCTTTAAATTTTTCATCTGGCCCATATAAGATGAGTCCACCATCAACCTTAATAGTCTCGCCTGTAATATATGAAGCATCATCAGAGACAAGGTATGAAACAAGTCCTGCCACATCATCTGGATGACCACGACGCTTTAAGGGAATGATTGATGGTATATGACCTTGACGTAATCCCTCATCAGATAAATCTCCACGCACTGCTGTGGCACCAGGTGCCACGGCATTGACTGTGATGTCATAGGGTGCAAGTTCTAAAGCTAGAGATTCAACTGCACGGTTTAAAGCAGCCTTTAGTGACCCATAAATGACATCATTGGGATAAGCTCTAATCCCTCTAGTTGATGTGATATAAATGATGCGTCCTTTTGTTTGATGTTTAATCATATGATTGATCGCAATATGCGTTTGAATTAAATAACTCTGATAATTTAAATGATAAATAAAGTCCATGTCATCGATATCTAAACTTTGAATGCTTGTAAATTTTGTCTTACCGGCATTACATACCAAGACATCAAGTCCATCCAAGTCATCAATGGCTTTTTTGGTG
Source organism: Acholeplasmataceae bacterium (assembly GCA_047921055.1). GTDB lineage: Bacteria > Bacillota_I > Bacilli_A > Acholeplasmatales > Acholeplasmataceae > JBLRWW01. The sequence continues at coordinate 3,872 of JBLRWW010000062.1, forward strand.
ATTTCAATGGAAACATCTTTATGACTAAAACTCGCTTGATAGTAAAAGGCTTTTTGACCCAATGATTCAATCATCGTTTTTAATGTATCTGCCTCATCAACTTCACTATGATAGGTGAATGCAATATCATAGCCAGCTGCGGCAAGCTTTAATGCGATCCCGCGACCAATCCCACGGCTTGCACCAGTGACAAATGCTTTTTTTGTCATAGCCACCTCCTAGGGGTTTACAAGTGTACCATCAGGGAGTCTGGTTTCAGTCCAAGATGTTACTTGTGTTTTAATGGGATACTTTTTAGCAAGATCTTCATCAATATCAATGCCGAAGCCTGGCTTATCGTTGGCATAAATATAGCCATTTTTAACGACAGGCATGCCTGGGAATACTTCATAGATTTCTTTTTTAAATGGCCACCATTCAATGATGCCAAAATTATGGGCATTTAAACTTAAATGCACGTTTGCTGCATGACCAATCGGTGAGACATC
>JBLRWW010000063.1:0-4210 GCA_047921055.1 Acholeplasmataceae bacterium
AAAAAAAGATGACTTAAGGCCAAGCCTTAAGTCATTTTCATTTAGTTTTGAGTTAATACCTCTTTAATACGGCCTGCCATACCTTTAATATCGTCATAAGTCATTGAACTTACCGCTAAGCGTAACCCTCTAGGCACCGGAATTCCGTATAAATGAATCGCTGCAAGCTCTTTAAAGGCTTTTTCCGGGTCTTTAACCGGTAAGGTGATAAAGAATCCACCATCATAAGGATAATGCTTTAAACCACTTGTTTTCGCTTCATCTAAAAAAAGATCTGCTCTTTTTTTAACCATAGCCTTGGCTTGATCTAATTCTTTGGTAAACTTTTGGGTTAACCCTTCGTCACCAAAGAGCGTGTTGACCATATGAATGGCTGTTGATGGTGGACAACTCCAAGTGGCTCTGGCACTAAAGATGGACACTTTTTTAAATTGTTCGATGGCTTCTTGGTTTTTTGAAATCGCAATTTGTGCCCCCCCACGAATGCCATAAAGTGAAAAGCTTTTTGACGCACTAAAGGCGAAAATTAAGAGTAACTTAGATGTGATATGATTTAATGACTCAAAGGCTTTACGTGAATCTTCATAAGAAGTGCCCTCATAATCAAGATAGGCAAGATCATAAATCATAATCACATCAATGCCTGATTCTTGTTTTTCATTTAAGTACGTATAGATTTGTTGCCACTCAGAAGGTTTAATGGAGTATCCTGTTGGGTTATTACAAGGATCATTAAATAAGCAAATCAATTTCTTTTTTGTTTCAATGACTTTTTCACATGTTTTGATAAAGCCATCGACATTAAAGTGATTGCCATCAAACATTGGATATGTGACATGTTTGGCACCAACATTATCAAGCATGACTAAGTAATTGGTCCAATAAATATCTGGCATAATTAAGTGATCATCATGATCCATATAATCCATAAAACTATTATAGAGGGCACCTGATGCGCCAGGTGTTGCAACAACATCATGATAAAAGGCATTTTCTACGGTTGATTGATACGGACCAAAGACCCACTTTTTAATTCTATGACCAAAAAGGTCACCCCCGCTAGTGGGTGCGTAACTGTAATGGATATCGGCAGGTATTTTTTTAATGACATGCGTCACCGTTTTATACTCATAAAACGCTTTATCATCATCAAATAAAGCACCGACTGTTGAATTAATGACATCATCAAATGATTCTTTTGCTTTTTTTGCTTCTAAGCTATACTGAAAGGTATCACCGGTTAAAACTTTTCCGATCTTTTTTTTCGCTAGTAAACTCATCTCTAACCTCCGCATTTGTTAAATCTATTATACACTACCCAAAACCCTTTTTAAAGGATTTATGGTATAATATATAAGGAAAGTATGGTGAATCAATTGAAAAAATTTCATTTAACCGAGACACAAGCCATCATCAATTTTGATGCATATACCTGTAGTTCTCAATTAGAGATCTTAACGTCAAAACCTTTTGAGATGGTATTGACTCAATATATCAAACGATTAAGAAAAACAAAAAACCCAATTATGCTTCATTTTAAGGGTTTAAGAACACAACAATTTCTAGAAGCCTATAAGTTATTAATGGTTGATACCTATGATGTCTGTTTAAGAAAATATCCACATTTAGGACAACTTTTTAAACATCGCGATGATTTTTATCGCTTAACCGAGAAATTTTACGACTATTGGCGTAAAATTGAACGCTTTGGTGTGATTGGTCAACCCAGAGCGTATGCTTATAATACACCAACCGATAGCTTAATTAATACATCAGATACCTTTAATGGGAAAATCTTAAAACTCTATCGTACCATTACCCAACAAATTTTAGGGCATGACTTCTTGGTTTTACGACAATTGCCTGCTGGTGTGAATATCAATATGGTTTTAGTACCACACCGCTTTTCTTATCATGAAGATTATAGTCAGCTGCAAGGTGTCGGTTTTATCAGTGCGCTTTTAAGTAGACCACCTTTTATGGTCTACTCAAATTCTAATACGCGCTCAGGACTATTTAGACCAATTGATCATAACCCATTAAAAGATTTATCGATTAATAAGCTACATTATTTTTGTTTTCCTATTTATGTTGGTCCACTTCTAGCCTTTGTTTATGTCCATCGTGACTTTTTGCATCAAGGTGTCGGGTTATCAAACTTATTTGAACCCGTCGGTTATAATACCTTTAAAGACCAAAAACCTGATTTGGTGTATGTTTATGGTATTCGTGAAGACGCCTATGATGGGACGTATTACCATGATCAAGATGAAGATATTTTTGTTGGCTTCGTCTCACGCTTAGAAAAAAATGATTACTTTGGTTATTTAAAGAAAATGTTATTAACCTTACATAATGTTTATATGATTAAAAAAGCGAAGTTACCGATTCATGGTGCCATGGTTAAAATCTTATTGAAAAATGGCAATGAGAAAAATGTGGTCGTCATTGGTGATAGTGGCGCAGGTAAATCAGAAACACTTGAAGCGCTGCGTGTGATTGGTAGTGACTATATTACAGAAATGCGCGTCATCTATGATGACATGGGCACGTTTATGATCCATAATGATAAAATCGTCAGTATTGGTACCGAAATCGGGGCATTTATTCGCTTAGATGATCTTGATGCTGGCTATGCCTATCAAGAGATGGACCGCGCCATTTTCTTAAATCCTGATCAAATCAATGCCAGAGTCATTTTACCGATCACAGAATTTAACTTTATGATGAGTCAACATGAAGTGGATTATCTCTTTTATGCCAATAACTATGTTGAAACCACTGAAGGTCTTAAATTCTTTGATGATGTAAGTGAAGCGCTTGATGTCTTTAGACGCGGTGCTAGATTCGCTAAAGGGACAACCTCTGAAGTTGGACTGGTTGAAAGTTATTTCGCCAATCCTTTTGGTTGTGTACAAATGCATGATGAAACAGATGTGCTCTTGGTTGAGCATTTAGAAATGCTATTTGACCAAAACATTCCGGTGGGTGAACTTTATACGCAGCTTGCGGTTAAGGGTAAACATATGAATGGCCCACAACTGGCTGCTAAAAAGTTATTAAAACATTTATTAAAATAATAAAAGAAGAAAAAAGGGATGACTCAAGTAAAACTCTGAGTCATCCTTTTTGTTTAATTCACAATGGTCATCCAGTGATCTGGGTCTTTAATGTCACCCACTTGAATACCGGTTAAGATATCAAAGAGTTTATGGGTGATTTCACCAGGTTCATCTTGGGTGGGAAACATATGTTCATAGTCTTCATCACAAATCTTTCTAATCGGTGTAATAATCGCTGCTGTCCCACACGCGCCTGCTTCTGCTAAGTGGTCTAAGTCTTTTACGTAAACATCACCTAAAATGACATCCATTTTAAGCATTTCGGTTGCGATATATTGTAAGCTCATATTGGTAATTGATTTTAAAATGGAAGGTGATTTGGGTGTTAAATATTTGCCATCTTTTGTAATTCCAAAGAAATTGGCTGCCCCAACTTCTTCAATCTTTTCATGACTTCTGGGATCTAAGAAGATACAATCAGCATACCCTTTTGATTTGGCAATGCCTTGTGCATAAAGGCTTGCTGCATAGTTACCACCAATTTTATATGACCCTGTCCCATTGGGGGCTGCACGGTCATATTTGGAAACCATTAGATCCACTGGGGTTAACCCGTTTTCAAAGTAATTACCCACCGGTGTCACAACAACACCAAATAAATATCTAGATGATGGACGTAGTCCTAAATTAGAGCCAATGCCAATCATATAAGGTCTAATATATAAACTACCACCAGAGCCATAAGGTGGTACAAAGTCAAGATTTTTTTGAACTGTCTTTACGACCGCATCAATGAAAAAAGATTCATCAACCGGTGGCATCAATAAGTAACTACAAGAGCGTTTAAAGCGTTTGGCATTTTCATCGACTCGAAAGATCTGCACCTTGCCATCTTTTCGCATATAAGCCTTTAAGCCTTCAAAGGCTTCTTGACCATAATGCAGTGCGGTTGACATCTTTGAAATGTTGATATGGTCATCAGCTTCCATGACGCCATCTTGCCACTTGCCATCTTCATAAAACGCGATAAAATTCACATGTGTTTTTGTATATTGAAATTTCAGTGGTTTCATCTATCGTATCTCCTCCTATTACTTATAGTATAACATAGCATATGCCTTCAATCTATCTCTTTTTAAAAGAAAAAG
>JBLRWW010000064.1:0-3910 GCA_047921055.1 Acholeplasmataceae bacterium
GTCGCAGTCGTTACGGGCGGTGCAAAAGGATTGGGTCAAGCCATGTGTGAAACGTTTGCGAAACATGGTGCAACCGTGATTGCAGCTGATATGACGCCATTAGAATATAAAGCAGACAATGTTTTTGGCTATATATTAAATGTAACTGATACAGACGCTGTGGCAAAATTTTACGAAGAAATTATTGAAACATATAAAAAAGTCGATATTCTTGTCAATAATGCTGGGATTACAAGAGATGCCATGACAAGAAAAATGACAGACGATCAATGGGATATTGTCCTTGATGTGAATTTAAAGGGTGTCTTTAATTTAACGCGTTTATTCGGACCTTTAATGGAAGTCAATGGTTATGGTTCAATTATTAACATCTCATCTGTTGTTGGATTGTTTGGCAATATTGGCCAAGCCAATTATGCAGCAACCAAAGCCGGTGTCATTGGATTAACCAAAACATGGGCCAAAGAATTTGCTAGAAAAGGTGCCAATGTGCGCGTCAATGCGATTGCACCAGGCTATATTATGACTGATATTTTAAAAACTGTACCTCAAGATTTGCTTGATGATTTCGCGAAACTAACGATGTTAAAACGCTTAGGTCAACCTCAAGAAATCGCCAATGCCGCATTATTTTTAGCCTCAGAAGAAGCATCCTATGTCACAGGACAAACATTAAGTGTTGATGGCGGTATGCGTTTATAACATTAGAAAAGAGGAATGGTCATGAAAAAACCAACCGTTGGCATCGTCTCAACTGGTATATACTTACCTAAAGGTCGGATGACTGCCAAAGAAATTAGTGAACAAACACAAGGTGTTTGGACCGAATCGGCCATTATTGATAAATTAGGCATTATCGAAAAAGTTATTCCTGGCAACTTGCCACAAGATGGTTCTCAAGAAATGGGTGCTCTAGCAGCCATTGACGCGATTCATAAAGCCCATATCGATCCAAAAGATATCGATATCGTCTTAAGTGTCACGGAAGAGTGGAAAGAATATCCATTAACCACGTCAGCACTATATATACAAGATCGTATTGGTGCGATTAATGCCTGGGGCATTGATGTACAAAATAGATGTTGTACAACAGTCTCAGCAATGAAAATTGCTAAAGATATGTTGATGAACGATGACGATATCCATGTCATTATGATTGCCGGTGGTTACCGCAATGGTGATTTCGTTGATTATCGTGATAAAGATATGTCGATGATGTATAATTTAGGTGCAGGCGGTGGCGCCATCATCTTAAAGAAAAATCATCCGAAAAACATCTTGCTTGGATCACATATGATTGCTGATGGTTCATTATCACGCACAGCTGGTGTAAAAATCGGTGGCCAATGTAATCCCATTACAAAAGCAAACATCGAACAAGCAGGTAAATCATTAAAGTTGATGGACGCTGTTAAAATGAAAGAACGCTTAAATGAAGTATCCATGTCAAATTGGATTACTTGTATTGATGAGTCTTTAAGAAAATCAAACATGACACGATCAGATATCACGTATTTAGATATCTTGCATATCAAACGCTCTGGTCATGAGTTTATGCTTGATACACTAGGGCTACGTAATAATCAATCAATCTATTTAGAACATTACGGACATATTGGTCAAATCGATCAAATCTTATCGCTGCACCTTGCCTTAGAACAAGGCTTAGTTAAAGATCAAGATGTCGTTTGTATGCTTGCCGCTGGCATTGGTTATGTTTGGGCAGCAAATATCATTAAGTGGGGATAAATTATGACATTACAACAAATTTTATCACTCATATTTCAAGGATTAACACAAGCTGCCTTCCTATCTCTAGTAACAATGGCCATTGTGTTAATCTTTAAAACATCATTTACAACGAACTTTGCTCAAGGGATGATTGCAACATTTTCGGCATATACAGTCACATCACTATTTGCCCGAACATTTACGCAAGCATATCCTGAAGCATCTGGTGTTGTTCTTTTATTACTCTCTATTTTTATTGGTATTTTGGTTGGTATTATCTTTGGGGTTTTAATTGATGTTTTCATCATTAGGAAGTCCAAATATTCCAATGCCATCACCAAGCAAATGATTACAATGGGTATTATTTTGGTGATCTTTGGCTTGTTACCAGTGACATTTGGTCTTAACATGTCAGCTTATACACCCGCTCGTTTATCAACACGTGTTTATGAAGTTAATGTTGGTGGCAATGTCAGTCTCTATCTTGCAAGTCATAATCTATTATCAATCATCATCACACTTTTCGTCTTAGGCTTTATCTTTGTGATGCTGAAATACACAAAATGGGGACTCGGTGTCCGTGCAACTGCATCTAACGAAGTTGTTGCTAGTATGATGGGCGTCAATACCAGACGCATCACAGCGATGAGTTGGGGTATCGCCGGCGGGCTTGGCGCATTGGCAGCCGCTCTATATGCACCAACCATTTTCACACTCAGTCCCGATATGATGACACCACTTCAAGTCAATGGCTTTCTTGCAGCGATTTTAGGCGGTTTCTCAAGTTTTGGTGGACCGATTGTTGCAGCCATTCTCATTCCCTTTATGCGTGTGCTTGCTTGGCAATTTATTTCAAATACATGGGCAAATGCCATTGTATATATTATGATTCTTGCACTTATATTAGTGAAACCCGTAGGGTTGTTTGGCAAGAAGATTGCGAAGAAGGTGTAGATGATGCAACTAGAACAATTAAAAAACAAGCAAACCAATCTATGGCTTAAAAAATGGCAATCTCTTAAAAAACATCCGTTTTTTGGTGTGTTTGTTGCCGCCATTGTTATGGTACTCATTCAGGTTTTAGGCACACTTGGTTTAATCGAATCCAATATTGTTGAAAATCTAGCCAAATTGTGGATCTATATTATTGTTGGTTTAGGATTTACCCTTTTACTAGGCTATGCTGGACTTGCATCACTTGGAACCGCTGGCTTTATAGGACTCGGGAGTTATTCGATTGCCTTTTTCTTAGGTAAACTCGGACTACCATTTTTTATCAGTTTTATCATTGGTATTATGATTGCTATTTTGGCAGGATCCATCGTTGGTTTCATCTCTCTTCGAATTGAAGGTATGTATTTAGCAATCATTACCTTAGGTTTATCAGAGATATTGGTTGAATTCTTTAAAAATGCCACCTATTTCACTGGCGGCAATATTACCAATAATATTGAAAGATTCAATGTCTTTGGTATTGAAATGGTTGAACAACAGTTTTACTATATTTTAGTATTAGCACTCGTCTTAACGATGCTTGCTGTCTTAAATATTGTCGATAGCCCAACAGGACGTGCGATGTTATCCATTAAAAACAGTACATCAGCAGCACAAGCCATGGGTATTAGCGTTTTAAAATATCGCTTACTAACCTTTGTAATCGCAACTGTACTTGCAGTCATTGCCGGGATGCTGATTATGGGTTATGAGCGCTCGACCTATCCCGATAAATGGGGCTTGGCTATTTCATTAAATATCTTAGCTGCTGTTGTTATTGGTGGTGCAAAATCAATTTGGGGTGTTGGACTTGGAACATTCTTAATCTTTAGCTTCGATCAACTCGTCTTAAAACGTATCGCATTTTTCCAAACCTATGGGAATGCCTCATATATCATCAATGGTATATTAATTATTGTGATTGTTATGTATTATCCTGGCGGATTGATTCGATTATTTAAAGATTTAAAGGTTTTAATCGCCAAAGCATTCTCAAAAGGTCAGTTGTGGTTAAAGGAGTATCGTTATGGCAAAGATTAAAGAAAACATCTTAAATAACTATTTTAATAACAAGATTAAAACACTGAAGCATAAAATTGCATATAACGAAGCCTATCCATCCATTTTAGAAGAAAAGCTAGAAGCAAAAAAACAAGAAAAACTAAATGAACAAAAAGAAATACAT
>JBLRWW010000065.1:0-3527 GCA_047921055.1 Acholeplasmataceae bacterium
TTTTATCACAAGTAGGATTCTTACTCTTTGTGTCTACTAAACTATACTAACACCATTTCTTGCACTGTGCTATTTATCTGATCCTCTATTTCTTCAAAAGTTTTATCATACACCTGAACTCTAAGTTCAACATAAGAATCATTAGGATCAACTATAATTTTATTGGTTGCGTACCAAATAGCCTCTTGTCTATCAACATCATATTCTTTAGTCTTCGAATGTTGTGCTTCATCAACTTCAATTCCAACATTTATTTGTGGAAAATATAAGTCAATAAAATAGTGTTGATTTTCTCGATTGTTATATACATATTGTTGAGTTACAGGTTTTATATTTTTATATGCAATCCTGTTCCAAATTGCATTTATAACATAATTCTCATAATCCTTTCTTTTAGTTCTTGACAAGGTTTTTATAATATACTGTGTTTTTCTATCCATATTTATCCTTCTTTATTCGAATTTGTATAATACTGTGTAACTTTCTACAATCATTGTATATCAAATGTTGCCAGTATGCAATCATAGTTTAGATTGATTTTTGACTTATTTAACCACGTATACCACGCGAACCACGCTCAAAAAATGAGAAAGCCACTAAAACTTATACCAACATAAGTTGGTATTTTTATGCAATTTTCGAGACTTAAGATAGACTTCCTTTTCTGGGTTTTAATTTTGCTTATGTTGTCATAAATTTTGTGAAAACAGGCGTTGACTCCCTAAATAGGGAAAAATGAGATTGATTTTTGTTTTTTTGCTTCTTCAAATCAATGATTTTACATCAAAAAGTACCTTTAACTTTCAAACCTTTTAACAGCTTTACAAAGACGAAAAAAGTCCTTATCTCGTGTAGAGATAAGGACACTGATAGCGATGGTGACCCGTAACGGTTTCGAACCCCTATCTATTTTATTTATTATACTGCATTTCTAACAATTCTAAACCCAACATTGATTGCTGTGCGATCTTTATAATATGTATGCGTTTGACCTGCTTGGATATAATAGATGTTCTGGATTGTAATGTCAAAACTACCACTTCTTACAACTTTAACCCATCCATAGGATGTAAATGCCCACTCAAAAACATTCCCACTCATATCATACATACCCAAGTGATTGGGTAGGAGTTCACCAACTGGATGTGTTGTTCCATTTGAGTTTAAGCCATACCAAGCAACTGCTTGGGTTGCTTCTTCGTTGCTTGTATTTGCGGTTGCACCACTGGCATAATTACCTGGTGTCCAATAACGTCCACCGACTAAAATGGACCCGTCAGTAGATTCTATATCATTTTTCCATCTTGCTGCCATTTCCCATTCGGTATTGGTTGATAGTCTAAAACCATTGTTATTGGTTTGAATAGCTGAATCAACGACTGCTCCGTTTGTATGCCTTGAATCTTTAATGATTAGTTCACTTGGTGTTCTATAAACAGGTTCAAGCTCCATCATTTCTGAATAGGCATTTGTCCACACAACCACATCACGCCATGACACACCTGTTACAGGTTCACGCATGCTTTCAGTAGGCTCAGCACCCATCATACCATCATGTCCTTCTCTACCTTGATTTTGGAAATAGTAACCGTTTGCTTCAGCCCAAATACGTACTTCATACCATGCCTCATAGGTGGTCGCGTAAATGGCCATCTGATAACCACCTGCAACGGTTGCTCGGCCGTAATCATTTGTACCCACGGGTATTAGATAGTCAACGCCTGGTTCACCAACCGTAACCATTGGTAATAATGCTTCGTCCTCCTTAAGTGCTTCTCTGACATAATTAAACAAATCATTATCTACATGCTCTGGAGGCATCACACCTCTTTCAATGAAATTTTCAACCACTCTGTCCCAGCCTTTATGTCTTTTTTCCTCTTTTTCTCTAGGTTCATCAACGGTGTCTTGACTTTGCGGCTCTTCTGCTTGTCTTTGTTTAGCTTCAACAGAAAAGCCCTCTAAAACAAAAAATACCATCAATAGTAAAACCATGATGAAAAATCTGGTTGCTGCCATTTTGCCTTTTCTCATGGAGCATCCTCCTTTTTATTTAATTTGATATGTATACGTTTGTGTTCACCTTATAATTATCATATAGTGTACTGTTTGTCAACTTTTTCTATAAATCATTCTGGTGCTAAGCTAATGTAAAGTTGCTGTTTTTTTAATTCGCTTAAAATGAGATAAAACTTAGATCAACATAAGTTGGCATTTTTTACACTATTTTTAAGACTTTATATTGAAATCCTTAGTTGAGTTTTAATTTTGCTTATCTTGTCATAAATTTTGCAAAAAAAACATTGACTCCATAAATGGTTGTTATGTGTAAATTTTAGGTTATTTTACCGGATGTAAACTCTGGTTTGAAACACTATAAACATGATTGGAATTTCAATATATAAAGCGCTTTAAAAAGATAAAAAAAGCCCATCTCATTGAGGAGATGGACGATACTAAAATTGTTGGTGACCCGTAGGGGTTCACGATTTTTCCCGAGATTTAAAATTTTACTTAGTTAAACTTTCTATTTTACTTATAAATGTCTCTCCGATGACCTGCATCAACGACTAATATGATCAATCGATCATCAAAAATATGAGCAAGTAGTCTATAGTCTCCAACTCGATATCTCCAAATACCCTTTTTGTCTGCAACCAATCCTTTTCCATGAATTCTTGGATTTTCACAACCTTCCAAGTTTTTAGACATCCATGCAAAAATCATCGTTGCTATTTGCTTATCCATTTTTTTGAAGGTCTTTATTGCATTTTCACTTAACTCAACCCGATACATCACTTGATACCTAGTAAAGATTTAGCTTCTTCTATAGTGTATGTTCTAGAGTTTTGTTCATATGCTTTAAATGCTTTTTCGTACAGAAAAATATCGAACTCGTCTTCGATTTTTTCTAGGATAGCTTTACGCATAACCTCTGAAACGGATGAGCCATTAAGTTCAGCATATTTTTTTATCAGTTCTAACTCTTTATCGTTCATTCTAATTGATATAGACATATAATCATCTCCTCTGTAATACATTGTACTACATGTTAACAAAAAACGCAATACATTGTAATACATTCTAATTATCTTGTATGTTTTCTTGTATGTTTACTTATATGTTGTGTACACATATAAAAAACTCCTACACCTATTATTTCTTAATAAATAAAAATTAACCTAATAATATCTAGAAAAAAAGCCCTTCCCAAGGATGAGAAGAGCATTTCATAATAATATTGGTGACCCGTAGGGGTTCACGTTTTTTTCAGTGTTTGCCGGACTAGACTGATATGGATATCTTTATTTCACTGATTATTTTGGCGATACTTACCTCTTTATTAATACTCATTTTATATTTAGGAATATTTAATCTGTCTCAACTTCTTCTCTATATAACCCGATTAATCTATTTAACTCTTCAAATGTCAATAGGTTTTGTGTCAGTACATCTTCTATCGTATATATTGTCTCATTATATAAAACATAATACGGCGTGAATGCGGGCCTTGTTTTAAAATAATA
>JBLRWW010000066.1:0-3420 GCA_047921055.1 Acholeplasmataceae bacterium
TAAATCTGAGAAAATAAGTTCGATATCAATCGTTTCAATATCTCTAATTGGATCGACACTGCCATCCACATGGGTAATATTGGTATCTTCAAAACAACGCACCACTTGACAAATCGCATCAACTTCACGAATATGTGACAAAAATTGGTTGCCCAATCCTTCGCCCAATGACGCACCTTTGACCAAACCAGCAATATCAATAAATTCATAGGCTGTTGGAATCACGCGTTTGGGTTGATAAATGCGCTCTAAAACATCTAAACGTGGATCTTCCACATAGACGATACCAACATTTGGATCGATGGTCGCAAATGGATAATTGGCAGCGAGTGCCTCTTTTTTTGTAATGGCATTAAATAACGTTGATTTCCCAACATTGGGTAAGCCAACAATACCTGCTTTTAACATGGGGGGTGTCCTTTCATTAAAAAAGGCTTGCGCCTTTTAAAAGTTTCCTTTTTTGGTTAACCAAGAAGGTAAGTTGCGTTTTTTGCCTTCTTTGGGTTGATCTTCATCATCTTCAGCTCGATTTTCAAGACCTGTTTTTGTCAGTTTCATTTGTTCATCGGTTGTTTTATTAAATATTTCAGTTGCTAAATTTTCAATGGTTGATTCTTTAGCCTTAAGTTCATAACCGGTGGCAATGACAGTAACAATCATTTCGTCATCTAAATCCATATTGACGGTTGTCCCATAAATAATGTTTAAATCACGATCGGTTGCATTTCTAATTTCAGATAACGCTTGTTCGGTTTCAAATAATGTAATATCTGTACCTGATGTAATATTGACAATGGCGTCTGTTGCACCATCAATTGAGACTTCTAAGAGTTTCGAGTGGATGGCTTTTCTAGCAGCTTCAATGGCACGGTCTTCACCAGAGGCTATCCCAATACCCATGAGTGCTGTCCCTTTATTTTCCATAACGGTTTTAACATCAGCGAAGTCGACATTAATAAGCCCTGGAATCGCAATAATTTCAGCAATCCCTTGTACACCTTGTCTTAAGACGTTATCAGATTCTCTAAAGGCATCTAATAGTTGTGTGGTAGGACCACTAATGGCAAGTAAGCGTTCATTTGGAATGACAATTAATGTATCAACGTGTGGTTTTAATTCTTCTAAGCCATAAATGGCTGCTTGCATACGTGCTGGACCTTCAAAAGCAAACGGCTTGGTGACAATACCAATAGTTAAACATCCCATTTCTTTTGCTTTTTTTGCAATCACAGGCGCTGCACCTGTACCAGTGCCTCCACCCATACCAGCTGTGATGAATACCATATCAGCATCTTTTAAAACTTCTTCAATTTCATCTAATGACTCAATGGCCGCTTTACGGCCAACTTCCGACTTAGCACCTGCACCCAATCCACGTGTTAAATGTTTACCAATTTGGACACGTGTATCTGCTTTAGATACTTTTAAAACTTGGGCATCGGTATTGACAGCGACAAAAACGACACCTTTAACGTCGTTTTCAATCATTCTGTTGACAGCGTTACCACCGCCACCACCAACACCTAATACCTTGATGACCGGTTTTTGATTGAAATGATCTGATTCGCCAAATACCATAGTTAATTCCTCCTAAGTCGTTATTCTTATTTTACACTATAACCTTTATAAAATAAAGATATTTATTTTGAATTGAAATAATTCGTCTTTTCCATCAGTTCTGCTTTAAAATCTAGTAAGCGATCTGCCTTAATGGCTTCTCTGATTTGTTTCATTAATGTGTTTAAATAACTCAGATTTTGATGTGTAACCAAACGCATGGCAAGCAACTCTTCTGCTTTAAATAAATGTCTAATATATGACCGTGTGTATGGACTTGCAAGTGATTGTATTTCTGGGTCTAGGGGTTTGTAATCTTTTTCATAAATCGCATTTTTAATGACGATTTTACCTTCTGATGTTAAGGCTGTCCCGTGTCTTGCAATCCGTGTAGGTAACACACAATCAAACATATCAATGCCATGGATTACATTTTCAACCAAATCATCTGGCGAACCAACGCCCATTAAATATCGTGGTTTATCAAAGGGTAAGATCGGATTTAAAAAAGCTGTAATATCATACATTTCCGCTTTGGTTTCACCGACTGAAAGCCCACCAATTGAATAGCCAGGAAAATCCATATCAATTAACGCCTTGGCACTGTATGCTCTCAGTTCATGATTGAGCCCGCCTTGAACAATACCAAACAGTGCTTGATCCGTTGTTAGTGCGTCTTTGCCGCGCTTTGCCCATCTTAATGTGCGATCAACACTTTCTTTCATATAGTCATAAGGTGCATATGGTGGTGGACATTCATCAAAACTCATAATGATATCAGCACCTAATGCCTCTTGTATCTGAATGGAATCTTCTGGTGACATAAACAAGGCAGACCCATTTTTATGATGTTTAAAATGGACACCTTCTTCGGTTATTTTACGCATCTCTGTTAAACTAAACACTTGAAAACCACCGCTATCAGTTAAAAGTGCGCCATCCCATTTCATAAATCCTCGGATACCACCATGATCTTTAACAATGTCTGGTCCTGGCTGTAACCATAAGTGGTAAGTATTGCCTAAAATAAGTCCTTGTGATGCACTTTTTATTTCTTCTGGTGTCAACGTTTTTACGGTTGCTTGTGTGCCAACAGGCATAAAAATAGGCGTCTCAAAGTCACCATGTGGTGTCTTTAACAAACCCAATCTTGCACCGCTTTGTTTACAGATATGTTTCACTTCAAATGATATACTCATAATTATCCTCTTCCTACCTTGTAATTATAGCACAAGTTTGATAGAATATGTAAAGACGAAACGCTGTACCCTAGGAAACCAGCGAAAAATAAAAACAGGGAGATTTATGATGCACACATTTCAATTAAAAGATCTGGCATTTCAAACAATGCTAGCCAGCATGTATGTTGTTTTGGTTTTTGGCTTTTCATTTATGAGTTTTGAAACCATTCAATTTAGAATCGCTGAAGTTTTACTTATTTTTATCTTTTTTGACAAAAAAAGTATTGTGGGATTAACCATTGGAACATTTGTAGCCAATTGGTTAATGAGTCCTTTTGGGATTATTGATGCCGTCTTTGGTAGTTTAGCAACCGTTTTAAGTTTAACCGCGATGATTTTCGTGATGAAATCAAAAATCATTGCCCTAGTCATGCCCGCATTATTTAATGGCTTTATTATAGGGTTCATGCTTGTATACTTTATCGACTTACCCTTTTTACCAACCTTTGGATGGATTTTCTTAGGTGAAGCCATGGTGATGTTTGGTTTGGGATATCCCTTCTACCAAATCTTATCTAAAAATCCTGCGGTGATTGAGTTTTTCCATAAAAAATAAACGATGAATCCTATAAACTATACCCTATAAAACGGACACTCTAAAAAAAGAGACTCCAGTTTTATG
>JBLRWW010000067.1:0-3286 GCA_047921055.1 Acholeplasmataceae bacterium
TATCACTGATGATGGCTTTATGATAAGCTATACCGATGAAGTATCTACTGAGACGTTTGAGTTAACATATGATGAAGTAAACCAAACCATAGCACTTAACCATATTGAGTTTTTATACTTTTTAGATGGTGACCTCATTTATCCTGATTACTATTATTTAACTGAAGATAGTGATTTAAGATCTTATCAGTTTTCTGATCCTGTCTCATTTGATTTAGAAAGTTATCACCTATCACCTATTACTTATCAAAATGAATATTACCTACCTTTATCACTAGCCAATCTATTTTTTAGTGGCTTTGATACAAATCTTTATTTTAATGGGGTATCGTTATACGCAACCGATTCAGCCATTGACCCAGTTGATTTTCCCATAAGATATACCTCACAAGACATGCCCTTAGATTTACAAATGCATGTGATTGATTACTTAGCCTTTTACTTTGATTACTTTTATGGATTAAACTTTGATCAAGAACCGTATTATTATAAAGATTTATTGTTCCCATTAAAAGAAAACTTAGAAGGCGATAATTTAAGTTTTTATACATTGATTGACTTTTTAATCAAAGACTTTGATGACATGCATATGGGCCTAGCTTTTGAAGGTTATTATGGGGATGTCTATGAATTTAATGATGATGCCTATATCTATCAAGGTCGCACCAAAAAGAATATGGATGATGAAGAGGTTTATCAAGATTATTGTGAAAACACACACTCTCAAAAATTAAACACAGAGATTAGTTTACTTGTTGTTAATACCTTTGATACGTATACTGCAGAAATATTTGCTTATGAAAAAGATATGCTTGTTAATGATGACACAACAGATGTCATCATTGATTTTACCTGTAATGCAGGAGGCTTTATGTATGCCATGATGGATATGTTGCCATATGTGATGAATAACCCACTTCAAATCACTTTTAAGCATCACACCTTAGGTGCGATGCATCAGTATTATTTCACTTCAGGTATCAATAAACTATCTGCTAATCTTTATATTAAGACATCCTCATTAACTTATAGTGCAGCAAACATTTTCACACTATATGCCAAAGCCTATGGTGACGCGATTGTGATTGGCGAACAATCAAGCGGTGGCTCAAGTCATGTAGATACTGTATTTGCGCCAGCGGGTATGCTTATTCAAGTGCCTTTTGCGTTTCATTTAACCACACACTTAGGCGAAAACTTTGAGTATGGTGTCCCTGTTGATCACATATTTACCTCACAAGACTTGGTTGACCTCATTGATTTAATTGAAGAGATCACTTAAAAAAGGAGTCACTTTATGAGTCAAAGTACTTGGTACCAAAAAAGAACCGATAAAGCCGATCATCTTGTCTATCTTGATAAAAGCGCTAAAGAATTAGAAAAACTATTAAACCATACAAAAACAATGATCATCAGAGGCGCTGCTGGTAAGAAAAGTCCACTGGGTGGACGTGTTAAAATAAATGACCATCTTTACTTTGTTGAAACAGGTGGAAATCTATTAGTCACACACCGTGCACTTGTTAAAGATGTTATAGAAACAGATAAGATGTCTGAATTAGACTCTATTGAATTTGTAAAAAAGCATCAAAAAGAACTGAATCTATCTGCAACTCAGTTTAAAAGGTGGGCAGGCAAAAAATATATTTGTTTAATTGAGATATCCAATCTAGAAGCCATCAAACCTTTTACCTATCACAGAGAAAAAAACATGGATGATTGGATCATCACAGATGATATTGAATCAATTAAAGCATGATTAAAAATCCATTAAGAAATCATCACTTAAAAAACAAAAATCACTCAAAGTTATCATGTCAGCCATTTGTCACTTTTTAAAGGTTATAATCATGTTATTTTTGGTATAATAATGATATTAACCATAAAAAAATGTCTTTATAAAAGACAGTGGAACGCATGAATCATTTGGGTGTTTTTTGACGCGCCAATGCATTACAATCGCACTTTTAAAAAAACACCCAAAAAAAGGTTTTTTGCGCTTCAATCAAACAGGAGGAATTAAAAATGTTTATTGTTGTATTTTCATTTATTTTAGTGATTGGTTTATTTATTGGCTTAGGACTTGAAACATCACCCGTAACGATCACAAAGACAAGATTTAATAAACAAACTCAGGAAGTTGAAACCATTGAAGCAAGACATAAGAACAAGAAAGCCCTACAGTGGAAACTCACCAAGCTTCAATTACTGGCACCACTTGGATTTTTTGTTGTAGTGCTTGGCATGTTTACCACAGTCAATGCCAATGAAGTCGGTATTGTTTATGATCCATTAAGAGGTGGACTTCAAGCAGAAAGCTTTGATGAAGGATTACATGTTAAAGCACCTTGGATTAAGGTGACTAAAATTTCAACGAAACTTAGAGAAGCTCAATTTGAAATGAGTGCACAAACAGGGATCATTCTTAACATGCAAGGCGAACCAACCGGTGGTGGACAATGGGTCACTTACGAAGTTGCCTTTCAATATCGTGTAGGCATTCAAAATGCCCACACATTCTATCGCACATTTGGTGGAAACGATGTTGATCCTGCCATCCTAGAAGCAATCATCAAAAAATCACTTCAAGAAAACTCAACTGAATATAGTGTTTTTGCGATATTAAGAGGGTCTATTGTTAATGTAACCAATAACACACAAGAAGAATTGATTGGACCTATGTCACAACTAGGTATTACTGTTCAAACATTTGTCATTAGGGATGTTGATGCAGGTCTTTCAATCGAACAAGTCGTAGAAGCTGAAGCGATTGCTGCTAAGCAAGAAGAAATCGCAATCAAAGAACAAGCTGCGGCTATCGTAAGAGAAGAAACAAAAAAATTAGAAGCTGAAATTGCTGCATTAACTGTTGTGATTAAAGCCACAGCAGATGCTGAGGCTGAAGCACTTTTAAAATCGGTCACCATTAATGCGATTAATGTGATGTATCAAGGTCAATTTAGTGATGCCGCTGAACAATTGGCATTTGAGGCATCATTGGCTGCTGGGACACCAGAAGGCGGATTTTTATCGATCCAAGAAGTGTCAACAGTTGTTCTAACACAACTATACTATGATACATGGGATGGTATTTTACCAACAGTATTAGCGGGAGACGGCACAGGGTTAATTATTCAACCATAATCATATGAAAAAGTGATTATCACCAAAATACACATAGATCTTTAACTAAAATTAATGATTTAGTTACTAAGCAACCATTGGTTGCGCCAATGTCACTACATTGGCACTTGTGATAAGTTTAAAAATCATCTATACTAAATGA
>JBLRWW010000068.1:0-3020 GCA_047921055.1 Acholeplasmataceae bacterium
GGTTCTCATGATTCAATAAGTAATAATGAAATTTCAAATGAAGTAATTGGAGATACAAAAGTGATATCAATTGATTACCGAGCTTTGGGGTTCGAAAAGAGTTTTGATGAACCAGTTAATCTGTACACTTTTTTAGAAAGAACTGATGGGCTTATTAATCCATTTGGTGAAAACGATATCGAGATATTGATACCTGATTATAAAGATGAACTTCCTTTTGCTTCTGATCCATTAAAGTCATCTGAAAACCCTTTCACTAGTGATCTTTTAAAGTCACCTGAAAACCCTTTTGTTTATTTTGATCCATTTTATCTATATTTTGATCCGAAAATATATACTCATTATAGAAGAGGAGCTATTTCTAAAGAAGGATTCTATTATGCTGATACACAATTAGTTGATGGAAAATACAGATTAAGATTTTTTGCAGACGGTGTAGAGCCTTACATTTACTTAAATTCTAGACCTTATCCTTTTATTGATGGCATTGAATCAAATGGTGTATATAGTTATGTTATAAATAAAACTTATATGGATCGAGCTGGAAATAGAGAGATAAGAGAATATTTATTCAATTTGTTTTATGTGATTTACCATGATGAAACGTTACCTTATACTGTATACTTTTCAGATTTATATATTTTCTTAATTTCGAAAGAAGCATCATTTGATAAGTCATGTATTGATATATTCATTCAAACAGAAGGTGTTTATTTATTTAAAGAATAAAAATACGTTGTAGTCTTCTTTATACTTTGTGTATTAGATTGGGTTTCACCTACCATCGGCTTCTTAAGGTAATACAGTTCGATTCACAAGACGATGAAAAATGACAGTGCTACGTCGTAATCTGCACCTTAAATATCTAAAGCAATAAGTGAAAAGCCCCTGAATCTTCAGATTTAAGGGCTTTATTGTTGTGTTTTATAAGTTTTTAATGAGTCATTTAGCATAAATTTGGTGCACTGCTACAATATTTTGGGACACACTGCCCCCCCTAAGGTATCAAAAAAGTGATTTCTATCTCAATATAGTTACACACTTTAGTACGTTTCCAAAAATATAAACAGCTTAACAAAGACAAAAAAAGGTTTGATACCGAATCGTATCAGACCTATGCTTTGCTAATGGCGGAGGAAAGGGGATTTGAACCCCTGCGCCCTTTTAAGACCTACAAGCTTTCCAAGCGTGCCTCTTCAACCACTTGAGTATTCCTCCTGGCGCACCCGACATGAATCGAACATGCGACCTCAACCTTCGGAGGGTTGCGCTCTAATCCAACTGAGCTACGGGTGCAGTAGCATGAATTATTTTACCATGTTAGATATCAATTGTCTATGTATAATACTGTTTATTTTGCCTTTAACTTGTGATATAATATCTTTAGTCTTTTGAATGGGAATGATACTATTGATTCAAACAATTTTCAACCGTTTCGAACGTAAATACTTACTTAATGAAGCACAAAAGAACGATATGGTGGCCTTTTTAAAAGAGCACCTTATTTTTGATCCTTATTCAATCGATGAGCAGTTTTATAAAGTAGGCAACATCTACTATGATACTCCAGACCATTTTGTTATTAGGGATTCACTTTTGAAACCCAGATATAAAGCCAAACTACGTATCAGAGCTTATCAAACAAATCCTTCTGATGATACACTGGTCTTTCTAGAAATCAAAAAGAAAATGCAACAACGCATTAACAAAAGGCGATTAACCTTATCTTTCAAAGATGCGAAGGCCTATGTTAATGAAGGTATTTTACCAACATTTACAGACCCACTTGATCAACAAATTTTAAAAGAAATTGATTATTTCATTAAAACACACAAAGTAACGCCCAGCATCTATATTGAATATGAGCGATTGGCCATGATGTCTCAAGATGACCACTTGCGCATCACATTCGATAAAAATATCGCGTTTAATGAAAAAGAGCCGAACTTTAATGACCATAAAAATATGATATTGTTTCCAAGTAAGAATTTATATTTAATGGAAATCAAATCTGACATTAATTTTCCGATTTGGTTGGTACGAAAACTTTCAACATTCGAAATTTTTAGTCAAAGCTTTTCAAAATATGGTAAAATATACCAGCATCACATTATAGGAGGATACATCGATGACAGCGTACTTTTTAACACTTAATATGGATTTAATTGATGTCACAAAACTACTTATTGTCTTAAGTTCATCAACATTACTAGGACTTATTATGAGTGGTGTCTTTGTGCTTACACACCGAAAAACTGTTTATGATCACACATTTAGTGTGACATTAATGATATTACCACTGGTTATTTCAATTATCATTATGCTTATTTCAGACAACTTAGCCCGTGCCTTTAGTTTGGCAGGCGTCTTTGCACTTGTTCGCTTTAGAACAGCCATTGCAGATTCAAGAGATATAACATATATTTTATCTGCTGTTGGTATTGGTTTAGCAACTGCCCTTGGTTATTTAGGGTTCGCCATTGTCATTACAGCTTTCTTGAGTTTAATCTTCTTTTTAATTTACTGGACCAAATTTGATCGTCAAAAGTCAGACCATGCCAAATTAAAAATTGTGATTCCTGAAAGTTTAAATTATGTCAATGTGTTTAACGAGGTCTTTAGAGAGTTTTTATTAAGTTATCAACTGCAACGTGTAAAAACCACTGACTTTGGCACAATGTTTGAGTTAACTTACTTAGTTAAACTTAAGCATGGAATTAACCAAAAGGCATTTATTGATGAACTGCGTGTTCGTAACGGCAACTTAAATATTACCATGACCTCTGATTATGTTAGCTTGATGTCTGAATTCTAAAAAAAAGGCGATGATTCGCCTTTTATCTTTTGTCATGGTCGGGACGACAAGATTTGAACTTGCGACCTCTTGGCCCCCAGCCAAGCGCGCTACCAAGCTACGCCACGTCCCGGATTGGTTTGCTATCATATTATATCAAATAAAATACCAAAATAAAAGCGTAAACACGTGATGTTTACGCTTTTTCATATGTTATGTGGCAAGT
>JBLRWW010000069.1:0-2999 GCA_047921055.1 Acholeplasmataceae bacterium
TGCCTTAAACAATGAAAGTTATACATCAACCATTGATGATGATGAGCGCTTTTTTTTGTCAGCCTTTGATAATGGATTAATTGGTTTCATATATCACGCACTGCAAAAAGATCATATATCTGAAAAACTCTATCAACACATGACAAAAGTATACTATGCATATATCGCATCTGATATCAAACACATAGAGATGATTGCAAAGCTAAAAGCACTTTTAAATACCCATCATATCGATCATATCTTTTTAAAAGGATCACATCTTAAGTTTATTTATCCAGAAACATACATGCGTGCTATGGGTGATATTGATATCTTAATTAAAGATTCTGAAATGAACCGTGTCTATGAGATTTTTAATGATGATAACATCCCATTAAAGGCTAAAAGTATTGCACATGATTTATATCTTACAGATGATGACATCACCATTGAAATCCATCCTGCACTTTATAAAAAAACAGATCTTGAATACCAACATCATATCTTTGATCCCTGGTCACATGCCGACACATATGAACAATTCACTTATATACTAGATCCAACCTATGAACTTGTTTATCTTTTGTATCATTTGTCAAAACATATAAAAACCAGCGGTGTGGGCTTGAGAAGTCTTTTAGATATTGGTCTTTTCATGAAAGAAAAAGAAAAAAATATCGATACGGCTAAACTCAATCAGTTATTAAATCAAGTACATCTTAAGACATTTTTTGATGTCGTCATAACACTTAACCAACATTATTTTGGGTTGATGAAAGATTTTGAGAATCATGGGAATTCTTTAGGTGAAAAACGTCTTGATAATCTGATTTCGTTTTTCACATCTTCAGGCATTCACGGCAAAGGTCATACGTTTAATCCCTTTGAATCTCGCATGGCTACACACCAAAATCAAAAAAAGTCACGACTCTCTTTTTATTTAGGACTATTTTTCCCGGGTTATGAAACCATGAAAGGCATCTATTCTTCATTAAATAAATGGCCAATCCTACTGCCGTTTTATTGGCTTCATAGACTTTTTAAAAAGCTTTTTTCTAGCTTTAAATATTCACTTAGACAAACCAAGCGATCGTTGGTTAAAAAAAAGACAATAGATGAGATAAAAAGCATCATGCAAGACCTCGGACTATAGCACATCATATGTGCTTTTTATTTATAAAATAACACATTCAAAGAAAATTCCTGTTTTTATTGTAAAAATCACACAAATTTCATATTAATCATGTTAAAATAGAATCAAATTTAAATTTTTTAGGAGGCTTAACTTTGAAAAAAACACCAAAGGAAACATACGAAAAACCATGTGTAGACATCATAGAGTTTGTGATCGATGATCACATTGCAGCAAGTGGTAATGGCGCCATGGACGGCGAATCTATATGGGGTGGAGGCAATTAGATGAAAAAGATTATATTATTTATCTTTTTAGTTCTTTTCGCATCCGCTTTTTTTGTTAATCATTTAAGAGCAGATGTAACACTACCTGATGTCCCAGTCACCTTAAATGCAATTTTTGATGATGAAAATGGGTTAATCAATTCTCCAATTGGCGCACAAGTTTATGGGAGTACCATTACAGTGCACCAAAGTATTGGTCAACCAGGATCTGACTTCGCTTTTTGGGTCGTTAATGGTGTCATTCGTCAAGATTTACCAATTGACCATAGTTTTGTTGTGACATCAACACTTAATTTATTGGCTGTTTTTCATCCAACAGACCCCCTTGAATATGCTGTTGTCTTTATGGATGCGAATGGTGCTTTAATTGGTGATCCACAATATGTCACTCCAGGTGATAATGCTGTTGAACCAGTTGAACTACCTAATAAACCTGGTTTAGCGATTGCCCAAACCAAATGGCGCACGCCACTTGGTGCTGAAGCAATCTTAACCAATATTCAATCAAATAGTGTTTTTATTCTTCAATATGAAAGTGCTTCTGTTGATACTTTTACCATCACAGTAGAAAACGCAGCAGGTAGCGGCACATATAATTATAATCAATTGGTCTCATTAACTGCAGATTTAACCAGTGGCAGTGATGACTTTAGTCACTGGGCTGAAGGTGATGTTGTTTTATCATATGATCCAAACTATGTCTTTACAGTTGTAGGCGATCGTACGATTACTGCTGTCTATAAAGCTATAACTGATGATATCGTGCCTGTTGTAACCATGACAAAAGATTTAGAGGTGCGTGGTGGTTATCACACTTATTTAGGTCAATACTACTTACCTCCAACGTTTACTGTTGTTGAGTATGGATTCTTAATTCATGAAGATAATACACTTGATTTAACTTTAACAACACCAGGTGTTCAAATCGCAATGAATAATAAAGCTCATCCACTTACCAATGAGTTTGTAATGAGTTTCCCTTATGGGTCACTTTTCAATGTGCAAGGGTATCTTGTAGTATCTAACGGTGTTGATTTGATAACTGTTTACACAAATCAAAATTCTAGATATATTGCTGATCCTTTATATGCTGAAGATTTTGAAAGTGTGACCACTTGGGGCAGTTACCCTACAACTGATGCTTTACGAACATTTGGAGGAATTGAGTGGACTGTTAAGGAAGTTATTATGAATCCAGACTCAAGTGATTTAAACAGTTCTATTTTAGCAACACATGGAACCAAGATGCTAAGATTTAGAGGTGCAAACAATGCATACATTTTTAATAATGATTTTTTAGATTATATTTATTCTTTTGATTTCGATGCTAAATACTACAACGCTAGTCACACTACCGCAGTTATGAAAGTATGGTATCAAATTAATGGAGATGATTGGCAAGAAATAGAGACAATAAGTTTAACTGACTCTTACGCTAATTTCAGTGTTATTGTTGATAAATCAAATGTGAGGGTGCGCATAACAGTAGATTCCAGGTCTGCAAATGTTGATAATTTGGTTATAAATGGCATATATTCTGGTCCATCAAACCTTGTAACATTCAATAACGATGATGTATTAGCAGATGTCTTAGTTAAAGA
>JBLRWW010000070.1:0-2990 GCA_047921055.1 Acholeplasmataceae bacterium
TTGATAAAGCCAAACCCGGAGTGATCCGGCGACGGAAAACTATAGGGTCTTTTTACAAAAAAAGATTGCCAGCTACCGGACAAATTCAATCGTCTTTTATGAATGTGTTTAAACATTTTTATGCATGTTTTGATTTTTTTTGTCATTGGCAATACATATTAAATTGAAGGTAAAGATATGAAAAAAATACTCAGCGAATTTGAAATATATCATATACAAACATGGATTACACGAATCACGGGAGTCGTTTTTTTAGCAATATTTATTGTTTTCTTTGCGCCACTTATAGCACTTTCATCACTTAATTTACTTGCAATAGGTATTGTCGTTATTTTTCTATTTACATATTTACTCGGTATTTCATCGATTGTTGATAATAGTTTACTAAACAGCACACTTATTATTATTAGCGTGTTGATTTTTCAATTTATATTGTTTTATGTTGGGTTGCCAGAACGTATTATCAATACCCATGTGCTCATTATACCTGGGTTTATTACACTCATTATGTATTTAATAACACACCGTTCCTATATTCGCATTGATAAAGATTTAATCAGCCTGGATCAAAAATACCGCATTACAAACGCTATGTTACAGATCACACCTGACTTGTTAGTCAATGATAATCTAGATACTGTGCTACAAAAAATATTAGAATCAGCAATCAGCGTGATGCCTAAGGCTCAAAAGGGTAGTATTTTGATTAGAGACGGCAATATCATGAGATTTCATGCTGCTGTGGGATACAATTTGGCAATACTTCAAGAAATCGAACTAAAACTTGATGAAATGCTTCAATATAAACTAGGTGTTTTAAATGAACCTTCGATTATTAAAGATATTAAAACATTTGATGAAGTTCATATTGATCATGTTAAAACGAAGTTACTAGATACTAACCAAGCGTTGGTTGCCAAATCAATATTGACATGCTCACTGAAGTTACATGGCAAAATTTATGGGTTTATCAATTTGGATAACATTGATAGTTATGATGCTTTTACTGAACAAGATAAAGTGCATGTTAAGCACTTAGCCAATCTAATCGATTTGGCACTGAACAATCACTTGCTTGTTAAAGATATTTATAGGTTGTCACGCTATGATGAATTAACAGGTGCGGCTACTAGAAAATATAATAAAACACTATTAAACGACACCATTAAAATGGCAGAAGAAAAGCAGCAGATTTTTACGATTTGTATGATTGACATGAATGGTTTAAAGAAGGTCAATGACCGCTTTGGTCATGATGCAGGCGATCAATTTTTAATCCACTTTGCGAAAATGGTAAAAAAAAGCATACCAAAAGAGGCCATATTTTCACGTACAGGTGGAGATGAGTTTATCTTAACACTGCCAAGTAAAAAGGCAGAAGACGCCGATGAGATTATTTTAGCAATTAGAAAAAGACTTAAAAACTCACCATTTACTTATGAAAATCAAGTGATTCCAGTCACCTTTGGGTGCGGGGTATCTCAATATCCAAGAGATGCCAAAAAAATTAATCTATTGATTCATAGAGCTGATCAGCTCATGTATTTAGACAAAGACAAACAAAAAATAGACTTTTAATACATAAAATGCCGCTTCTTGTTGAAGGGGCATTTATCATTAAGTTATGATTTCTTTTTCTAGGGGGGCTTTTAAATACCAGGCGTAAAACAACCCAAAAAACCACCATTCCAAAGACTAAGCGCTACATAAAATAAAAACAATCCATAAGGTGCACCCTGCATAATGAGTAGAAACAAAAAAACAGGAAATCCTAATCCTATTGAAAGTAATGGCAGTCAAAAGACTTTTTAGGTGCTTTTCTATGAACGAGGGCGGTGCCTAAAAAAATGATTGTCACAGATAACAACGTTAAGTATCCTAATAGTGAATCATCCATCATATCACACCCATTGATTTCTACTTATAGTAGACGGAAAATTGAAACATAAAACAAGGTAAGCCATCATGCGCACACAAAAACATATAAATATGATATCCTATACCTAGATCATCGATAAAAAGACAGAAAAGAGGTTTTTTTATGACACTTCTACAAATCAAATATTTTATCACGGTCTGTGAAAGCGGATCATTAACGGCCGCTTCAAAGTCACTTTTTGTGACACAACCCGCATTATCAAACGCCATCAATCAATTAGAAAAAGAGTATAATCTAAAGCTTTTTGAGCGTAAAAACCACGGATTGATATTAACCGCTGAAGGTGAATTTTTCTATGATAAGGCCAAATCACTACTCAATGGGTTTGATGTGCTAGATAAAGATTTAAGAGATTTATCACAACATCAATATACCATCCGCATTGGTGTCCCACCAATGATTGGATCTTTTTTGTTTCCCAAAATTTATAACCAGTATATGGCTACTCACCCAGATGCTAAATTTGAAATTTGGGAAGAGGGATCACTAAGCATTCGAAAGAAAATTCAAAGTAAGACATTAGATATTGGATTTTCTATTTTAAACGATAGCGCTAATGAGCATTATGAAAAAGAGCATATCTTAGAAACAGAACTTTTATATTGTGTCAACAAGGATAACCCCATTTCAAAAAAAACATCATTGACGATTGAAGATATTAAAGATGAATCCATTATTTTATTACGCGAAGGTTTTTTTCAGAATCAACTGATTAATCAAATGTATATGGAAGTTCATCAAGATCCCAAAATCATATTGGTCTCCACACAGTTATCAGTGATCAGGAATTTTGTTAAGATGAACGCAGGTGGGGCATTTTTAATGAAAGAACTTGTTGATATCAACGATGATGATATTGTCGGTGTGCCATTCAAAAATAAGTTGACTTTACGTATTGGATTAATCTGGCAAAAAGAAGCACAACTGCACAAAGGGGCGCTTGAGTTCATTACATTTCTCAGAGACGGTCACTAGGTATAAGTAAAACTTATATACTATAAAATATAAGAAAGTTATGGAGCGTTCTCTCGCTCCTTTTTATTGGTATAAT
>JBLRWW010000071.1:0-2796 GCA_047921055.1 Acholeplasmataceae bacterium
CCACCAAAGACAACTTTTCGATCGTTGTTTATCTCGATTTGATCAGATAATGTTGATAAGATGTCATTGAGTTGTTTAAAATGATTTTGACTGAGACTGTTCTGTTCTAAAATTGCCACGACATCACTTGCTTTTGTGACAACATACGGATTTTGTTCTGTCCCTGCGCCACCAAACAAAATTGACTCAATATTAACGGTTTCGCCGCTAACTTCAATTTTAACATCATAGTACCCGCCTTCAGGTAAAACATCTGGTGTAAATGTAACCACATGAAGCATATCAGTTGTATCAACTTCGATAGCACCTTCAACTTCAACGAAATTGCCTGTCCCAACTTTTCTTAAAGATACTTTAAATGTTTGTAAATCAGCATCAGTTTGTCTCCATGTGAGTGTTGATGAAAATAATTCATCAGTGATACTCACTGCAGTTGGTGTTGATGAAATTTCAATCCAAGTTGCAACCAATGTTAAATCATCAGTCACGATATCTAAATCAAAATTCCACTTGAAGTTCCCGTTCATCCAATCACCATCAAACATGAAACCATCTCTGGTTGGATCTGCCGGTTTGGTAACTTTCCCACCATTTTCGACTTCTTGAGATGGAATGACAGTACCATTTTCGCCCGTATCAAAAGTCACTGTAAATATTAGTGTCTCTTCCGGGGTTTGTCTGCATGCAGCAAGCACGCCAATTAATAATACAATTGCAAAACCATACAATAATTTTTTCATTCTTTTTTTCCTCCTAAAGGGGTATATATGCTACTGAGTTATTAATACTCATCATAACGAAAATAAAACAAATAATAATCGGTCCTAAATAGGTGTTACCGCTTAATTTATAGAACCATCTGTTAAAGAATGGCATTAAGAAGATGATTGGTATCAGTGTGAATAATATATTCACATATAGCCATTGTGTTGTACTGTCTGGCAATTCTGTAAATGCAATTGTACCAGTATTTATAAACGAAATATATTGAATGAGTAATATCACAAATAATCCTGCAATATTGGTCAATCCTGCAATAAGCAGTTTCATTTTCTCATTGGCATGCCCATGCATTTGACCCGCATTGACACGAATAGAGTTAGAAAAGTAGAAAATAAAGAATACCGGGAAATATATTAAAATTTGTAATAACACTTTTGTATTAATGCGTCTAGCTGCCATCACAAAGATAAATCGGTAATCGACTTTAAATAGTCCGTAAACAATCATTAATAATCCGAAATAAATCGTGACAACCGATAAACCAAGCAATACGGTTTTACCAAAGTTTTTCCATCCTGGCAAAATGCCCCAATGACGAACCTCTTCTTTTAAATCAATGGGTGACTGTGTTTGTTTATGTTTTATTGTGAGATTAATTGCTCTAGATGCCATAAAAACCAACATCGCAAATAACCCAGAAATGACTGCCCAAACAGCAACTGCATTGGTCATACGTTGAGGGAAAAACCAAGTATTCACTGAACTGCTTGCTTCTGGGAATAATGTTAAGGATAGTTTTGCTGCTGGTAAATATGTTAATGCAGCAAATCCTGCTGTAAGTAAAAAAATGATAATGAAATTTAAAATCTCGCCTTTGGTGCGTTTCTTTGTGCTAATGATTGGCTTAATCATCGATGACTTAAAAAATGGTATACGATATAAAAGCGATGCAACCGGTACAATCATTGCCAAGGATGCGACCAATGAAATTGTTGTAAGGACTTCTTTAATTTGCCACACTTGATCACTTGTTGTTATGGTACTACTTCTGTAATCCATCGCAATTTCAAAGAAACTAATATTGTTTTTATTGGCTTCTGAGCTATAAGGCTGAAACGCATGAATGGTTGGTGTATTAAATACTTGTCGCATATTTCTTAAATTCGGATTACCATATATACGACCAATTTGAATTTCTTCTGATAAACCTATAGTTGGTAGTCCTTGCTGTTCAAGTCCTGAGTTAACAAATGTATGTGACTCAATCGACCAACGCATATCGGCTTTATTATAGCCTTCGGGTGCACTTAAGTTTGCTGAATTTCTAAATGCACCTTCATCATAGAGTGCGTAGTCCATACCCATATTGCTCTTAGAAAAACTAATATTTGATGTAATCGAAAGCACATAGCCACTAATATAGACAGAATGCACTTTACTCACACCATTATTATCCACGGCACGTTTTCCAAAGTGAACCGCAGCATGATATGCGGCATTCCCGCCTGCAGAGTGACCTGTGACACCAATACGATCTTTATCCACGAAAGGATAAACATCTTCATTGTCATAAACATAGTCAATAATATCAAATGCACCATAACCTTCAACGGTTGCTACCGCACGACCTTGAAGACCCTGACTACTCGTTGAGTCCCCTTGACTGTATGGATCAATGTTAATAACTACAAATCCTCTCCTTGCAAGTTCTAAGGCAACATGCGCTTGTGTTTCCCTAGTTCTTTGAAAACCAGCAATGACAATAATAAGTGGCGCTTTATGATCCTCTGTTACTGACTGTGGTCTGTAAAGATCATAGGCGACAATTTGATTATCTCTGGCTTCAAAGTAAACTGTTTCAATATCGACATTGCCCCAGTCTGAGTGAATCAGTGAAGCAAACAATGAGGCAATCATGATTATAAGTACCAAGATTGATGTCCAAATGCCTGCCTTACCCATTTTATCTATCAATTTTTTTAATGTCTGCATAATGCTTATTCCCATCCTATTCTTTTGAGGTTTTTCGTTATGTAAGCGTTATCTATAGTCATTATACCAATAAAAAGGAGC
>JBLRWW010000072.1:0-2106 GCA_047921055.1 Acholeplasmataceae bacterium
CCAAGGGATATTACTTAAGACCATATCAAACCCAAAAAATAACGATAAGACAACATCAGAGATGACATCAAATAAGCCTCTAAAGGTTGATAAGATCCAATGGACAGCGGCATCGATGATGCCGCTAATTTCAAAGATAAATTGTTCAGGATAATTAATCATAAATGTTGATTCCTTTCTTTTCTTTTAAAAAACGTAGCAGTGAGCTACGTTTTATGTTTACTATTCTAAATCGAGTGATGCCATCACTTTATCATAAATATCAGTTGGCACCCAATTAGACCATAGTGATTGGTTATTTTTTAAAAACCAAATCGCTGTCTCGCGACCACTAGCATCATTATCTGACATATACCCTAAGGCTTGAGATGTAATGTCTGATGTTGTACGGTAATTACTTAAAAATGCCGTAATTTCTGGATATTTATCAGCAAAATCATTGGAAACAACAATATCAACAGAAACACTAGGAAATGCACCAATACCTTGGGCAAAGTCTTCAGATGAATATGCTGAGTCTTCTAATAAGACCATATCATAAATCCCCATAATCCAGGTTGGTTCCCAGTTATAGCCAACCCAAGGTTCTTCATTGCTATAAGCATCGGCTAGGGTAGAAGACAAGATGGTATTTGAATCAATTTTACGGAATTCATAGAATTCATCTAAACCATAAGCGGTAATTTTATTATCTAGAAATGCAGTAGCGCCCCAACCTTCAGGTCCGCCATAGATGATGCCTTTGTCTAATCCTTCTGGATGTTCAAATAAATGGGCATAATCTTTTAAATCTTCAACTGTGACCAAATCAGGATATTCTAACTGTAAATAAGCTGGAATGTAGAGTCCTTGAGCATTATCATCAAAGTTTACAGAAACTTTTTGATAAAGCCCATTGTCTAAGTCATCTTGATAGGTTGGTAAGTTATCTGACCATATTTCCATGGCGACATCAATATCGTTGGTCGTAAGGGTTGCGATCATCACGGATGTCTCAGCTGAGACAGAGCGTGTGGCAACACCGTATCCTTCTTCGATAATGTATCTTGCGACTTCATCATGGAATAAATTTGAATCCCAGTCACCTTGACCAAAGATAATTTCATCTGGTTGTGTACATGCAGCAACCGTTAAGAGTGCAGATAAGATAAGCAATATGGTGATGAGTTTTTTTGATTGTGTTTTTATATGTTTCAAATAAATCAGCTCCTTTTTTCCCCATCTTAACATATGAGACATATAATGCAAGTTTTAAAAAATAGCCTTATAATCATGCTTTATGCCCTTGATGATGGGGATAAGTGGGTATAGAATTTGATTTATTGGAGTCATGTAAACGTTTTCTGCATACGTTTACATAGGATTTTCATGTGTGTTTTATATATTAATACATGAATAGATATGTGTCAAAAAGAAGTTTTATACATATGGTTAACGGTATTTGATGATATCGCCTTGATTTGATAATATCGTGATGATAGCGTATAATAGATGTATAGCACCTCTTGACATCTAAAGAAATCTAATTGAATCACCGATGCCTGTTTTGATCAGAAACATTTTTTTGATTTAAGAAAGGAATGATGATATGACATACACCATAACACATGCATTTCCACACGAGATGTTAAAAAATCCCAAAGGGTTATCTTTATCTATTTACATGCCAACGCACAGAGTGATCTTTGATCACAAAAAAGATGTTTTGGTTTTTAAAAACTTGGCCAAAGAGGCTATTCTTTCCATTGAAAAAAGTGATGATGCCAATGATTTTAGTGAACTGATTTATTTACTCAAATCGATGGAGCATGATACCAATTTTTGGCATCATGCCAAAGATGGACTTGCGATATTTGCAAATCATGAAGATATGATTATTTATCGGTTAGAATCTGATGTGAAGCCAGTAGCCATTGTTTCTAATAGTTTTCATATCAAACCCTTGGTTGCTTACTTTCAATCCGTTGAAACATTTTTGGTTTTGGCTCTTGAAGCAAATGCATTTTCACTCTATATAGGTGATCACCATGAGATGAATCCATTAAAGCTAGATGATGATGTCAAAACAACCTTAAGTGAAATCTTAGGTAATGAATATACCGATAG
>JBLRWW010000073.1:0-2091 GCA_047921055.1 Acholeplasmataceae bacterium
TCATGAATCTTTAAAACTTCATTTGCTTGACTTGTTAACTTCAAAAAAACTTTGCCCCAACTTACGCAGATGTAGTGTGAAATTTGATATTTCTCAAATAACGATTGAATTTTTCAACCTTAATATAAGCTTCATTCACTTCAACATCAAAAGCCAAGTATATTAATTTTAAATCCTTTTCTATCATATCTTCAGCGCTCAAAGTACTAGTATAAACCATTGCTTGATCTTTGTTTTTAATTTCTCGGTAAGCTTGAGCACCTGATATGGCGTGTAAATGATAAACATCTTTGGTTGTTTTCTCTAAATTCATCTTGTTTAAAACGTTAATAATACGTTCAGCTGATAAGTGTATACCTTGTCCTTTCAACTTGTATTGAAAAAGTCTAAGGATAATCAAAGATGTAAAACAAATCAAGAAGTGAGATAGGATATGTTCATGCTTGTGATGATAAATCGGTCTAAATTCTAAATTAGTCTTTGTGACTCTAAAAGTATCTTCAATTTCCCAAAGATTAGCATAAGTCTTTCTTATTTGTTGGTGATCAAAATCTAACTCAGATGTCACCAACCCAAAGTAACCATCATATTTTGATTCTTCATCGATCAAGGCTTGATTAATAGATAATGTTTCTTTACCATCCACTGTTTTTTTAATATATTTCTTAAAACTATGTTCAATTTGATAAGCATTATTGTTTAATGATTTGATAGCTCTTGAAACTTGTTCAAGTCGCTTTTTTTGTTGCATATCAAACTCTTCTTTACTCCAATAAAGTAATACCTTTTGTTGATGTTCAAATTTTTGATTGTTTTCATCTTTAAGTGTAATCGTATCCTTGTAAAGTTTGTAACGATAAATCACTTCATTTTCATCATTGATTTTTTCTTCCCAACCTTCACTAGAAAACAGTTGATCATGGAATCTTTTTCCCTTTGGACCTCTAATGATTTGTGAAAACAGATAACCGTCTTGATTCAAAATCAACTGACGTATGTTTTGGGTGGTATTTAATCCCTTATCTGCGACACAGAGTATGCGTTTTTTATGGCTTTGTTGCTTGACTTCGTTAATGCCCGATATTAAGGTTGTGCTTTCTGCTGTATTCCCTGGAAAGACTTGAAAGGCTAAAGGTAATCCGTTTGAATCCATGAATAATCCTAATCCAACGATTGGATTTAAACGATGTTCTTTAGATACGCCTCTTTTCCTTAAGCCATCCAATAAATCATTAAAATCAATCTCACAGTAGTAATTGGTAACATCGTAATATAAATAATCCATTGAAGCAAAATTTAACGTGTTAATTCTTTTGCGCATATGTGCTTGTAAGTCTTTATAGATGGGAGCGAGTAAATCTAGACTTCGATAAACATCATCTAACGAAAAATTGAAACTTTGAGTGTAATAAAGTTTCCTTCTTTGCACGTTTGCGCGCTTACTATCTGGAGATAAGATACGTTCATAGACTAGGAATTTGAAGATTTGACCGATTGAATAGCGTTCTTTACTATTCAACTCATTTTGATATTTCTCTAGAAAAGCATCGATTTGTAAAAAATCATAAATACTTTCTAAATATTGATAGCCATAATTGTAACTCACATTGTTTGAAGCATTGAGTTCGTTTTCTTTGGCTTTAATTATAATTTTAATATCTTGGTCTTTATGCTGATCTAAGCGTTTTAAATCGGCTTCAACTTGTCTTAAAAATATTTCTGGATGTTCTTGATCTTCGAGTGCACCATAACTTTTGATGGCACGGTGTTTATTTTGACCATTTGCACGATAGGACTCGACAATACGAACATAAGTTTTTGTAGTGCCTTTAAACTTTTTAATTTCCTTTTTTATAAACATGAAACATCACCAACCTTTATTTTATTATATCACACTATTCACACTATATCAACAAAAATGTCATTATACAACGTTTTTTTCGCATTATACAACAAAAATAGGCTAAACCTTGGGCTTAACCTATCATTTATTGTGATTCTTATTATATTTTCACACTACATCTGCGTAAGTCGGGTTATATCATCAGTATAATTAGTATTCCATTCATTTTTCTAATATATTGTTTATAT